>NZ_JBEYTL010000029.1:0-76753 GCF_040643025.1 Streptomyces sp. NPDC047525
ACGACCACAAGCTGGACCTGCCGCGCCGCATGCAGGTCGAGTTCTCGAAGATCATCCAGACGAAGACCGACAGCGAGGGCGGCGAGGTCACGCCGAAGGCGATCTGGTCGGCCTTCCAGGACGAGTACCTGCCGAATCCGGACGGCCAGGAGGATGCCCGGTGGGGCCGTGTCCAGCTGCGGTCCGGGCAGACCACGACCGACAAGGACGGCCTGGACACGCTGACGGTCGACGCGGTCGTGGACGGCATCGAGACTGTCCTGACCGGCACCGGCAACGGCCCGATCTCGGCGTTCTTCGAAGCGCTGGCCGTGACCGGTGTCGATGCGAGGCTGCTGGACTACCAGGAGCACACGATGAGCGAAGGCGCGCGGGCGCAGGCGGCGTCGTACATCGAGTGCTCCATCGACGGCCAGGTGCTGTGGGGCGTGGGTATCGACGCGAATACGACACGCGCCTCGCTGAAAGCGGCCGTCTCAGCGGTCAACCGGGGCGCACGTCAGGGCGTTTCCGGCTGAGCTCTTCGCTCACTCACCGTCCGGGGCAGCTTGAGCCCGCCGAGTGCGCCGCCGCCGTCCGCCTGTTGACACCATGTGTCGAGGGCGGACTGATCCATCGCTCCCCAGTCCGGGGCTTCCTGTACCAGTGCCTGTCCCAGACTGCGGCCCAGGTCGACCATGGTGCGACCGGCGGTGCTGCGGTCGGCGTCGTACGTTCTCAGGGCGTCAGCCAGAGATCCTGGGTGCGTGGTGAGGGCGGACTCCAAGGCTGTGGCGTCTTGGAGCGCCTTGACGGTGCCGGCGCCGGTGTGAGGGCGGGCGACGGTGGCCGCGTCGCCCATCAGGAGGAGCCGGTCGGTGGTGTACTGCGGTGCGGTGAAGTCGTACAGCGGCTGGATGAAGAGTTCGTCGGGTGCCGTCAGGCCCACCAACTCACGCCAGTAGGGCGGCAGATGGGTGTCGGCGATCTCGGTCAGGTGCGTGTGCAGGGCCTCGGTGACGGTGCCGGGCGGGAGGCTGGTGGGGTCGTTCAGGGCCAGGTCGAGACGCGTGGGCGGGGTGGTGAAGAGAACCCAGTTCACCCGGTGGCCGCCGCCCGCGCCGTCCGGGATGCGGAAGACGGTGAGCTGGCCGCCTGGGAAGACGGCGAAGACGCAGTCCTCGTCGGCCCACGCGGCGGGATCGGTGAGTCGGTCGGCCGGAAAGGCGCCTCTCCAGGCGAGGTAACCGGCGTACTCCGGACGGAGGTCGGGGCAGACGGCTCTACGAACCACCGAACGATAGCCGTCCGCGCCGATGACGAGATCGAAGTGCTCGGCCCGGCCTTCGGATCCGGTGGTCAACTCCGCGCCCTCTGGGGTGATGTCGATGCCGGTGACCATGGTTCCGGGGCGAAACTGCGCCGATTCAGGAACGCGACGGCGCAGTTCGTGCCAGAGCGGCCCCCAGGTGTACGTACGGAAGGGGAAGGGGGTGACAGCAACCTCGCGGCCCAGCGACGAGAGCCCGTCGCGTACGTACCAGCGGCGCCGGGTCAGCTGGACCCAGGGCGTATCCGTACCCAGGTATCCCTGCGAACTGAGCTCCCCGTGGCGGGAATTGTGCATGACCAGGCCGACGCCGCGGTCCGTCGGGCGGTCGACGGCGCGTTCGTACACGACGATCTCGCCGACGCCCCCGCGATGGGCGGCGAGTGCCGCGGCGCACCCCGCGATGCTGCCGCCCACGACGGCGATTCTGATTCCACGTACTCCACGCATCCGGTCTTGCACTCTCTCCGGTCTCGCCTCCTCGCTGAGGGACGCTAGGTCGTGGCCCCCACGGTCTCCCACGCGGTGACACACGCACCGGGCCGGGCTGGATCGTCGACCGAGTGCTGGAAGATCACCGGCTCGCCCTCGCCTGCGCCTCCGTTTGTGCCGGTCAGGACGCGGGTGGTGATGCGGCACGTTTCGAAGGCGTACATCGCGCGACGGAAGACCGCGGTGACGCTGCGCACGGGACGGCCGACAGCGATTCGCGCCACCTCCGGCGGAGTGGTGTCCCGGAGGAAAAGCCGTTCCCTGGACTGGGTCAGGAGTTCCACGAGCTCGCTGTACAGCCACTGATCGGCGACCTCGCAGTGGCTGCGGCACAAGGGAGTCTGCCAACTGACGGGCTCTAGGAGCTCCTTGCCCTCGGGCGGCTTGGCGGCCAGGACCTGGGCTTTGCGATCCGGCCGGTAGATCTCCTCCGGCCGGAAGAGGGCGAACAGGCTCGCGGGCAGAGTGCCGGGGACTCCAGTGAGCGACTGGCTGTCCACGACGGTCAGCAGGCGCAGGTCGGTCCGGATGGTGGCGACCTGCAGCGCGGGGCCGGTGCCCGCCTGGAGACGTGCGTGGATGTCGACGCTCAAACGCAGGTACGTCGCCGAGTCGCTGGCCTCGACACGGGCGGTGACCATCAGCCAGTCGGCATCGCAGAAGCGCAGGTCCGGCAGGTGGGAGTCGAGGCGGACCATGCCGATGACGCACCCGGTGAGATGATCGTGCAGCATCCGGGAGTGGGGCACCAGGTACGCGGCGAACCACTGGGAGAGTGCGCTCATCGACAGGCCGAGCAGAAACCGGGGCCGGAGCTGATCAGGTCCGAACTGGGTCGGGTTGGTGGGGACTTCGAAGGTGATCTCACGGGGCGTGGCCGTCGGCATCGGCACGGTCAGCCTCCCGCGATGGCGGTGAGGAATTCGATGTCGTCGTCCTCGTGCAGGGGAGTGGTCAGGCCGGCGCCGCGGGACAGCTCGCCGTTGATGAAGACCCTGTGGGTGGCCCTCATCCGGCCCTCGCCGTCGCGCAGGATGGGGCGCAGGCGGGGAAACCGGTCTTCGACCTCGGCGATGGCGTCACCCAGGACGGGGGCGTGGCTGATGATGGTGCGCTCGTAGTCGACGAAGCGGAGAAGCAGGCCGGAGAAGCGGAGTGTCGTCATGCGGGGGTGTTGTCCTTTCGGGGTGCTCCGACGTGGCCGGGGCCGTCGGGGTCGGGCCGGGAGGTGGCGGCGAGAGCACCCAGGTTGACCTCGAGGAGGTTCTGGGTGCCCGCGGCTGCCACCAGTCCGGTGAAGTCGCGCAGGCAGATTCCGAAGTAGGGGTCGCCGTAGTAGAAGTGGCCGCCCAGGACCTGGAGCGACTCCTCCACCACGGAGCGGACACAGTCGGTGATGCGGTGTTTGGCCGCGGACACCAGCGGGTCGAAGAAGAGGTCGGCTTCGTCGTCGGTGGCTCGGCGCGCGGCCCGGTAGAGCATCGCCCGGGCGGTCTCCACTGCGATGTACATGCGGCCGAGGGCGGCTTGGACGTTGGGGAGATCGCTGAGCGGCTGGCCGTGCCGGACGGTCGTGCCGAGCCGGGCCGCGCTGAGTTCGACCAGAGCACGTGCCTGGCCGAGGGAAGCGCAGCAGACCGTCAGCCTGCGGGCGTTGAGCAGGTGCTGGGCGTGGCTGATGCCATCGCCGTCCGTCACGATCCGGTCTTGGCTCAGGGGCACGTCCCTCAGGTCGAGCGACGCGGGCCCTGAGGTGCGGTTGCCGACGGGGTCCAGGGTGTTGACGGTGACGCCGGGGTCTTCGCGGTGGACCAGGCAGGCGGCGATGTCCCCGGCCCCGTCGTTCGCGTAGACGAGGAAGACATCGGCAAGGAGGCCGCCGGTCGTGAACGCCTTGTGCCCGGAGAGCAGGTATCCGCTCTGTGAGCGGCGCAGGGTCGTGCGCATGGAGAACGCGTCAGCGTCCTCGCTGTAGGCCAGGGCGATGCCCAGCTCGCCGCGTGCGACGGGGATGACATAGCGGTCGGTCAGGTCCCTTCGGCCCGAGGCGAGCAGCGACTCGGCGATGATCGTGCGGGTGCCCAGGATCAGTGGGAATCCGTTCTCACGGCACAGGTATCCGATCCGTTCCATGGTGAGCGCCGAGGCCAGCGGGTCCATGGCTTCACCGCCGACCGCGCGGGGGAGGGAGAGGGCCTGCAGTCCCAGGGCGGCCGCCTCGGTGAAGTAGTGCTGCGGCACGGGCTCCCCCGCGGCATCACGGGCGTCGGCACCGCGGCTCATGTCTGCCAAGAGGGGGCCCCAGCGGGCGTCGACCTCCCGGGCGGCCTTCTGTTCGGCGGGGGTGGTCGACCACAGGCCCTCAGTCATCGCTCACACCGTTCCAGGTGTCGACGGGCCTGAGTTGTGCCTGAGCCGCTCTGACGGAGGCAGCTTCCGAAGCTCGCCCACATCGTGCTGTGTCTCTGCCGGAACCTCTCCGAGCACGTCCATTACCACCTTCCGCCGTACGCGGGTTTCTGTCTCCAGGCGAATCCCCGAACCACGCGATGCAGAACGGACAATCCGATGCGGAGGTGGTGAACGTGTTGAACACGTCCGCACTGCGTCGGTTCCGCCCGCCGCGTGCTACACCCGGGACTGCCACTGAAGTCGGCAACGATGGAGCACGTCGTGCCGGTCGGCCACGGCCCAGCTCCGCTTCTCGGCGGTCTGTCGCAGCTCGCCGTCGGGTTCGAAGGCGACCGCCCGGCCCACCTTGTCCAGTACGTCGATGTCCGAGGACGAATCTCCCATGGCGAATGAGCTCGCCCAGTCGACGGAGGTCGTCCGGGTGATGTGTTCCAGGATCTTGGACTTGGCGCCGCGCAGAGCGGGAGCACGTTCCACGCGTCCCGTCAGATGACCGCCGGCCTGCGCCAAGGTCATGCCCCAGTAGCGCTTGATGCCCAACTGCCGTGCGGCCGGTCGCAGTACGTTGTCGGGACTGCCCGACAGGAGGCATACGGTCATCTGTTGGGCCTGCAGCCAGGTGACCAAGGGCTTCGCATGGCCGAAGAGGTGGAGGCGCGACTTCTTCCACACCCGGTGAGCCAGCTCGTCCAGCGTCACGGCGCGCAGGCCGGTGACGGCTTGCCCATACGCTTCGTAGAAATCGCTCGCGCACTCGTCGTGGCTGATCACACCTGCCTGGTATCGATGGATCGCGTCGAGCGCGACTTCGGCAGAGGCGGTGTCGCACTCCGCCGTTCTGGCCAGAGCCTTGGCCATGTCCCCGGCGAGAAATCCGTTGAAGAGCGTGCCATCCATGTCCAGAACTGCCAGTTTCACCGTCAAGGAAATGCTCCCGAATCGTGGTGTCGATGTCAGGAGTTCGGTTTCCCGGGCGAATACACGGCATGGGCCGGTGGGGAGTTGAGGGTGTTGAACCTGTTGCGTATCCGATCGGCATCGGACGTGGACGCTCCCGTGCGCCCCGCACGCGTCCGTATGCCTGGATGGGACAGGGGAATATTCTTCCTGAAAACGCCAGGGGCGGCGTTCCAGGCCGGTCCTGCCGTCCGGCGGCAGGGCTTGAGGAGACCATTGGCGAGCAAACGCATTCCCAACGATCGGTTGCGGGCCTTGTTGGCCGAGGCGGAATGGACTTCTGCGAGTTTTGCGCGCGCCGTCAACAGAGCCGGTCGGGAGATCGGCCTGGCACTGTCGTACGACCGGACGTCGGTCGCCCACTGGCTTGCGGGGACGCGTCCACGTCGCCCGGTGCCCCAACTGGTGGCCGAGGTCTTCTCCCGAAGGCTCGGACGGACCATCACCGCTGTCGTGGCGGGCTTTCCCCATGACGGTGGGGAACGGGCCGGGCAGGCCGCTCCTCACAGCCGGGCAGGTGCCATCGCCAATCTGGCCGAGCTCACCAGCACGGACGCCGACGCCGTGCACTCGCGCCCCCTGCAGCAGTCCCCCTACCTGGCGGCTCCGAAAGCCGTGCCCCGCTGGCGCGAGGTGTCGCGGATGGCGGGGGCCGGTACGCGCCCGGCCGGGCCCCGGGCGGGGCAGACGGAAGTCGCCACGCTGAAAGCGGCGGTGCAGACATTCGCGAAGGGGCTGGACCGTCACGGCGGCGGTCATGCCCGCTCCGCTCTCTCGGCTTTCCTCGCCGATGACGTAGTTCCCTGGCTGAACAGACCGGCCAATGCCCAGGTTCATCAGCAACTGCTCACAGAGGCTGCCCATCTGGCCTTCGTACGGGCCCGCCTCTACAGCGACAGCGCATTCCACGGCGCGGCACAGCTCTTCTACGCCGCGGCCCTCCGGCTTGCCAACGAGGCCGGGGACCGCAGCACATGGGCAGTGATCCTGAGAGGGATGAGCAGTCAGTCCCTGGCCCTCAGACATCCCCGGGCCGCACTGGCCCACGCCGAGAACGCCTACGCCGCGCTGCCGGCGAAGACGTCACCCGCGTCCCGGTCGTTCGTTGCGGCTCAGCTCGCCGTCGCGCGCGCAGTCGCGGGCAGGCGCCGCGACGCGCTGTCCGCGCTGGACGAAGCGGGCAGGAGCTGGGAGGAGAACGGTTCGGCCGCCGGGCCGTTCGATGCGTATCCGCGGGCCGCGCTGGAGTTCCAGCGTGCGCAGACGCTGCGCGGGCTCGGCGACGTCAGAGGCGCGATCGAGGCGCTTTCCGTCTCCTCCGAGCACCGTAGGCCCGACGACCGTCGCGGTCACGCGCTCACCCATGCGGCCCGAACCAACCTGTTGCTGCGGTCCGGCCACGTGGAGGAAGCCTGCGGAAGCTGGCGGGCGTTCCTGGAAACCGGGTCGGGACTGCAGTCGACGAGCGCGGACCGTGCAGGGGCCGCACTGCGGCGGGAGTTCCTTCCCTATCGCTCGTACGCCACCGTCGGTGCGCTGCTGGCCAAGCAGCGCAAGAACTAGTGGGGGGGAGGTCGGGAGCCCGGATGAGTGCCGCCCTCGTCGGGCATCACGGCTGGACATGCCGGGCCTCGAACCGACCGCAGCCCAGTTCCAGCTCGAAGGTGACCTGCTGTCCCTCCGAGAGGACCCTCAGGTCGCCGTCGAAGTCTTCACGTTTGACGAAGACGGGCTCTCGCTGGCCGACCGGGACGATGAAGCCGTAGCCACCCTCACGGTTGAAGTACTGCACCAGTCCTTTGCACCTGTTCATCACGCATCCATTTCTGTGGTGAGGAATTGAACTGAAGGGTTGTCGTGCCCACTGATGACCGCTCGCCCGGGATCAACCCCGCAAGGTGAGGAAGTCATCGGCGGTGATCGCCATGCCGCGGCTGAAGGGCGCGTCCATGTCCCAGATGAGAAAGAGCAGGAAGGCGAAGAGCGCGCAGTACAGCACGGCCACGGTCAACTCGCGTGGCGTGCGCCTGATCTGGAGGGCGAAGATCATGCCGATCGACACCAAGGCACCCACGATCAGGCCGAACCAGACCACTGACGGCATGGTGGGCTCCGCGGCTCCGCCCCGGTTGGTGCGGGCCTCATCGGCGAGCGCGATCTGATCAGCCATGGGCGCATACGCCTGGCCCTGCAGCTCGTCGCGTGGTTCGCTCCTGAGGACCGCGGTGCGCACCTGGCCGAAGAGTTGGTCTCCCCGGTCGCTGAGCTGCCCCTTGGCCGACATCTGCGGCCACTCCTTGTGCACGACATACGTGGCGTAGGAGTCGAGGCTCCGCTGAATTGCCTCCTGCCTGGCGGCGGGGAACACTTGGGCTCGCTCGGTGACCTCGTGCAGGGCCTGAACCTCGTTCTGTACGACGGTCTGGGCTTCCCCGCGCGCCTCCCAGGCCCCCGCGATGGCCAGGCCGAGAACGATGGCGTACACCACCCCGATCATCATCGTCATGTACTCGATGACATCCGGCGTCTGTGAGGGGTCGTCATCGGCTCTCACCCGCCGCTGGACGAGCCCGGTGATGACGTAGATGACTGCGCCGGCGGCGGCCATGGCGATGACCAGCCTGAGCCAGTACGGCATGTCTGTCTCCAACTCTGTGCGGTAACGGGGAACGTCGGGTCAGCTGCGGCCGCGGCCGGAGCCTCGTGCGAGTGCGGCAGCGGCGAGGACCGCGGGCACCACGAGCAGCAGTGCCGTCGCGGTGAGAGGCGGACCGCCGGTCTTCTTCTCCGGCCGTACGCCGTCGTAGGCGCGCGGGACGGAGGGCTTGGGGGAGGGCTTGGGGGAGGGGGAGGCAGGGGGCGGCGGCTTGGCCGCCGGGGTGTCGCGTTGTGGCGGTGGCGCCGGGGCCGGGGCCGGCGCGGGAGGTTCGGGTGAAGGCCTGACCGGCGGCTTCGGCGGTGCGGGTTTTGGCGGAGGGGGTGGTGCGGGGGTGGCCGGCGGGGGAGTCGGGGCGGTCGACCGGCAGGCTCGGCGTACCGCTTCACCCACGTCGTGGTCGCGGGCGGCTTGGCCCAGCCCTTCAAGGTCCAGGTCGGTCCCGGCGCGGGCACAGGCGTCGGTGCTCGGCCGAGCCTGTGCCACGGGTGCCTGCACGGCGATCCAGCACACAGCGGTACAGACCAGAGCCGCGAGCGCGGATCGTGTGCGTACGAGGTGCTTGGGTCGCGCATCGATGGAGAGCGGGGGCTCGCGACCGGCTTCCCCTCGGTGCGTTCCGGTTCCGGGCAGCGCGAATGGCCCATTCATGCGTTCTCCTTGATCGTCAGCCGGTCACGAACTCCGTGAGCCTGTGCCGACTGTCTCGGACGCCTCGCGCGGGGAGGGGACGGCACGAACTGCGGCCGGTACGGCGAGGCCGTCCCCTCGGCGCGGGTGATTGCGTTCCGGATCCGGGTCCCTCAGGCGCGCGGCTGTGCTTGCGCTGTGCCGGCCGGCCGGCGGGCCTTGGCCGCCCCGGATGTCCTGCCGGTCTTGTCGGACCCGTTGCCCGAGCGGGTCGACTTCTGCCGCGGAACCGTCTCGGTCACCTGCTGAAGGAGTTCCGCGATCTCGCTGTGGCCCTCGCGCTCCGCGTCCCGCTGCGGAGTGCCGCCCCATCGGTCGACGGGTGCGGGGTCGACCTCATGCGTCAGAAGCAGCCGAGCCGCTTCGGTCCGCCCTTCGGAGGCCGCCAGGTGCAGTGCCGTTCGGCCGTCGTAGTCGGCTGCTCCGAGGTCGGTGCCGGAAGCGGCGAGTCGGCGTACCTCGTCCAGATCACCCTGGCCCGCCGCCCAGCACAGTGCGACGACGCTCTCCACCGAACTCTGGTTGCGGCGCTTGCGCGGGTCCTTGCGCGTGGCCTGGGTCTCCACCGCGGCGTGCGGGTGCACCTGGTACGTCTCGACGAGTTTGCGGCAGAACTCGATGCCGCGGACCGTGTTGCCCAGTTCATCGAGCCGGGGCGACCAGACACAGATCCCCATGAGCTGCGGGACCACGACCATCAGTGCGCCGGACACGCCGCTCTTGGCGGGCAGGCCGATGGTGAAGGCGAACTCGCCGGAGAAGTCGTACATGCCGCAGGACGTCATCAGGGAGAGACAGTGCTGGACCGTCTGCTCGCTGAACACACGGTCGCCGGTGAGCGGGCAGACTCCGCCGTTCGCGAGCGTGCCCGCGACGATGCCCAGCATCTGGGCGTCGAGCTCGATGGAGCAGCACTGGAAGTAGAACTCCAGTGTCTCCTTGAGGTCGGTGCTTTCGGGAAACGCCTTGCTCTCGCGCATCGAGTAGCCCAGTGCGAAGTTGCGGTCCGCGGTGGCGCGTTCGGAGAGGTAGACCGCGTTGTTGAAGCCGGGGCGACGACCGCCGGAGAGCCGCTGCCAGGTCTGTGCGACATGGTCGAACCGATCGGCCAGCGACTCTTCGGGACGGATCAGCGCGCAGCTCATGATGGCGCCCGCGTTGATCATCGGGTTGTGCGGACGCCCGGTCCGGTTCAGGGTCAGTTCGTTGAAGCTCTGGCCGCTCGGTTCGCGCCCCACATGCTGGTGCGTGGGCTCGACTCCGTGCTCTTCGAGGGCCAGGCAGTAGCTGATGGTCTTGGAGACCGACTGCACGCAGAACGGGACTGCGCTGTCACCGATCGAATGGCGCTGACCGTCCACCGTGCACACGGAGATGGCGAACTGTTCGGGATCCACCCGCGCCAGCTGCGGGATGTAGCCCGCGACCTCGCCGGAGCGGGTCGGCAGGATCTCCCGGTGCATCCGGTCGAGGTCGGCGGTGAGGCCTTCGAAATCCGGGACCGCGAGGGATCCGCGCATCGCGCGCTGGATGAGCCCGCTGTGCTCCTTGACGAGGGAGACGAATTCGTCGAATCCCATCTCCCGTTCGTTCTCGCCGTCTTCGGTCGCCGCCAGGATTCCTTCGAGCCGGGGGTCGTCCTCCCGGATTCCCATCACCGCGAGATGGGTGAGCAGTTCGTTCCGCGAGAGAGTCCCGCTCTTGTCGTCGTCGAACGCGTCAAAAATGGCCCGGTAGGCCGAGGTGTACGCATCCTCATCGGTGGATTTTCCCTTGCTGTTCTCGGAGGCCTGTTCTTCGTGGGTGCTCGCCTGCATGCTGTTTTCCCTTTCCTTGGATCAGTCGGGTGGTCGACCCTTCACTGTTCGGCTGACCTCAATTACCCGAAGCATGCGCATTGCTGCCGCCATGTGGGTGACGCGCACTGAGGAGAGAATCCTCTTGGGGGCGTACGGCGGCGCTTTCTACGGCTCGAAATAACCCGATTCAACAGTCTCAACAAACCTGTGCCCGAGGGCGGAGGTCGGCTGCATTCTTTGGGGAACCGTGAATGGGTCAGTTCCTGCGGCGAGGGTCAGTCGATTGGTGCGGCAGTGTGCTCAGGGCGAGACGTTCGGCGTCGTCCAGCGCGCGCCGGGCCTTCGTGAACCGTTCCCGGACACTGACCGGATCCACCTCGGTCGCGGGATGCTTCGTGTACCGATGAGCTTCCTGTGGGCGGCTTGCGCCGGCGCCACCGTCTCTCGCGTCGTCCGACCGGGAGGATGTCGCGTCGGCCTCCGCGCCGCGCGCCTGCTCCAGCGAGTTGATGACCACGCCGATCAGCAAGTTCACCAGCATGAAGGAGCTGAGCAGGACGTAGGAGGCGTAGTACGCGAAGGACCAGGGAGAGATTTCCAGCCCCGCGCGGACCGCCTCTCCGAGGCCGTCGAGCGTCATGAGGATGAACAGGGTGAGTGCCGCCCGCCCGATCGATCCGTAGTGCGTCGGGTCGTCGTCGGCGAACCACATCCAGCCCACCATCGCGTACACGTAGAGCACCAGAAGCCCGACGGCGAGGAAGCTGGCGGCCCCGCCCGCGCTCTTCACCAACGCGGTCATGATGATGCGCATTTGAGGCAGGAAGCGCGCCGCCCGCAGGATCCTGAGCAACCGGAGCATGCGCAACAAAGTGGTGTTGTCGCCCAGACCCGGCAGGAATGCGCACAGGATGACCGCGGCGTCGAAGATGTTCCACGGCTCCCGGAAGAACTGCTTGGGGCAGTCGAGGTGGGAGAGCGCCCGCAGAGTGATCTCGGCCGTGAAGACGGCGAGGAAGACGAGTTCCGCCAGGCGGAGTTGAGTATGCCATCGCTCGGTGAGTCCGGCATATGTCTCCATGCCGAGGAGTCCGGCATTCGCGAGAATGGCTGACATCGCCGCGGTGGAGAAGAGGCTTGACTCGGTCATGCTGCGGGAGCGTCGGGCGATCGCCTGTCGCCGTGTCGCGCTCATTCCAAAGTTGGGATTCATCGGTCCACCCGTCTAACACCCAGTCGAAAGCGGAGATCCTATGTACATGTGTCCGAGTTGCATCGATCCACACCCGCATGTCCATTCATCTCGCCGTGCGGGCGGGTGTCATGGATGCTTTTTTGTGCGCCGAAGCGCGCCGGGTGAATTCATGCCGCTCGCACACAGGCGCATGGTCGTACAAGCCCGTTGGCGATGAGCGGATTGGCGAGCGGGACGGCGAAGGAGCCGATAGCCCTCAGGGGTCGCCTATCGGCCTGGCCGGGTCAGTCAGTGGCCCGTTTGGCCCGGCTGTCGACGACGTCGAGGACGGGGTAGGGCCGGGGATAGCGGGCTCCAAGTCCGTAGGACTGGGCGATCCGGTCCGCGAACGCCGCGGCGATGCGCACCTCTCCGTTGGGGTTGGGGTGAGTGCCGTCCCAGGTGTGCTCGGCGGCGCGGAACTCGGCCGCGGTGTCGGCGACGTGGACGCCCTCTTCGGAAGCCACCGTTCGGATCTGTTCGTTGGTGGCGTCGACCAGCGCGGCGAACTCCGGCTCGTCCACGGCCTTCTGGGTCTCGAGGACAGTGCCGACGACGATGCGGATCTGAGGTGCCGCACGTCGGGCGTTCACGATGAACTCCCTTAGGTTGTCGGCGAACTGGGCCGGCTGGACGCCGTACCAGAAGAGGTCGTTGATGCCGAGCAGCGTGAGCAGGTACGCGGGCTCGTACTCGGCGACCTTGGCGTGGATCTCCTCCTTCTCGGTGACGTAGGGCCGCCCCCACTGGGCGTCGTGATCCCGGTCGAACTCGGGGTCGGCATAGGTGTCGTCGTCATCCCCGACCTCAGTCGTGCGGATGTTGTCGAGAGTGGCCTTGGGGCCGACGAGGTCCACGCTGACGTCGTGGTTCTTCAGGTGCTTCCAGAAGAAGTAGCGCCAGGTCCAGTCGCCGCTGCTGCCGTGGCTGATGGAATCGCCGACGATCATGATGGGGAGGTCACCCTCCGGCGGCTTCTTCATGTTGTTTCCTTTCGGGTCGCGGGCACTGGCTGCCAGCCGTGCCCGGGGATGTATTGGCGGATGACGCGAGCCGGCACGCCGGCGACGACGCAGTGGTCGGGGAAGGTGCCACGGACGACCGCGCCACCCGCGACCACGACGTTGCGCCCCAGCCGGGTGCCGGGCAGGACGATCGAGCCGGTGCCCAGCCAGCAGCCGTCACCGATGGCCACGGGGTTGTTGGCCGGTTGCTGAATGCCGATCGGTCTGCCGGGGTCGTCGAAGGTGTGGTTCTGATCGGTGATGTACGCGTACGGGGCGATGTACACGTCGTCTCCGATCCACACGGAGCGATGGCCCACGATGTGGGAGCCGCGGCCGATGGAGCACCGTCGGCCGATCTCGACGACGGGGTCGGGCCCCAGATCCTGGCCGGGCACGAACCCGGCCGAGATGCTGACCGCGACCCCCACCAAGGTGTGATCGCCGATCACGATGCACTGCTCACCGAAGATCGCCCCTGGCGGGAAGGCGAGGCACGCCCCGTCCCCCAGGTGTGCGAACCGGAACCGCGCGGGCCGGGAGGGGGTGACGCGGCCCAACTCCCCGGCCGTCGCCCACAGGTACTGAACGGCACCACAGGCAGACCGGTGCAGCCACTCCGTGATTCTTTTACGGAAATACTGTGACATATACTGCTACTGCCCGTTCCCTGGGGAACATGCAGTCGTGCCCTGCAAACGCCCCGGACGAGGGATGAACAGCCCGGTCAATTCGAATGAAGGGCCATGGTGGGAACGGATGTTCCGCTCAGGGGTCCGCAGCTGTCAGGAGAGCGAACCCGGGGTGTTGAGCAGAGCCTTCACCGTCGGCTGTGAGCGGTAGGGGAGGAACGCCCGCTGAAGCGATCGCCCCGCGCGGTTGACCCTGGCGGACTGCAGCCCGGTACCGGCCCGGTTGAAGGCCAGCCAGTTCGCACCGGCTTCCTCGACATGACCGGCGCGCAGCAGCAGGTGCACGCGAACGGCACAGGTCAGGGCATGGCCTCGACGGTCGTCGGGGCTGCGGTGTGCCAGGGAGGCCGTCAAAGCCTTCGAGGCGCCCCCGATGTCACCGAGGCTTCGCAGCGTCTGTGCTCGCTGGAATTCCAGGGCCGCCCGGGGATACGCAGTGAAGGGAGAAGGCTCCGAGTCCGCCTGGTCGGTGGCCCGTTCGGCATCGGCGAGCGCCGCCAACGCCCCGCTCTGGTCGTTGGTCATCGCCCGGACCACCGCCAGTTGGGCGGTGACGAAGGAGCGTACGGCCGGGGGCGCCTCCGGAGGAAGCGACGCCAGTGCCCCCTCGCCATGGTTCAGGGCGATACGGCGGTGGTTCAGTGTCGCGGCCTGACTGCTCAGCGCGCGAAGGGCCATGGCCCAAGTGACGCGGTCCTCGGCTTCGTTCGCCAGGCGCATCGCGCCGGCGAAGTAGCGCTGGGCAAGTCCCTGCATGCCGCAGTCCTCGTACTGCCGTGCCAGGACGAACACCAGGTGCGCCGATTCCTTGCGCAGTTGCCGGCCCGCCTGGGTGTTCGCCGAGTGATGGAGCCAAGGCACCACATCGTCGGCGAGATACGCGCACAGGGCGGAGCGTGCGTGCCCTCCTCCGTGGCGGTCGAGGCCGGATGCGAAAGACTCCACGGCGCCACGCACAGTGGCCACTTCGGTCTTGCCGACTCTCGACGTGCGGGTCCCGCGTATGCCGGGCGTCCTGTCGGTGGGGCCTGCTGCCGAGGGCTTCACCGGATGCCACGGTGCCAGGGGCAGCTCCACCTCGTACGGAGAGCGCTGCAAAGACACGCGGTGCAGGGGATCGGTGTCGGAGCAGACCAGAGCCGTGAGTTGGTGGACGGCGTCGGCGTCCCTCGGTGCTCCGGGTTCCGCTCCGGCCGTTTCCGTGTCGGGCGCCGTGAATCCCGCGGCGGAAGGCGTGATGGCACGCCCGAGGCGGCGGGAGAACGCCTCGGCCACCAGCTGGGGAATCCGGCGTCGAGGCTGTGTGCCGGAGAGCCAGTGGGAGACCGAGGTCCGGTCGTAGGAGAGCCCCAGCCCGACCTCGGCGCCGGCGATGTTGACCGCGCGGGCGAGGGCGGCCGACGTCCACTCCGCCTCGGCGAGGAGGGCACGCAGTCGTTCATTGTGGCCTTTCCTGTCCGTCATCATGCTCCTGAACTCTTGCCGTTGCCGACGCAGGCCGCTGTCACCGGTCTTCTGGGTGCATTTCCTTCGCGGCACTGCCACGGCTCTGCTTTTCTCCTCCCCCTGCGAAGGGCGGAATAACTCGGAAATGTGTCGTTTCTGTTCATTCAACACGCTCGACAA
Source organism: Streptomyces sp. NPDC047525 (assembly GCF_040643025.1). NCBI lineage: Bacteria > Bacillati > Actinomycetota > Actinomycetes > Kitasatosporales > Streptomycetaceae > Streptomyces > Streptomyces sp. NPDC047525. The sequence continues at coordinate 14,872 of NZ_JBEYTL010000029.1, forward strand.
TGTGGGCGTGGTGTATGTCAATAAGGCGGATTTCCAAGGGAATTAGAGGGCCTTCTTCAGGTGCGGTCGGGACCGTCGTCGTCGGATTGTGTGCCGTGCCCTGTCGCGTGTGGGACGGGGGGGGCAGGGGTGCGCGCACAGGGGCGGGTGCCGCACAACGGGGAGTGAGCGAATGGATCATTCATGCGGCATATGCCTGCCCTGTGGGTGGTCACATCAGCGATGTCCCACCACCGAATCACTCCGTTGGGCGGTGGTACGCAAGAACGACAGGGAGTCGTCACAGGTCCTCGACCGCCCGCACCACGTGCCGCACGGTCGCCCCGGGGTGGGTGAAGCAGGTGAAGTGGCCGCCCTCGAGAAGGACGCTCTCGGCCTTCCCGGTGGTGAGCGCCTGCCAGCCGTCCGCGGCATCCGGCGGGACGCTGGGGTCGTCGGTGCCCCGCAGCGTCACGAGGGGCACGTCCAACGCGGGTGCCTCGGTGGGGCGATGGCGGCTCAGGAGGTCGATGTCCGCATCCAGCGCCTGGGTGGCAAGTGTCGTGGTCTCGGCGCCGGGCGCCTCACGTTCGTCGAGCCACTCGGGAGGCGTGCCCGCCTCGGCGCGGCAGGCCGCACCCGCCGAGGCAGGCGGTGCACTGCCCGAGACCACAAGGCGGCGAGGGGCGGGCAGTCCGAGCAGGGCGACGTGCCGGCAGGTCTCATGGGCGAGGACGGCTCCCATGCTGTGGCCGAAGAGCACATAGGGCTTGTCGGCCGTCCATTGGAGTGCGAAAGCCACGTGCCGGGCCAGGCTCGACAGATCGGGCGGCGAGGGTTCGGCCACCCGGTCCTCGCGCCCGGGATACTGCACGGCCCACAGTTCATGGTCGCGAGGTACATGGGGCAGCCACCGGCGGTAGACGCTGGCACCCGCCCCCGCATGCGGGAAGCAGATCAGCCGGACTTCCGCATGGGCAGGAGAGTTCAAGGGGCGCAGCCAGCGGCGTGCGGGGGACACAGGCCCTGTCACGATGTCTCCTTGAGTCCGGTGTCCGGTGCGTCGTCGATCGCGCGGGCCATGCCGACCAGGGTGGCCGCGGACTGGAGACGGCGCAGCGGCACCTTCGTGCCGAACCGTTCGGTCACCGCGAGGGACAGCCGCATGGCCAGCAGGCTGTCCGCGCCGAGGTCGAAGAAGTTGTCGTGGCGGGACGCGGGGGCGCGACCGAGCAGTGCGGCCCACTCGTGGGCCAGGGCCCTCTCTGTACCGGGCAGCGGAGGTTCCTGTGGTGTGGGCTCACGCAGCGGCGCCGCCCAGCCGATGAGCTGCTTGCGGTCGATCTTTCCGTTGCCGCTCAGGGGCAGTTCGGGTACCAGAAGGCACGTGTCGGGCTGGGCGTACGCAGGCAGCCGGCGCCCGGCGTGATCGCGTACGGCAGCGAGGTCCAGACTGTCTCCGCTGGGCATCAGATAGGAGACGATCCGGCGCCCGGACCCCTCCCCGACCAGCACCGCCACCGCCCTGGCGACATCTGGGTGGCTGCCCAGGACGCCCTCGATCTCACCCAGCTCGATGCGATATCCATTGAGCTTGATCTGGTGGTCCGAGCGGCCCAGGAACTCCAGGACTCCATCGGGACGGTACCGGCCAAGATCCCCCGTTCGGTACCAGCGCATCCCGTCGTACTCGACGAAACGCTCGGCCGTGCGGTCCGGGTCGCCGCGGTATCCCAGCGCGACACCGGTGCCGCCGATCCACAGTTCACCGGACACCCAGTCGGGGCAGTCGCGGCCGTGCGCGTCCACTGCGCGATAGCACTGGTTGCGCAGGGGAGTGCCGTAGGGAACCGACGGCCAGTCGGGGTCCACCTCCGTCACCTCGTGGAAGTTCGAGTACACGGCTCCTTCGGTGGCTCCGCCGCAGGCGACGAACCGGCATTCCGGCACCAGGCGATGCAGGCGGCCGGGCAGATCGGTGCCGATCCAGTCACCACCGGTGAACGCGACACGCAGGGTGCTGGGGGCGCCGCCGAGCTCCCCGGCGGTCACCAGCATGTCGAGGAGGACCGGCACCGAGTCCCAGACGGTCACGTGGTGCTCGCGCATCAGACGGAGCCACGCTTCGGGGTCGCGGCGCTGGTCGCCGCGCGGCATGACGACGCGGCCGCCTGCCATCAACGGGCCGAAGATCTCGTAGACGGAGAGATCGAAGTCGAGGGCCGAGACCGACAGACAACAGTCGTCGGGGCCCACGCCCCAGCGGCGGTTGAGGTCCTCCAGGGAGTTGACGGCGGACCGGTGGCTGACCTCCACGCCCTTGGGCGTACCGGTGGAGCCGGACGTGAAGATCACGTACGCGGGCGCCCCGGGCGCAGTCCGTACGGGCCGGGCCAAGGGAGCGAGGCCAAGGTCCAGGGCCACGTCGAAGGGGACTTGAGCGGGAGCGCCGGCCGGTCGGGCGCCGGCTTGCCGCTCCTCACCGATCACGAATCGCGCGTCGGCCACCCGCAGGACCTGCTTCCGGCGTTCCTCGGGCTGGTCAGGGCCCACCGGCACATAGGCTCCGCCCGCCGCGAGAACGCCGAGCACCGACACGACCTGGGCCTCGCCGGACGTCAGGCTGATCCCGACCGGCTCGCCGTCGCGCAGCCCGAGCCGACGCAGGTGCGAAGCCAACCGGAGTGCCCGCTCGGCCAGTTCACCGCGGGTGAGCGTGCTCTCTCCGTGGTGCAGGGCTGCCCGCTCGGGTCGCTCCGCGGCCAGCTGGAAGAAGCGCTCGTGCAGGAGCAGCCCGCTCTCCGGCCCCCGGGTGTCGTTGACGCGGCGGCGGGTGGCCACCTGACGGGCGGGCAGCTGTTCCGGGACCGAGACGTCCCAGTCCGCGTCCGCGAAGACGTCGAGCACGGTGCCGCAGTACTCGGTCATGCCGTCGAGCGTCCCGGGCAGGAATACCTCCTCGACGGCGTCCCAGGCCATCACGATGCCGCCGTCGGCGGCGTCCGAGGCCGGGTACGTGAGGCAGTCGAGCCACACCTGCGGAGTGTGGGACAGCATCCAGGCGGGGGCGCCGAACCTGTCCGTGAAACGTGAGGAGACCCAACTGCGCGCGAGCGCGGTGTACACGACGCCGAGCGCAGGGGCTGTCTCCCCCCGGCTTCGCGCCGCCTCCCGCAACCGGGTCACGGTGGGCGCGTCCGTGCGACGCGCTCCGTCGGCCCAGCGAGCCAGATCGGCCAGACGTCCCGACCGTGCGGCGGGCGCCGTCACGGCCAGCAGCTCGCTGAAGTCGCCGACGGTGCACGTGTGTTGAGGGGAAGCGCCCGGCCGGTCGAACACCGGCAGATTCAGTACGAAATCGGAGTCCTGCTCCTCGCTCCACCGCTGCAAGGTGGCGACGAATGCGGCGAAGGGCACCGAATCGGCCCGCACGCCGGCCGCACGTGCCCTGTCCTTGATCCGCTGCCATGCCGGACCCCGTACGACCACTTCGCGCCGGGCGAAGCGAGGGACCACCGGCAGCTCGTCCGGCTCCACGGCGTAGGGCAGCCGGGGAGCCGTGGACGACTCATGACGATCGGCATGACCGCCCTGTTCCTGAGCCGATCGTTCGGCCGTGCGCTCAGCACGTGCCGTGCGCTCACTGAGTGGGGCGCGGGCCTCCCGCTCGCGCCGGTACTGCGCGAAGTCGCCTGCCGGGGAAGGGAGTTCACCGTCGTACAAGGCCACCAGGTCATCCAGCACGACCCTGATGGCGGGCGGGTCGGCGGCCAGCAGGTCGATGTCCACGTGCAGGCGCGCCCCTCCGCCGGGGAGCAGGGTGAGCCGCAGATCCATCAACCGGCCGGCCGCCACGTCGAGGAGCTGTCCTGCCATCTCCTCGCGGATGCGGCCGAGTTCGGCGTCCACGGCGCCGGAGCGCACCTGCCTCAGGTCATGGACGGTGAGGCGCCCCGACGGCTGGTCGAGCGGCACCCCGTGGTCGAGTCCGGCGAAGGAGGTCCGCAGTGAGACATGGCGCATCTGGAGCCGCCGAAAGGCCTCGTCGAGACGTTCCGGGTCGGGCGCGCGGCCGTGGTCGAACTCGAACGTCATATGGCATCCGGTTCCCCCGAGGGGCTGTCCGGCCTGGCGCCCCATCAGGTAGGCGCGCTGAACATCGGTGAGGGGAAAGGGAGTTGATGTGTTCATCTCGGTCATGAGTCGCTCCAGCATCGGTCCACGTCGCGGGCCGCGTCCACGAGCAGGGCGGCGCCCCGGCGTACTTCCTCATCGGTCAAGGTCAGTGGCGGCATGACGCGCACGCAATGCCCGGCGCTTCCGCCGAGCCCCACCAGGAGTCCCCGGGCCCGGCACTCCTCGTGGACGGCGGTGGCCACCTCGGCGCAGGGCGCACCGGAAACCGGGTCCTGGAACGCCACTCCGAGCAGCAGGCCGCGCCCCTGCACCCGTCGCACGCTCGCGAGCCCGGCGAGCCCTTCTTCCAGGAGCGCGCCCAACGCGCGCCCCGCCTGGCCGGCCCGTCGCGGAAGGTCACGCTCGACGATGAAGTCGAGCGTCGCGACGGCGGCGGCCGTGGACAGGGGATTGCCACCGAACGTGGAGATCGACGGCATGGGCAGGCACGACATCACCGCGCGCCGCCCGACGACACCACCCAGGGCCAGTCCGCCCGCGACGCCCTTGGCGAAGACCAGCAGATCCGGACGGACGTCCTCGTCCCACTGGTGGCCCCAGAATCGACCGGTGCGCCCCCAGCCGGTCTGCACCTCGTCGCAGATCAGGAGCGAGTCCCGGTCGTGCACCACTCGCGCGTATGCGGCCAGTTGCCCGTCGGCGAGCGGTACGGCACCGGCCACTCCCTGGACGGGCTCCGCGATCAGAGCAGCGATCCGGCGCCCGGGCGCCGCGTCGATCAGATCCTCCAGCTCCAGCGCGTACCCGTCGACCTGGCCGTGACCGGCGTCTCCTTGTTCCGGCCCGGCAGGTACGTGGTCCACGCACACGGGGGAGAGCCCTGTCCCCTGCCACCGCTTGTCGCCGCTCACCGCCACCGCACCGAACGAACGGCCGTGGTAGCTGTGCCGCAGGGCGATGACGTGCCGGCTGCGCTGGTACTCCGTGGCCAGCAGGAGCGCGGTCTCCACGGCTTCGGTGCCCGAGCAGGTGAAGAACACCACGGGGTCGTCGATCCCGGAGACATCAGCGATGCGCTCGGCCAGCTCCACCTGGGAACGGATGAGGTAGAAGGTCGATGTGTGCAGGACACCCGTGCTCAACTGCCGTTCCACGGCCTCGCGCACCTGTGGAACGTCGTACCCGAGCAGGTTCGCGGCCACCCCGGAGTAGAAGTCCAGATAGTCGCGCCCGTCTCCGCCGCGTACCGTGCGCCCGTGCCCGGAGACGATCTCCAGGGGGTCGCGGTAGGACAACGGGGACCACGGCGGCAGGGATGTCCGGTGCCGGTCAATGAGGCTGCGTGTGCTGATGGCTTCCTCCTCGGGCGGGTGTCAGGAGATCGGCGGGCGGTGGGCCCCCGGCCGGCAGTCCCAGCGCGAACCCGCCCACATGCATCAGCTCCTCGTCGGTGTCCCGCAGGAAGGGAGCGGTCACGGGCGCGTCGATGGCCCCGATGGGGCAGGCGGCAAGGCCGAGATCCGTCGCGGTCAGGCACAGCGTCTGCATCAGGCATCCCGCGTCCCGGTAAATGAGACTGAGCGCCATGCGGCCGTACTTCCACGATGTACGAGCGGTGTACGAGGTGAGGTAGAAGCTGACGGGCGCAGTCCGGTCCATCCGCCCGGGGCGGGTGATCAGCCGGTCCGTCAGTTCATCGAGACGCGCGTCCCAGGGGGCGAGATGTTCCAAGGCGTGGTCAAAGGGGTCGTAGTGGTGTGCCCCGGCGGGCAGCCCGTCGACGGCTCTCGCCAGCACGTAGATCTCCAGGCTGTGCCGTCCGCCGCCGGAAGGGGACGGGCGCTGGGTCTGCTGATGCTCGAGCGGGGGCAGAAAACCGCGCACTCGGGCAGCCCGGCCGAGCAGCGCCGCGAGCAGCAGCAAGGGAACCGGGCGCTTGTGGAAGGACCGCACACTGCGGCGCTTCTCCACTACCGCTGACAGCGGCTCACTTGCAGGTCCCAAGGCGTCGGGCAGGGCCGTGACTGCGGTGGCCTCGGCATGGCACAGCCTCGCAGGGGGCGACGGGCCGGGCAGGGCGCCGACGTCCGGTGGGACCATGCACGCCTCATGATGGGCCGCCAGCTGGTGCGGGGAGCAGGAGCCGAGGCCGCTTCGCGGTAGATCCTGCGGGGGACACGGATCGACACACGGTTCGATGGTCCCCGCATCCGCCAACTCGGCCAGCACGTCCCGTAGATACGAGAGCGGGGGCGCCTCCGGCCAGTGTGCGCGGAGCGTCTCGGCGGTGCCGGGGCGGCCGAGCCGGGCCAGCACCTGCAACCGGAGGCTCACGCCGTCCGGGGGACACGGCCAGGAGTGTGTGACGCCACGGCGGGCATCGAAGAGGGCCGGGGCCCATTCGTCGCTCCGGGCGTCACCTCCCCATTCCAGAAGCAGGTTTGGATTGCGGCGGTACGCGTGCTGATCGTTCATTCCCAGCGAATTCCCAGAGTGCGCCGAGCGGAACTAATTCACGCGGAATTCAACACTAAACGGATAGTCGGACCAAGGTCGCAGCCGCGGTGCCGCCGCGTGGGGCCGGCCACGCCGAGGGGCAACTGGTGCGTTGTCCGGTTCAACGTGCTCAACAACCCATCGGTGATGGACGGCAGTTGGGGCGCCGGTTGCGGGAACTGTTGAAGGACGGCGCACGCGACACGCCATGCGAATTGTCAGTGCGCGTTCCATCCGGGCTGCACTTCAAGAGGCGGCCTGCCAATTCCAAGATCCCAGAAGAAGGGGAAATCCGACATGCGTCGTTCCATCGCCGAATCACCCGCGAGTGAGTCAGGAGTACCCCCGCAGTCCCAGGTGCTCGACCTCGCAGGAGGGGTCTTCGCCAAGGGAGCAGGCGGAGCGGGTGAAGGCACTCATGAACGGGTCCTGCTGTGCCAGGACCGTGCCACCGGACTCAAGGCCATCGTCTCCATTCACTCCACGGCGCTCGGCCCTGCACTCGGCGGCACACGCTTCAAGGCCTACGGCAGCGCCGCCGACGCTGTCATGGACTCCTTGAACCTCTCCCGGGCCATGTCCTACAAGAACGCTCTCGCCGGATTGCCCTACGGGGGCGGCAAAGCGGTCATCATCGGTGACCCGTCGCGGCGCAAGTCCCGAGGGCTCCTGCTCGCCTACGGGCGTTTCGTCGAATCATTGCGAGGCAGCTACGTCACCGCCTGCGACGTCGGCACGGAATCAGCGGACATGGACGTGGTCGGCGAGAAGACGCGACACGTCGTCGGGCGCTCTCCTGACTGCGGAGGCAGGGGCGACCCGTCTGCGCTCACGGCCTACGGCGTGCTGCAGGGCATGCGGGCCAGCGCTGCTGTCCGCTGGGGCGATCCCGAGTTGCGCGGACGGCGCGTAGGGGTGTGCGGCGTGGGGAAGGTGGGGCAACACCTGGTGGACCTGCTGATCCAGGAAGGAGCGTCCGTCCTGGCCGCCGACACACGGCCCAGCGCGCTCATCCACATCCGTGCCAGGCACCCCCAGGTTCACACCGTCCCCCCACAGGCGCTTCTCGATGCCGAACTGGACGTCTTCGCTCCCTGCGCGCTGGGCGGAGTACTTGACCAGGTCACCGTGAACAGGCTCAGGGCCGCCGTCGTCTGCGGAGCCGCCAACAACCAACTCGGTTACGAGGGGGCCGAGGAGCGGCTGCGCCAGCGGGGCATTCTCTACGCGCCGGACTACGTGGTGAATGCGGGCGGAGTCATCCACGTGGCACAGGAGGGCCAAAGGTCCTGCGCCGCGTTCTCCGCCGGATCTGCGCGCGAACGGGCGAAGGGGATCTACGACACCACGATATCGATCCTCGCCACCGCCGAGTCAACTGGCACCGCCCCCAGCGCCGTGGCCGACGAGATGGCCGAACAGCGCATGGCGTCCGCGCTGCACGGCTGACCCCCGTTCCCGCACAACTCACCAGTGAAGAAGGTAATCATGAGCACGGTCAGGCAGCGCACTCAGGAACTTCTGAGGCATCACGACATGCGCGTCATCTTCGGCAATCCCGGAAGCACCGAATTGCCTTTCCTCGCAGAGCTGCCGGAGGACTTCACCTACGTACTGGCGCTGAACGAGGCGACGGCCACGGCCATGGCCGACGGATACGCCCAGGCGACGGGAAAGCCCACTGTGGTGAACCTGCACACGTCCACTGGTCTCGGCAATGCGATGGGATCCCTGGTCAATGCTGCCGGTGCCCGTAGTCCTGTGGTGGCCCTCGCCGGTCAGCAGGTCAGGGCTGCTCTGCCCACACCGTCCCTGCTCGTCAACCGTCACCCGATGGCTCTGGCACAGGGGGCGGCCAAGCACACGGCGGAGCCGGCCCGCGCAGAGGACACTCCGGCGGTGCTCGGCCAGGCCATCCTGCGGGCCGGCCAGGCGCCGGCCGGTCCCGTGTGCGTCTCGGTGCCCATGGACGACTGGGAGCAGCACGTCGATGCACCGGCGGGGGGCACCTCCCACAGGTCGCGCACAAGCGACTCCGTACCTGACCCCGAAGCGCTCGACGCGCTGGCCGCGCAGCTCACGCAGGCCCGTGCGCCCGCTCTGATCGCCGGTCCGGAACTGGACACCGAGGCGGGCTATGCCGCGACAGTGGCTCTGGCCGAGCGGCTGGACGCTCCGGTGTGGCTGCCCGCCTTCGGACCACGGGCGGGTTTCCCCAGCGCGCACATCGCGGCCCGCGGACCGCTGCCGTCATCGGCGGACGGGGTCGCGGAGGCTCTGGAGGGCCATGACTTGGTGCTGGCGCTGGGAGCTCCCGTCTTCACGTACTACCAGTGGACGGGAGGGCCCGCCGCTGCGCCGGGGACAAGGCTGGTGCACGTCACATCAGATCCCGAGGAAGCCGCCCGTGCAGTCACCGGAACCTCTTGGCTCGGCTCACCGGTAGCCGCCGCCGAGGCGCTCTGCCGGTCGCTGGCAGGAAGCAAGGTCCGCCGACCGGACCGTCTCGCACCTCGGATGCCGTCGGCTCGGACGGACGAAGAGGCTGCCCCCGCGACTGACGGGACGCTGCGGGACGTCGAGATCTTCACCGAACTCGCCAAGGCGCTGCCCGATGAGGGGATCGTGGTCAATGAGGCGGCCCAACAGCTGCCCGCCTACTGGCAGTCGGCAGCGTTCTCGCGGCCGGGCAGCTACTACTTCACGGGAGCGGGAGGTCTCGGCTTCGGCCTGGCCGGCGGTGTCGGCATTCAACTGGCCGAGCCGGAGCGCCCGGTGGTCGCCGTGATCGGCGACGGGTCCATTCAGTACACGCTGCAGGCTCTCTGGACGGCGGCACAGTACCGAGTCCCCTTGACGGTCCTCGTACTGGACAACAGCGAGTACGGCATTCTCAAGAACTGGGGACGCACCCTCGGAACAGGGCCTCTGCCGGGTCTGGATCTCCCCGGTGTCGACATCATGGGACTGGCCAGTGCCTACGGCGTGAAAGCCCGGCAGGCGCGGTCCGCTGACCAGTTGAAGACACTCCTGACCGATTCCATCGCCGCCCCCGAGCCGAACCTCATTCACGTCCCTCTTGCGTCATAGGGGGAATCCGGCACATATCCCGGTCGGCCGCGACAGAGCGTGAGAACTCCGGATGGAGTTCGTGCATTCAACAATTTCAACAGGCCAAAGGCTGATTCGGTGTCGTCCTCGTGCCTGAAGCAATCGATAGAAAGGAAGACAGAGCAGTCGAGACCGACGGTCGGACTGAAGAGCCTTTGTGCGAGGGAGAGAGGGATGACGCACATGGAGATCGCACTCGCCGGCGGGGCCAGCTTTCTTGGACCCCGGCTTGCCTCGGAGCTCCTGAGCAGGGGACACCGGCTCACGCTGCTCGCCACCCGCGACCCCGCTGTGGTGCGCAGGCGCCTTCTCGGCAGGCTGGCGCTTCTCGGCTATCCGCCGCAGTCCGTTCTGGACATGAGTGAGCAGCTGGATGCGGTGTACGTCGATCCGCAAGCGCCTCACCTCGGGATGGGGCGCGGAGCCTACGAAGCGCTCGCGGATCGGTTCGACGTGGTGTGGCACTGTCCGGCCAGCCCGGATTTCCATCAGGGGTGCGACTTCGCGGGTGGTGTTCCTGCGAAGGGGGCTCACGCGCTGCTTCCGCTCGCGGCGTCGGGGGAGCGGCCCACCGTGTTCCATCAGGTGAGCACCGTGTTCGCACACGGAGCGCAGCCCCCGGGCACGGTCCGGGAATCTGGAGCCGCACGCACGTCGGAGAACTGCCGCAATCGGCACGAGAGGGCCCACGCCGACGCCGATCGGTATGTACACAGTTACGCGGCCGACACCGGCGCTCGTGCCGTGGTGCATCGAACGGGCCTGCTCGTCACCGACATGGCCGACCAGCCCGAACTCCCTCGCCACGGGCTCGCTCAGATCGCTGCGGTGGCCGGTCGGCTGCTCTCGACGGCGGAAGGGGGCAAGCGCCTCTCCCTCTCGCTCGGCGTGCCGGGCGACCCCGAGGCGCGGTTGAACCTTCTGCCGGTCGTGGCCGCCGCGCGAACCATGGCGCAGGTGACGGAGCGGGCGCACGAACCGGGGCCGCAGCTGATGCACGTCGTGCATCCCCGGGATACGCCGGTCAGCCGCATCACCGCGGCGTTCGAGCACCTCTTCCCTCTGCGGTTGTTGCTCCGGCCGACCGGGAGTGCTCATCTCCCTGTGGACGTGCGGGGCATTCCGCAAGGATTGGACGCGGTCCTGCCCTACCTGAGGCAACGCCTGTCCTTCGACACCGGTGCCCTCGACTCACTCGGAGTGCGTGTACGGGCCCCTCGGGTCACCACTGAGTACTTGGTGCGTGGCATGAAGGGGGCCGCCATGCAATCCGCGGTGCCTGAGGGCGGGCCGCATGTGGGTGTGCTTTCCGCCTCTGTATGACACAGGACCTGCAGTCGCCGTCGCTTCGGCCCGCGTCCTGCTCTCGCGCTCCGGACGTGAGGGGGCCCTGTGCCCCGACCATTCCCCAGCTCTGTCATCGGCATTCTGGACAGCTGTCTCGCCGGCCTGAGGAGGAACACATGCACAAGCCGTCCACCCCAGCAGCCCAGTTGGCCCCGATCGCGAGAACTCGCAGGCTCATGGCTCGTTGCTACTCGGCCTGTCTGGGGCGAGCCCAGTACCGGAGCGTGAACCTCCCCGAGTTCACGGTCTGCGGCCGGTATGGCGAGGGGCGGGGAACACCCGTCAGCCTCATACTGATCGGCGACTCGACCAGCTTGGGTTGTGGCGCCGACCGACCTGACCAGGTCCCCGCCGCGCTGTTGGCCGCCGCCCTCGCCGGCGAACTCGGCAGACCGGTCGACGTACGGGTCGAGGCGGAGCGCGGAGCCACCGCCACGTCCATGCAGAGCCAAGCGGAAACGGCCGTCTGGGCTGAACCGGACGTCGTGGTGGTCATGGCGGGTGCCAACGACGTGCTGCTCCCGGTTCGACTCCACCGCCGTGCCCGGCGCCTCGCTTGTCAGATCCGCTTGATGCGGACCGAGCATTGCTCCGTTGTGGTGGCGGCCTGCCCCGACCTGGGGTGGGGGAACGGTCTGTACCGCCCGGTTCGCTCCCTGGTGCGCCGAAGGGCCCGACGCCTTGCCCGACTGCAGACAACGGTCGCGCTCGCCGAAGGCGCCCGGGTCGCTTCGCTCTCGGAACCGCTGTGTCACGAGGATCCGTCCGCGGCGCATGCGGCAGACGGATTCCACCCGTCGCCGGATGCCTACGCAAGGGCCGCGGCCCGCTTGCTGCCCGCCGTCCTGGCCGCGGCGGGGGGCACAGCACCGGAACGGGAGAGCCCGGGGCCGGGGGAACTGAACTTTCCGGCCTCCGACACAGCCGAGCACGCGAACACGCTCAATGCCCACTTCGCCCCTTTGGGAGACGGCCGGGTCGCTCTGAGGCTCCGACGATCGATGAGGATGCTGCCTGATGCTCAGATCTGATTCTGTACGGCAATGTTCGGCCCGCGCGGCATCAGACGTCGCGGTCACTGGCTTGGGCGCGCTCACCCCGATCGGAAGCGGTGTCGCCAAGACGTGGGCCGCTGCGCTTGGTGGCACCAGCGGGGTCGGCGAGATCGACGAGAGCTGGGCCGATGAACTGCCGGTACGCATCGCCGCACGCGTACGTGCCGACACCGGCCAGATGCTCTCCCGCCCCGAATGCCGCCATCTTGATCGCAGCGGGCAGTTGGCGCTGATCGCTGGGCGTGAGGCCTGGGAGGACGCCGGGTACAAGGGCGCGGCCGGCGGCGGCTGCGGCCTCGATCCACGGCGTGTTGCCACGGTGTTCGGCTGTGGCATGGGCGGCCTCGGCACCACACTCGACCAGTACGAAGCCATGAGCGCGAAGGGCGCGCGCTCCATCAGCCCTTTCTCCGTGACCATGCTGATGCCCAATGGCCCGGCTGCCGTCCTGGGCCTGGAGACAGGAGCAAGGGCCGGAGTGCACGCGGTTGTCAGTGCCTGCGCGTCCGGTGCCGAGTCGGTGGCCCGCGCCACCGAGCTGATCCGCCTCGGCCATGCCGATGTCGTACTCGCAGGAGGAAGCGAGGCAATCGTCAGGCCCCTGGCCATCGCCGGCTTCGCAGCGATGCGCGCCCTGTCGACCAGGAACGACGACCCGAAGCGGGCCTCACGTCCCTTCGACAAGAACAGGGACGGCTTCGTGATGGGGGAGGGGGCAGCAGCTCTCGTCCTCGAATCCACCGAGCACGCCCGAGCCCGTGGCGCCCGCGTCTACTGCGAGATCGCCGGCTCCGCGACCACGGCCGACAGCCATCACATCGCCCAACCGCACCCGGAAGGCGGTGAGTTGGCCCAGGCCATCGACCTTTCGGTGGAGAGGTCCGGCCTGTCCCCTGCGGATGTGGTGCACATCAACGCTCACGCCACCTCGACCCCGACGGGTGACCTCGCTGAGTCCCGGGCGCTCAGAAGGGGCCTGGGTGCAGCCCTGGACCATGCCGCGGTTTCCGCGACGAAGTCGATGACTGGACACCTGATCGCGGCAGCCGGTGCCGTCGAGGCTGTGTTCACGGCTCTCGCACTGCACCACAGGACAGCTCCGCCGAGCATCAACCTGGACGACCAGGACTCGGACATCGAACTGGATGTCGTACGCGATAAGCCCCGCCGCCTGCCCGACAGGCCCATTGCGGCGCTGAGTACGTCGCTGGGTTTCGGCGGGCACAACGTCGCACTGGCCTTCCGGTCGGTATGACGCGTCTGCTCGGCGAGACGTGTCGTCGCCCCGCAAGGCACCTGCGCGCGCCCCTCCCTCCCTCTCTCACTCCCTCAAGGAAGAAGTCTGCATGCCGATCGACCTGCTGGTGGAGCTCGAACCCGTCGTCGAGGAGAATCTCAACCGGCATCTGAGCATGGCCAAGGAATGGATGCCGCACCGCTATGTGCCCTGGGGGTGTGGCCAGGATTTCGCGGACACCGAGGAGGCGGAGCTCGAAGCGTGGAATCCGGACACGGCGCCGCTCTCTCCCGAGGTGCGGGCCGCGCTGGAAGTGAACCTGCTCACCGAGGACAACCTGCCGAGCTACCACCACGAAATCGCCGCGCGCTTCGGCCGGGAAGGCGCCTGGGGCACCTGGGTGCATCGCTGGACGGCGGAGGAAGGCCGTCACGCCATGGCGATCCGGGACTACCTCGTGGTGACCCGCAGCGTGGACGCCGACGAGCTGGAACGGCAGCGCATGGCTGTCATGGAGTCAGGCTATGACGGTGGTGACCGCACCCTTCACGAAGCGATTGCCTACGTAGCCCTGCAGGAACTCGCGACGCGGGTCGCCCACCGCAACACCGGCCGTCGCACCGGCGATCCTGTGGCCGACCGCCTCTTGGCCAGGGTCGCAGCTGATGAGAATCTGCACATGGTCTTCTACCGTTCCCTGGTGGACGCGGCACTCGCCATCGATCCGTCGGCCATGGTGCGGGCGATCTGCCGGGAAGCCATGGCCTTTCAGATGCCCGGAGCCCAGATCCCCGGCTTCCGCCGCAAGGCCATCGCCATCGCCCGCGCCGACATCTACAACCTCGGCGTGCACTGGAACGAGATTCTTGGTCCGTTGCTCCGGCACTGGCGCATCTTCGAACTGACCGGACTCGACGCGTCAGCCGAAGCGCTCCGGGACGAACTTGCCCTCTTCGTCTCGCAGTTGCAGGCCGACGCGGAACGCCAGGCCGATCGCTTCGCGAAGGCGGCCCAGCGATGAGGAGGTTGCGCAACAGCATCGTCCGGCGCGTGAAGAAGCCCTTGCTCCGGTTGTACTCCGAGGCAGTCCTCGCCGCTCCGGTCCGCCCCGACCGCGCTGACATCCCTCAGTGCTCAGGGCGCTACGGTCCGCCCTCAGGCGAGCCTCTGAGACTGGCGCTCCTGGGTGACTCGCTCGCGCTCTCCGTCGGCGCGGGGCATCCCTCTCGCGCGGTGGGCGGTGTGATGGCTGCCGAACTCGCCGCCACGGCCGACCGACCCGTCGACCTGGCCGTGCTGGCCCGATTCGGCACCACCGCAACCCACTTGAGCCAACAGGTCGAGCGGCTCGGCCGCCTTGACGGGGCTCCCGGCACTGCCGTGGTGATCGTGGGGGGCAACGACGTGCTGGTCCCCACACGGATGACCACGTCGGCCGGGCAGCTGGCTCAGCAGTTGGTCAGGCTGCGGGACATGGGCTGGTCCGTCGTGCTGGCCAGCTGCCCGCAGATCCGTCATCAGCCGTCCCTGCGCCCATGGACCCGTCGCTTCGCCGGGCACCGCAGCCGCAGGCTCGCCATGCTCCAGACCCGCGAGGCGCTGCGGGCCGGGGCACGGGTTGTGTCCCTGTACGACAGTCAGCTGCTCGTGGAGAACGAAGACACGCTGCTGTGCACGGATTCCTTCCACCCTTCCGCACAGGGATATGCCGTTCATCTGGAGCGGCTACTGCCCGCGCTGTTGGCCGCATCCGACATCCGGCCTAGTTCCGGGGCCCGGGAAGTGCTCCTCGACGAGGCGATCCGGGCTGCGGTCATGGTGCCGGGACTGCACTGCGCGCCGGGCAGCAGGCGCGGTCTGGCCGTGGTGGATCTCGACCGTCATCCCCTGCCCGCAGGGACGAATCTGAATGACTGCACGAGCTGAGGACGCGTCCCCTCCGGCTCGAGGTGGTGATGTCGGAACGCGGTGAACCAGGCACGGCGCAGGAGCGAGTGGACGATCCGGCGAGCCTGTCGATGAGCGGCCGGTGGTCCCCGCGTACGCCGCCGGAGGGCCGACGCAGCCGGGTGCCGCCGACGATCAGCCGGGAGCCGTCGAATCCGAGCGCGGAGACCCCGTCCCTTACCCGTGAGATTCCTGCCGGGCCAGGACCTCGCAGTGCGCGCGCCGTTAGATGCTCTGTCCCAACAGGCGGCAGGTGCTGAGCGTGACCCGTCCCGCGGCGATCAGTCCGGCGGCCCACGGCCCACGGCGCGCGGTCGGCGTGGTCGTCGCGTCGGGTGCGGCGGGGTGGCAAGCAGCCCGTCAGCCGCTGCGCGTGGATGTCGCAGGCCGTCTTGAACGCGGGCTGTGCGGCGAGAGCCTTCTCCGGCACCGGTATCCCGGCGGCCCGCGCGTCGCGAATGAAGTGCCACGCCTCCAGAGTGAGCGCTCCCGGCACGGTGATTCCACAGGGCGAGGGCCGATACCCGCGTTCAGCAGCACCGGGAGCCCGCTCGTGCTCAGCACGAGCCACTTCACGCCGTCGTCCATAGGACAAGGATCGGAGCATCCCCCCCCCCGTCCTGAACAGAGGTCGTCCCGTCAGGTGACGGGAGAGCCCGCGGGGATGGTCCCGATCTTGGTTGCGGACAGCGGAGCGAGAACGGCTCAGCGCGCCGGGTGCGACAGCTCGATGTCGAGGGCGTCGGTGCCGGGGCCCGTCACGCGGAGCGGGGTGGCGACGGGCGGGTAGCCGCTGGCGATGACGGAGTACTCACCGGCGTCCAGGTCCGTGAAGGCGTAGGCGCCGTCCGTGCCGGTGGTGGCCGTCGCGGCGACGTTGCCCGCCGCGTCGACCAGCGTGACGCGGGCGTCCGGCACCAGGCGCAGATCGGCGGAGCGCACCGCGCCCTGGAGCCGGGCGCCCGGGATGAGAGCGATCTCCACTCGGCCGGTTCCGCCGTCGCTGACCGTGGCGGGAACGGCGGTCGGCCGGTGCCCCTCCGCCGTCACGGCGACGGTGAACTCGCCGGCGGGCAGCTCCTCGAAGGCGAACCCCCCGTCCTGGCCGGTCTGTCCGGTGCCGCGCACCTCGCCGCGCACATCGGTCACGATCACCGTGGCGCCGACGACCGGCAGCCCGTCGGCGCCGCTGACGCCCCCGCTCAGACCCTGCGGGCCGGAGAGCAGGATGTCGTACGCGAGCGGCTCGTCGCCGATGGTGACGGTGGCCGCCTGCGGCTGGTGCCCGTCGGCGGCGGCGATCAATACGTAGGTACCGGCGCCGGGTGCGGCGAGCTCGTAGCCTCCGTCGGAGCGGGCCACGGTCCGGCCCAGTTGACGTCCCGTCAGGGAGATCAGGGTGACTGTGGAGCGGGAGGCGTCGGTGGAGGTGCGGATGTGTCCGTGGAGGGTGGGGCCAACCTGTGCGGGCGCTTCCTGGGCCTCTGCCGGAGCGCTGGCCTGGGGCGTCTCCTGGGCGGAGGCCGCAGTCGCCGCCGGTGCCTGCTGGGGGCGGCGGAAGCCGATCAGGGTGGCCGTGGCGATCAGGGCCACCAGCATTCCGACCGCGCCGATGGTCATGCAGACATGGACGGCGTCGGTGAAACTCGCGCCGATCGCGCCCAGTGCGGGACCGGTCGCCTCGGGGGACAGCCCGAGGTGCCCCGCGGCACCCACACCGCCCTGCGCGAGGGCCTCGCCCACCCGCTGCTGGTCGGCGGCGGTCAGTCCGGAGTCCGCGAGGTGCCCGGGCAGGGCGGAGGTGAGCCGGCTGGTGAGAACGGCGCCGAGGACGGCGGGGCCGAGGGCGCCGCCGAGCTGGCGCAGGGTGTTGTTGCCCGCGCCCGCCATGCCCGCCAGGTGGTGCGGGACGCTGCCGACGGCGACCGCGCTGATCGGCGTCATCACGAAGCCCATGCCGAGGCCGAACAGGGCGAGCGGGCCGGCCATCGCGCCGAACCCGGAGTCGGTCTGCAGGCCGGTCAGCCACAGCATGGCGCCGCCGGTGCCGAGCAGGCCGACGCTCAGGAGTACGCCGGGTGCGACCTTGCCCATCAGACGGCCGACGAGCGGGCCGGTCACGATGGAGACGCCGTTGAAGACCAGCATCCGCCAGGCGATGTCGAGGACGGAGAGCTGCTGGACGCTGCCGAAGAAGAGGCTGAGGGTGAAGACGGAGCCGATCATCCCGAACATGACGATGGCGTTGACGACACCGGCTCCGGTGAAGGGACGCACTGCGAACAGCTTCAGGGAGAGCATCGGCGAGGGGGAGCGCAGTTCGGCGACGATGAAGGCGATCAGGCCGAGCGCGGCGACCGCGAACGCGACGACCACCTTGGTCTGGCCCCAGCCGTGAACCCCGCCGCCCTCGATCACGCCGTAGATCAGGCCGATGATGAAGACGATCGCGGCGATCTGGCCGGGTACGTCGATGGCGCGGCCGTGCGCGGAGCGGGAGTCCTCCAGCATCCGCACGGCCACCAGGCCGGTGACGACGGTGATGACGGCGGCCGGCAGGAAGATCCAGCGCCAGGTGGCGTGCTCCAGGATGACGCCGCTGATCAGCGGGCCCAGGGCCATGCCGATGCTCAGGGACGCGGCCCAGGCGGCGATGGCCTTGGCGCGGGCCCGGAAGTCCGGGTAGGCGTGGCTGATCAGGGCAAGGGTGGAGGAGGCGAGAGCCGCGGCACCCGCGCCGGCGATGGCCTGGCCGGCCCAGACCTGCTCGACGCTGTGCGCGGTCAGGGACGTCACGGAACCGGCGGCGAACAGGAGCATGCCCGCGAGGTAGGCCTTCTTGCGGCCGTACAGGTCGCCGATCAGGCCGAAGGTGAGGATCAGCGCGGCCATCGGCAGGATGAACGCGTCGGAGACCCACTGCAGGTCGGACGTGGAGGCGCCGAGCCCTTGCTGGATACGCGACAGGGACACCGAGACGCTGCCGATGGGCACGTAGGCGGCGAACATCCCGAGACACGCCAGCACGGTGGTCAGCGCCGGGCGCGCGACGGCGCGGTGGTGGGGGGTGGATATCGCGGACATGGTGAGACGGCCCTCCTGATCGAACGCGCCGGTCAAGTTATCAGTTGCCTGTCAAAGTCCCAAATGACTGAGACCGGAGGGCGGAGAGTTCTCTCTCGGTACGGAGGGTGTGGCCGCACGGATCATGCGCCGGGTTCGGCGGGCGTCGACGCCCGCCGGTGATCGCAAAAGCGGCCTTGGCCGGTCCGGTTGCGAAGGGCTTGGCTCTCAGCCGGCCTTGGGCGGGTCCGGCCACATGCGGGCCACGGGAGAGTCGGGGCCGTCGAGGGCCACGGCGATGCGGCGCATGCCGAGCGTGAGACGTTCCAGCTCCTCGGGCCCGCCGACCACTTCGCAGAGCCGTTCCACGACCGCTTCGACGAGCTGTCGCCCCTTGGCCATACCCAGCAGCCCCGCCTCGGTCGGCTCGACCAGCACCACACGTTTGTGCACGGGGTGCGGGTGCCGCTCGATCCACCCGATCTGCTGCAAGTGCGCCAGCGCCGTCGTCACGCTCTGCGGCGTGATGTTCTGCCCCCGGGCCAGATCCGCCCCGGACAGCGGCCCGTGCTGGTCGAGGGTCATCACGATGCCGAGCTGCGTCATCGTGACGTCGAGGGAGCGCAGCCGCTCGTTGAGGGCGCGATGCACGGAGTTGTTCGCCCGCCACATCGAGTGGCTGAACGTCTGGTTCCACGGCGTGTCGGAGGCGGTCCCCTCCGAGCGGCGGCTCGGCATTTTCAACTCCCTGCGGGCAAACGGCCCTCATCCTAGCGGCGGGGCGACCGGCCCCCGCCCGGCCACGTGCAAGTGACGGGGCATCGGCGGCGTATGCGCCAGGTCAACAGCCGGCCTGCATCCGTTCAAGTGTCGTTCAGCGCACAACCATCAACCGTTTCCGCGTGTCTCGCAGATGAATCACATCTGCGCGCACGCGTCTCGACATCGCTCGCGCTCTAAGGAGGAACCGTGGGCATCCGCAGACCCGCCATATCGACCGCCGTGGCCGCCGCCCTCATCGGGTCGTTCAGCGTGCCGATCGTCGCGGGCACCGCGTCCGCGGAGGACGGCGCCGCCACCGTGCGCGAGGACTTCGACGGCGACGGTTACCAGGACGTCGCCGTCTCCGCCCCCGGCGCGAAGGTCGGCGGCCACGCCTGGGCCGGCTACATCACGATCAGCTACGGATCGGCCAACGGCATCGACTCCGCGCGCACGACAGTCATCACCCAGGACACCCCCGATGTACCCGGCGTCTCCGGCGACAACCAGGTCTTCGGCTACGCGATGATCTCCCGTGACCTGGACGGCGACGGCCTGACCGACCTGGCGGTGGTCGCCCGCGATCACCGAGCGGAGAACAACGTCAACGGATCGGTGATCGTCCTGTGGGGCCGGAAGACCGGCATCTCCGGCGAGGGCGCGGTCCGCATCGACGCACCGGCCAATGCCCAGGTCGGCGACGACATCACCGCGGGCGACTTCGACAGCGACGGGCACACGGACCTGTTCATGCGCAACGGCGAGGACTACGACTACCACGACGTGCTCTACGGCCCCTTCAGCCGTGACGGCGTCCCCGCCCGCGCGCAGCAGGTGCAGGTGTACAGCACCGACAACACCATCAACTCGACCGCCGCGGGCGACTTCAACGGCGACGGCATCGAGGATCTCGCGACCTTCTACGTCTACGAGAACCACGCCGAGGGCGGCAAGCTGTGGCTCGGCACCAAGGACGGCCTGTCCACCGTCCCGCAGCGCCTGAACTCCTCGTCCAGCACGGCCGTGGCCGACTTCGACCAGGACGGCTACGCCGATCTCGCCACCCGCATCTTCCCGAACGGCGACACCGAGGGCACCGAGGACGACCCCGGCACCGTCAAGATCTACTACGGTTCGCCCTCCGGCCCCAGCCAGACCCGTACGCAGACGATCACGCAGAGCACGGCGGGCGTGCCCGGGGCGAGCGAGAAGGGTGACCAGTTCGGTGGGCGGCTGAGCGCGGGCGACGCGAACGGCGACGGATACCCCGACCTGGCCGTCGGCGTCCCCGGCGAGGCGATCGGCTCGAAGGCGAAAGCCGGCGCCGTGGTGCTGCTCAAGGGCGCCAAGGGCGGGCTCACCGGCAAGGGCGCGCAGGCGTTCCACCAGGACACGGCGGACGTGCCGGGTGTCGCGGAGTCCGGAGACGTGTTCGGCGGGTCGGCACGTCTGCTCGACGTGACGGGCGACGGCAAGGCGGACCTCGCCGCCGGTGCGCCCGGCGAGAACCTGGACACCGTCGTGAACGGCGGCGCGGTGTGGCTGCTGCGCGGCGCGGCCTCCGGCCTGACGGCCTCGAAGTCGGTCGCGCAGAACCCGAAGGACATCGGGGCACCGGCAACGAAGGCGCTGTACGGCGCGAACCTGAGCGGCGACAACGGCCCCGGCACGCTGATCCCCTAGCGCACGCAGCACGATCACGGTCACGATCGGGTCCTCAGTGTTGCGGTGGTCGGCGCCCGGGGCAGCCGGCCTCGCACCACTGACGGCCTGTGGCACCGCTGTTAACCTGCGCCCATGATCAAGGGGAGATCGCGCGGTCGAATAGCTCACATGGCGGGGGCCAACAGGTCAGAGCGTGTGCTGATCCTGGCCAGCTTCGTGAACCGAGTCGGCAACGGGCTCTTCAACACGGCGGCGGCGCTCTACTTCACGCTGGTCGTGGATCTACCGGCGGTGCAGGTGGGTGCTGCCCTCACTGTTGCCGGACTGATCGGCCTGCTCGCGGGGATACCGGGAGGTCACCTGGCCGATCGACGTGGGCCGCGCACGATCATGATGCTCGCCCTGGCGGTTCAGGCAGCGGCGATGTCCGCTCTCGTGTGGGTCGAGAGCTGGGCTGCGCTCACCATCATCGCCACCGTCGACCAGCTTGCCGCAGCCGCGGCCGGCGCGGCCTGGGGAGCCCTCGTGGTCCGGGTCGGCACCGACCGGCCGGCGCTGTTCAGGGCGAAGCTCCGTACTTACGTCAACTTGGGCGTCGTCCTGGGAACGGTGGGCGCCGGCTTTGCGGTGACAGCGAATACGCGTACCGCGTACGGCGTGCTGATCCTCGGCAACGCGGCCAGCTTCGCCCTGTGCGCCCTGCTCCTGTTCCTGCTCCCCAACTACAGAGCCTTGGCGTCACCGCCGCAGCAGCGCCGCTGGATCGCTCTCACCGACCGGCCGTTCGTGGCCTTCACCGCCCTCTACGGCGCGATGGGGCTGCAGTACCCGGTCGTGTCCCTGCTCCTGCCGATCTGGATCTCGTCGCACACGGACGCACCGCGCTGGACCGTGGCCGCGGTATCCGCGATCAATGCGGGAGTCTGCGTCCTCTTGCAGACCAGAATCGGATCCCGCATCGAAACCCCTCGCGACGGCGGCAGAGCGTTCCGCACGGCAGGGCTCCTCTTCCTCCTCAGCTGTCCGATGATGGCCCTGAGCGCGCACACTCCCGTGTGGGCGGCCGCCGGCCTCGTGGTCGCGGCGATCTTCGTCCACAGCCTCGGAGAGATATGGGAGTCCTCGGCCGGCTTCGCCCTTGGCTTCGGCCTGGCACCAGACCATGCCCAAGGCCAGTACCAAGGGCTTCTCGGGCTCGGCTTCAGCGCAGGCCAGGCACTCGCCCCTGCCATCCTCACCACCGTCGTCCTTGGCCTCGGCACGGCCGGCTGGCTGCTCCTCGGCGCGTTCTTCGCCGCCCTGGGCGCCGTTGGCCCATCGATTGAACGCTGGGGCACGCGAACCCGTTCTCGACAGGAAGCTGAAGTCGCGGGATCGAGCACAGCGGCCGGAGGCAGTCGCCTCTAACCTGCATCGGGTGATGACAGCCGATGATGTGTTGCTCGTCCTGGCCCTGTTGCGGCGAGCGAAAGCCGATGTCTGGATCGGTGGGGGATGGGGGATCGACGCTCTGCTCGGCGAGCAGACCCGGGATCACCGGGACCTGGACCTGATACACCGGCAGGACCAGGAAGCCGCTGTGTTGGCGGCGCTCTCGGGGGAAGGCTTCGTCGAGAGCCTGGACTTCAGGCCCATCCGATTCGTCATGACGGCTCCGGACGGGCGAGAGATCGACCTTCACCCGCTGGTCTTCTCCGACGACGGCTCAGCAGTGCAGGCGTCACCCGATCCGCAGAGCCCTTTCGTCTATCCCTCCGCATGCTTCGTGACGGGCGACGTCCAGGGGACGTCCGTCCCCTGCTTGTCCGCCGAGCAGCAGGTCTACTTCCACCAGGGATACGAACCATCAGAGCGCGACCGGCACGACATGGCGCAGCTGCGCCGCGTATTCGGGATCGCCACGCACTTTTGACGCGGCCTCGACGAGGTCTGGTCAGGGTTTCAACGCAACCGCGCCGAACTGCGGCAGTACGGAAGCGGAGTTGGGCTCAGCGCGCCATTGCGAGCACGACACAAGGCCGGGGGTGACGAGGTTCAGGCCGTCGAAGAAGGAGCTGATCTCTGCGCGGCTGCGTGCGGTGATCGGCGGGGTGGCGTTCTCGTTCCAGAACTTCATGGCCTCGACGTTGCCCTCGCCACCGAGATCGGTGTCGGTGGTGGGGTGTGTCAGGGCGAGATAGCTGCCTGAGGGGACGGAATCCATGATGCGGCGCACGATGTGCCGTGCCTCGTCCGTGTCGAGAACGAAGTTGAGGATGCCCAGCATCATGACCGCGACGGGCCGGTCGAGGTCGAGGGCAGCCGACGCGCCCTCCACGACGCCGTCCGGGTGGTGGACATCGGCGTCGATGTAGGCGGTTGCTCCCTGCGGAGTACCGGTCAGCAGACTGCGGGCGTGGACCAGCACGATGGGGTCGTTGTCGACGTAGACGATCCGGGACTCGGGGGCGATCCGTTGGGCGATCTCGTGGGTGTTGTCCAGGGTCGGCAGTCCGGTGCCGATGTCCAGGAACTGTCGCACTCCGCAGTCGGCGGTCAGGAAGCGGACCGAGCGGCTGAGGAACTGGCGGTCGGCGCGGGCCACGTCCCGGATCACCGGGAACATCGTGGCGACCTGGTCACCGACTTGCTGGTCGACCTCGTAGTTGTCCTTGCCGCCGATCCAATAGTTCCACACGCGTGCGTTGTGCGCGACTCCGGTGTTCAGCCTGCCCGACACGTCCGACGGATGGTGCTGTCTCTCACTCACGTCTTCCCCTTCTCCCGCTCACCCGCGAGGTGTTCAGGGTGAGCAGCGCCGCGGCGGCAACGGAACGTGGTGCCATTGTGATGCACGTAGATCACGGCGTCCGGGTATTCGGCGTTCCCGAGGCTGAGGTCGAGTGGCGGACTCAGGTGCGGGGCGGCAGGACCTCGACGATCACGGCCGTGCCGACAGCAGGTCGAGCTTCGTGCATCGTGATCACGTCTCCGCACCTCAGATGTCTCCACTGTTCCGGGGCCAGGGGTGCAAGCCGGACATCGGCAGTCCCTCCCGGACCGAGCTCTGCCGCGAACTCCACCCAGAGCCTTGCGATCCTCAGGCCTGGGTCTCCGTCAGCGGTGCCGCCCCTGATGTCCCACAACGGCCTGAGCCGGCCGTCCCCGGAAAAGGCGCTCCGGCGTCCACCCTCCTCAGATCCCAGCAGGCTCAGCGTTGCCCGCACCGTGCCGTGCCGGACCTCCCACGCTCGCCACTGGCACCACCGGTGGCTGCGGTCGAGCATCATCTGCCGAGCGGCCTCGGCCAGAAACTCCCAGAACTCAACGGGCACGGGGCAGAGATCACCGATCTCGACGAGAAGGCCGAGCGCCATCTCCCACTCCTGGCGTGCGATGTCCTCACGGACATCCCCGACCGTCACGCCGTTCGGTGCCGCGGCACCTTCGGGCAAGAGGTCGACGGCCTGCCGAATGAGTGTGAACGCGTCATCCATGTGCTGCATTTTCCCTGGTTCCAGGCACCTCCTCCGCGCGTTCGGGACCAGCCGCCACGGAGGGTGACAGGGTGCGATGCCCGTCATCTCCGGGCAGAGTTGAGCGCGACGGTTATGCCAATGGTGCACGTGGTGGAAGACAGCTGAACTGACGCGAGGTGCTCTCGCGGAACCGGGGCGAACAATGTTCCGTACGCAGGCGGCCGACGACGGCGACGAGCTGCTTGCCAGGCTCGGGGCGCTGACTGCCCGGGCCCGGGAGCTCGCGGAGATGCAGCGCTCCCGGGTCGAGCTGGCAGTGGCCCTGCAGCGCGGCATGCTGCCCCACGACCTTCCGCAGCCCCCGGGCATTCGGCTGGCCGTGGGCTACATGCCCGCCAACCACGGACTCAACGTCGGGGGAGACTGGTACGACGCCTTCACCATGGCCGACGGCCGTATCGGCCTGTCCATCGGAGACGTGCAGGGGCACAACATCAAGGCCGCCGCGTTCATGGGGCAGGTCCGTGTGGGGCTGCGTGCGCTGGCCTCGGTCACGAGCGACCCGGGGGAACTGCTCGCGCGTACCAACGATCTCCTGGTTTCCCTGGGCGCTGACCTCTTCGCCACGTGTACTTTCCTCCGGCTCGATCCGGCCACCGGCGTCCTGGAGTGCGCTCGGGCCGGCCACATCCCCCACATCTGGGCCACGGCGGACGGCCGCTCCGGTGTCGACGAAGGAGAGTGCGGCCCCCCGCTCGGCGTACTCGAAGGCGCCGAGTACCCCGTGGTGTGCCACCGGCTCACCACGGGTGGTGTCGTCGTACTGCTGACCGACGGTGTGGTGGAGGGGCCGACACTGAGCCTCGATGAAGGCCTGCGCCGGGTGACGCGGCTCGCCGAGGTCACGGCCGCTGCCGGACTGGGCATCAACACTCTCGCAGGCGGTGTCATGCGGCTGGCGGACACGGTGGGGCATGAGGATGACGCCGCCGTCCTCATCGTCGGCCACGACGGCGGCGCCCCGTAGACGTGCCCACCGCACCCCGGAGGAGACAGGTGAGGGGGATGAGCGACCCCTGATGAATGCGGACGCCCCGGACACTGACGCGGGCGTTCGCATGGCCGAAATGGTCCGCCCGGTGTCTGATGGCTGCTGTGTTGGTGACCCGGCGGTTCCGGCTGTCCATGGAGGTAGTCCTCAAGACACTGACTGTTGCCGCCTGCTACTACGTGGCCGGGCGGCTGGGCCTGCTCGGTCGGCTCACCGTCGAAGGAGTGATCGTCACCCCCATTTGGCCGCCCACGGGCCTCGCCGTTGCCGCACTCCTTGTCTTCGGCGTGTCGGTCTGGCCCGGGATCGCCATCGGGTCGTTCCTCGTCATCGCGTCGCTCGCCACTCCGCAGCCCGCCACATTCATCACCGTCGCGGGCAACACCATCGCCCCGCTCTGCGCCTATCTGATGCTGCGAGCGGTCGGTTTCCGGCTCGGGATCTCGCGTGTGCGGGACGGCCTCGCCCTGGTCTTCCTCGGAGGGCTCGGCGCCATGCTGATCAGCGCCACGGCGGGGGTCGGGCCGCAGGTGGTGACCGGCGGACTGGCGACAGGGGAGTTCTGGTCCGTGTGGCTGGCCTGGTGGGTGGGCGATGCGATGGGCGTCCTGCTCATCACACCGCTCCTGCTCGTCCTTGCGGGAGCCGCCGGACCACTGAAACTGAGGCGCTGGAAGGAAATGCTGTGCCTCGGCCTCGTGTCCGTGATCGTCGTGCCCGTGGCCGTGCTCGGCGAATTGAGCCTGCTTTTCCTCGTCTTTCCGCTGCTCATCTGGGCGGCGCTGCGCTTCCAGCTGGCCGGGAGCATGCTGTGCGCGCTGTTCGCTTCCGTGCTCACCACGTTCGAGGCGAATACGCAGCACGGCGCCTTCCTCCACCTGTCGGCCATCGAGGTCATGACCAAACTCCAGGCGTTCAACGGTGCCACCGCGCTGACGGCGCTCCTGCTGTCCGCCATGGTCGCCGAACAACGCGCCACCCGACGATCGGTGCAGAGCGCCTGCCGGGAACTCGCCGAGGTGCTGGAGCACCTCGCCGCGGGGGAATCCCCGCCCGAACTGTCCGCCGGGGACGCCACCGGCCTCCGCACGGCCGACACGGCGTCGGGGGCCCACCGCGACCAAGGAAAGTAGCCGGGTCCGCTCCTGAGACATCGGCTGACGGCATGGCCGGGGTACGCGGGCGCCCGCCACGTACGCTGGCAGGTATGCGGATGCGTCCCACCCTGACCTGGGAGCCCACTGGCGGCCTGCTCCCGGCCGTGACCGACCTCGCGCGTGTCGTCGAGGCGGTGCGCGGGGGAGGGGTCGCGGTGCTGAGCGGGGCCGGGCTGTCCACCGAGTCAGGAATCCCGGACTACCGCGGGGAGAACGGCTCCCTGCGTCGGCACACCCCCATGACGTACCAGGAGTTCGTCGGCGCGGAGCAGGCCCGGCAGCGGTACTGGGCCCGCAGCCAGCTGGGGTGGAGGGCCATGACGCGGGCCCGCCCGAATGCCGGTCATCGTGCTGTGACCGCCTTGCTCGAAGCAGGCCTGCTCACCGGGGTGATCACACAGAACGTCGACGGGCTGCAGCAGTCCGCCGGGGCCCGGGACGTCATCGAACTCCATGGGAGCCTGAGCCGGGTCGTGTGCCTGGCCTGTGGGCAGAGCAGCTCCCGTTCAGACCTCGACCGCCGACTGCGTGAGGCCAATCCGCGGTTCGAGGCTGACGCCGAGCGGCACCGAGCGGCGCGGGTCAATCCGGACGGTGACGTGGAACTGCCCGACGAGGCGGTCCGTCAGTTCCGGGTGGTGGCGTGTTCGGCCTGTGGCGACGGGGTTCTCAAGCCCGATGTCGTGTTCTTCGGAGAGAACGTGCCCCCCGAGCGCGTTGCGGCATGCCGGGACCTCGTCGAGGAAGCTGCCGTTCTGCTCGTGCTCGGCTCCTCCCTCACCGTCATGTCCGGGCTGCGCTTCGTGCGCCAGGCGGCACAGTCCGGCACGCCGGTCCTGATCGTCAATCAGGGCCCGACCCGAGGTGACCGTTGGGCCACCCAGCGCGTCGCCCTGCCCCTCGGAGAGGCGCTGCCCGCCCTGGTGGCCCGGGTGTGTCCCTGAGGTCGAGAGGGTTCAGGCGTGGGTGGCCGCGGTGTCGAAGTGGGCCTGGGCTGTGAGGAGTTCGGACACGTCGGCGCCGGTGGGGAGTTCACGTGGGCGTGTGCTGCGGGTGAAGAGGCGGGCCGGGTTCTCGCCGCCGAGCGTGGCGCGGTCTTCCCGCACGCGCAGCCAGGACCCCTCCCGCAGGCCGAGCACGGGGACGTCGTTCTCCTCGAGGAATTCGGTGAGGCGCTCCTCGCGGGTCTCCCCCTTGTGAGTGGAGGCCGGGTCCGGGTCGAGGTAGTGCGGGTTGATCTGGAAGGGGACGAGGCCAAGGCACGCGAAGGAAGGGGGCTGCACGATGGGCATGTCGTTGGTGGTGCGCAGGGTGGGAGCGGCCATGTTCGTGCCGGCGCTGGCGCCCATGTAGGGCAGCCCGGCACGTACGGCGGTGCTCAGGGCGTCGCGCAGTCCGGTCCGGTAGAGCGCGCTCAGCAGGCGGAAGGAGTTGCCGCCGCCGACGAAGACCGCGTCGGCCTGTGCGAGTGCGGACAGCGGGTCGCCGTCCTCGTGCACGCCGCGGACGTCGATGCCGCACGGGGCGAGCGCGTCGCGGACCTTGGCCGTGTAGGCGTCGTGGTCGGCGAGGGCGTAAGGGACGAAGGCGAGGCGGGCGCGCTCGGGGAGGAATCCGGTGACGGTGTCGAGGACGTGGGCGAGGTAGCCGCGGCCGTGCTGGGTGGAGTTGGAGAGCAGCAGCAGGTTCGTCCGGGTCAACTCAGGCTCCTTGCAGGATATTTGGGCATTGGGGTGGTGGGCTGCTCGCGTGACGTGGGTGGCGACGGTGGCGGGCGGCCGTCGTGCGGCCTCTCGCTCAGGCGGTGTCGCCGCGCGGGCGCCGGGTGCGTTGCGGTGGGTGGGTGAGGCGCTTCTCCAGGAGCTGGGCGGCTCTGCGGAGGGCATCGAGGCGGCTGTCGGGGCCTTCGGGGAAGCGCTCCTTGGCTGCGCCGAGGCTGAGGCTTCCGTACGGTTCGCGGCCGAGGAAGACCGGTACGGCGACGGTGCCGATCCCGGCGTCGTACTCGCCGACGGTCCACGCATACCCCTGCGCGCGGATCTGCAGGAACTCGCGCTCCAGGTCGTCCGGGTCGGTGACCGTGCGGTCGGTGAAGCGGGCCATGGGGCGCCCGCGGAAGAGCCGGTTGCGCTGCTCGTCGGGCAGGAAGGCGTAGTACGACTTGCTGGTGGCACCGGCGTGCGCCGGATACAGCTCGCCGACCAGCGGGTAGTAGCGCAGCGGCCCCTCCTCGCCCTCGACGGCGGCGACGCAGCGCATGTGGAAGCTGTCGGGCAGGCAGAACAGGACGGTGTCGCCGGTGGTGGCGCGCAGCTCGTCCAGGACGGGTCCGGCGAGGAGTTCCAGGGACCCGGAGCGTTCCCAGAGGCGGCCGAGGCGCAGTACGGCGGGGCCGATCCGGTAGCGGCGGGTGACCGGGTCGGAGACCAGGAAGCCGCGCCCGGCGAGGGTGGAGAGCAGCCGCTGGGCGACGGAGGTGTCCCAGCCGAACTCGGCGGCGACCTCGGTCACGCCCCAGTCCGGCCGGGTCCGCTCGAAGGCGAGCAGCACGAGCAGGGCGCGGTCGACGGTCTGCAGGGCGCCGGCCGGGGTCTTCCGGTCGAGCGGGATGTCCTGGGGCATCGGCAGTCGCTCCTGGGTCGGTGGTTGCGGTGGTTGCGGTGGGGGAGGGGCGTGCGGGCCCCGGCGGGCGTACGAGCCGCTGTGCGGGTGCGGGTGTGTGCGGGGTCGGCCTCGGCCCCGGCATCTCACCATGCAGACCCTTATTGCAGATAACGGGAAACCATTGCCCACAACGCTAACGCATCCCGACTCTGGTCTCCGTACCGGTGCGGGGCCACCCGCCCGGCGTGCACGATCAGGAGAGGTCGCCCATGTTGAAGTACGTCCTGGACATCATGGATCTGCTGGATGATCCGGACGCCGACGGCAAGCGTGCCGTCGCGTACCTCGACTCGGCCGCGGGTCCAGGGGGATCGGGCGCCGAGGTCGCCACCGTCACCGGCGAGCGCGGCTCCACGGACTTCGTGCGCGTCCGGATCCCGGGGCGCTCGGGCCGCGCGGCAGGCGGCCCGGCCCGCACGCTCGGCGTCGTCGGCAGGCTCGGCGGCGTGGGCGCACGACCGGAGATCGCGGGCCTGGTCTCCGACGCGGACGGTGCCGTGGCCGCCCTGTCGGCCGCGGCCAAGCTGCTCGACATGCGTCGCCGCGGCGATGTGCTGGAGGGCGACGTCGTGATCGCCACCCACATCTGCCCCGACGCCCCCACCGCGCCGCACGACCCGGTCCCGTTCATGGACTCGCCGGTCGACATCGCCACCATGAACCGGCACGAGGTGATGGACGAGATGGAGGCCGTGCTCTCCATCGACACCACCAAGGGCAACCGGATCATCAACCACAAGGGCCTGGCCCTCTCGCCCACCGTCAAGGAGGGCTGGGTGCTGCGGGTCAGCGAGCAGCTCGGCGAGCTGCTCGCCGTGGTGACCGGTGAGCCGTTGGTCACATATCCCGTGACGAACCAGGACATCACGCCCTACGGTAACGGTGTACACCACATCAATTCGATCCTGCAGCCGGCCACCGCGACCTCCGCCCCGGTGGTGGGCCTCGCGGTCACCTCGGCCGCGGCGGTTCCCGGCTGCCAGACGGGCGCGAGTCACGAGACCGATATCGCGGCCGCCGCCCGGTTCGCCGTCGAGACCGCGAAGGCCTTCGGCGGCGGCCGACTCGACTTCCACGATGTGGCGGAGTTCGACAACCTCGTCAACCGTTACGGCTCGCTGGCGCACCTGCAGACCTTCGGCCACGCATCCAGGGAGTCGTGATGGCAGCCCCCTCCGCCGCCGAAACGGGCGGCAAGCAGATCGGCAGCGACGACTACGCGCTGTCCCGCGTCCCGCGCGACAAGCGCCTCGGCTTCTGGACGATGCTGCTCCAGTGGCTCGCCCAGTCCGGCTCGATCTCCCAGTTCACGCTGGGCGCCACCATCGGCGTCGGCATGACCTTCGGGGACGCGTTCCTCGCCTTCACGCTCGGTGCGGTCGTGCTCGAGGTCGTGATCTTCGCGATCGGCCTCGCGGGGATGCGCGAGGGCCTTGCCACTCCGCTCCTGACCCGCTGGGTGGGCTTCGGGCGCAACGGTTCCGCACTGGTCAGCTTCGTGATCGCGGTCAGCCTCGTCGGCTGGTTCGGCGTGCAGAACTCGATCTTCGGGAACAGCGTGTCGGCCTTGGTGGGCGGACCCTCGTGGCTGTGGTGCGTGGTCGCCGGTGTGGCCATCACCGCCCTGGTCATCTTCGGCTTCAAGTACATGGCGATCTTCGCCAAGATCGTGACACCGCTGTTCTTCGCCATGGTCGCCTGGTCGGTGACCAACGCCCTCATGGACCACTCCGTCGCCGACCTCGTCAGCTCGCCCCCGCCCGGTGAGACCATCCCGCTCGCCGTCGCCGCCACGGCCATCGCGGGCGGCTTCATGACCGGTGCGATCGTCGCCCCCGAGATGACCCGCTACAACAAGAAGGGCTCGCACGTCTTTCTGCAGAGCGCCTCGTCGATGATCCTCTCCGAGTACATCGTCGGCATGACAGGCGTGCTGCTCGGCCACATGGTCAAGAGCAGCGAAGTCTCGCACATCGTGCTCTCCACCTCCGGTGCCTTCGGTGTCCTGGTCGTCCTCATGTCGACGGCGAAGATCAACGACTGGAATCTGTACGGCTCTTCCCTCGGCGTCGTCAACTTCTTCCAGGTCGTCTTCGGCAAGCGCCTGCACCGCGGCGTCGTCACCATCATGCTCGGCCTGGCCGGCACGCTGCTGTCGGCGGTCGGCATCATGACCCACTTCACCGAGTTCCTGTCGGTGCTCGGCGTGGCCATCCCGCCCATCGGTGGCATCATCGTCGCGGAGTACTGGGTGGTGCGGCGGATGTGCAAGCCCCTCGACGACACCCGTGAGGCCCAGACCCTGCCCACCACCTCGCCGACCTGGGTGCCGATGTCACTGGTGATCTGGGCACTGGCCTTCTGCGTCGGCAAGTTCTACGACGGCGGCATCCCCGCCCTGAACTCGCTGGCCACCGCGTTCATCCTCTACTCCGTGCTCGGGCTGCTCGGCTGGATCAGGACGTACGGCACCACGACCCTGGACGACGAGGCCACACCCGCCCCCGCCGCCCGCACGTCCGAGACCGTAGGAGCGGCATGAGCACCCCCGGCACCCCTGTTCCCGACGCGGCCATGAGCACCATCCCAGCCTCCGAGGAGGCGCAGACAGAGGTCATCGATCTCTGCGCGGAGCTGATCCGCTTCGACACCTCCAACCCCACCAGCGACGAACGGGCCTGCGCCGACTGGGTCGTGGCGCGCCTTTCCGATGCGGGCATCGAATCGACGCTCGTCGAGAGCGCACCGGGACGGGCCAACGTCATCGCCCGTATCCCCGGCACGGATCCCACCAGGGGCGCCCTCCTCGTCCACGGCCACCTCGACGTCGTACCGGCCGATGCGACCGAATGGCAGGTGCCGCCCTTCTCCGGCGAAATCCACGACGGGTACCTGTGGGGCCGCGGCGCGATCGACATGAAGGACACGGTGGCCGTGATGCTGGCCACCGCGCGGCACTTCGCGCGCACCGGAACCCCGCCGGCCCGCGAGATCGTGCTCGCCTTCCTCGCCGACGAGGAGGCGGGCGGCAAGTTCGGCGCGCACTGGCTGGTCGAGCACCGGCCCGAGCTGTTCGCGGGCGTCACCGAGGCGATCGGCGAGGGCGGCGGCTTCAGCTACGCCCTCGACGACACACGGCGCCTCTACCCGATCGAGAACGCCCAGCGCGGCATGGCCTGGATGGAGCTCACGGCGAACGGCCGTGCCGGGCACGGATCCTCGCCCAACGACGAGAACGCGGTCACCGACCTCGCCGAGTCACTGACCCGCATCGGCCGGCACACCCACCCGGTGCGGCTGATCGAGCCGGTACACGCCCTGCTCGCCAAGGCAGCCGAACTCCTGGGTGTGGAGATCGACTTCGAGGCTCTCGACACCCTGGACCAGGAGGCCGTCGACAAGGAACTGGCCAAGCTCGGTCATGTCGCCGACTTCATGCAGGTGGTGCTCCGCAACTCGGCGAACCCCACCATGTTCTCTGGCGGCTACCAGACGAACGTCATCCCCGGGAAGGCGACGGCCCGCGTGGACGGCCGCTTCCTTCCCGGTCACGAGCAGGAACTCATCGACACCATCGACGCGTTGCTGCTGCCCTCCGTCTCCCGCCGGTGGGTCAATCACGACATCGCCATGGAAACCTCCTTCGACGGCCCGCTCGTCGACGCCATGTGCGCGGCGGTGCGCGCCGAGGACCCGGACGGACACCCGGTGCCGTACTGCAACCCGGGTGGAACCGACGCGAAGGCCTTCACCAAGCTGGACATCCGGTGCTTCGGCTTCAAGGGCCTGAAGCTCCCGCACGACTTGGACTACGGCCGTCTTTTCCACGGGGTCGACGAGCGGGTGCCGCTCGAAGGGCTGCGGTTCGGGGTGCGGGTGATGACCCGCCTCTGGCAGAGCTGCTGACCCTCCCGCGCCCGGCCCCGCCGCCACGCCGGCGCCGGGCACGCTCGGCGCCGTATGCCCAGTGACGGTTCGTAGCAGTTCCCCTCGCTCCTTGTGCAATGCGGCGCACGACCCGTGATCTCCCGCGCCTCTAGCCTCGCCGCAGCGGCGCGACAACGAGAACGAGCGAGGGGCGAGGCCTGTGAACTGGCTGATCCATGACTACCGCGAGAGCGATCTCGCCGCGGTGGTCCACCTGATGGACACCACGGCCGAGCTCGGCCAGGAATCCGTCTTCTCCGTGGCGGAGTGCATCAGTGCCCTGACGTCCCGGCAGCCGGGCGTCGTAGCCGTCCACCAGGGCGTACCCATCGGAACGGCGCTCGCCTGTGTGGCGGGAGAGCGGGCCTGGGTGATGCGGATCGCGATTGCCCCGGCCTGGCGCGGGCGTGGCCTGGCCAGCGCGCTCCTGGTCGAGCTCGAGCGCCGCCTGGTCGCCGCGCGGGTCGGCCGGATCGCTTATGTCCTGCCGGAGGAGGAGTTGTTCGGCGACGGACTCCTCAACGCGGGCTACACCCGCCGGCCTGCTGTGGCCTACTTCGAGAAGGTCGAGCCGGTGCACGGGCCCGCCGCCAGCCTTCTCGACGACCTCGGCGGCCGACTGCTGCCCGGCGACCTGTGGGACAAGGTCGTCGGCATGGAGCGCGAGAAGGACCTGATCGAACGGCGGATCGTGCTTCCGCTCGCCGAGCCGGAGCGTGCGGCACGACACGGTGTGCGCCCGCCACGGGCGGTGGGCCTGTTCGGCCCGCCGGGTACCGGCAAGACGACCTTCGCGCGCGCGATCGCCTCGCGGCTCGGCTGGCCGTTCGTGGAGATCCTGCCCTCCCGGCTGGCCGACGGAGGCAATCTGGCGGCGGCGCTGCGCTCCGCGTTCGCAGCGATCGCCGAACTGGAACGGGTGCTGGTCTTCATCGACGAGGTCGAGGAGATCGCCCCGGTCCGCCGGGAACCGGCACAGCCCGGCGGGATGCACGGGGTGACCAACGAGCTGCTCAAGATCATCCCCGGTTTCCGGGAGCGCGACGAGCGGCTCCTGGTCTGTGCGACGAACTCGATCCGCTCCCTGGACCCGGCCTTCCTGCGCCCCGGTCGCTTCGACTACCTGATCCCGATCGGTACGCCGGACAAGGCGGCCCGGGCGGCGATCTGGACCCGTTACACCGATGGCCGGCCGGAGGTGAACGTCGACGAACTGGTCGCGGCGAGCGACCTGTTCACGCCCGCCGACATCGAGCACGCCGCCCGGATCGCCGCCCAGAACTCCTTCGAGCGCGATCTGGTCTCGGCCGGCGGGCAGACGGCCGCCCAGGAGCCGATGCCGGGCGCGAGCACGGCGGACTACCTGGAGGCCATCGGCCAGTGCCGTCCTACGGTGACGCCTCAGATGATCAACCAGTTCGAGTCGGACATCACCACACACGCCCGCTTCTGACGGGGCCGCACGCCGCATCCGGTCAGTAACCAACTGAGTTCGTCGCGAATGCGGCGGGAGGCCTATGTGGGGCAGTGGCTGCCCGAGCCGGTCGTCGTGTCCACCGACTACCGGCGTGCGAAGCGGTCCACCCAGTACGCCGTCCGCTCCAGGTAGGCGCTCTCCGCCGCCTCACCCGTCTTTCCGTACGCTCCTTCGAAGGTCAGGTAGCCGTGACCGGCCGGCGGTGAACTGTCGGCGGGCTCGATGGAACTCCCCTCGTGCCACTCGTTGAAGGACGTCACCGACACCCAGGCGGGCGAGCCGCCGATGGCCGGGTCCAGGGCGTTGTCCCACTGCTTGTCGTACGCCGCTCCGTCCGCGCGGTCGAGCGTGGGAGTCGTGTTGCCCGGGACCGCCCGGTCGTCGATGTAGCCGGGAGCGACCGAAGGGGCCCAGATCAAGTCGTGGGCACGGGCGTAGTCGCCGGCCTGTTTCCAGCCGGGGGCGGTGGCGCCCGCGATCCCGTCGTACGTGTACATCCCCGAGAAGCGGGCGATCTTCGTGGTGTCGGTCGTCTGGGCGAGCACGATGCTGCTGTCCGTCACCTCGTCGAGCGCGGCCCAGTCGGTGATGCGCAGGCTCTCGAAGACATAGAACGCCGGTCTGTCGCCGTGCTCGGCGGAACGGTAGAAGGCGGGATGGCCGCCGTAGGTGTCGTTGATGTACTGGATGTCGGACACCGTGGAGGCCGCGGTACGCCCCGCGTACGGCTCCAGGTGCCAGGCCACCTTGATGCCTTCCCTGGCCGCCGCGTCCAGGACGCCCTTGGCGAGCCGGTCCTCGTAACCGTCACGGCCCCACCAGCTGTAGACGATGACCCCGGCGCCGGATTCCTTCACCCACTTCATGTGCTGGGCGACGGCACCCTCCATGTCCCCGGAGTCGTACGGGCCGAGTGCCGGGTAGTAGTCGGCGCCGACGCCGTCGGGCGGGGTGTGGCCGCCCTGGGGCCAGTGGCGCCAACTCCCGTTCACGGCAGGGTTTCCGTACCACGGGTAGTAGAAGAGGTGGACGTTCTGCGATCCCTCCGCCGTGCCGCCTCCCGCATCCGGCGCGCAGCCGCCGGGCGCCTGCCCAGCCGCGTAGCGGACCGCGCCGAGCAGCAGGGTGCGGAAGTCGGGGTCGGCGTACGACTCGGCGGTGTGACCGAGGCCCGTGTAGAAGGAACGGCCCTGTCCCTGCGCGTGGCACCAGGTGATGGGGTGGTCGCCCGCCATCTCCCCGCCGCTGTAGGACGATTCGTCCAGGCTCTGCAGGACGTGCACGTCGGAGCGGGGGTTGGTGCGGTAGTTGTACCACTCGTCGGTGCGGGACCAGGTGGCCCCGAGGTGCGAGGTCGCCGGGTGGGTGCGGTCCTCGTTGACCACGGTGGCCTGCTGAATGGCGGGATGGCTCTTGAACCAGGCCCCGACGAGCTGCCCGTAGTACGGCCAGTCGTACTCGGTGTCGGCCGCCGCGTGCACCCCGACATAGCCTCCGCCGGAGTCGACGTACGACTGCAGGGCATCCTGCTGGGCGCTGTCGAGGACATCGCCCGTGGTGCTGAGGAAGACCACGGCCTCGTACCCGGAGAGCTTGTCCGGGCTGAAGACCGTGGCGTCCTCGGTGGCCGTGACGGTGAAGCCCTGTTCCTGGCCGAGGCCGCGCAGGGCCTCGATGCCGGCCGGGATCGAGTCGTGGCGGAAGCCCGCCGTCTTGGAGAAGACCAGGACGTCATAGGACGCGGCCTTCGCGGACCCGGTTGCCGTGATCGGCACCGTGAGGACGGCGGCCAGTGCGAGGGCGAGAACGGCGGGTGCGCGGCGCAGCCGCCTCAGCGCTCTGCTCATGCTGCTCATGGTTGACGCCCCTTCTGCGCGGCGGTGGCGAGGGTGAACGCGTCGACGTCGAAGAGGTTGCCCTGACCGCTCGGCCCCTTGAAGACCAGCACGAGGTCCGTGGTCCCCGACGGTGCTCCGGACAGGTTCGCCGTGACGTCCTGGTAGTTCTCCCAGCCACCCGTCACGGGCACGGCCACCGAGCCGAGCTGGGTGCCGGTCGGTGAACCGGCGCGGATCTCGATCGTGCCCCCGGCGCCGCCCGAGGCGATGCGGGCCGTGAACGACTTCGCGTCGGCGAGTGCGTAGGGCTTGAAGGAGATCCAGTCGCCGTCGTCGGTGAAGCCGACGGTGTTGGCGCCTTCCGCGGCGCCGTGCCCGGCGATCTGGATGCCCGACTGGGCGGTGAAGTGCTCGGCCTGCCGGTGGCGCGGCTGCAAGGCTCGCAGGCTGTGCGTGGTCAGGCCGGCCTTGTCGGTGTACTCGGCGTCGAGGACCCCGTACAGATTGGCCGCGCTGTCGTGCTCGCCGTCGGCCGGCACCGTGATGCTGCCGCTGCAGCCGTTCTTGGACGTGATGGCGTGCGAGTGGCTGTCGTGCCCGAGGAGATAGGTGACCTTGACCTTCGCGCAGTCGATCGCGCCGTCCTCCGGATCGCTCACCGAGACCTCGAAGGGAACGGTGTCGCCGAAGGAGAACAGCTTGCCGTCAGGGGGTTGTCGGAGGGAGATGGTGGGTGCGGTGTTGCCCGCGGTCACCACAAGGCTTGCGCTGCCGGTCAGGCCCTCGGGATCCTTGACGGTGAGCGTCGGCCGGTAGGTCCCCTTCGTGGTGTACGTGTGTGAAGGGCTGGCCTGGGTCGAGGTGGTTCCGTCGCCGAAGTCCCAGGAATAGCCGAGGGATTGACCCTCGGGATCGGAGCTGCCCGCGGAGGAGAACTGCACGGTCAACGGCACGGCGCCGGAGGTCTTGTCGGCGGCGGCCTTGGCGATCGGGCTGCGGTTGGTCCCGCCGAGGTACTCGATGCGGTACAGGGCCTGGTTGTTGCTCCCGGTGCCGTAGTCGAGGACGTACAGGGCGCCGTCCGGGCCGAAGTCGCTGTCCATGACCTGGGTGCCGGTCCACGGGAAGTCCTCGATGGTGCCCCGGGATCCGTCGGACCTCACCTCGATCGACTTGATCCATTTGCGGCCGTACTCGGTGGCGAAGAAGCGGCCGTCGAGGGACTGCGGGAACTTCACCGACGATTCCAGATCGGGGTCATAGCGGTAGACCTCGCCGCCCATGGGGGACTCGGAACCGGTGCCCAGCTCCGGCGGCGACCCGTCCCAGCCGTACTTGATCCAACTGGCCTGCGCCGGAGGGAGCTTGGACAGTCCGGTGTTGCGGAACGAATCGTTGGCAGGACCGCCCGCGCAGTCGTACTTGGCGCCGGATGGACCGCTGGGGAAGGTGTACGCGTTGTACGTCTCGGCTCCGGTGTTCGTGCCGGTGCAGTACGGCCAGCCGAAGTTGCCCGGGGCGGTGATGCGGTCGAACTCCACCTGACCGCCGGGTCCCCGGTTCGCGTCGCCGCCGCCGGCATCGGGGCCGTAGTCGCCGAGGTAGACGACGCCGGTCTTCTTGTCGACGCTCATCCGGAACGGGTTGCGGAAGCCCATCGCGTAGATCTCGGGCCGGGTGTTCGCGGTGCCGGGGGCGAAGAGATTGCCGGAGGGGACGGTGTAGCCGCCGGCCGCGGTCGGCTTGATGCGCAGCACTTTGCCGCGCAGGTCGTCGGTGTTTCCGGAGGAGCGCTGGGCGTCGAACTGCGGGTTGCGGTCCGTCCGTTCGTCGATGGGCGCGTAGCCGGAGGAGTCGAACGGGTTGGTGTCGTCGCCCGTGCTGAGATACAGGTTCCCGGCGGAGTCGAAGTCGATGTCGCCGCCCACATGGCAGCACTGGCCGCGGTCGTTGGCCACTTCGAGCACGACCTTCTCGCTGGCCATGTCGAGGGTGTGGTCGGCCTTGAGCGTGAACCGGGAGAGGTTCAGATGGCCCTTCCACCGCTCGAAGTCGGCGGCGGTCCCGGTGGTGGGCGCGTCACCGGACGGGGTGTCGAGCTTGGGGGAGTAGTAGACGTACACCTGGCGGCTGGAGGCGAAGTCCGGGGCGGCGGATATGCCTTGCAGCCCCTCCTCGTCGTGGGTGTAGACGTCCAGCTTTCCGGCCTGGGTGGTGTTCCCTGCGGGGTCGGTGTATCTGACCGTGCCGTCGCGGGCGGTGTGCAGCACCGAACGGTCGGGCAGCACGGTGAGGGACATCGCCTCACCCAACTCGGCTGCGCCTGTGGCCAGTTGGACCTGTTGGTAGTCCGCGGGCGGGATGTCCCGGACGTCCGCGCCCGCGGGGGCGGCAGCGGTGGCGGTGAGCCCGGAGAGCATGAGTGCGAGCGCGGCGAGCAACGTGAGCCCTGGACGAGGGCGTGGGGACATGGGGCATCCTCCTGACGCTTGGGGGTGTGTCAGGCAGGGCGCGCGCCGGCCGCGCTTGCTGCGGTGATCGAAAGCTGGTGAGCGCGTAATGAAGTACGGACTTCAGTACGGACTGACGGGCCGATGCATGCATGAATTGCGCGTTCGGCACAGGAAATTACGCAGAAGTGCGAGCGCTTTGCATCCTGGCGACCGCCCCCCAATATGTCAAGGCCCTGTCAAAATGCGCTCCCCAGTGACGCTCAGCGCCGGCGCCCGTGTCCCCGTCCGCGTGCGGACCACCCCGACCCCATGCCGCCCGAGTGCAGAGCGAGCAGGGCGAGGCCGACCAGCATAAGACTCGTCGGGCTGAAGACGGCTTCGGTCGACGTCTCGGTCGCGTGAATGATGAAGGCGATGACGAACAGCACGGCCGCCGCGAATGCCAGCATCTGTCTTCTCCTGCCGATGAACGGCGCGCTACCGGCGGTTCCGGTGGCTGCGCCGATCGTCGACGAGTGCCCCGCTCACCACTGATCACGCCTGCACGGGTTGCGTCTTGCGGTCCCACGAGGTGGTCGTCGTGCCGCTGCCCTCCGTGGGTTTGTGGCTGGTGGAGGGCAGCGGTGGTGGGCGGCGCGGGATCACCGCGTGTGCGGCATCAGGGGCAGGTGACGAGGATGACGGAGACAGCGGTGCAGGTGACGGCCGCGCTGTCGTTGGCGGGGTTGGTGTCGGTGGGTGCGGAGGCGGTGCGCAGGCCGGTGACCTTGACCTTGCCGAGGGTCAGCAGGTGCAGCGGGACGCGGAAGGTCTTGTTCACGCTCGCGTTGTCGGCGATGGCTCCGTAGGTGCAGGTCACCGTGGAGGCGGCGACGGTGCATCCGGCGGAGAGGTTCGTGGCGGAGGCACCCGGCGGGAGCGCGGCGGTCAGGGTCGCGGAAGTGACGGCGTCGGGACCGGTGTTGTGCGCGGTGAGGGTGTAACTCAGGTAAGGCACCAGGAGGCCAAGGTTCGGCTTGGCGGTGAGGTCCACGTCGATGTCCGCCTCCTGCGCCGTTGGCGGCGCGGGAACGAAGGCGATGCCGTAAGGGCTGTTGAACCCGCTGATGGTGGCGGTGACGGCGTTGGTCGCGGTGTCGATCACCGAGACGGTGTCGTCAGCTCGGTTGGTGGCGTAGACGGCCGTGCCGGACGGGTTCACCTCGATCTTGGCCGGGCTGTCGCCGACCGGGACGGTCGCCGTCACGGTACTGGTCGCCGTGTTGATCACCTTCACGTCGTCGCTGCCGGTGCTGGTGACGTAGGCCCGAGTGCCGGAGGGGCTGAACGCGACGCCGTTCGGTCCGGCTCCGACCGGGACGGTGGCGCTGACGGTGTTGGTCGCGGTGTCGATGACCGAGACCGTGGTCCCGTCGTTGTTGGTGACGTACGCGTTGGTCCCGGACGGGCTGACCGCCACTCCGGAGGGCCCGTCCCCGACCGGGACGGTGGCGCTGACGGTATTGGCCGCTGTGTTGATGACCGAGACCGTGTCGTCTCCGTTGTTCGTCACGTAGGCGGTGGTGCCCGACGGGTTCACCGCCGTCCCGTTCGGTCCGGCTCCGACCGGGACGGTGGCGCTGACCGTGTTGGTCGCGGTGTCGATGACCGAGACGGTGGAGTCGGAGAGGTTCGTGACGTACGCGCGGGTCCCGGACGGGGTGAACGCCACGGTGAGGGGGTTGCTGCCGACGGGGATGGTCGCGGTGACCGCGTCGGTCCCGGTGTCGAACGCCGAGACGGTGCCGTCGTCGAAGTTGGTGACGTACGCCTGCGTGTCAGCCGGGTTGACCGCCACACCGGTGGGATTGCTGCCGACGCTGATGCTGCCGGTGATGGTGTTGGTGCTCGTGTCGATCACCGAGACGGCGTCGCCACCGAAATTGGAGACGTACGCCTTCGGGCCGGCATCGGCATGAGCGGGCTCGGTGAGCGCCGCCACGCCCGTCAGCGCCAGCGCGCCGGCGGCAGCAAGCGAGGTCAGGCGGCGCCGCCGGCGGGACTGGGTGCGGCGGGGTCTGGAGAGTGCAGAAATCAAGGGACTTCCCCCTTCATCGGTTCCGCACCCTGACGGCAGATCCGAAGGACCCCGGGAACCGGCAGCGGTGCGGTGGCGCAGGCCCCACCCACCAGCGGTCCACTCAACCACCGAGCGCCGGGGCCCCGTACATCGCGCACCACCGCGGCAAGAACAGGGCCGCAACAGCCTTACCCCGCGCGAACACCGGCAGAGTCGGAGGCCGGCGAAGTCATGAGAATCATCCCGCTCCCTCACCGGCCTCGGAGCGGAACCTCACAGTCGTCCGCATTCAGTCAAAAGCTGACCGCCCGGCGTCTTGACGCCACGTCGTCGGCGTGGCCGAACCTGCCCCGGGAAACAGCGCCTAGGCCGGGCAGGACACGTCGCGCACGGGCAGTCGGCCGTCTGCCAGATAGGCGTTGACCTGTGCGTCCGCGCACGTGCTGCCGTAATCGCCGTAGATCCCGTGCTGGTTGGCCCCGGGCAGGGTCACCAGGCGAGAACGGGACCACCGTTCGCGCACCTGGCGCGCGCCGGAGTAGGTGGTACGGGTGTCGCCCGTGGCATTGACCAACAGGGCCGGCACGTCGTTGTCGACCACGGTCGGAGCCTCCGCCGGACCGTCCCAGAATTCGCATGCCGTGATGTTGTACGAGAGCGGGGCGGCGAAGGGATGCTTCTTGCGGCCGGCCTGGATGTCACGCCAGTAGGTCTCGGTCCCGCGCTGCGTCGCGACATCTCCGCACAGGATGGCGGCCTGCACGCTGCCCTGCTGAGAACCGGCCTTGGTGGTCATGGCTGCCAGAAGCTCGGACAACCCCGCTCCGGGCTCGACGTGCTGACCGTCGGCGGCACGCGCGAGGGTTCGGGTCGCGGTGGCCAGCTCGGCCCGAGGCTTGTCGAGATCGCTGCCCAGGCCGCTGAAATAGACGAGGGGAACGAAGTGTTCGTCGACCCGGAAGTCGCCGACCCGTAGAGGCTTCTCGGCCGCGGCCCGCTGGATGCCGCGCACGGTGGTCAGCACGGCGTCGGCGGTGCGGCCCAGGGCGTAGGTGTCGTGCCGGGCTGCGGTCCAGGCCGCCCAGGCGTGCAGCGCCCGCTCGTTGGCTTCAGTGGAGTCGGCGAGCAGCGTCTGGGTGTACCGGGCGGGGTCGATGACACCGTCCAGCACCATGCGGTCGGTGCGGCCGGGGAACAGCTCGGTGTAGACCTGACCGAGGTAGGTGCCGTACGAGTAGCCGAGGTAGGAGATCCGCTGTGCGCCCAGCGCGGCTCGGACGACGTCCATGTCCCGGGCGGTGTTGCGCGTGCTGACATGGGGCAGCACATCTCCGTTCGTCTCCCGGCATCGCTCGGCCAGGTCGCGCTGACGGGCGACCGAGTGCTTGAACCCCGCCCGACCTTCACCGGCCGAGAAGACGGTGGAACCGACGTCCCAGCCGCAGTCCAGCGGCGTGGAGCGGCCGACGAAGCGCGGGTCCACGCCGATGAGGTCGTACTTCTTCGCCACCTTCCCCATGGCCGCGCCGACCGTGAGTGGCATGTCGAGACTTGGCCCGCCAGGGCCTCCGTTGTTGAGCAGTAGTGGGCCGACCCGGTGTGCCGGATCGGCGGCGCGTACCCGGGAGATGGCGACGGTGAGGGTTCGGCCGCCAGGGTCGGTGTAGTCGAGCGGCACGGTGAGGTCGGCGCACTGGGCGCCCGCGGCGTCGAGCTTGCGGCCGGTGGTGTCGTCGGGCCCCAGGGTGCAGTCGTGCCAGTCGACGTCCTGGGTGAGATATTGCCCGAGCCCCGACGGCTCCTTGGCTGCAACTGAGGCCGTGGCGGCGGACGTTCCCGCTGCCACAGCCAGCATCACGACACCGGCAACGGCTGCTTGCCCACTTCTGGTCATCTGCATGTACCGCACGCTAGGCGCGCCGTCGCCCGCTTTCGCTGCGGCCACCCCCCGATTCGTGCCTAGGGATAGCCCTACCGCGAGGCGGTGGCACGGGGAGCCTCGGCCCCGCGGATACCGTCAGTGCCCCATGCCTCCACCACCGTCCACGGGTACGACAGCTCCGGTGATGTAACTGGCATCGGGGGACGCGAGAAAGGCGATGGTCGCGGCGATCTCCTCGGGGCGAGCCAGCCGGCCCAGGGGTATCTGCCGGACGAGGCTCTCCCGTTGCTCATCCGTGAGGCTCTCGATCATCTGCGTCTCGGTGAGGCCGGGTGCGACGACGTTGAAGGTGATGTTGCGGGAGCCGAGTTCGCGGGCCATGGAACGGGCGAAGCCCACAAGACCGGCCTTGGACGCGGCGTAGTTGGCCTGACCGCTCTCACCGCGCAGAGCGACGGCTGAGGAGACCAGCACGACGCGCCCGGACCTGGCCCGCAGCATTGCCTTGCTCGCTTGCTTCACCACGCGGAACACGCCGGTGAGATTCGTGTCGAGGACGGACGTGAAGTCGTCCTCGCTCATGCGCATGAGCAGTTGGTCCTTGGTGATGCCGGCGCTGCACACCAGTACTTCCACCGCACCGTGTTCGTTCTCCACCTCTTTGAAGGCGGCCTGTACCTGGGCGGTGTCGGTGACATCGCACCGGATGGCGAACAGTCCCTCAGGGGGTTCACCGGTGCGGTAGGTGACGGCAACTCGGTCGCCTGCCGCGTGCAGAGCGCGGGCAGTGGCCAGGCCGATGCCGCGGTTGCCGCCGGTGATCAGGACGGAGCGGGACATGGGGGATCCCCTTCTGGAAGTGCTGCTTCTGAAAGTGCTGCAGAGATGGTGAGTCGATGCAGGTCAAAGGATAGATCCGGGCATGACGGAGCAAGTCAACTGCCTGCTGATGATCGCTGCCGAATCCATCACGGCCCCCGCCAAGCGGTTGCGGACCGTGGGACTGCGCATCTGGCTGTGTGCGGCGAGAAGGCTGACCGCACCGGCCACGGTCGAGCCCCGCCAGACCGGTGCCGCGATCGCGTCCCTGCCGAGCAGGGGAGATGGGCCCACGGCGTATCCGTCCTGGCGGATGCGGGCGAGCTGAGGCCGCGCCGCGGTGATGTCCCCGAGGCAGGCCAGGATGGCCCACCCCGGAGGGTCTGTGTCGAGCGGAGCACGCCACAAGGCCTGAAGTGACGCATGCGGGGTGGCCTGAAGCTGCTGTGCGTGTGCGCCGAGAGCCTGCTCTGCGCGAATACGCATCGGCTTCCCGATCAACAGCGGCGCGTAGGCCAGAGCGATTTGGCCGGTGCGTGACTGTAGTGTGATCAGCTCGGCGCGAACCGTAGCCGAACCCGTGCTCATCGGTGGACCAGACGAATCTGAGAAGGAGCCGGAGAACAAATGCGGTGCCTCTGCAAGGGAGTAGTGGCCGCGCGGCCCTCGCCGCTCCAGGGCTCCCTCGCCGACCAGCGCTTGGACGTAGCGATAGGCGGTGGGGGCGGGCAAACCCGCCCGGGCGGCGATGG
Organism: Streptomyces sp. NPDC047525; assembly: GCF_040643025.1. Classification (NCBI taxonomy): domain Bacteria; kingdom Bacillati; phylum Actinomycetota; class Actinomycetes; order Kitasatosporales; family Streptomycetaceae; genus Streptomyces; species Streptomyces sp. NPDC047525. The sequence goes on from NZ_JBEYTL010000029.1 coordinate 59,208, forward strand.
AGGACAGCGGATGGGCGCCGTCGCCGAGTTGCTGCAGCGCGCGCAGCACCGCGAGGGTGCGCGCCACGGAAACGCCATTGCCCTCCGACGGTCTGACGGCAGTCGTCTGCAACAACGCGCATTCCCCCTGGCAGTTGAGGATCGCCGCGTCTTCCACTGCACGAGCAGATCCGAACGCCCATTGTCGCTACCGCCCCATGGGCACCACCAGGACCAGCTTTTTCCTGTCAGTGAATTTCAGGAAAGCGTTCTTCCGGTATATGGGTCGGGCGTGGACGGCGCTCAGCGCAGGAGAGGGTGAACGGTGGACAACAAGGCAGCGTTGCGGCAACTGCTGCAGTGGAAGCGGAAACAGGTGGATCCCTCAAGTCTGGGCTGGCCTCCCCGCACCGGTCGTGGCCGCCGTTCCCCGGGTCTCTCGCAGGCCCAGGTCGGACAGCTCCTCTACGTGTCCGAGCGGACCTACGCGCAGCTCGAACGCGGCGAAATGCCGTCCCCCACACCTGAGTTCCTCGACCGAGTCTCCAACGTCCTGCAGCTGAAGGAGCGGGAGAGGATCGCGCTCTACGTCTATTCGGTCGGTCACGAGCCACCCCACCCGCAGGATCCGCTGGCCGGCACGAACGTCCACCCGGCGTGGAAGGTGGCGGTGGAGGCCATGGCGGGCCAACCGTGCTACGTCAACGACGTCGCCTGGAACGTCCTTGCCTGCAACGAAGACTTCCTTCGCATGTTCCCCCGCCCTCACGGAGCCGAGCCGGTACTCCCCGAGAGGAACCTCATGCGCTACATGCTGCTGCGGGAGGACGTCAGGGAGCATCAGATGGTCAACTGGGAGACCCAGTGGGCGATACCGCTCACCGCCCAGCTGCGGACCGCTGTGGCCGCGCACCCGGAGAACGCCGATCTGCAGCAGTTGGACCAGGAGGTCGACGCGGATCCGGTGGTCCGCCCCCTCTACAGGGACCGGCATGTGGCACACGTCCACCCCAACGGCGACACACGGAAGATGCGGTATCACGCATACGGGGGCCCGGACGAAGAGGCGTACTTGGACCAGTGCTGTATCCATCACGCTCCCTCCCGGGTAGGGGATGTCACCATGTGCACCGCCATGCCGCTCGGTTCGCCGGGGGCGAGATTCACCATGCTCGTGTTCAACCCCGACCCCCCTCGCGGTGCGATCAAGGGGTGAGTGACCCGTTGGCGACCTTCCGCAGAGCGGAATCACGGGCCGTGCGTTTCGGTGGTTGAAACGGGCGCCGAGTCTGGCGGTCCATAGGTTGCGCCTGGTCAAGTCGCTGAGTTGGATGGTCACTCCTGGACGCCGAACCCCGGCGGGTGTGTGTGCCCAGGACACCGAACCGGTCGCCTCCGGCCATCCCATGTTCGGTCGGGGTGCCGCCCGACGCGGCAGGCGGCACCCCACTCCACTCTCTCGGGCTGCTGGGGTATGCCGTCAGGCGACAGGAAGCCCCGGTTCGGTGCGACGGTTGAAGGCCCACCGGGCGGCTCCATGCGCCAACTCCATGACACTGTGACCCAGGATCTCGCCGCGCAGATGGCGGTACTCCATCGCGATCACAATCATGAGGCGCTCAGGAAGGCCGAGCTGCGGATAGAAGCCGCGCCGGAAGATGTCATCCATGGCTTCCTCAACGGTCAGACCATCTTCGAAACGCAGTCGGATCTCGCGCTGCGCGGCGCGCAGATAGTCGATGTGCTCGCGCACGTCACCGGGACCCTTGAGCCCGCCATGACCGGGGATGATGATCCTGGGTGATAGGCCCAGGATTGTTTCGTTGGCGTCGATGACGTTCTGTATCGGACCCGACCAATGCGGAGGGTGGTCGTCGGGGAAGAAGACGTCGCCTGCGCAGACGACATCGCCGACACGGACGATCAGGTCGCCCGTGTGATGCGCGGGCCCGACCTCGAAGAGCTCGACCTCCAACTTCCCGACCGTGAAGGTGTGGTGGCCGCTGAACGTCTTCGTGGCGATGGGCTCGCGGGCTGAGAGGAAGTCGAACACGCCGAAGTGACGGCGGAAATACCAGCCCAAAGGATCCTCGGGCGACGTCTCGTGCAGCAGGCGGTGCATGTCCTGAGGAGTCGGCTCCTCGTGCTGGTGCTCGGAACCGGACTGCGTGGAGATGACGCTCGCGCCGGGGAACATGTGGTTGCCCCAACTGTGGTCGCCATTGGCATGCGTGTTGACCACCGTCGACACCTGGCGCCCGCCCAGGACCGGACGGGCAGCCTGGATCATCGCATCCGTGAGCGGCCCGTCATACGGGGTGTCGATGAGCGCGGCCTCATCGCCGGAAATGATCCACAGGCAGTTCGCGTACCCCCAACCACCGCTGCGGTAAGGCATCCACACATGCAGGCCGGAAGTGTTCGGGATCGGAACGAGCCGACTAGGGAGGTCCATTCAGACATTGTCGCGGACGACGCCCGTCACATCTTGTGGCCTCGAACACATCACGCCGCGAGGTGGCCTACGAGGCCGACGCCCTTCTTGAGCGCGCCTCCTCGCTCGACGGCCCCTTGTGCCTGCCACGCGCCCGGGCGTGACCGACGCGATCACGTGGAGATCCAAGGGCGGTGCTGCGGGACCCGAGTGGCACGCGGTGTTCACGGGTAGAGCGGGGTGGACCGGCGAAGCGATGAGAGAACTTCCGGACTGACAGCCGCCGCATGGGATGCGGCGGCTGCCTGTCATGGACTGGACATTCGCGCATCCTCGTGGTGCGCCAGGAGAAGGGCGACGACGCCATGAACAGATCCGCCTTCAAGGGCTCGGTCCGGACGAGCATCACGCTCGGTGCCGCCCTGGCGTCGACCGTGCTGTGCGCCACGGCGAGTGTGGCTGTGCCAGGGGACGCGGGCGGGGCCACGGCGACGCCCTCCGTCACGCGCGTGAGCGCCGAACGTGCCTGCCCCGTCGTGTACTTCGACCTGGGCGAGACCCTTGTGCACACCGCCGAGGACGGCGGCACCAGCTACCAGGCCGGCGCGGCCTCCTATCTGCGAGCCCTGCGCGAACGCCACATCAGAATCGGCCTGATCACCAACGTCCCGTCCTCCTGGGGCACGACCGACGCCGAGCGTGCCGCCAGGCTGAAGAAGGAGGTCGATGCCACGTGGCGGGGCTCCGAACCCTTCGCCTGGAAGGACTTCGGCGACCGGATCTTCACTCCCCGGACGGAAGCGGAACGCAAACCGGCTCCCGCCCTCTGGCAGCGCGCGAAGGCCGACTCGGGCCGCTGCCGAGTCGTCTACCAGGCGGAGACGGCCGAGGAGGTCCATGCCGCGGCGTCGCTCGGCTATGTGGCGTACCAGGTCGCCCGGCCCCACCGGCCCGCGTTCCTCCCGGTCCGGCTGATCGAGTTCCTCGGCGGTCGTTCCCGCTGACCGGAGTTGGCGAGCATCGGGCCCGCTGACGTGCGCACCTTTCGCGGGTGCGTACGTCAGCGGGGCAGGCGGCGGCCCCGCTGTGCGGCTGCGTGTCAGCCCCGCGGCCTACGGCGTCCACCTTCGGTCAGCCGGTCCGTGCCGCCTGCGTCGTGAAGGGACTCCCTGCCGGGTCCCGTCTCCGGGGCAGCGCGGGCGGTCGGGACTTGCCTGTCCGCGTCCGTCGTGTCCGGACCCTCGGCCCCGGCCGGGAGCTCTCCCGGGGCCGCGACCATCGGGTCCCGCTTCACCATCCCGCTGCGCAGGAACAGTTGGAAGGCCCCCAGCAGCACCGCCGTCGCGAGCGCGCTGTGCCACAGCAGGGCGTCCAGGTGCCCGGCGGAGAGATAGGCGCCCGCGGCGACCGCGGCCAGTGCGCACACCGCACGGTCCACGATGCTCTCGACCGAGAGGAGCGTGGCGCGCGGGGCGTGCGCGGGCACCGCGTCGTTCACCAGCTTGCGCTGAACCGGGTACGCGAAACCGGTCGCGGCGGCGAACAAGCAGAGCAGCGTGACCACGGCCCAGGGTCCGCCGAGCGTCATGGCCGCGAGGGTGCCCGCGAGCGCGAGGCTGAGGATGGAGACCCAGGCGACCGGTGTGAGGCGACGGCTCAGCCACTGGGGGCGGGCCGAGGCCACCGCCTCCGCCACCGTCATCGCGGCAAGGACTCCACCGTGCGAGGCCTCCGCGATGCCGTGGTCAAGCAGGATCGGCTGGAAGAGATTGACCTGGCAGATCCGGGACAGCGTGAAGACCGCGACGCCCTGCACCATCACCAGGGCCAGCCACCGTGAGGATGCGACACAGCGCAGCGCGGAGCCCGCGTCCCGCAGGAAGTCGCCGCCTCTGCGCCCTCCGCTCGTCCGCTCGGCCGCTTTCCCCGTGCCGCCGTCCGCTCCGGCAAGTCGGGGCAGCGCGACGGCACAGGCGAGGGAGCCCGCCGCGCTGAGGGCACTGAGGACGTACGGAGCCGCGTGGGCGACGGACATCAGGGGTCCGATCAGCGGCCAGCACACGACCTTGGCCGCCAGCCCCAGGGCCCGCGCGGTGCCCTCCGCCTTCAGATAGTGCTCGCCGCATTTCTCGGCCTGCAGCCCGTCGTACAGATAGGCGCTTGCGGCACCCGAGGTGAGTGAACGGCCCGCGGCGATGGCGAGGAAGTGGACGAGGAAGCCGGTGTACGAGGCGCTGACCACCGGAGCCAGATTGGCCGCCGTCATGACCACCGCCCCGGCCCGCAGGCAGTTGCGGGTGCCGATCCGGTCGGCGATCAGCCCGGTCGGGATCTCGAACAGGCAGAAGGCCACGTAGTAGATGCTCTGGATGCCGAAGATCTGCCCGTCCGAGAGCCCAGCCGCTTTCTGGTAGGCGTAGAACACCGGCATCCACCACAGCAAGTTGAACAGCAGCTGGAAGCCGTAGTTGAGCCGGATGACCCGACGGGCGGTGTCCGTCAGGCCATGACCCCGCTCTCTGCCGGGGTGCGGACGACCACGTCGCGCGCTCACAGCGCGTACGGGCGGATCTGGACCAGACGGAAGTCGCCCCGCTCGGTCATCAGCCACTCGATGTCCAGCGGCTTGTCCACCTCTGAACCACCGAAGCGCGACCCGCTGAAATGGGACTGCAGGAGCCGCCCGGTCAGGGACAGGTCGGCGAGCCGGGCGCGGGTGTCGGCGGACAGAGCCTCGCCCCAGGAGCCCAGGGCGACGGTGCGGCCGCCGCCCTCCACCGTGTTGTACAGGTACTGCTGGGGCAGGACCGTGCCGTCGACCACCTGCTCCGGGGAGCCGGGGGAGCAGTTGAGGTAGACGTTGCGGAAGTCCTCGCGGCGGGTCGGGTTGCAGGTGACCAGGACACCGCCCAGCGAGGCGGGCACGTACTCCTGGACGATCACACCCATGTAGGTGTCGTCCAGGGAGATGCCGACCTGGTGGCGCAGTCGCACGCTGCGGGGCGACAGCAGAGAGGCCCACACCTGGCGTACGGCTTCCAGGAGTTCGCCGGTGCCGTGGACGGTGGTGACGGAGTCGTAGACGCCCGCCGCGGAGAAGCCCGGAAGGTCCTCGGCGTTGGACGAGGAGCGCACCACCAGACGCCGGCGCGAGTCCGCGGCGGCGGGGAGTGCCTGGCTGATCTGCCGGGTGACGGACTCGGGGACGGGCGCGTGCCGGATCAGGTGCTGGAGTTGCAGGCAGAGGGAGTCCAGCACGTCGGTGGCGTCGAGTTCCAGTGCCATCTTGAGCTTGCCGATGCCCTGTTGGAGGGCGGGGGAGGAGGCGAGGAAATGCTGCTGGAGCGCGAAGGGGAGTGCGACACCTTCCGGGGCGCCGACCGTGGTGGCCACGAAGTCGCCTGCGCTTGCACGCAGTTCGGCCGTGGACGGCGCGTGCAGGCCGAGCCGCGCCGCGAGGTGCCCGTAGAGGTCCTCGCGCGGCGGGCGGGGCCGACCGTAGAAGGCGGTCAGGTCGGCCGTACGGCTGTCGAGTACGTGGTGCAGCTCGCCGAGGTTGGCCGCCTTGGTGCCGTACCGGTCCCGGTCGGTGCTGCGCAGCCGGTGCAGGGCCAGGACGGGGGTGTCCTCGAGCAGGGGCGGTTCGAGGCGAATGCGTTGCTGGTGCCAGGCCGGAGCCCGCAGGTCCGGATCGTGGTCCAGCCGTTCCAGGGAGATCTCGTCCTCGCGCACCCGGTAGCGCACCCACGCGCCGTCCAGCCGGTCTTTCTCGACGAGTTGTTCCAGGTCGCGCACGATCGCGTTGGGTATGCCCCAGCCGGAAGCGAGGACGTTGGTGTGCGAAAGCGGCGTGATCGGCCTGGTGTTGAGGAATCCGGCCACCCGGGGCACGTCGTCCGGCAGGCACGGCATGGCCACGATGTCCGCCCAGCCGAGCCCGGCCTCCGCCGCCGTGTACTCCTCGTGTGTACGGAAGTACCGCAACCGCCCGGTGGCCTCGCCGGGATTCAGCGGCGTCCGGGTCCTGGAGCCGAAGAGCTCGTGGCTCAGGATGCGTGGCACGAGCAATTTGCTGATCGCGGCCAGCTCCTCTTCCTGTCCGTGGTTGGCGGGCTTGAGGAGCACGGGCAGCCGGTCGTCGACGCGTGATCGTACGAACTCGTAGAAGAAGGCGAGCAGTTCACCGTGCATGGTGTCGGCTTCGGTCGTCTCCAGGACGAGGAAGGCGCGTTCACGGCCCTCCGTGTCCTGCTCGGTGTGCAGGGACAGCACACCGAGCAGGAAGCGGCGCCCGGGGTCCATGTAGACGGAGGCGTTGAACGCGTCGAGGTCCGCGTCCAGCGCGGCGAGCTCCATGCCCAGTACGCGGGTGGCGATGTAGTTGACGTGGAAGGGGTGCGCGGCCGTGTCGAGCAGGTGCCAGCTGTTCTCGACGCGGTCGACGACGACCTTGAGGTACGGATGACCGGCCAGGACACCCGAGAGGGTACGGAAGAGCGGAAGGGAGAGGTTCTCGCCGACGACCGTGCGGTCCGTGGCCGGCTCGGCGGAGCCGGTGAACAGGGGGGCGGTCATCGGGAAACCTCCTCGGGCTGCGCGGCGGGCAGGACCCGGGGCAGGGCGTCCACCAGGGTCTCGAAGTCGCGGAGCACCGTCCGCGCGTCGGTGGCGGACAGCAGGCACAGGGCCGCCATGGTGTTGGCGCCCGCGGCCGGGTCGTAGACCGGCACGACGCTGCCGTCGGCGAGTGAACTCTCCGCGACCACCGACAGCTCGCTGCCCCGTCCGAGCGGCACGTCAGCCGCCACCGCCGAGAAGTCCCAGACCTTGCGGTCCTGCCAGGCTTCGCCCTTGCCGTCGACCGCGAGGACGACGAGGGAGCCCGCCGCACCGTGCGCCTGCGCCGGCGTCAGAGCGTGCGCGGGCCACTCGACCGGGCGGCCGAGGAGATGGTCGACGAGCATGCCGATCAGGTCGAGTCCGAACACCTCCTCGACCTGCGGCACCGTCATGGCGCCGCCGAACCGGGCGGCCGTCTCGATCAGCCACATGCTGCCGTCCGCACCGAGCTTGATCTCGGTGTGGGTTCCACAGTCGCGCAGGCCGAGGGCGTCGACGGACTCGCGGGCGAGGGCCACGATCCGGTCCTGGGCGTCCTGGGACAGCAGGGCGGGAGTGATGCCCGCACGCTCGGTGAACGGCTCGACCGTGGGCATCCGGCCGCTGAGGCAGACCGGACGGAACACGCCGTCCGCCACGACCCCCTCGACACTGACGTAGTCGCCCCAGCCGGACTCGTCGAACCAGTCCGCAGCGGTACCGGTCACGATCTGTTCGACCACGAAGTCCGCGTCGGCCTCGGCGACATGGAGCTCCGCGTACCCCAACAGGGCGGATTCGGCCATCACTTCGCGCGATCGACGCCAGGCGGCGGACACCTCGTGCGGGGAACGGATGATCTGGTGCGCGGTGGACCCCGCGCTCCAGGCCGCCTTGAGGAGCAGCGGGAAGGGCAGCTGGACGGCCGCCTCGTGCAGGTCCGCCTCCGTGGCGACCGGTCGGAACTCGGGCTGCGGCAGGCCGTGTTCCTGCCAGGTGCGCCGCATCAGGCGCTTGTCACGGGCGAGCGCGGCGGCGCTGCCCGCCCCCGCAAGGCCGAGCGCCTCGCACGCCTCGGCGACGGCCACGACCGCGTACTCGGAGAAGGTGAACACCGCGTCCGCGCCCACGGCCCTGGCCTGCGAGACGATCAGGGACACCAGGTCGGAGCGCTGCGCATCGGTGGGTGTCACCACCGAGGCGCACAGTGTCCGGGCGGCATCCGCCGCCGTGGGAGGAAGAGCGCTGAGCGTCAGAAGATGCACTTCCGCCCGCGCGGCCGCCCGGGACAGGACGTGACCGAGCGGCGGACCACCCTTGGCATGCACTAACAGCACCTTGCTCATCGAGGTTCGTCTCCATACATCCGGTTGGTACGTGGCGTGGTGTCGTACAGATCGGTGACGCGCGTAGAACACGAGGGATCATCGGGCGTACGTTGCAGGGCGTGTTCACCCGCACACTCAAGGGGACCAGTCGGCAGGCACCCGCGAACGCCACCTGAGGCGCCCGCGCCTCAGGCAAATGCCTGAGTCGCAGGCCGTGTTGGGCCACCTCACGCTCCGCGAGAGATCGCAGGCTGCTCGCGACACCTCGCGGGCAGCCACCACTTCGGCCGAGAACCGAGCATGCGTGAGTCCGGGACGGGATACGCCTCGCGTGATGACTGTGCGTCAAGTAGCCGTATACGGACGGAGAGACCGCTGTGGACGATTCCAGGCTCAAGGCACTTCTCGAGCACCTTCCCGTCTTCTGGTGGGAGGTCGACGAGCCCTGGCAGGCGCTGGAGAGCGGAGGCGGTGCCTTCGCCGACACCGGTAGGGCGCAGCGCTTCCTGGAGCGGATGCAGCAAGAACGCGCGGCCCCGGGGCACCAGCCCGAGGAAGACCGCCGGCAGGCCCACCCCGAAGCCCCGCGCCGGTACGCGGCTTTCGCCGATCTCATCGACCGCGCCCCGGCCGCCGCCTTCATCCGCGACCGGGACGGACGCTACCTGTGGGCCAACCATGCCTACGCGCACCTCTACGGCACCACTGCGGAGGAACTCGCCGGCAAGTGCATCGAGGACTTCGACGCCCCTGCCGAGGCCGTCCGGTTCCGCGCCCTCGACCAGGAGATCCTCAACCGGGGCACGCAGGTGCGCCACACCCTCGGCTACCGCCGCCCGGACGGCAGCGCCGGTCAGGCGGTCGGCCACCGCTTTCCCGTACGGGAGAACACGCAGACCTGCGTCGCCGGAATCTACGTGGACATCACGGACCACCTCCGTGCCAAGGTCCAACGGCAGGAGGCGGAGGAGAACCTACAGGCGCTGCGCGACCACAGCGGCCTGCCCTGCGCACTGCTCTCGGCCGACGGACGCGTGATCGAGGCGAGCGCGGCGGCCGCCGACCTGTTCCAGCTCGGTCTGCCCGACCTCGTGGGCCGCCGCGCACGCACCCTGCTCGCCCCCACCCCTGAACTCGACCGGCTGCACCGCAGATGGAACGGCCTGATAGCGCGCCGCACCAGACGAGTGGAGACATCGGCCGTGCTCGTCGACAGCCAGGGGCAGCACCGCCGCGCGCAGCTCCACCTGACGACGGTCGGCCATTCCGCAGCCCGTGCCCGGCATGTCTGGGCCGTCATCACCCACCAGAGCCTCGCCCACGAGGCCCACCCGTCGCTCACCGCCGCGCAGGTCCGCATCCTGTCCCTCCTGGCGGAGGGCAGCAGCAACAGCGACATCGCCACCTCGCTGAAGCTGTCCCGGCAGACGGTCGACTACCACCTGAGCCGCCTGCGGCAATCCCTGGGCGCCGCCACCCGCCCCGCCTTGGTCGCCCGCGCCTACGTCCTGGGCATCCTCGCCCCCCGAGCCTGGCCCCCGCGCTCCGCCACGGCGGCCCACCCGCTCAGCACCGTCTGACCGTCGGGGTCCTCCAAGTCGGCTGCGCGAGTTGGTCCGTGCGGAAGTCAGCGCACCAAGGCTTGCGCGGCGCTTCACTCCTGCGGGCCCGAGGGCGGAATTCAAGCTGAAGCAGGCCGCGTTCACCGAGTTGCCACCTTCGCACAACCCTTCGTACGCCTCACGAGTCACATCCCCGGAAGCCCTTCCCCTCATTTCCCCCTTCGAGTACCGGAGTTCCATCGTGCGCGTACGTACCCTGACCGCCACCGCAGCCGTAGTGGCACTCACCGCCGCAGGTCTGACCCTGCCGCTCGCCGGGAGCGCCGCGGCTGCCACGACTCCGCGGTTCGACTTCAACGGCGACGGATACGAGGACATCGCGGTCGGCATGCCCGACGCCACGGTGGACGGCAAGGCCAAGGCCGGCTACGTCAGCGTGATCTACGGCGGTCCGCAGAGCCCGAGCGGGTCCACCGGCGTCATCAGCCAGGCCGAGGCCGGCATACCCGGCACGCCCGAGGCGGGAGACCGCTTCGGCTCCTCCGTGGCACCCGTCGACGTGAACGGCGACGGTGTCTTCGAGCTCGTCGTCGGCGCGAGCGGCGAGACGCTCAACTCCGAGCAGCTCGGGGACGAGGGCACCATCACCGTCCTGGACGGCTCGGGGTGGAACGTCAAGGGCACCACCGTGGCCAGGGGCTCGGGCGAGTTCAGCAAGATCGGCAGCACCATCGCCACGGGCGACTACGACGGCGACGGCGACACGGACCTCGCGTACGGCGAGAGCGGCGAGGAGCGCGGCTCGCTCCGGTTCCGCCCGGGCCCGCTGACCGCCGACCCGGTGACCCCCACCACCGTGCGCCAGTACGGCATGGGAGGCGCCACCACCGACCTGGCCACCGGCGACTTCGACGGCGACGGCCGCGACGACCTCGCCGCCACCTGGAAGGGGATGGAGGACTCCAGCACCTTCATCACGCGCTGGGACGACCAGGCCAAGCCCGCCCAGTGGTACGCCGACGCCGACCGCGGCAGCTCGCTGGCCGCCGCCGACTTCGACCGGGACGGCACGGACGACCTGGCGGTCGGCCTCGTACAGCCCAACCCCGAGTCGGAGACCACGCATTGCAGCGACCGGCTCGGTGGTGCGGTGCTCCTGCTCAAGGGCTCGAAGACCGCGGACTTCGGCACCGAGAGCGAGTGCTTCACCCAGTCGAACCCGGAGGTCGGCGGCACCGCCGAGGAGGGCGACGACTTCGGCGCCGCGCTGAGCGCGGGCGACCTGACCGGCGACGACCGTCCGGAACTGGTGGTCGGCGTGCCCGGCGAGGACGTGGGCACCGTGAAGGACGCGGGCGGGTACGTCACCCTGAACGGCACGGAGCACGGCCTCTACGGCGGTCTGGCCCGCAGCCAGAGCACCACGAACATGCCCGGCACGGCCGAGGCCGGGGATCGCTTCGGCGCCCAGGTGGCCGTCGGCGACTACAACCGCGACGGGCTGCCGGACAGCGCGGTGAGCGCGCCCGGGGAGAACGCCGGTGAGCCCAGGTCGGGCGGCGTCTGGTTCGCGCCGAGCAGCACCGAGGAGACGTACCCGCTGGGCAAGTCGCTGACCCCGTTCGGCTTCGCGCTGCCCAACGGGGCCATCAAGTACGGCGAGGTGCTGGGGTTCTAGGCATCCGTCCGCCCTCCAGCACGTGAACTGACCTTCCCGCCCCGCGATGTGGAGTACCTGTGCGCAATAAGAGACTCTCGGCCGCCCTGCTCGGCGCCGTCACCGTCCTCGCGTCGGCGGGGCTCGCCCCTGCGGCGGGCGCGGCGCCGTCGGCGGCCGTCCAGGGGCCCGACTTCAACGGTGACGGGTACGCGGACACCGTGGTCGGCGTGTATCGAGGGGACGTCGACGGCCAGAAGTCCGCCGGCTACCTGCACGTGCTCTACGGCGGATCGAGCGGGGCGGGCACCTTCACCACCTCTGTCAGCCAGGACAGCCCGGGCGTCCCCGGAACCAGCGAGAAGAACGACCGGTTCGGCGGTTCCGTCGCGACGGCCGACGTGGACGGCGACGGCTTCACCGACGTCGTCGTCGGGGCGCCGGGGGAGGACGTCGGCACCGACCCTGCGACGGGCCACGGCTCGGTGGTCGTTCTGCACGGCTCCTCGAGTGGTCTCTTCGAGCGGGCCAGGACCATCGCGCAGGGCTCGGCGGGCAGTGGCGCCGGAGCCTCGCTCGCCGTGGGCGACTTCACCCAGGACGGCGCCGTGGACGTGGCGGTGGGGCTGCCCCACGGGGAGTTCGGCGAGGTCACCCTGCGGCCGGGCCCGCTCACCGAGGACAAGCCGCTGACGCATCTGCTCGACACCGGCTTCGGCGGCACATCGGGCAGGCTGGCGGCCGGGGACTTCGACGGGAACGGCAAGACCGACCTGGCGATCTCCTCGTACTCCAACGACTACTCGCGCACTACCCTGTGGAGCTGGAACGGCTCGGCCCTGCAGGAGTACTGGAAGTCCCCGGCCACCGGCTACGACATGGCCGCGGGCGACTTCGACGGCGACAGCGTGGACGACCTGGCGCTCGGCCACTGCCTGATCACCGCCGAGGCCGCCCGTCCCACCGGGGCATGCGGCCCCGACGCGCTGACCAAGGGCGGCAAGGTGCGGGTGTTCTACGGAGGCGGGGGCGCCGAGGGCTTCGGCACCCGCAACCACACCTTCAGCCAGGACACTCCAGGGGTCGCGGGCACGGCGGAGGATGCGGACAACTTCGGCATCAAGCTGGCCGCGGGCGATCTCAACGAAGACGGCCGGGACGACCTTGTGGCAGGCACGCCAAGCGAGGCCATCGGGACACTGGACCGCGCCGGGTCGGCCACCGTGCTGACCTCGGGCCCGAACGGTCTGCTCGACGCCTCGGGCACCGCCAGGTCGGCGGCCTGGCACCAGGACTCCGCCGGGGTCCCCGGGGCGCCGGAGGTCAACGACGAGTTCGGCTCGGCGCTGGCGCTCGGGGACCACGACGGTGACGGCGACGGGGATGTCACGGTCGGCGTCTACAACGAGAACAGCGCGGAGTACGAACAGAGCCTCAGCACGGGCGGTGTCTGGACCCTGCCGAACGGCGCCGGGGCGGGCTCCAAGGCGCTGACGGCCCGGCTGTTCGGGCTGCGGGGGGCGCTGTACTACGGGCAGGTACTCGGGCGCTGAGACTGCGAGCCTTCGCCGCGTGCGTTCCGGACAGCTGCCCCTCCCTGCGCGTCTCCGGCTCTCAGTTGAAGATGTCCAGGAGGTCCAGAGGGGAGCCGTCGTCGGTGGGGCGGGGCCGCCGCACCGGGAGCGGATCCGGGTAGGTCTCCGCTGCGGCCCTGGCACGGACGATGTCCGGCCCGCCGCACGCCGCGACGGCGAAGGCGCCGAATACCTTGGCGAACGCGGCCGGGTCGCGGAACTCCACGCCGAACGCCCGGCCGTCCCGCAGCGGCACCCACACCACCCGGTCGAACCGTGTCCATTCCAGCACCGGCTGGTCGTCGGCCGTCGACCGCCCTTCCAGCCACAGCCGCGCCACGTGCAGGAGGTTCACCTTCTCCAGCGGCAGCCGCTTGCGCCGCACCCGCAGTTCACGCGTCGTCAGTGCGACGAGCTGGTCCTTCTTCGGGTACCAGACGACGCCGATCCCGAACGGCACCCACAGCAGGATCCCGATCATCGGCCAGACCAGGGCGTCGCCCCACGACCGGAGCAGCCCGCCGTCCAGCAGATACAGGACCCCGAAGACCAGAACCCACTTCGCCGTCATCCGCCAGAACCCGCTGCCTTGCCGGTACAGGACTCGCCGCTTCCCCGTCATCGCCATGCCTGCACGTTAGCCGCCGCCCTCGGCGATCGACGGTGGGGCATCCTCCGGCCCTGTCGCGGACGCGGGCTCCAGCACGAAGACGGGGATCACCCGGTCGGCCTTCTCCTGGTACTCGTCGTACGGCGGATACGCGGCCACCGCGCGCTCCCACCACTCGGCCTTCACGTCCCCGCTGACCTCACGGGCCGTCATGTCCCGGCGTACGGAACCGTCCTGGAGCTCGACGTGCGGATCGGACTTGAGGTTGAAGTACCAGAGCGGGTGCCGCGGGAAGCCGCCGTTCGAGGCCACGGCCGCGTACCGCCCCGCGTGCTCCACGCGCATCAGCGGGATCTTGCGGATCTTGCCGCTCTTCGCGCCGCGCATCGTGACGATGACGACGGGCAGACCCGTGTCCCACAGCGTCGCCCCTTGCGTGCCGCCCGAACTCTCATACAACTCGACCTGTTCGCGCACCCACTGCACCGGATGCGGCCCGTACTCGCCCTCAAGCGGCATCGCGTTCGTCCCATCGTCGCGCGTGCGGACTGTGTTGCGCAGTTCCACACAAGCACGCGCGGATTCACCCTCGCGAGACTGCCGGGCAAATGTCTTGCCCGGCTCGCATCTATGCGCGCTCCATCAGCTCTCGGAGCCGGTTCAGGTCACCGGCCACCGTGTCGGCGTCACGCTCGAAATCGGCGTCGCTTGTCTGTGGCTGCCGGCGCAGGGTGAACACGACTTCGCTCCCTTTGCCGTCACGGATCACACGGACCGGGTTGTAGACGGTTTCCCCGGAGGGCAGCGTGACGTCGTGGTCGAGTACACCCAGTTCGTTGCGTGGCACGAAGGTCACCACGACCCTTCCCATGGGGGAGGATTCCGCAACCCATTGACCGTCGATCCGCTCGATGGAGCCTCCCAGGCCACGGGCCCACGCGGGCAGGTTCACCGGGTCCGACGCAAAGGCGTAGACCTCGTCGACCGTGCGGTCGATGGAGACGCTGAGGTGGCGTGATTCTCTGTCGGTGCTGTTCATGGTCGTGAGGATAGTGAGCCGATGCCGCCGCCTTCTTGAACGAATCGGACTTGCTTGATCCACCGGACAGGCGCCTCATACTGGCCTCGCCTCGGACCCTGCACATCTATGGCCGTATTACTGACGGGTCAGTACGGTGCTGGGCAACCCCCCTTGTACACAGGAGAGTTGGGAGAGCTGCATGATGTCAGCTTTACGCAGACGGCCGGTTGCCGCGGGTGCCGTCCTCGCGGTGGCGGTGCTCGGGCTCCCGGGATCCGCCGCCGCGCAGAGCACGAGCGCGGGCGGCGCCCCAGGCGCGACCCCCTCGGCCCATCTACCGGCGCCGACCGGCGGCAAGGCCTCCAGCGCCGCGAAGCACGAGAAGGACAAGCGCCACCCGGGCCAGGCCATGAAGCGCACGGGTAAGCATGGCGAGATCATCAGCTCGGAGCCGTCCTCGTTCCAGTACACCCCGGGCGTTCCGACCCCCACCAAGGCGTGGAAGATCGTCTACCGGTCGACCTCCGCCGACGGGCGGCACAACAAGGTCTCCGGCACCGTGATCGTCCCCGACGACGGAAGGGTCACCCCTCGTCCGCTGATCACCTACGCCGTCGGCACGGTCGGTCTCGGCGACAAGTGCGCGCCGTCCGCCGGATTCCCGGGCGGTACGACCGCCGAGGCGCCGCTCGTCAACGCCGCGCTGGTCCGGGGCTACGCCGTCGCCGTCACCGACTACGAAGGCCTCGGCACCCCCGGCGACCATACCTACATGGTCGCCAAGGCCCAGGGCAGCGCCGTCCTAGACGCGGCGCGCGCGGCCCAGCGGCACCCGGAGGCGGCAAAGTACGGCGTCTCCGCGAGCGCGCCCGTGGGCATCATGGGCTACTCCCAGGGCGGCGGAGCCAGCGCGAAGGCCGCCGAGATGGCCGCGTCCTACACCCCCGAGCTGAAGGTCAAGGGGACAGCGAGCGGAGGCGTTCCCGCCGATCTCACCAAGGTTGCCGAATCGTTGGAGGGCGGCGACAGCGCCGGGTACCTGCTGATGTCCGCCGTCGGCCAGAACGCCGCCCAGCCGTCCCTGGCGCTCAACAAGTACCTCAACAAGGAGGGCCGCAAGCTGGCCAAGGTGGTGCGCAGCGAGTGTGTCGGTACGGTCCTGGAGGCTGGGCGCGGCAAGAAGATCGAGGACGTCACCACGTCCAACCCGCTGGAGCGGCCGAACTGGCGGAAGGCCATCGCCAAGCAGTTGATCGGCACGAAGCGGACCTCGGCACCGACGTTCGTGTACCACGGGGACGCGGACGAGACGATCCCCTACGCGGTCGGGCAGCAGCTGCGGGCCGACTGGTGCGCGAAGGGCAACGCCGTGGAGTGGAAGTCCTTCCCCGGACAGCCCCATGTGGGGACGGCAATCCAGGGCAACGGCCCGGCACTTGAGTGGCTCGGTCGGCGCTTCGCCGGCGAGCCCACGTCCGGCAACTGCGGGACGTGAGGGCACGGCCGCACTCGCCCCTCCGCCGCCGTCCACGGACGGCGGCGGAGGGGCGCCGTCGCTGCCACCTGGTGCCCTGGCCTCAGGTGTGCTGAGGTGGTGAAAGCCCTGGAACAGCCGCCCTGTGCCCTCGGAGAGCGAACTTGCGCAGCTTGACCTTTGTCATCGGTACGGGCCGCAGTGGCTCCACCGCCCTGTCCCGCATCCTCAACTCCCACCCCGACGTGCTCAGCCTCAACGAGTACCTTGCCTCGGTCGGTGACGTGGCTTTCCCCGAAGGCCAGGTGTCGGGCCCGGAGTTCTGGGAGACCCTGTACCGGCCCACCCCCTACTTCGCGAGCATGATCCGCAGCGGGGTGCTGATGCCGGAGTTTCTCTACACCCGCCGTCCGGGCCGGTACCGGGCGGAGGCCGACGGCATCCCCGCCCTCTCCCTCATGGTGCTGCCCCACCTCACCGACGACCCCGACGGCCTGCTCGACGACATCCGTGCGGCGGTCGTCGGCTGGCCGGAGCGTGCCGCTGCTGCCCATCACGAGGCGCTCTTCGAGTTGCTCGGCGAACGGTTCGGCCGCACCGCCGTCGTGGAGCGCTCCGGATACTCGACGGGCTGGGCGCCGGGGCTTCTGTCCGCCTTCCCCTACGCGAAGTTCGTGCACCTCTTCCGGGACGGGCCGGACTGCGCGCTGTCCATGAGCCGCCACCCCGGGTACCGCACCATCACCTTGATGCGCGAGATCAGGGAACGGACGGGTGTCGACAGCTTCAGCGAACTGACGGAGGAGCAGGTGCGTTCACTTCCACCGGATTTGGCGCCCCTGCTCGGCGACACCTTCGATGCCGCCCTCGTGCGGGACCGGGAATTGCCCCTACGACGGTTCGGCGACCTGTGGTCCGAACTGGTCGTCCAGGGAACACAGTTCATCGACGGCCTGCCTGCCGGTCAGCGCATGACACTCGCCTACGAGGGCCTGCTGGACACACCTCGGGAGGAACTCGCCCGCCTCGCCGCGTTCGTCGGGGTCGAACCGTCCCCACAGTGGCTGGACAGCGCGTGCGCCCAGCTCGACGACAGCCGCCGCGGCTCAGCCCTCAAGCAGTTGTCGGCCGCCGAGCTGCAAGACCTGAGGGACAGCTGCGCTGCGGGCACGGAGGCCCTGGTCGGATGCGGCGTTGGTCACCGGGGCTGACTGCGAGCTGTGATTGCTTGGGTCTACTTGGTGGTGTGGGTGGGGTAGACCTGGACGTCGGTGTAGGCGCCCTTGATGTCGCCTGCGCTCGCGGGCC
>NZ_JBEYTL010000030.1:0-70763 GCF_040643025.1 Streptomyces sp. NPDC047525
ATGTCCGTCCTCGCTATCGTCCGGTGGCCGTGGGGTTGCTTCGGTGGGGGAGTGCTGGGAGCCGTGCTCCGGGCGGACATACCGGCACGTCCCCTTGGGTGCGTTGCCGACTGCGGGCGCATTTGTGCTGCGGTGCCACTTGGCCTTGGGGGCGGGGCCGTGCCGGTATGTCCGTCCTCGCTATCGTCCGGTGGCCGTGGGGTTGCTTCGGCGGGGGAGTGCTGGGAGCCGTGCTCCGGGCGGACATACCGGCACGTCCCCTCGCGAGCGTTCCCGGCTGCGGGTGCGTGTGGGCCGACCTCCCTGGCTGAGGGGGCGTGACGACGCTCCCCACCCACCCCCGTCTCTGTCGGTCACCCACCCACCACGCGGCCCCCCCACCCACCCCTTGTCACCGCGGGGCAATCGGGTGGGTGGGCGGGAAAGGCTTGTTCGGTTGCTGAGCGCTGCGGGGGGCCGAGCCCCGCAGGGCTACGCCGGGAGGCGGGGGTAGCGGGACTGGAGGGTCCAGATCGCCGGGTTGTCTGCAAGGGTCTCGTGGAGGTCCGTGAGGTCCGCCAGGAGGTCCTGGAGGAAGTCCCGTGCCTCGCGGCGGAGTTCGGAGTGGGAGAAGGTCAGCGGGGGGTCCTCCGCCCGCATCCAGTCCGCCTCGATGTCCACCCAGCCGAACCGCCGCGTGAACAGCATGCGGTCCGTCGACTCCGTGAAGTCGAGCTCCGCGTACTGAGGGCGGGAGGCCCGGCTCCCCCGGGGATCCTGGTCCACGAGCTCGACGATGTCGCACAGCGCCCACGCGAAGTCGAGGACGGGAACCCATCCCCAGGCTGTGGACAGCTCCCGGTCCGCCTTCGTGTCCGCGAGATACACGTCCCCGCAGAACAGGTCGTGCCGCAGCGCGTGGACGTCCGCGCGGCGGTAGTCGAACTGCGGGGGGTCGGGAAAGCGGTGGGAGAGGGCGTAGCCGATGTCGAGCACGTGGTTGATGGTGTCATGGCCCGTGAGGGGGACGACCGCGCTGCTCACGGCAGCAGGCGTTGTTCCTTTGCCACCGCCACCGCTCCCGCCCTCGTGTCCACGCCGAGCTTGTCGTAGATGCGGCCCAGGTGCGTCTTGACCGTGGCCTCGCTGATGAACAGCGCGCGGGCGATGTCGCGGTTCCCGAGCCCGTGGGAGAGCTGCGCGAGGATGTCGAGCTCGCGGTCGGTCAGCGTGGGCAGCGGCTTGCGCATGCGGGCCATCACGCGGGACGCGACCGGCGGGGAGAGCGTGGTGCGGCCCTGCGCGGCGGCGTGGATCGCGGCGAAGAGCTCCTCGGGGCGTTCGGCCTTCAGGAGGTAGCCCGTCGCGCCCGCCTCGATGGCGCGGGTGATGTCGGCGTCCGTGTCGTATGTGGTCAGGACCAGGACGTGGGGTGGGCGGGGCGTGGCGGATGACGTGATGTGGCGCGTTGCCTCTACGCCGTCCATTCCCTCGCCCAGCTGCAGGTCCATCAGGACCACGTCCGGGGTCAGCTTCGCGGCAAGGGCGATCGCCTCCTCGCCCGTGCCCGCCTCGCCGACCACCTCGATGTCCGGCGCGCTGCCGAGCAGGGCGAGCAGTCCGGCGCGTACGACGATGTGGTCGTCGCAGACCAGGAGGCGGACCGGGGGTGCGGGGGGCGTCATGGGGACTCCTGGGGGGTCAGCGGGATCGAGACCGAGAGGACCGTGCCCTCGCCCGGTGCCGACTCGATCGTCAGTGTGCCGCCGAGCTGCCGCGCACGGGCGCGGATCGCGGGCAGGCCGTGCCCCCGCCGGTCCGATGCGGGCGGCTGCTGCGCCGGCGTGAAGCCGCGGCCGTCGTCCGCGACGTCGAGCACCACCTGGTCGTCCAGGTGCGTGAGCGTCAGCGCCGCCGTCGTCGCAAAGGCGTGCTCCGTCACGTTGGCGAGGGCGCCCTGCGCGATGCGCAGGAGCGCGGACTGCGTCTGGTCGGGGAGCGGGGCGGGGGTGCCCTCGGAGTGGAAGCGGACCGTGAGGCCCGCGTCCTGCGCGGTGCGCGCGGCCAGCGTCCGCAGCGCCTCGTCGACGCCGCCGCCGTCGGCGAGGTCGGCGGGCGCCAGGTCGTGCACGAAGCGGCGTGCCTCGGCCAGGCCGCGTTCGGTGATCGACTCGGCCGTACGGACATGGGTGCGGGCCTTGGCCGGGTCCGTGTCCCAGACGCGGTCGGCGGCCTGGAGCAGCATCTGCTGGCTGGACAGGCCCTGGGCGAGGGTGTCGTGGATCTCCATGGAGATGCGCTGGCGTTCGGCGAGGGTGCCTTCGCGGCGCTCGGTGGCGGCCAGTTCGCGGCGGGTGCGGATGAGGTCGTCGATCAGTTCGCGCTGGCGGGCCGCCTGGCGCTGCATGTAGGCGAAGACGGCCGTCGCGATCGCCGAAACGGCGGGCGGCCCGAGGATCAGGTCGGGGTCGTAGCGGCCCGCGAGCCGCAGCTGTGACGCGATGACGCAGCCGGTCAGGACGGCCACAAGGACCAGGGCCGCGCGCGGTGGCAGCGTACGCATCCCGGTGAAGAAGAGCGGCACCGCGCACCATCCGAAGCTCGGCGCGAGGATCACGAGGACCAGCCAGACCGCGACGACCAGGGCGAGCCAGGCAAGGCGGCGTGGGGTGCGGCGGGTGCCGGGTGCCGGGCCGCCGGGAGGCCGGGGCGCGGAACGGTTCCCCAGCAGCGGCAGGGCGTAGAGGACGGCAAGGACCACGGAGAGCGCGATGATCCACGGGACGCGCGCGCCGCCGGGGTGGCGCAGCAGGAAGCGGGCCAGCGAGGCGCCCAGGAGCAGGTAGAACGCCGTGTGCATGACGGCCGCGAGCCAGCGGGCGTCCGGGTCCGGCGTCCGGGGGGCCGGGCCGGGCGGGCGCTGACCCTGCCCCTGACCCTGTCCGTGACCGTGTTGTCCCTGTCCGTGTCCGTGTTCCTTGTCCACTGGGCGCCTCCTCTCGTAATGCCGTCACGCGGTCGCTGAACTGGGCAAACACCCTCATTGTGACCCGGTGGGGCCACGGGAGGGTCAACCGATCGGTTGACCCTGGTGTCGGCCGAGTCGCGCGCGGCTCCCAGCCGGTACGCCGAGGGGTTCGGACCGGAAATGGCCGGAGGATCGATGGCAGAGGAAACAACCTCCCTCCCTCCCGATCCCCGCCTCATCTCAAGGAGCCCCCGATGAAGAAGATCTCCCGCCGCACCCGTGTCCTGACCATCGCCGCGACCGCCGCCGTCCTCGGCGCCGGCACCTTCGGCGCCGTCTCCGCCAGCGCCGAGGCCCCGGCCGCCGCCGCGAAGGCCGCCGTCACCGCCGACGCGGGCAACAAGAACCTCACGCAGTCGACGCACCTGAACATCGACGCCGCGACCAAGGCCGCCCAGGCCACCCTCGACGCCGCCGAGAAGGAGAACCAGCGCGTCACGGTCGCCGTGGTCGACCGCAACGGCAACACCATCGTCACGCTGCGCGGCGACGGCGCGGGCCCGCAGTCGTACGAGTCCGCCGAGAAGAAGGCCTACACCGCCGTCTCCTGGAACGCGCCCACCTCCGAGCTGGCCAAGAACCTGGAGAAGACGCCGAACCTGAAGGACATCCCCGGCACCCTGTTCCTCGCGGGCGGTGCGCCGGTGACCGCCAAGGGCGCGCCCATCGCGGGCATCGGTGTCGCGGGCGCCCCGTCCGGCGACCTGGACGAGAAGTTCGCGAAGGCGGGCGTCGCGGCGCTCGGCCGCTGAAGCCGCTGAGCCGCTGAGCCGCTGAAGCCGAGACGCTGAGCTGCCGAAGCCGCCGGATCTCATCATGCCGAGGCTGTTCCCGGTCCGTACGACGACGAGGAGAACGATCATGACAAGGACCGCTGACGACCAGCGGCTGCTCGACGCCGCACGGGCCGGGAACACCGCCGGTGTGAGGGCGGCCCTCGACGCGGGCGCCCGCGTCGACGCCCGCGACACCGAGCTGCGCACGCCCCTGCTGCTCGCCGCACTCGGCGACCACGTGGAGGCCGCCCGGGTCCTGGTGGCCGCGGGCGCCGACGTCGACGCGCAGGACCACCGCGCCGACAGCCCCTGGCTCGCCACCGGCGTGACCGGCAGCGTCGCCATGCTGCACGTCCTGCTTCCCGCGGGGCCCGACCTGAAGCTGCGCAACCGCTTCGGCGGGATCTCCGTGATCCCGGCCTCGGAGCGCGGACATGTCGCGTACGTACGGGAAGTCCTGCGCGTCACGGACATCGACGTCGACCACGTCAACGACCTCGGCTGGACCGCCCTGTTGGAGGCCGTGATCCTCGGCGACGGCGGCCGCGCGCATCAAGAGATCGTGGAGCTGCTGCTCGCCGCGGGCGCCACGCCCGGCCTCGCCGACCGGGACGGCGTCACGCCCCTCGCGCACGCCGAGCGCCGTGGGTTCGCGGAGATCGCCGCGCTGTTGAGCGGCGCTGCCTCGTGAAGGCGTCCCGGACGGTCGTCGTGGCCCTCCTGGGCGCCGCCGCCCTCGCGGGCTGCGGTGCCGGCGGCGACGGGTCGGCCCCGTCCGAAGAGCCCGAGCCCGCCGCCGCCACGTCCACCCTCCCCGCCTCGCAGCGCACCCCCGAAGGCACCCTCCTGGTCGCCGACTTCGGATCCGACACCGTCACGTTCGTCGACCCCGAGCGCGGGCCCATCGGCTCCGTGAAGGTCGGCACCGCCCCCTACGGGATCACCGTGGGCGATGACGGCCGCGCCTGGGTCGCCACCGCCGACGCCGTCGCGGTCGTCGACACCGGCACCCGCGAACGCGTCGACCGCATCCCGTACGAGACGGACAGCGGCCCGGCGACGACCGGCGAGTACCGCGGCGGCGGCATGGGCATCGCCCTCGCCCCGGACGGCGAGCACGTCTATGTGGGGGTCAACGTCCCTGACGGAAAGGGCACGTTGGAGGTCATCGACACCAAGAAGCGCGAGGTCACCGACACCGTTCCGGTGGGCCGGCGCCCCTTCGACGTGGACGTCTCGAAGGACGGCCGCGAGGTCTACGCGACCAACCACGACTCCTTCGACGTCACCGTCGTACGCGCCGACTCCCTGAAGCCCCGCCGCATCGAAGTCGCCCCCTACGGCACCGAAGGCGGCCTCGGCTCCTGGCTCAAGCCGCACTACGCCGCCGTACGCCCCTCGGACGGCAAGCTCCTGTTCCCCTTCGAGGGAGAGAAGCTCGTCGTGGTCGATCCGCGCACCGGTGAGTCCGACATCGAGCCGATGACGGCCAACACCCATCAGCACGGCGCGCAGATCACCGAGGACGGCACCTTGTTCGCGGTCGGCACGGGACCCATCGATCCCGCGGAGGACAAGGGGCCCTCGCTGACCATGCGTACGAAGGACGGCGAGGAGAAGGTCTTCCCGCTCGAAGGCCCGCACGAGGACGTCGCCGTCTCCAAGGACGGCGGCACCGCCTACGTCTCCGGCGGCTTCACCCGCGACGGGTTCTGGAACGGGATCACCGTCATCGACCTGGAGAGCGGCGACACGCGTCGACTCCCGGCAGGGGAACGCCCGTTGGGCATCACCGTCCTCTAGGCCTTCCGCGCCTGTCCACAGGCCCAGGTGCTCCTGCTACAGGCCCAAGTGCGCTCCTACGTACGGAGTGCCTGGGCCGTGCGGGACGCCTGGGCCGCGATGCCGGGGACGCTCGACGTGATGAACGAGCCCCCGCCGGTCAGGTCTCCGACCACATGCACGCGCGGGTCGGCAGGTATCAGCCCGCCTGCCGGGTGGAGCGTGGCCAGGCCGGTCTCCACCAGGGACCGGACCAGGGGCCCGGCGGCGGCAGGGACCGCCTGCGGCGGCGGGTTCACGGCGTTGACGACTGTCTGCGCGGTGCGTTCGCCGCCGTCGTCCCGAACTCGCACCCGGAATCGTCCGCCGTCCGCGGGCTCGATCGACCGGAGTCCGCGGGCGACGGTGAGCTGGCCCGAATCCAGGAGCCGCAACAGGACGGTCGCGTTCCGCGGAATCATCGGCGAGGCCACGCCGGCGGCCGTGCGGAGGTGACGGCGCAGCCACGCGCGGTCGGTCTCCGGCAGCAGCCGCCATGCGTACGGGCCGACGGTGTGCGCCGTCTGCTGAAGCAGGCGGCGGCCGGTCCGGGGGTCGTCGACCGCGGCGAGCTGCCGCCGGAGCCGCTGGACCGGGTCCTCGGACGCGGCGCCGGCGAGGTCGGCCCTGAGGTCGTCGAAGTCCTCACCGGCGTCCGCCAGTTCCGCGCGCAGAAGCCCGGTGAGGTCGTCGAGGGTGATGCCGCCCCGCGCCCTGTGCAGCTCGGCCACGCGGTCGGTGGTCATGTGCCGGGGGCGCAGGTCGTCCGGGCGCTGCCAGACGTGCGGCAGCGCCCCGCCGCGCGAGAGGAGCGTGATCCGCCCCGTGTGCCCGCGCGCGGCCAGTGACACAACGACGTCCACGGCGGTCAGGCCGCTGCCGATGATCGCGACACCGCTCCCGACGGGCACGCGGTCGAGCGTGTCCGCCAGCGGATACGGATCGGCCGTGAAACCCGGGGTGCCTGCGAGGCCATGGAGGTCCGGTGGCGCTCCGCCGCCCACGCACAGCGCCGCGTGGGTGGCCCTGTGCTCCTGCCCGTCATGCGTACGCAGCACGAGATGTGCCCCGGAGCGGGCGGCCCCGGTCACGCGGGCGGCCACGACGCGTACGGGCCTGCCCTGTTCGGCCAGGGCCGCCATCGCCTTCTCCGCGGTGTGCTCCAGATACTCGCCGTAGAGCGCCCGCGGGACCAGCGGCTGGCCCAGGAGCTCGTCCAGGTGGGCGGCGCCCCGCTCTCCCAGCCAGGCCGCGTAGTGGCCGAAGTCGCCGCTTCGGATCGACATGATGGCGGGCGGGGCGTTCACAAGCACCGAGTCGAGGTCCGGGCCGTACGCCCGGCCGCGCCACAGCCGTGGCGACGGCTCAAAAACGGTGATCGTGCCGGTCCCGCCCTCCGTGGCAGCCGGTGCGGCCAGTGCGTCCAGCAGGCCGACCGCTGCCGCGCCTCCTCCGACGATCGCGATGTCCATGTGCGCCCTCTCCCTCTGCGTCCCTCTGTGTCCCTCTGCGTCGGCCGTGAGTCGTCAGGCCGTGTGTCATCGACCTTCGTCAACGCGGCCGCAGAGCCCCATCCCCCGCCCGCGGGCGACCGGCCCGGGGCGACCCCCTCAAACGGGGGGTTGGTGCCGTGCGAAGGACAGGGCAGGCTGACCCGCGGAGGGGATGCGCATGACCGATCCACGCCGTGCGGTGCTTTCGGCCGCCGAACGGGCCGCGAACGCGGGGGAGTTGTTCGGCCGGGCCTCGGCCGCTCTGCGGCGCCGCGTGCCGTTCCACTCCGCCGTGTGGACGGCCGCCGACCCGGAGACCGGCCTGATCACGGCGCCGATGCTGGTGGAGAACCTCGGCTCGGGGGACGGCTGTTACGCCTACTGGGAGAGCGAGCTCCTGGAGGAGAACGTCCTGCCGTTCCGCGAGCTGGCCCGCGCGGCCGTACCGGCTGCCGGGCTGCGCGCCGCCACCGGCGGTCTGCCCGCCCGCAGTGCCCGCTTCCGGCGCCTGTTGCTCGGCCAGGGAGTCCACGACGAGCTGCGCGCCGTACTGCGGACCGGCGGTCGCCCCTGGGGGCTGGTGAGCCTGTTCCGCACCTCCGAAGCGCTCCGGGCCACCGACGGCTCCCACTCCACCGACGCGCCCCACGCCACCGAAGCGTTCCGCCCCGACGAGATCGCGCTGCTCGCCGACCTGTCAGGGCCGCTGGCCGCCCGCCTCCGGGAGTTCGCCCGGCCGCCCGAAGCCGCGCCCCGCACGGACGCCCCCGCGCCCGGCCTGATCCTCTTCGACCCGTCCGGCGAGGCCATGTCCGTCAACGACGAGGCGCGGCAGCACCTCGCTCTGCTGCCGGACGGGCCGTCCTTCCCCTCGCCGCTGGGCCTGAAGCTGCCCATCTGGGTCATCGGCACGGCCTTCCAGGCGCGGGCCGTCGCCGAGGGCCGCGACCACTCCGGCAACGCCCGTGTGCGCATCAGGACCACCGAGGGCCGCTGGCTCGTCTGCCACGCCTCCTGCCTCACCGGGCCCGGCGGAAGGCCGGGCCCCGTGGCCCTCGTCGTCGAGCCCGCGACCCCCGCCGACCTGGCGGTCCTGGTCGCCGACGCCTACGGCCTGACCTCGCGGGAGCTCCAGATCACCCAGCTCGTCGCGCGCGGGATGACCACCGCCGAGATCGCCGCGACGCTGTTCATCTCCCCGCACACGGTCCGCGACCACCTCAAGACCGTCTTCACCAAGGCCCGCGTCTCCAGCAGGGGCGAGCTGGTCGCCCGGCTCTTCACCGACCACTACTGGCCCGCCCTGCCGCAGGCCGCCCCCGGGTGAAGCCGGAAGCCGACGCGGCCCCACCGAACATATGCCGCATAAGATCACAGGCGTGCACCCACGATCCACGGCGCTCCGCGGCACATCC
Source organism: Streptomyces sp. NPDC047525 (assembly GCF_040643025.1). Classification (NCBI taxonomy): domain Bacteria; kingdom Bacillati; phylum Actinomycetota; class Actinomycetes; order Kitasatosporales; family Streptomycetaceae; genus Streptomyces; species Streptomyces sp. NPDC047525. The sequence goes on from NZ_JBEYTL010000030.1 coordinate 8,513, forward strand.
GTCGCCGCCCTCACCGCCCTCGCCCTCACCGCCTGCAGCGGCTCCGGAGTGCACGGCACACCCGGAGCCGACGGCCTGCGTGACCCGTACTTCCCGAAACTGGGCAACGGCGGCTACGACGTCGCGCACTACGACCTGACCCTCGGGTACGACCCCGACGCGCGCCGCCTCACCGGCACGGCGGAGGTCACGGCGCGCGCCACCCAGGACCTGAGCGCCTTCAACCTCGACCTCAAGGGTCTGGACGTGAAGAGCGTGACCGTCGAGGGGAAGGACGCCTCCTTCCACCGTGACGGGCAGGAGCTGACGATCCGCCCGCCGGACGACCTCGACAAGGGCGAGACGTTCCGCACGGCCGTCCGCTACTCCGGCGACCCGGAGACCATCACCGACCCGGACGACTCCAAGGAGGGCTGGCTGCGGACGAAGGAAGGCTCCCTGGCCCTTGGCGAGCCGACGGGCTCCATGGCCTGGTTCCCCTCCAACAACCACCCCTCGGACAAGGCCTCGTACGACATACGCGTCACCGTCCCCAAGGGCCTGAAGGCCATCTCCAACGGCGAGTTGACGCGCGAGTCGACCAAGAACGGCCGCACCACCTTCGCCTGGCACAGCGCGGAGCCGATGGCGAGCTATCTGGCGACCGTCGCCATCGGGCCGTACGAGGTGAAGAAGTCGACGACGAAGTCCGGCATCCCGGTGCTCACGGCGGTGGAGCCATCCGAGGCCAAGGACAGCGCGAAGGCGCTCGGCCGCATCCCCGAGATCATGGAGTGGCAGGAGCTGAACTTCGGCCCCTACCCCTTCTCGTCGACCGGCGCGATCGTCGCCCGCGAGGGGGACGCGGGGTACGCCCTGGAGACCCAGACGCGCCCCACCTTCCCCGGCGCCCCCGACACCGGACTGGTCGTCCACGAGCTGGCGCACCAGTGGTTCGGGAACTCCGTGACGCCCAAGTCCTGGCAGGACATGTGGCTCAACGAAGGCTTCGCCACGTACGCCGAGTGGCTCTGGGAGGAGGACCACGACGGCGACAGCGTGCAGGAGACCTTCGACCAGATCTACGCCGGTGACTACTACGAGGACAAAGAGGACAACGACGCCATCTGGGCCTTCCCGCCCGCGAAGCCGCCGTCCGCCGCGAACATCTCGGACAGTCCGGTGTACGAGCGCGGCGGCATGGTCATCCACAAGATCCGCCAGGCGGTGGGCGACGACACCTTCTACGACATCGTGCAGGGCTGGACGAAGGCGCACCGCCACGGCAACGCGGACACCGAGGACTTCACGCGGTACGTGGAGAAGCACGCGGGCGGCGAAGCGGCGCGCGAGAAGGTGCGGGCGATCTGGGGCCCGTGGCTGTACGGGGACGGGAAGCCGGAGCGCCCGTGAGGCGTCACGGCAGCGGCTTGCGGAGCACGGAGCAGGGGCGGTCCGCGGCGAGGTCGCGCCGGTGGCCGATGACCTCGTAGCCGAGCGAGCCCCAGAAGGCCAGCCCGGCCTCGTTCCCGTCCAGGACGGCGAGCCGCACCCCTGTCCGCCCGTCCTGCCGGAAGCGCTCCTCGATCAGGCCCGCCAACTCCCGCCCGTATCCACGGCGTTGCTGATCCGCGTCGACCATGAGCAGGCCGATCCATGGATCGGGGTCGGCGGGGTCGGGGTGCCGGTCCAGCGTGATGCCGACCCCGACGACCCGCCCCTTCGACCGCGCGAGGAGCACCTGGGCCGCCGGCTCGGCCAGCTCGTCCGCGAGCGCGGCGGCGACCTGTTCGGGCCGGATGTCGTCCGGGTCGGGGAAGTCCCCGGAGAGGGCGTGGAAGGCGCGGTTCGACGCGTACAGGGCGGTGAGCTCGGTGAGCAGCTCACCGGGGAGTGCGCCGTCCTCCGCGGAGGTGAGCGGTTCGAGGATCATGCGGCGCAGGTTAGCCGTGTTCAGCCGTGCGGCTTCGGGGATTCGCCGTGTGCCGCCAGGGATTTGAAGGCCCGCGTCTGGTCCACGATCGCGCGCTCCGTGGGGAGGCGTTCGATCGACGAGGCGCCGAAGAAGCCGACGATTCCCGTGGTGCGCGACAGGACGTGGGCCGCGTCCTCCGGCTCCGCGATGGGGCCGCCGTGGCACAGGACCAGGATGTCGGGGTTCACGCGCTTGGCCGCGTCGTGCATCTCCTGGACCGCCGTCGCCGCCTGGTCGAGGGTCAGGGCCGTGCCCGCGCCGATCGCGCCCTTCGTCGTCAGGCCCACGTGGGGGACCAGGACGTCCGCGCCCGCCCGTGCCATGTCCGCCGCCTGGTCGGGGTCGAAGACGTACGGGGTCGTCAGGAGGTCGCGGGCGTGGGCCTCGCGGATCATGTCGACCTCCAGGCCGTACCCCATGCCCGTCTCCTCGAGGTTGGTGCGGAACGTGCCGTCGTACAGGCCGACCGTCGGGAAGTTCTGTACGCCCGTGAAGCCCATCCCCTTCAGCTCGTCCAGGAAGCGGCCCATGTCCCGGAACGGGTCGGTGCCGCAGACCCCGGCGAGGACCGGGGTGTCCTTCACCACCGGGAGCACCTCTCTGGCCATGTCCACCACGATGGCGTTCGCGTCGCCGTACGGGAGCAGTCCCGCGAGGGAGCCGCGGCCCGCCATGCGGTAGCGGCCCGAGTTGTAGATGATCAGGAGGTCCACGCCGCCCTCCTCGGCGCACTTGGCGGACAGGCCCGTGCCCGCTCCCGCTCCGATCACCGGACTGCCCTTCGCCACCTGGGAGTTGAGGCGAGCCAGTGCTTCCTTGCGGGTGATCTGTGTCATCAGCTTCTCCTCGGGTGAAGTCGTGCGGCACGGCGACGCGTGGGTCACGGCGGGTCGTGGGTCACGGCGTCCGCTTCAGCGCGCGTGCGGCGATCAGTTCGTCCAGGCGGTCCGCCATCGCCACCGCGAACTCCGCGTCGTTGATGTGCGCGTCCACTTCATGGAGCCGTACGCCGCTGCCCCGCACCGTCGTCCGCAGCGCGCTCAGCCCGGCCGCGTCCGCCGCCGGGTCCTCGAAAGGACCGCCCTCGACGTCCACCGCCGAGACCCCGCGCAGCGGCCAGAAGAACTCGACGGGGCCGCGCGCGGCGGCGAGCTTGTGGCCCAGGGTGGTGCCGAGCGCGGCCATCTCGTCGGCCGTCGTGCGCATCAGCGTGACCGTGGGGTTGTGCACGAGGAGCGTGCGGTCCGCGAAGCGGGGCGGGACCGTCGGTGCGGGGCCGAAGTTGACCATGTCGAGGGCGCCGGGGGCGACCACCTGCGGGATGCCCGCGCGGCCCGCCGCGGTGAGGCGCTCGGGGCCCGCGGACAGGACGCCGCCGACCAGTTCGTCGGCCAGCTCGGTGGTCGTCAGGTCCAGTACGCCGTCCAGGAGGCCGTCGGAGGCCAGCTTCTCCACCGCCCGGCCGCCCGCGCCCGTCGCGTGGAAGACGAGCACCTCGTAACCGAGTTGGTCGAGGCGGGCGCGGGCCGCGTCGATCGCGGGCGTCGTCACGCCGAACATCGTCGCGGCGACCACCTTGCGGCCCTGGCCCGCCAGTTCGTCGTGGTTGCGCTCGAAGCGGCGTGCCATGCCCGCGGCGGCCGCCGCCGCGTTGCCGAGTACCTGCCGGGAGACCGCGTTGATGCCGGAGATGTCCACGACGCTGTACATGAGCGTGATGTCGCTGCTGCCGACGTACGGCGCCACATCACCGCCCGCCATCGTGCTGACCAGCACCTTCGGCACCCCGATCGGCAGCGCGCGCATCGCCTGCGCGGCGATCGACGAGCCGCCGCTGCCCCCTGCGGCGAGCACCGCGTGCAGCTTGCCCTTCCGGTGCAGGTCGAGGACCACCTCGGTCACGCCGTCCGCCATCGCGGCGACGGCCGCACCCCGTTCGCCTGCGGTGCGCAGCTTCGCCAAGTCGTGCCCGGCCGCGCGGGCCACGGTGTCGGCCGTGACGTCGGGGGCGGGGGCCTGGGCGGGCGGGGGCAGTATGCCGGTGTCGACGAGCAGGGTGTCGCTGCCGTACTCCCTGAGCCGCTCGCGCAGCCAGGCGTACTCCGCGCCTTTGGTGTCGAGCGTCCCGACCAGCACCACGGTCGCCATGGCCCTCACACTCCCTCAAGTGGTGGGTGGTGCTGCCGATCCTGGTGCCGCCGCCGCGTGGAAGCAATGACCGGAGGGCCGGTCGACGGGGGCGCCGGACACACGAGGGCCCCCGGCGGAGACTCCGCCGGGGGCCCTCGTGAACGTGGCTGTGAACCTCAGTGGCTGTGAACCTCAGACGTTGACGCCGAAGTCCTGCGCGATGCCGACGAGGCCGGACGCGTAGCCCTGGCCCACCGCGCGGAACTTCCACTCCGCGCCGCTGCGGTACAGCTCGCCGAAGACCATGGCGGTCTCGGTGGCGGCGTCCTCGCTCAGGTCATAGCGGGCGATCTCCGCGCCGCCGGCCTGGTTGAGGATGCGGATGAAGGCGTTGCGCACCTGGCCGAAGTTCTGCGAGCGGTTCTCCGCGTCGTAGATCGAGACCGGGAAGACGATCTTGTCGACGTCGGCCGGGAGGCCGGCCAGGTTGACGTTGATCTGCTCGTCGTCGCCCTCGCCCTCACCCGTGACGTTGTCACCGGTGTGCACGATGGTCTGGTCCGGCGTCGCCTTGTTGTTGAAGAAGACGAAGTGCTGGTCCGAGAAGACCTTGCCCTGCGGGTTCACCGCGATGGCCGAGGCGTCCAGGTCGAAGTCGGTGCCAGTGGTGGTACGGACGTCCCAGCCGAGGCCCACGGTGACGGCGGTCAGGCCCGGAGCCTCCTTGGTGAGCGAGACGTTGCCACCCTTGGACAGGCTTACTGCCATTGTTGGGAGTCCCTTCCCTCGTTGCGTACGAACGGGCTTCGTACTGGGGACGAAGCTACCGTCACCCCTATGAACGTCGACCGGGGTCCCAGAGGTTCCAGGTCCTTTTACTTTCTTTACTCGTCTCTTGCGCCCCTCCCGTCACAAGCGGGGCGCGCCGTAAATACGGGTGACGTGGACCGGACAGACGCGGGACCATAGGACTCATGTCCGGTCCCTATGTCATCCGCGGCTCCGTCTGTCTGCCCGAGGCCGAGCTCATGTGGCGCTTCTCCAGGTCCTCCGGGCCGGGCGGTCAGCACGTCAACACCAGCGATTCGCAGGTGGAGCTGCGCTTCGACCTGGCCGGCACGGAAGCGCTGCCTCCGGTGTGGAAGGAACGCGCCCTTGAGCGGCTCGCGAGCCGTCTCGTCGGCGGCGTCGTCAGCGTGCGGGCATCCGAGCACCGTTCCCAGTGGCGCAACCGCGAGATGGCGGCCACCCGCCTCGCCTCGCTGCTCGCCGAGGCCACCGCGCCGCCGCCCCGGCCCCGCCGCGCCACGAAGATCCCGCGGGGGATCAACGAGCGGCGGCTGCGCGAGAAGAAGCAGCGCAGCCAGACCAAGCGGGGCCGCGCGGGGGAGGGCTGGGGCTGAGCCCCCGGCCCGCCCGGCAAAGGTGCGCGAGCAAAGACCGCGCAGCCCGGATCCGTCAGCCCAGCTGTCGGTACTTCCCCTTGAAATACATCAGCGGGCCCCCGTCGGCGCTCGGCAGATCAGCCGAAAGTACTCGCCCGATGACGAGGGTGTGATCACCCGCCGTCACTGTCTGTTCGGTCCGGCATTCCAGCGTCGCGAGCGCGCCGCCGACCAAGGGCGCCCCTGACGTCTCTCCCCTTGCGTAGGGGATGTCCTCGAAGAGCAGCCGGTCGCTGATCCTGCCCTTCATCGCGAACCGGCCCGCGATGTGGCGCTGGCTCTCGGAGAGCACCGAGACGCCCCACAGCGGCTGCTCGTCGAGCAGGTCGTCCATCCGGGAGCCCGCACGCAGGCTGACCAGCACGAGCGGCGGGTCGAGGGACACGGAGAGGAAGGCCGTCGCGGTCATGCCGACGTCCTCGCCGACCGGTGCCTGCGGGTCGTCCGCGTCGAGGGACGGCTCGCAGGCGGTCACCAGGACCACGCCCGCGGCGAGCCGGGACATGGCGGCGCGGAACTCTTCGTTGCTCACCCCCACAGGATGCCCGCCGGGGGACGGGACGCGTGGGGAGGGAGGTGCTGGGGGAGTCGCTGGAGCGCTCTCCGGAGATGTCTTCAGTACGGGAACCACGGGAGCGACGCTAGCCCCGCCGACCCCGTCACCACATCGGGCCCTGGGCCGAGACCAGGCCTAGGACCGATGGCCGAGGGAGGCCGTCGGTGGCCTCACCGGGCACGCTTCGGGCCCGCTTCGGGCAAGTGGACTGGACCAACGAAGGCTTCCCACCTGTGACTTGAGTCACAGGACCCATATTTTGTTGACCCTGTGTACCGGGTGAGCTGCTCGCTGTGATTCAGTGACGGTGGCAATCAGACACTGAGAGAACTCAGGTACTGAGAGAACAGTAAGGGCGCTGCGAATCCTGGAGTTGCTGTCGAGGTCTCGGGGAGAGCGAGCAATGGAGACCGAGTCGGAGCCGTACGTCCGTCTTGCGACCCTGCGGCAGCTGCATCAGGTGGTGGCGGATCTCAACACGGCCCGGAGCCTGGCGGACACGCTGCAGACCGTCGCCGACGGCGTGGTCAACGGCCTTGGCTATGAGCTGGCGTGCGTCAATCTCGTGCGCCCTGACGGCGATCTCGTCGTCGCCGCCTTCGCGGGCAACACCGCCGCCGAGGCGCTCATCACCGGCCGGGTCGGCTCCCGTGACGCCTGGGAGAAGCGGCTCTCCATGGGCGAGGCCTGGGGCGCCCTGAGGTTCATCTCGTACACCGAGGGCTGGGTCCTGGACGAGGACGACGTCCCGCAGTGGTACACCGACGGACCCGAGCCCCGCTTCGAGGACGAGTGGCACCCCGCCGACCGCCTCTTCGCTCCGATGTACGCCACCGGAGCCGCCGGCGGCGAACTGCTCGGCGTGATCTCCGTGGACCGGCCGCGCAACGGCCGCAGGCCCGGCGCCTGGGGCCGCGAGGCCCTCCAGATGTACGCCTTCCAGGCCGCGATCGCGATCAGCAACGCACGGCTCCGCGCCAACATGCAGCGCGCCCTGGTCCGCCTGGAGCGCGAGCAGCAGGCGCTGCGGGCCAGCGAGGAGTCCTTCCGGCAGGCCTTCGAGTACGCGCCCTCCGGCATGGCCATCGCCGAGATGGGCGGTGACCAGCACGGGCGGATCCTGCGCACGAACGACGCCCTGTGCCGCCTGCTCGGCCGCCCCGCGTCCGCGATGCGCCGCTATTCGTTCTCCGACCTGGTGCACCCCGAGGACATCGGCACGCTCCTGCGGACCTCCGCCGAGGGCGGCCGCGCCGAGCTGCGCCTGGCGCGGCGCGACGGGACGTACGTCTGGGTGTCCCTGCGCAACTCGGTCGTCGCGGACGCGGCGGACGGGCCGCGCTTCCTCCTGACCCACGTCGAGGACATAGAGGAGCGCAAGCGCCGCGAGCTCCAGCTCGCGCACCGCGCGTCGCACGACTCCCTCACCGGCCTGCCGAACTCCGCCGAGCTGCGCTCGCGCCTCAGCGCCCGTCTCTGTCGTCGGCCGCACGCGGGTCAGCCGAGCGCGGTGGACTCGCTGGATGCGGCGTACGACGGCGTGTACGACGCGGACGGGCAGCACAGCTTCGACTACGGCTCGAACAACGCGCACGCCCTCCAGCAGGGCGGCGAGGGCTTCGACCACCACGTGCACACCGTCGCGCCGCCCGAGGGGCACGGCGACACGGACGACGGCACCAAGGGCCTCGCGGTGCTCTTCTGCGACCTCGACGGCTTCAAGTCGATCAACGACCGCTTCGGGCACCACACCGGTGACGCCGTCCTCATCGAGGTGGCGAGGCGGCTGACCAGCGGCGTCCGCGACGGGGACACGGTCGCCAGGCTCGGCGGCGACGAGTTCGTCGTCCTCGCGGACGGGCTCGGCCGCGCCGACGCGCAGGACCTCGCGGTGCGGCTGCGGAACGCGATCATCCCGCCGATCCGGGTGGACGGGCGTGCGGTCCGTGTGGGGGCCAGTTTCGGCATCGGCTGGGCGCACTGCGGGATGTCGGCAGACGAAGTCTTGCACTCCGCTGACCAGCGGATGTACGTGGAGAAACGGTCCCGTGCCAAGCAGCACAGGCGGGCGGGCTGAGGGTCCGGATGAGGTCAACGCCACCCCGTGACCTCACCCGGAGCGGGTAGGCTCCCCCGGTCAGCGATATGAGGGAGTGACCTGGGAATGACGCCCGGCAATAACGGCGAACCTACGCCGAACGCGCCAGAGGGCGACGACGACGTGTTCGGCTATCTGTACGAAGACGGACAGGCGGCCGGCGCCACCCCGCCCAGCGGCGGGGGCGGCTACGGATACCCGGGCACCCGGTCCTCGTACAACCAGGTGCGCGCGGTCGGCGACCGCCGCCCGAACGCCTACGGCACGCAGGCCGCGCCCACGTACGGCCAGCAGGTGCCCCCGCAGCAGCAGCAGGCCTACGGCCAGCCGAACGCGCACTACGCCGCCCCGGAGACGCAGCCCGGCGGAGCCCCCGCGGGACCGCAGTACACCCCGGCGTCCCGAGGCTCCGGCGGTCGCGGCGGCGGCCCCAACACCAAGGGCCTCCTGATCGCGGCGATCGCGGTCGTCGCGGTCGTCGCCATCGGGATCGCCGCGGCGATGCTGTCCGGCGGCGGCGACGAGGGCGACGGCAAGGAGGCGGGCGGCGGCTCGACGCAGGGCGAGACGGTCAAGCCCAGCGAGAAGCCGACGAAGGACCCGGCGGACCCGGTCGAGCTCCCGAAGACGGACGCGAAGGCGCTGAAGCTGGAGGGCGGCACGACGACGGCCTCGGACATAGAGGGCGCCGAGTCCGCGGGCGGTTCCTATGTGGCCGGGTTCGACAAGGTCGGCGCCCAGGTGACGTGGACCGTCAACGGCATCCCCAAGGCAGGCTCGTACAGCCTCCACGTGAAGTACGGCGTCCCCGGCAAGGACTCCAACGCCACGATCCTCGTGAACGGCAAGAAGCAGACCCGTCCCCTGAACATGAAGAACTTCGCCCACGCGGAGGAAGGGGACTGGGAGAAGGGCTGGACCAACACCTGGGCGGTGGTCCAGCTCAACAAGGGCACCAACGCGGTCACGCTCACCTGTGCCCAGAGCGACCTGTGCGGGACGACCGGGGCGAACATCGACCAGATGTGGCTCGTGGAGGGCAGCAACGGCTGACCCTCCACCGCCCGCCCGGGGTCAATCCTGGGGCTGCTTCAGGAGCCCCAGGAACCCCGCCACCGTCCCGGCCATCGCCTCGCGAGCCGGGGCGAGGTATTTCCGGGGGTCTACGCCCGTCTCGTGGGTGGTGAGGTACTCCCGGACCGCTCCCGTGAACGCCGTGTTCAGGGCCGTGCCCACGTTGATCTTCACCATGCCGGACGCGATCGCCGCCCGGATCTCCGTGTCCGGTACGCCACTTGAGCCGTGGAGCACCAGCGGGACCGGGACGGCGGCCGTGAGGGCGGCTATCAACTCGTGGTCCAGTGTTGCCGTGCGGGACGTCATCGCGTGCGAGGAGCCGACGGCCACCGCGAGGGCGTCCACTCCTGTGTCCGACACGTAGGACGCCGCTTCCGTGGGGTCCGTGCGGACGCCCGGAGCGTGTGCGTCCAGCGGGGCCTCGCCCTCCTTGCCGCCCACCTTTCCCAGCTCCGCCTCGATCCAGATGCCCCGCTCGTGGCCCCAACGCACCGCGTCCGCGGTCGCCTTGACGTTCTCGCCGTACGGCAGCTTCGACGCGTCGAACATCACCGAGCTGAAGCCGTCGGGGTGCGCGGCCCGCAGCAGTTCCGGGTCCGTGACGTGGTCCAGGTGCAGGGAGAGCGGGGACGAGGAACTCTTCGCCACCGCCGCTGCCGCCGCCGCGATCGCGGACAGGTTGCCGCCGTGGAACTTCACGGCGTTCTCGGAGATCTGGAGGATCGCGGGGCTGCCCGCCTGCTCGGCGCCCGCGGCGATCGCCTCCGCGTGCTCCAGCGTGATCACGTTGAACGCGGCGACTCCGCGCCCCGCGGTGCGCGCGTCGGCTACCAGGTCGCCGGTGGATACGAGTGGCACGATGAATGTCCCCAATTCCTGGGCCGGTACGGCCCGTTGTGCGTCGCCCACGCGGTGACGCGTGCCGTCACGCCGCGGTGGCCTCCCCGGTCACCGCGACCCGCGTGAGCAGGTCTTCGTACACAGAGGGCACGAACTCGCCCGCCACGGGGGACGAGACCGTCGCCGCCGAGAGCGCCACGGCCCGTGCGAGGCGCTCGGGCCACGGGAGTTCCTCCACCAGGGCGGAGAGCAGGCCCGCCACCGCCGAGTCACCGGCGCCGGTCGGATTGCCGCGCACGAGGGCGGGCGGGGCCGCCTGCCAGGTGCCCTCCGGAGTGACGGCACGCAGGCCCTCCGCGCCCAGCGATGCCACCACCGCGTGCGCGCCCCTGCGGCGGGCGTCACGGGCCGCCTGGGCGGGCTCGTGGGAGCCGGTCAGCTCGGCCAGCTCGTCGGCGTTCGGCTTGACGATGTCGGGGCGGGCCGCGACGCCACGGCGCAGCGCCTCGCCGCTGGTGTCCAGGAGGACGGGGACCTTGGCGGCGCGCGCCGCCCGTACGAGCGTCGCGTACGCGCCGACCGGGACCCCCGGCGGCAGGCTCCCGCAGAGCGCGACCGCGGTCGTGCCCCGGCGCAGCAAATCCTCGTACGACTCACGGAACGCGGACCACTCCGCGGGTGAGATCGCGGGGCCCGGCTCGTTCAGCTGCGTGGTGTCGCCGGTGGCCGCGTCGACCACGGCGAGCGTGCGGCGGGTGGAGCCCTCCACGGGCACGAGCGCGTCCGTGACGCGGGGCTCGTGCGCGAGGCGCTCGTGCAGGACGCGGCCCGTGTCGCCGCCCGCGAAGCCCGTCACCGTCACGTCGTGGCCGATGGCCGCGAGGACGCGGGCGACGTTCAGGCCCTTGCCGCCGGGGCGTTCGGTGACCTCGGTGACGCGGTGCGAGGCGTGCGGGACGAGGGCGGGGACGCGGTAGGTGATGTCCAGGGCGGCGTTCAGCGTCACTGTGAGGATCACTTGTCACTCACCCCCGAGATCACGTGCGAACGCGCTTGCTGTCGGCTTCTTTCGGGGCTGATCATGCCAAAGAGAAGGCGGTTGGCCCAGAGGTCCGGGCCAACCGCCTGCTGTTTGTTGCCACTTCAACGGCGCGGCAGCGGGAGGTGAAATCGCCCCAGTTGCGCCTAATGGGGCGCAACCACCCACTCGCCCTTGCGCATGACGCCCTTCAGCTCGAACTCCGCGTCCAGGACCACCAGGTCGGCGTCCTTGCCGGGCTCCAGCGAGCCGACCGTGTCGTACATCCCCAGCAGCCTGGCCGGGTTGGCGGAGATCGCCCGCACGACGTCCTCGACCGGGAGGCGGTCGACGGTCACCGAGCGCTTGAACGCGCGGTCCAGGGTGAGGGTCGAGCCCGCGATCGAGCCGCCCTCGACGAGGCGCGCGACGCTGTCCAACACCACGACCTCCAGCGGGCCGAGCATGTACTGCCCGTCGCCGAAGCCCGCCGCGTCCATCGCGTCCGTGATGAGCGCGGTGCGGGCCGCGCCCGCGTGGTGGAAGGCCAGCTCGAACGAGGCGGGGTGCAGATGCGTGCCGTCGTTGATCAGCTCGACCGTGATCCGCTCGTCCTCCAGGAGCGCGGCGATCGGGCCCGGCGCGCGGTGCCCGAGGGCCGGCATCGCGTTGTAGAGGTGCGTGGCGACGGTGGCGCCCGCGTCGATGGCCTCCTGCGTCTGCTCGTACGTCGCGTCCGTGTGGCCGATGGCCGCGATCACGCCGTGCTCTGCGAGCAGGCGCACGGAGTCGATGCCGCCCGGCAGCTCGGTGGCGAGCGTGAACATCTTGGCCCGCCCGTGGGCCGCGTCCATCAGCTTGCGGACGTCGGCGGGGTCGGGGTCGCGCAGGAGCGCCTCGCTGTGCGCGCCCTTGCGGCACGGCGAGATGAAAGGACCCTCGAAGTGGATGCCCGCGATGTCGCCCTGCTCGGCCAGCTCGGCCAGCAGCCCGGCCCGCTGGGCGAGGAAGTCCATCTCGCCGGTGACGGTGGAGGCGACGACGGTCGTGGTGCCGTGCAGGCGGTGCGTGTGGACGCCCTTGAGCACGTCCTCGACGCTGCCGGAGGTGAAGGAGGCACCGCCGCCGCCGTGGTTGTGGATGTCGACGAAGCCGGGGACCACCCAGTGGCCGGGCGGGAGGTCGATCGTCTCGGCGTCCGCGGGAGCGCTCCCGGAGATGCGCGTGCCGTCGACGATCACACGGCCGTTGGAAAGGGTCCCGGTGGGCAGGACCACCTGAGCACCGGCGAGGACCTTGCTAGTGGCCATCAGGCGGTTACCTCCGTGGATTGGGTGGGGTCGGGAGCGGGGTCGGTTCCTTCGAGCAGATCCCAGGCGAGCAGGCCCGCGCCCAGGCACCCGGCGGTGTCCCCCAGGGCGGCCGGGACGATGACGGGCTGGGTCTGGAACGTGACGATGCGTGCCGTCATGGCCGCCCGCAGGGGTGTGAACAAGGTTTCCCCGGCCTCGGCCAGACCGCCACCGATGATCAGAGTGTGCGGGTCCAGGAGGGTGAGGGCCGTGATGAGGCCGTCGGCGAGCGCGTCGACGGCGTTCTGCCAGACCTCCCGTGCCCGCGGGTCGCCCGACTCCACGGCCTTCGCGCAGTCCGCGGCGTCCGCGTCCGGGTCACCGCTTGCCGCGGCCCAGGCCTCGCTCACCGCGGACGCGGAGGCGAGCCGCTCCAGGCAGCCGCGCTGGCCGCAGCCGCAGGGGGGTCCGCCGGGGCGCACGATGATGTGGCCGATCTCGCCCGCCGAGCCGTGGGCGCCGGGCTCGATGCCGCCGCCGATGCCGATGGCTCCGGCGATGCCGGTGCCCAGCGGCACGAACAGGAACCGGTCGGCACCCTTGCCCGCGCCGATCCGGCCCTCGGCGAGGCCGCCGGTGCGGACGTCGTGGCCCAGGGCCACGGGTACGCCTTCCAGCCTGCGGCTGAGGAGCTCGCGCATGGGGACGTCGCGCCAGCCGAGGTTCGAGGCGTAGACGGCGATGCCGCGCTCGGTGTCGACGATCCCGGGGATCGCGACGCCTGCCGCGGCGGCGGGTTCCCCGAACTCCTTGATCCCGTGGGCGCGGAGGTCGGCGGCGAAGTCGAGGATGGACTCGACCACGGCGTCGGGCCCGCGCTCCCGGCCGGTGGCCCGCCGCGCCTCGTGGAGCAGCGCGCCGTCCGTCCCGACCAGGGCGGCCTTCATTCCGGTGCCGCCCACATCGAGGGCGATGACGTGTCTCACGGGGACAGTCTCGCGCGTCGGCCGCGAGAGGTCTAGTCCACTTTGGGTAATCGCTGCGGGGTAAACGGGTGGGTGGGTGGGAGACATCCGCCGCGAAGCGGCGGTTTAGGGTCACCCACCCACCCTCCGGAGGAGACCGGGCCCGCTCAAGACGGGACGGGACTAGCTCAGGATGACGCTCCGCGTCAGGTTCCGCGGGCGGTCGGGGTCGAAGCCCCGGGACTCGGCCAGGGCCACGGCAAGCCGCTGGGCCCGTACGAGGTCCGCCAGGGGATCCAGCTCCTCGCGGGCGACCAGTTCCCCGCCCACCCGGGCCACGTCCCCCGCGAGCCCCTCAGGAAGCACGCCGAACATCCACGCCACCCGGCCGGGGCCGGTGATGGAGATCGGCCCGTGGCGGTACTCCATCGCCGGGTACGACTCCGTCCACGCCCCCGCCGCCTCCCGCATCTTCAGCGCGGCCTCAAGGGCGAGCCCGTACGTCCAGCCACGCCCCAGGAACGTCCACTGCTCAGCGGCGACCACGGAGGCCGGCAACGGCTCCGTCACCGCGAGCTCCGCGTCGACCGCCGCGTCGGCGATCGACTTCACGCCGGGGATGTCCCCGAGCCCGGCCCGCAGGAAGGCAAGGGCGGTCGTGGCGAAGCGGGTCTGGACGACCGACTCCTCGTCCGCCCAGTCCAGGACCGCCACCGAGTCGGCCGCGTCCATGACCGGCGTCTTCGGGTCGGCGGTCAGGGCCGTGGTGGGGACGACGCCCTTCAGCTCGCCGAGGAGTTCCAGGACCTCCGTCGTCGTACCGGAGCGGGTGATCGCGACCACCCGGTCGTACTTCCGCCCGGCGGGGAACTCCGACGACGCGAACGCGTCCGTCTCGCCCTGCCCGGCGGCCTCGCGCAGCGCCGCGTACGCGATGGCCATGAACCACGACGTCCCGCACCCGGTGACGGCGACCCGCTCGCCCGGCTTCGGCAGTCCGTCGAAGGCCGAGGCGGCATCGGCCGCCCGGTGCCAGCAGGCGGGCTGAGTTGCTATCTCTGCTGCGGTACGCGACATGCGTCAAGGCTCCTTGCCGGTGGGACGTCATTGGTACGCCGTTGCACAAGCGATACTGAGGTGGTGTAGACCTCGTGTCCATACGCGAGGGAAAATCGCAGTTCACGTAGATCATCGAGGGTGGGAACAGCTGTGCAGCGGCGCGCGACAGGACTGACCGCGGCGATAGCCGCACTGGGCATGGCGGCGGTACTCGCCGGCTGCGGCGGTCCGGGCGACTCCGGCGACGTCACCCTCAAGCTGGTGGCCGCCGACTACGGCGACTCCAAGGCCAACAGCTCCCAGAAGTACTGGGACGCGCTGGCCGAGAAGTTCGAGGCCAAGAACCCCGGCATCAAGGTCGACGTCGACGTCTACTCCTGGACCGACGTCGACCGCAAGGTCAAGGAGATGGTCAAGGCGGGCGACGCCCCTGACATGGCCCAGATCGGCGCGTATGCCGACTACGCCGCGCAGGACAAGCTGTACCGCACCGAGGACCTGGTCTCCATCTCCACCCAGGCCGACTTCATGGCCCCCCTCTCCGAGGCGGGCGAGGTCAAGCGCGTCCAGTACGGCATGCCGTTCGCCTCCTCCACGCGCCTGCTCTTCTACAACGAGAAGATCTTCAAGGACGCCGGCCTCACCCCGCCGCAGAGCTGGACCGATCTCGCGGCCGACGCCAAGGCGCTCAAGGCGCGCGGCGTGAAGATTCCCTACGCCCTGCCGCTCGGCAAGGAAGAGGCGCAGGCCGAGACGATGCAGTGGCTGCTCAGCGGTGGCGGCGGCTACACCGACAACGTCGGCACGTACGACATCGACTCCACGCAGAACGTGAAGACCTTCACCTGGCTGAAGGACGAGCTGGTCGGCAAGGGCCTGACGGGCCCCACGCCCCCCGCCAAGCTCGACCGCGCCGAGGCCTTCGCCGCCTTCACACGCGGCGACGTGGGCATGCTCAACGGCCACCCCACGCTGATGCAGATGGCCGCGAAGAAGGGCGTGAAGTACGGCATGGTGCCGATGCCTGGGGTGAACGGCAAGGCCCAGGCCACGATGGGCGTCGCCGACTGGATGATGGCCTTCAAGCAGAAGGGCCACCGCGAGGAGGTCGGCAAGTTCCTCGACTTCGCCTACAGCACCAAGAACGTCCTGGACTTCTCGCGCGAGTACGACCTGCTGCCCGTGACGACCTCCGCCGCGCAGGAGATGACGGGCAACAAGAACGACAAGGCGCTCGCCGAGTTCCTCGACGAGCTGCCCACCTCGCAGCTGTACCCCGTGGGCAAGACGTCCTGGGCGCAGGTCTCCGTCGACGTCAAGAAGTACATCGGCAAGACCGTCGACGAGAACGGCAATCCGGCGTCGATCCTCGGTCAGATCCAGACCAAGGCGGCGACGGAGGAGAACGCGGAATAGCGTGGCCGGTATGACGGACGACACCGGCCTCTCCGAGCGCGACCGCGCGATCCTCGCCCTGGAGCGCCGCGACTGGGTGAGTGGTCCCGGCGCCAAGGAGCGGGCCGTGCGCGAGCAGCTCGGCCTGGTGCCGGTGCGCTACTACCAGCTCCTGAACGCCCTGCTCGACGACCCCCGCGCCCTGGCGCACGATCCGGTCACCGTCAACCGGCTTCGGCGCGTCAGGGAGTCCCGGCGCGGGGAGCGTTGAGCGTAGGGTCAGGCCCATGGGTGACCTTGTGTACTCTCCCGAGCTGCCCGAGCCCGTGACCGCCGCGGGGCGCGAGGGGCTCGCCGCGCTCCTCGCGCGGCCCGAGAAGGCCGTGATCGCGCTCGACTTCGACGGCACGCTCGCCCCGATCGTGCCCGACCCCGAGCAGGCCCGCGCCCACCCCGACGCCGTCCCCGCACTCGCGGCGCTCGCGCCGAAGGTGCTGTCCGTCGCCGTCGTCACCGGCCGCCCCGCGGGCGTGGCGGTGCGCTACGGCGGCCTCGCGGGCGTCCCTGCCCTCGAACACCTCGTCGTGCTCGGGCACTACGGAGCCGAGCGCTGGGACGCCGTCTCCTCCACCGTGCACGCGGCCGAGCCGCACCCGGGCGTGGCGTCCGTGCGCGCCGAACTGCCGGGCTTCCTGGACACGATCGGCGCCTGGCGCGGCACGTGGATCGAGGAGAAGGGCCGCGCGGTCGCGGTCCACACCCGCCGCGCACAGGACCCGCAGGCCGCCTTCGAGGCGCTGCGCGAACCCCTCGCCGAGCTGGCGTCCCGCCACGGCCTGATCGTCGAACCGGGCCGCCTGGTCCTGGAGTTGAGGCCCCCGGGCATCGACAAGGGCGTGGCCCTCGCCGACTACGTACGCGAGGTGGGCGCCGAGACCGTCCTGTACGCGGGCGACGACCTGGGCGACCTGCCCGCCTTCGCGGCCGTGGAGAAGCTCCGCTCGGACCAGGTGAAGGGCCTCCTGGTGTGCAGCGGCAGCGGTGAGGTGGCGGAACTGGCCGAGCGGGCCGACCTGGTGGTGGACGGCCCGCCGGGCGTGGTGGAGCTGCTTGCCGCGGTGGCGGCTCAACTCCCCTGATCGGCGCCGAGGTTGGGCGGGTCGGGGATGGGATTCCCGAAGTAGTCGCGGACGGTCCCGTCGTCGACGGCGGTGCCGATCCCGCGAGCGGGCGATCCCGGCTTGAGCCGTATGTCGCCGGGGGAGCCCGGAGCCGTGGAGACGAACTGCGGGTCCGCGTTGACGGCGCTGGTGTCGCGGGGCTGAGAGGTGCGCCAGTACAGGTTGTTGCTGAAGGTGCTGACGGTGTCCTTGATGGGTGACCCGGCGCCAGGAGCACCCACGAAGACATTGTCGCGGAAGGTGACGCCGGTGGGCCCGTTGTTGGAGACGAGAGCGGTGTCGGCGCGGTCGGTCACGACGGTGTTCCGATAGACCTGAGTATCGGTGGCGGCTCCGCAGACGACGGAGATCACGGCGTAAGGAGATGCCGTGTTGCGGTCGTTGACGCTGATGTTGTCGTGGATGCGGTTGCCGTCGCTGACCTTCCCCTCGCCGTTGCAGACGAGGAGGAATCCCCCCTCGTTGTCGTGGCTGTAGTTGTAGCGGTAGGTGTTGCGTACGTTGCCGCCGTCGATGTCGTACGCCATCGAGTCGCGCGTCCCGTGGCCGCCGGTCACCTCGTTGTACTGGTAGAGCGCGTCCTGCGACTCCCAGGCCCAGATGCCCGCGTTGTATCCGGCCGAGCGCATGTTGAAGCCGTCCACGTAGTTGTGCTCGACGCGGGCCTTGCGGGTCTCGTGGATCACGATGCCGTCGCCGCCGATGTCGTACGCCTTGTTGCGTACGAACTCGACGCCGCTGGCGAGGAGTTCGGCGTCGGCGTCCGTGCCGCTGCCCCAGGTCGACATGGTGCCGATGCCGGTGCGGTCGACGCGGCGGACGGTGGAGTCCTCGACGCGGAGGCCGTTGAAGCGGGTGGGGGTGGTGTCGCCCTGGACGACGAAGAGGATGCCGCCGGAGGGGTCGGGGTCCTTGAAGTCGGCCCCGTTCACGTCGTGGACGTCGACTCCGTCGACGAGGAAGTGGTCGGCCGTGCCGTAGTCGGTGAGCTGGACCAGGAGCCCTGCGCGGCGGTCGGTGGTGGTTGCGGGCCCGGTGTTGGAGAGATCGAGATTCTTGATCTCCCACTGCTCGGTGTTGACGAGGTGGAGGGCGGCGCGGGCGCCGTTCGCCTCGATGCGCGGCTTGGCGGCGCGCTTGCTCCCGTAGGCGTCGATCAGCACGGGGGCGCCGGCCGCACCCGCACCTTTGGGAGCCAGCACCCCCGTGCAGCTTGTGCCTCGCTTGAGGAGGAGTTTCTCGCCGGGGGCGTAGGTGTGGGCGCCGGCCTTCTCCAGGCTGCGCCAGGCGGTCCCTCCGGTGGTCCCGGCCGCGGAGTCGTCGCCTTTCTCGCAGTCGAGGTAGTACGTCGCCGCTTTGGCGGCGGTGGCTGGGCCTGTTGTGGCCCCTGCCAGGGCCAGGGCGGTGAGGGCCACGATGCTTGTGCGGCGTAGGGGCATGTGCGGGAACGTAGTGACTCAGGTTGCCGCGGGCCCATGGACAAACGTGGGCCGTGGTTGGACGGAGTTTTGTCCCCAACCCCGCCCCTTCCCGGCTGCATCTATTGGCGGCTCCGCCGCGGGCCGCTGGCGCGGGGGGCCTTGGTTGCCGTCATCACCGGCTTCGCCGAGTTCGTCCTCAAACGCCGGACGGGCTGACAGTCCAGCCCGGCCGGCGTTTGAGGCCATCTTGTTCGGGGTCTGGGGCGGAGCCCCAGTCAGGCCCTCGCGCCCAGCGAGTTTTCGGGAAGGGGCGGGGTTGGGGACAAAATCAGTTCTCCAGCGCCCGCAGCTGATCCAGGAACCACTGCGCCGGGGGCAACGCCGTAGCCGCCGCAGCGAGCCGCTTCGTTCGTTCCGCCCGCTCCTCCACCGGCATCGTCAGCGCAGCCCGCAACGCGGCCGCCGTCCCCGTCACGTCATACGGGTTCACGACAAGCGCGTCCTCGCCCAGCTCCTCGTACGCCCCCGCCTCCCGCGAAAGCACCAGCACGCACCCCTCGTCGGAGACGACAGGCACCTCCTTGGCCACCAGGTTCATCCCGTCCCGGATCGGATTCACCAGCGCCACGTCCGCCAGGCGGTACGCCGCCAGCGACCGCGCGAAGTCGTCCTTCACGTGCAGCACGACCGGGGTCCAACCCTCCACCCCGTACTCGGAGTTGATCTCGTCGGCCACCCGCTGCACTTCCGCCGTGTAGTCGCGGTACACCGCGAGGTCCTGCCGCGAGGGGTAGGCGAACGCCACGTGCACCACCCGCTCCCGCCACTCCGGCCAGGACGCCAGCAGCTCCCGGTAGGCCAGCAGCCCCCGCACGATGTTCTTCGACAGCTCCGTCCGGTCCACCCGGACGATCACCCGTCGGCCCGCACCGACCTGCTCCCGCAGTGCGACAAGACGCTCCTCCACGTCCTCCCGGTGCGACCGCTCCCGCAGGAAGTCCGCGTCGGCGCCGAGCCCGTGCACCCCGATCCGCGTACCCGACGTACCGCCGAGGACCGCCACGCAGCACTCCGTGAACGCGTCCGCCCACCGCCCCGTCAGGAACGCCGCACGGTCGGCGCCGAGGATGCCCCGCAGGAGCTGTTCCGCGACGTCGTCCGGCAGCATCCGGAAGTAGTCCACCGGCGCCCACGGCGTGTGCGAGAAGTGGCCGATGCGCAGGTCCGGGCGGAGTTCGCGCAGCATGCCCGGCACCAGCGCCAGGTGGTAGTCCTGGACGAGGACCGCCGCACCCTGAGCTGCGCTCTCCGCGAGCGCCTCGGCGAAGGCCCGGTTGTAGGTCTCGTACGACGCCCACTGGGCCCGGAACTCCGGTCCGAAGGCCGGTTCGAGCGGCGTCTGGTAGAGCATGTGGTGGACGAACCACAGCACCGAGTTCGCGATGCCGTTGTACGCGTCGGCGTGTACCCCCTCGTGCGAGCCCGCGTCGATGTCGAGCATCCGGACCCCGGGCTCGCCCACCCCGCGCCGCACGGCCTCCCGGTCGCCGTCACCCAGCGCCGCGCAGACCCAGAGGGCAGCAGGATCGGAACCGTCGGAGTCCCCGATCGCGCTCAGCCCGGAGACGAGTCCTCCGCCGCCCCGCTTGGCCGTCAGTTCCCCGTTCTCCTCCAGGGCGTACGTGACGGGGCCGCGGTTGGACGCGACGAGGACCTGGGCGGTGGCGTGCTCGGAGACCATGTGCCGAACCTAGCCCTTCCCGGAAGCGGTCAAACGTACGGCCGGACCCGTGGCGGGCCCGGCCGTATACATTCAGCGAAATCAGGGAATCCGGGGAACCCGGGGAACCCAGGGACCCGCGGCTAGTCCCGCCTGCTCCTCGCCGCCGCCACCGCGAGCGCGCCCAGTGCGCACAGGGCGATCGCGAGGCCCGCGTACAGCATCGTGTCCGAGTCGCTGCCCGTGTCGGCCAGCTGAGGCGGGCCGTCCGCACGTCCCACGGGGCCGTTCTGCGGCTCCTGCGGCGCAGGACGTGCCTGCACCCGCTGGGCGAGGACCGCCGAGGTGCACGGGTCGTCGCCGCCCCGGACGGATGCGGGGCAGTTGCTGCCGGGCGCCGTCACGGTGACCACCCTGACCTGGCCCGCCGTGCAGGAGACCGTCAGCTTCTGGGTGACGGTGACCTTGCCGTGCGGGCGGACGTCGCCCTTCCAGACGTACTTCGAACCCTGCTTGGTGACCTTCCCGCTGCTCGCGACGGGCTTCGAGCCGGGCGTCACCTGCCAGGACGCGGTGGCTCCGGTCCGTGTGCTGCCCGAGGGGTTCTTGATGGTGATGGTGTTCTTGACGTCGCTGCACACCGGCGCGGTCCGCCGTGCGGGCACGTTGGTGATCCTGACCGGCGGCTGCTTCCGCTCGATGACCGGCGCGGCCCCGCACTTGGGGTCGGTGCTGCCCGCGTCGCAGTTGGAGCGCGGGGTCTCGACATCGACGTTGTTGAGCAGCTTGCCGTCGCCGCTGACGGGGTCCTTGATCTTGACCGAGTACGTCACCGTCGCGGTCTCACCGGCCGGGATGTCGCCGGTGTAGCTGATCTTCGGCTTGGTGTACGAGACGTCGCCGGTGCTCGCCTGCGCGTCGTCGTTGTACGTCGCGTCGTCGAGGTTGTCCGTCAGGTCGTCGCTGAACTTGGCGTTCGGGTAGTCGAGCTTGCTGATGTTCTTCGCCTTGACCGTGTAGGTCAGGGTGGAGCCCGGCTTGATCGTCTTGGGGCTCGCCGTCTTCGTCACCTCCAGGTCGGGGACCGGGACGGAGAGCGCGAACGCCGAGGGGACGTAGGTGTCGCCCTTCGTGGAGAAGCTCAGCGTCGTGGAGGTCGCGCCGACGGGGATCGGCTGCTCGGCGGCCGGCGCGCGGGTCCCGCTGCCGGTGACGTCGAACTCCTTGGCGTCGATGGACAGGTTGTTGGTCATCTTCGGGTCGAGGGCGCCGTCGTCCTCGCTGATGAAGAAGTTGTTGGTGCTGCCCGTGTGCGCCTCGGTCATGGTCTGGCCGCCGACCAGGAAGCGGTCGCCGGGGGTGTTCCAGTCGCCTTCGTACGCGGTGACGCTGGCGCGCGGCTTGCCGTCCGTGCGGTAGAAGCCGTCGACCGTGACGCTGGTGGCGGGCGACGTGGAGCGCTGCAGGACGTGACCGCCGTAGACGTAGACGTTGCGGCGGTCGGGGGCGTGGTCGTCGTTGGGGCCGTCGTACTTGTAGACGACGGTGAGCGACCAGCCCGCGACGCAGCCCTTGCCGGTGGGCGCCCAGATGTCGCCGACCGCGACCGGGACGGGCGCTCCGGTGCCGGTGACGCCGCTGAAGAGGCCCGTGATGTCGGCCTCGCCGGTGTAGTAGTGCGGGCCGTTGGCCGACGCCGGGTCCTTGACCAGGTTCGCCGGGGTGACCTTCGAGGGAGGCGTGCCGTCCACGCCGACGGCGGGCACCGCGTCCAGCGGCTCGCCGGGCGATGGCTGCACATCGGCGCCCGAGATGTCGCAGCGCTTGAGCTGGGCGCCGCTGGGCCCCTTGTACGTTCCGTCGTTGCCGCCGAAGAAGAGGCGCGCGTACGCGACCTTCGCGCCGGGCGGGATCGTGACCTGTCCGGTGCTCGATCCGTGTTCGGGGTCCATGCCCGCGGCGTTGATCCGCTGCATGACGAAGGTGTTGTTGTTGTCGCGGCCCTGGCCGTCCGCGGCGGTGGCGCAGCGCGCCGCCATGTCCGCGGGCGTCGTCGGGCAGCCCATGACCGTGTTGCCGATGGTCCTGAAGTCGCCGTACAGCGATTCGTCGTAGCGCTTGGCGAAGGGCTCGATCACCTCCGCGGCGGCGGGTGCGGCCGCGGCGCCGAGCGCCCCTGCCGCGAGTCCGGCCGTGGCCATGGCCACGCCGCCGATGCGTCGCGCGCTTCCCATTACCTGTCTGACCCACATAAGTGGGAAATGTAGACAAAACGCCCGGTCTTGGGTGGTTACGCCACGCGGCGGGCGGTGTACTCCGCGATGTCGGCCATCGGCGGCCGCTCCTCCGTGTCCACCGAATGGGTCCGCGGCTCGAACCCGTCCTCGCCCCGCTCGAACTGCGTGAGCTCGGGGCGTACGAGATGGCCGCGCGCGAGCCGCAGCTGCGCCGTCCGGTAGATCGCCGCGGCCATCCGGCCGAGCGCCTGCCCGTCCTGGTGCCGGTGCTTGCGCACGCCGACGTCGACCTGCGCGAGCGCGTCCAGGCCCACGGTGTGCAGCGCGTCCACGAGCAGGCCCAGCTCCACTCCGTAACCGACGGGGAACGGCAGCCGCTCAAGGAGTGACCTGCGCGCCGCGTACTCGCCGCCCAACGGCTGGACGAAACCGGCCAGTTGGGGCCAGTGCATGTTCAGCAGCGGGCGCGCCATCAGCTCGGTGACCCGGCCGCCCTGACCTGCGGCTGTGGCCAGCGGGCGGTCGTACATCGCCTTCACGAAGTCCACGTCGGGCTCGGTCAGGAGCGGGCCCACGATGCCGGTGACGAAGTCCGCGGAGAACTCCCTCAGGTCCGCGTCGACGAACGCGACGATGTCACCGCCGGTCACCAGGAGTGAGCGCCACAGGACCTCGCCCTTGCCGGGCACGGCCGGGATGCGCGGCAGGATCTCGTCCCGGTGCACGACCCGCGCGCCCGCCTCACGGGCGACCTCGGCCGTGCGGTCCCGGGAGCCGGAGTCGATCACCACGAGCTCGTCGACCAGGCAGGCCTCCTCGACCAGCTCCCGGCGGATCTCGGCGACGATCTCCCCGACCGTCTCCTCCTCGTCGAGCGCGGGCAGGACGACACTCACCGAGGCTCCCGACGCCCGTTTGGCGGCGACGAGTGCGCTGAGCGGACGGTCGGCAACGGACCAGGAACGCCTGGTCAGCCAGCGCTCGGCCTCTTCCAGCACGGGTTGCTCCTCCTGTGTGTGGCCTACATGTGATCCATCTCGCGGTTCGGACGACTATCTCAAGGGTCCAGGCCGTCGGTTACAGTCTTGAACAACGCGGATGACCATCGCATGTCGGGGGTCGACGCGTAACAAATGCCCTGGGCCCCTGAAGCCCCGGCGCCATACCGCTCATCCAGAGGGGCAGAGGGATACGGCCCGTTGAAGCCCCGGCAACCATCCCGCCGACCGCGCACGCGAGGTCTCGGTGGGGAAGGTGCCAATTCCGTCTCGTGACGAGATGCGTCACGGGGAAGATGAGGAGAAAGGGCCTCGCCTCCATGGCTGCGCAGACTGTCGCAACGAACGAAAACACCCCCTCCACGACGCCTTCCCACAGTGGGTCCGTGGACCTCGGCCCCGCATCGGGCCTTTCCTGCCGCGAGTGCGGCGAGCTGTACGCGCTCGGCCCGATCTTCGCCTGCGAGGCCTGTTTCGGCCCGCTCGAAGTCGCGTACGACCTGCCGACCGGTGACCCCGAGGCACTCCGGAAGCAGATCGAGTCCGGCCCCGACAACATCTGGCGTTACGCGCCCCTGCTGCCCGTCCCGGCGGACGTGGCGTCCAAGCCGAACATCAACCCCGGCTGGACCAAGCTCGTCAAGGCCGACAACCTCGCGCGTGAACTCGGCGTCGAGCAGGGCAAGTTGTTCGTCAAGGACGACTCCGGCAACCCGACGCACTCCTTCAAGGACCGTGTCGTGGCGCAGGCCATCGAGGCGGCGCGCGCGTTCGGCTTCACCACCCTCTCCTGCTCCTCCACCGGCAACCTCGCGGGCGCCGTCGGTGCCGCAGCGGCCCGCGCCGGCTTCCGCTCCTGCGTGTTCATCCCGCACGACCTGGAGCAGGGCAAGGTCGTCATGGCCGCGGTCTACGGCGGCGAGCTCGTCGGCATCGAGGGCAACTACGACGACGTGAACCGCTTCTGCTCCGAGCTCATCGGCGACCCGCTGGGCGAGGGCTGGGGCTTCGTGAACGTGAACCTGCGGCCGTACTACGGCGAGGGCTCCAAGACCCTCGCGTACGAGATCTGCGAGCAGCTGGGGTGGGTCCTTCCCGACCAGCTGGTCATCCCGATCGCCTCGGGCTCGCAGCTCACGAAGATCGACAAGGGGCTCAAGGAGCTCATCGCGCTCGGCCTCGTCGAGGACAAGCCGTACAAGATCTTCGGTGCGCAGGCCGAGGGCTGCTCGCCGGTGTCGACCGCCTTCAAGGCCGGGCACGACGTGGTCCGGCCGCAGAAGCCGGACACCATCGCCAAGTCGCTGGCCATCGGCAACCCCGCCGACGGGCCGTACGTCCTGGACATCGCGCGTCGCACGGGCGGTGCGGTGGAGGACGTGAACGACGAGCAGGTCGTCGACGCGATCAAGCTGCTCGCCCGGACCGAGGGGATCTTCGCGGAGACCGCCGGTGGTGTGACGGTCGGCGTCACGAAGAAGCTGATCGAGGCGGGGCTCATCGACCCCTCCCTGACCACGGTCGTCCTGAACACCGGTGACGGCCTCAAGACGCTTGACGCTGTCGCTGAGACTTCGCAGGCCACCGCTACCATCCGGCCCAGCCTTGACGCGTTCCGCGCCGCAGGGCTTGCAGGCTGAGCCTGTTCGCTTGACTGCGAGCCGGCTGTGGCTGGTCGCGCAGTTCCCCGCGCCCCTGACGGGGCGCCCCAGACGGGCGCCCCTCCTGAACTACCGAGGTGAATTCATGAGCGTCAAGGTTCGCATCCCCACCATTCTTCGCACCTACACCGGCGGTCAGTCCGAGGTCGCCGCCGAGGGGGCGACCCTCTCCGAGGTCATCGCCGACCTGGAGGCCAAGCACGCCGGTATCGCGGCCCGTGTCCTGGACGACCAGGGCAAGCTGCGGCGCTTCGTGAACGTGTACGTGAACGACGACGACGTCCGTTTCGAGCAGGGCCTGGAGACCGCGACGCCGGACGGCGCGGGGGTCTCGATCATTCCCGCCGTCGCCGGTGGTTGATCCTTTAAAGAAACACCCTGCGTAATCTTCATTGCCCCCTCCGCGAGAGAAGTGGAGGGGGCAATTCCATGTGGTTGAGCGCGGTACAGTTGGGAAGCGAGCTTCCCCGTTTGTGCCGAGCGCATATACGAAGTCGCCCCGAGGGCGACAAGAAGTAGCCAAAGTGCACTGCCCATTTGCCCTTCTCGTGGCATTTGTCTGGCCCGACTTGCCCTGAACTCCGGTAAATCCTCCGCATATTTCCGATCAGGCGTGCCCAGAATTCTCGTCCGATTGACCTGTTGCAGAGGGCAGTTGGACAGATACATTCAGCCGCGGTCGACGCGTTCCGGCGCACGCCTCCACAACCCATTGGGGGGGTGAGGTCTGACCCGGGTCCGCGAAGTGCGGGTCCGTGCAAGGGCCAGTAATAGGGGAGTTAGGCATGGCTCAGGGCACCGTCAAGTGGTTCAACGCGGAGAAGGGGTACGGCTTCATCGCGGTCGACGGTGGTGCGGATGTTTTCGTCCACTACAGCGCGATTCAGATGGACGGCTACCGCACCCTTGAAGAAGGTCAGCGAGTTGAGTTCGAGATCTCGCAGGGCCAGAAGGGTCCGCAGGCGGACATGGTCAAGCTCGCCGTTTGATCTCGGCGCGATCGGCCAGCGACTTAGCGAGTGACGAGGGCCCGCATCCCACAGGGGTGCGGGCCCTCGTGCGTCCTGTAGTACGCACCTGTAGTACGCACCCGCACGCGCGCCCCCTCCTCCGTCTCCTCGTACGTCTCCTCGTACGTCTGGGATCCGTGAGAGGCGCTTGCACTCGCAGGGGTCGAGTGCTAATCATTGGGCTTAGCACTCTCCCAGTGAGAGTGACAGAACTTGGATCGGGTCGGTGAGGCCCGCAGGCCGGGTGGGGCAAGGAACCACACGGTTTGCAGGCCGTCCGTCGCGGGCACTGGCGCGATCCGGAGCATGCCACCCCTGTCCGGGAGGACCACTTCACATGGCCAAGATCATCGCGTTCGACGAGGAGGCACGGCGCGGCCTCGAGCGCGGCATGAACCAGCTCGCCGACGCCGTCAAGGTGACCCTGGGCCCCAAGGGTCGCAACGTCGTCCTCGAGAAGAAGTGGGGTGCCCCCACGATCACCAACGATGGTGTTTCCATCGCCAAGGAGATCGAGCTCGAGGACCCGTACGAGAAGATCGGCGCCGAGCTGGTCAAGGAGGTCGCGAAGAAGACGGACGACGTCGCCGGTGACGGCACGACGACCGCGACCGTCCTGGCGCAGGCGCTGGTCCGCGAGGGCCTGCGCAACGTAGCCGCCGGTGCCAACCCGATGGCCCTCAAGCGTGGCATCGAGAAGGCCGTCGAGGCCGTCTCGGGCGCCCTGCTCGAGCAGGCCAAGGACGTGGAGACCAAGGAGCAGATCGCTTCGACCGCCTCCATCTCCGCCGCCGACACCCAGATCGGCGAGCTCATCGCCGAGGCGATGGACAAGGTCGGCAAGGAAGGCGTCATCACCGTCGAGGAGTCGCAGACCTTCGGGCTCGAGCTTGAGCTCACCGAGGGCATGCGCTTCGACAAGGGCTACATCTCGGCGTACTTCGCCACCGACATGGAGCGTATGGAGGCGTCGCTCGACGACCCGTACATCCTGATCGTCAACTCGAAGATCTCGAACGTGAAGGACCTCCTTCCGCTCCTCGAGAAGGTCATGCAGTCCGGCAAGCCGCTGCTGATCATCGCCGAGGACGTCGAGGGCGAGGCCCTGTCGACCCTGGTCGTCAACAAGATCCGTGGCACCTTCAAGTCCGTCGCCGTCAAGGCCCCGGGCTTCGGTGACCGCCGCAAGGCCATGCTCGGCGACATCGCCATCCTCACCGGTGGCACCGTCATCTCCGAGGAAGTCGGCCTCAAGCTGGAGAACGCGGGCCTCGACCTCCTGGGCCGTGCCCGCAAGGTCGTCATCACCAAGGACGAGACCACGATCGTCGACGGCTCCGGTGAGAGCGACCAGGTCCAGGGTCGCGTCAACCAGATCCGCGCCGAGATCGAGAACTCGGACAGCGACTACGACCGCGAGAAGCTGCAGGAGCGCCTGGCGAAGCTCGCCGGCGGTGTTGCGGTCATCAAGGCCGGTGCCGCGACCGAGGTGGAGCTCAAGGAGCGCAAGCACCGCATCGAGGACGCCGTTCGCAACGCGAAGGCCGCCGTCGAAGAGGGCATCGTCGCCGGTGGTGGCGTGGCCCTCATCCAGGCCGCCGCTGTCTTCGAGAAGCTTGAGCTCGAGGGCGACGAGGCCACCGGTGCCGCCGCTGTGAAGCTGGCCCTGGAGGCCCCGCTGAAGCAGATCGCGGTCAACGCCGGCCTTGAGGGTGGCGTCATCGTCGAGAAGGTCCGCAACCTTCCCATCGGCCACGGCCTGAACGCCGCGACCGGTGAGTACGTCGACATGATCGCCGAGGGCATCCTCGACCCGGCGAAGGTCACGCGCTCTGCCCTGCAGAACGCCGCGTCGATCGCCGCGCTGTTCCTCACCACCGAGGCCGTCATCGCCGACAAGCCGGAGAAGGCGGGCGCTGCCCCGGCCGGCGGCGGCATGCCGGGCGGTGACATGGACTTCTGAGCCTCTTCGGCTCGGTAGTTCATCGCTTCACGCGAACCGAGGGCGGCACTCCTTCTCACGAAGGGGTGCCGCCCTCGGGCGTTCTGTTCAGCGTTCGTAGTGGTAGCGGCAGGCCGCGACGCGGATCTCGTCCTCGACGACCTTGTAGACGAGCCGGTGCTCGTCGGTGATGCGGCGGGACCAGTAGCCGTGGAAGCCGTGCTTCAGGGGCTCGGGTTTGCCGATGCCCTCGGCGGGGCCGTTGCGGGCGATGTCCTGGAGGAGGGTGTTGATGCGCTTCAGTACCTTGCGGTCCTGCTCCTGCCACCGGACGTAGTCGGCCCAGGCCTTCTCTTGCCAGACGAGCTTCAATCGAGCAGCTCCCTGACCGTGCCGCCGCCGTTCTCCAAGTCCTCGATGGCGGCCAGAATGCGCCGCGCGTTCTCCGGGCTGCGCAGCAGGTACGCCGTCTCCTTCAAGGACTCGTACTCGTCGAGTGCCACGATGACGACCGGTTCGCGGCCCGCGCGGGTCACTATCACCTCTTCACGGTCGTCGACCACCGCGTTGAGCGTCTCGGCGTAGTTGGCCCGGGACTCGGTGTAGGTCATCGTGCGCATCGCGGCCTCCTCAAGAACGTACAGTTTCCTGTACGTACAGGAAACTGTACGCCGAGATGGCCGGAGGGCCAAGCGCGTCCTGCCGAGGGCGGCGCTGGGCTGGCCTCAGCAGAGGCTGCGATACGGCTCGTCCGGGACGTACGTGCGCCATTCCTCGCGTGTGATGTCGCGGCCCGCCTTCTTGCAGACCGTGGCGGCCAGTCGGTCCGGCGTCAGGTCGAGTGCCTGGGAGCGGTTGCCGCTGAGGGTGCGGAGCACTCCGTCGCTGTCGAAGGCCAGAGCGTCGATGTCGCGGCCCATCAGTTCCAGCGGGTCGCCGAGCGACAGGCGGGAGTCCAGGTCCCAGAGCTGGACGGAGTTCGCGTCGACGATGGTCGCGAGGAAGGTGCCGTCGGGGGACACGACGGGGCGGCGCATGGACTCACCGCCGTGGGAAGCGCCGCGGACCGTGCTGCTGGGCATGCGGGCCCGGCGCCCGGTGACCTTGCTGTCCCACAGCTCGACCCAGCCGGTGTCCTTCACGACGGCGAGGTGCTTGCCGTCGGGGGAGAAGACCAGGTCGACGGCGTCGTCGGAGCCGAAGTCGGTGCGGCGGGCGGAGCCGGTCGCCAGATCGAGGACATCGCCCTTGACGGTGACGAAGCGGCGGCTGTCGTGGCTGAACTGCCCGGCGGCGTCCGACTTCTCGTATGTGTGCACACGCTTGCGGGCCCGTACGTCCCAGACTTCGGAGGTGCCTCCCTCAGGTGCCGGGGTGCCCGCAGGTTCGTGGAGGTACGAAATGTGGCTGCCGTCGGGCGAGACGGTGATGCCGGAGACCGACTGGCCACCAGGGACGGGCGCACGGAGCAGTTCCTTGTGAGAGCGGGTGTCCCACACGCTGATGGAGAGCTTGAAGTCGCCGTCGCCGGACGACTTGAAGTCGGTGAAGGCGAGGTAGCGGCCGTCGGCGGACAAGGCGCTGATGCGGTTCGCCGAAGCCTGACCCGGCCCCAGGTGCTGGGGGACGGGGTCGGCGAACTCCTTTCCCGTGCGGGGGTCCCTGAGGTGCTGAGTGACCTGTTCGTCGCCTCCTTCGCCCGAGATGCCCGCCAAGCCCTCGCGGAACACGACCACGCGGCCGTTGGCGGAGACCGCGGCGCTCTCGACGTCCTGGCCGGACGCGTCACTGGACAGAGCGCTCGACACGTCGAGGCGGTGGACCTGGTGCGGGCTCTCGGTCAGGTAGACGAGGGTCTTGTTTCTGGCGTCGTACCCGAGGTCGCTGACGTCCGAGCCGCGGCGCGGGACGAAGCGGAAGAGCGGACTGCGGGTGTTGCCGAGACCCCAGATCTGCACGGTGTCTTCCGCGGTGCGGCCCAACACGTGACGGCCGTCGGTGCCCAGTGAGGGGCTCTCCAAATGCTCGTTGAGGCCCGTGGAGCCCACAGTGGCTCCGGTCGCGGTCTTCCAGACGTACGTTCCCGCGCCGTTGGACAGCCCCACCCGGGCTCCGTCCCCGCTGAAGCTGATGCTCCGGCCGCACTGCACGCCGTCGTTCCGCGAGGTGAACAGCCGCTCGGTGCCGTCGGAGTCTGCCGACCACACCTCCATGTAACTGTCGGGGGACTTCCCGACGCAGGTCGCGTAGTGCGTGCCGTTCGGCGAGAGAGTGACACCGCTGCCCGAGGACCACTCGGCGATCCTGTTGCCCGAGGGGGCTTGCAGACGGTACTCGCGGGCTTTCTTGATTTCGTCTTCGGCGAAGAGCACCTGACCCTTGTCCGACAATTGCTCGGGAACATAACCGGGTTGGCGCTTCACAGGCTTCCCGACCGGCTCGCCGTCGCGCGTGGAGACGATCCGGTACGGCTCGGTATCGCCCTTGCCCACAAGGAGCAGGAGACGCCCGTTCGGGCTGGTCCGGAGCTCCGGTACCTCGTTCGACAGAGCGGTGCCCTTGACCGTGAGGCGGGGCTCGGCTGCTCCCTTGGGCCCCTTGGTCAGATCCCAGAACGTGATCGTGCCCGGCGTGTGCTGCATCAACGTGCGCCCACCGTCCAGCAACTTCTCGCTGTTCGCGTCGGAGTCCCTGAGGGTGGGCAGTCCGATGACTGCGGTCTCCCGCTGTGTGCCCGCCGAGTTGAGTGCCGAGCGTGACTCCGGGATCTGCGCGATGCGCCACGACGCGAGGCTCAGGAGCAGAGCCGTGTCCGGCTGGTCGCCGCGCAGGTTGTCGGCGGCCTGGGCAACGGATCGGGCTGTGGCCTGGGTGCGACGCCGGTCCGCCTCCTCGCCGTTGCGGCGGCTCTCGCGGGCCTGGAACCAGGCGAAGGTCCCGGCGAGCAGCGCGAGCGCGGTCAACACGGCCAGAGAGGAGAGGAGCTGGCGCCGGCGGCGGGCGATACGGGCCGATTCGGCGCGGGACGCGGTGAGGAAGCGGAGTTCCAGAGGACTGGGGCGGAGTTGGAAGGGGGCGGTCGCCAGCCAATCGAGGCCGGACCGCAGCGAGGAGCCGCGCAGCAG
The DNA here is from genome assembly GCF_040643025.1 of Streptomyces sp. NPDC047525. Lineage (NCBI taxonomy): Bacteria > Bacillati > Actinomycetota > Actinomycetes > Kitasatosporales > Streptomycetaceae > Streptomyces > Streptomyces sp. NPDC047525. The sequence continues at coordinate 39,637 of NZ_JBEYTL010000030.1, forward strand.
GTCTTCCCCCCGCTCGCCATCCGCCTCCCAGGACAGCGCGGCGAGACCGAGTCTTCGGTGGACGACAAGCCCCGCGCGATCGGCGGCCATCCACTCGCGAAGGCGCGCCCAGGCGGGTATCAGGGCCGCGCTGACGGGGCGTATCGAACCGTCCTCGTCCGCGCGTACCAGCACGCCGGCGGCGATGAGGCCGTCGATGGCCGCCTCGGTCGTCCGCTGCTCGCTTTCGGGCCGCCCGCCGCACAGTTCGGCGTGGCTCACGGTGCGGACGGCGTCCTGTGAGCCGTCGTCCGCGTCGCCGGGTACGACGAGGCGCAACAAGACTTGCTGCGCCGCGAGTTGCGCATCGGGCGGCAGTTCGCCGAAGGCGGCGTCGGCGCGCTCGCCGAGGGGCGGGACCACGTCGGTGGCGGGGCGGTCCGCCGCCCGGTCGGCTTCCGGTACGGCGGCGCGGCGCACCCCCACCTCAAGCAGCCCGTTGCGAGGGTCGGCGGACTTCGGCAGCTCGCCCACGAGGCCGAGCAGCAACTCCTGGGCCGTGGGCCGCAGTGCGGGTTCCTTGGCGAGGGCGGCCGCGACGAGAGGGCGCATGCGGTTGGGCAGGGCGGACAGATCCGGATCGAGCGCCGCCGTCCTGTGGATGACCTCGCCGATGTGAGCACCCCTGAAGGGTTCGGTGCCGCTCGCCGCGTACACGACGACGGCCGCCCAGGCGAAGATGTCGGAGGCCGCGGTGGCGCGCTGCCCGGAGAGAACCTCGGGGGCCATGTAGCCGAAGGTCCCCATGATCTTCCCGGTGGCGGTCTGGGACATGTCGGGGGCGCGGGCGATGCCGAAGTCGATGATGCGCGGCCCGTCGGGTCCGAGCAGGACGTTGCCGGGCTTCAGGTCGCGGTGGACGACGTCCGCGCTGTGGATCGCGGCGAGTGCGGTGGCGGCGCCGGTGGCGAGGCGTGTCAGGGCGTCCACACCGAGTGGCCCCTTCTCGTGCACCTCCTCGGCGAGCGTGGGCCCGGAGACGTATTCGCTGACGATGAACGGGGTGCCGGTGTCCCCGTCGGTCGAGGCGTCCAGGACGCGTGCGGTGCAGAACGACGCGACCCGGCGGGCCGCGACCGCCTCCCGCCCGAACCGTTCCCGGACGAAAGGCTCGGCCCCCCGGTGCAGGGCCTTGAGTGCGACACGGCTGCCGTGTACGTCGTAAGCCTCGTACACGACCCCCTGACCGCCCGCCCCGAGCCGTGCGGCGAGCCAGTACCCCCCGAGCCGTTCGGGATCCTCCGGTGCGAGTGCCGACGTCAACTCACGTTCCCCCATGCGTAGTTGAGCGGAATCTGTGGTGGCGCGCGGGGGATCTTACTCCGGCAGGAGCGGGACGGGCAGGGCTTGGTGGGCGGCGAGCGGGCCGTGGCCGTCTCCGCCTGCAAGGGCCCCGTGCCCGACGGTGCGGGGCCCTTGCAGGGACACGGGTGGGTTGCGCTACGGCAGCCGGTCCAGGATCCAGGTGCAGAGTTCTTCCGTGACCAGGGTGTGGCCCTCGTTCTGGGAGGCGCAGAGGTACTCGTCCAGTTCGCTGTCCTCGGAGTCCGCGACCGGGTCGTACAGCTTGCTGTGGTCGTCGATCTCGCGCAGGGCGATGGCGCTGACCGACGGGACGAAGCAGTGCTCGCGGATCTCCGCCTCCGAGCCGAGGCCGATGAGCGCCGGGATCTTGTCGAGCTCGTCGGCGAGGATGCCGAAGCCCTCCAGGGTGCCGCCGGGTGCGCCGTCGATCTCGGGCAGGGCCGAGGTGTGGATCTTCGGCTTGCGCAGGGTCACCACCCTCAGCTGGGCGATCAGTTGGTCCACCCCCGCTGACTGGGTGTAGAGGTTGGTGCCCGTGATGGCCAGGCCCTTGCCGCGGAACGCCCGCTCGCCCGCCGGGACGCCGTTGCTCTCACCGGTGCGCACGCCGTTGGCCACACCGATCTTGTGCGGGTGCCGCGGCCAGCTGCCGACCCGCTCCAGCTCCGCGAGGAACTCGGTGCGCTCCTTGTCGGTCTCCGGGGTGTCGTCCCACTCCGCGATGTGCTGCCACAGCAACTGCCGCGCCGCCGTGCTGTTCATCTGCGTCGAGAACGAGTCGTTCAGGCGCCGGATGTAGTGCGCGAAGGCCTGGAGCGCGAGGGGGATCCAGGCGCCCCGGTGCGGGCTGTCGTAGGAGAAGTACAGCGTCGTCTCGTGCTCGTCGCCGTCGTGCTCCATCTTCGCAAGGGCGTACCGGGCGACGAGGCCGCCCATGCTGAAGCCGCCGACCGTCAGCCGGTGCTCGCCCGTGCGCCGCCGGATCGCCTCCTGGATCGCGGCCTTGGCGACCGCCGCGTTGTCCAGGATCGAGGCACTGCGCTCATCGAAGCCGACCAGGATGACGTCCCTCTCGCGGGCCCGCAGTTCGCTGATGAACGCGTACGGGCCGCGCTCCAGGGTCTCCCAGGAGAAGTCGAGATCACTGGGCCCGATGTTGAAGCCGTCCGCGAGGATCACCGGGCGGCGCAGGCCCTGCTCGGCATCGGCGAGATACACCCACGCGGTGCCGCCCGGCAGCTCCCAGGTCTGGTCGGGGTCGGGCGCGGCCGCGGGCGCCTCCCTGGGGCCCGGCGCGAGGGCGATCGGCGGGTGGGCGCGCAAGGCCTCGGCGATCTGCTGTTCGTTGGGCTCGGTCATGAGGGTCCCCTCCGGGGGTGCGACTCCGACTTCGATGACATGCACTCCGATGACGTTCGGTGTCATCTTCGATACGTCGGGTAGCAGCCGGTAGGTGGTCCCGGCTTTCCACGCGGGGAGCGGGGGCCTTTCGGACAGGGGCGCGGTGGCCGGTTCGTCCGGCGCCCATCGCCTTCCGGGACATGCGTGTTCCGGAGGTGGGCCCCCGACCGGCGAGGGCCCGGCCGGGGGCCTACGAGGGCGGGGCCTCGTGGGCCGTGTCAGCGCCCAACTCGGTCAGCCTGGGGGTGCCGTGAGGGCGGAAGTCTGTCGCGAAGGTGAGGGGCGGTGAGGGGCGTGAAGGGCTGGGTGGTCAGTCGGCGTAGTCCTTGAGCGCTTCGGTTTCCAGGGTGAGGGCGACGGGGGCGGGGATGCGGACGGTGGAGCCGTAGTGGAAAGGGCGTCGGTTCTGGTAGACGCCGTTCTCGGGGGAGCTGTATACGACGACGGTGTGATTCTCGCGGTCGATGAGCAGATAGACGGGGATGTCGACGTAGGCGTAGGCGCGCGGTTTGTCTTGGCGGTCGCGGCGATCGGTGTCCCGGTCGCGGGAGGTCACCTCGACGGCCATCAGGACGCCGTCGGGTGACGCCCACTCGCCTTGCCCGGCGAAAAAGCCGACGGGAGCCAGGGCGCCATCCGGTTTGATGCAGCCCTTCCTGTACGTGTCGATCCGCAGGCCTTGCTCCGGATACAGAGCCAGTTCGGGGCGCTGCATCATGCACTGACGGAGCACCCACATGATGATCTCGCCGTGGTCGCCGTCGGGCACGGGCTTGACCTCAAGCCTTCCGTTGATGAGTTCGAGCGTGACCGTCTCGGGGGCCACGCGGGCGAGCTCCTCGAAGTCCTCGATGTCGATCGGGCCGTGCTTGACGTACACGCGGCCGTAGAGGAATTCGAGAGACACGGTCTCCGGGGCCCGACGGTCCAGTTCCTCGAATTCCTCGACGGACATCTGCGGGCGCTCATCGGTGCCAGGGGTCATGGTGGTGCCTCCTCCCTTCCATCGTGCCCCGGCTGTGTGCCGTCGGACCGTTGGGGCGCTCATGCGTGTGCCCTTTCGTGTGGGCTGCGGGTGGCGGCGCGCGCAGCCGCCGCGTGGGAGTGGACCGCTGTGGGCGGCAGGGGTGCCGCCGCGCGAGGTGGTCCGGGTTCGCCCCGGCAGGGGCCGCAGGTGCCGCCTGGCAGGGCTTCGGGGCGGCCGGGGGTGCCGCATCTTCCGCATTCCAGTACGCGCAGTACGGGGCGGGGGGCTGGCTCTGGCGGGAGCTTTGTCGTGAGGCGGCTGCGGATGAGGGCCGCCGGGCTGTGGACGGGGGTGGGGAGGCCTGCGGTGAGGGCGCGGAGGATGTCCGGCTCCGTGGCGCCCCGCGTGAACCACTCGGTGACCTGGGGTTCCAGGGCGACGCAGTCCGCGTACGAGAGGGAGAGCACGGGGGCCGTCCGGCCGAGGGCGGCCAGGAGGATGAACGCGCGGCTGCGGGTCGGGTGCCGGGGTCTGTCCGGTTCGGGATCCGGTACGTCGCCACGCGTGAAGGCCGCCCACCAGGCGTCGTCCCGCGCGGTTCGCGAGAACCACGTTCGAGTGATCCAGCGGGCGCTTTCGGAGCCGCGCAGGTGTTCCCTGCCGCGCCTCAAGTGCCCTGCATCCTGAAGCCTGTTGAGGGCGGTCCGGAGCGCGCACTGGCCGTACGGAAGGTGCTTGGCCAGGGTCTTTACGGAGATGTCCGCGCCGTCGGGGAGCCGGTCGAGGCAGGCTGCGATGGCTGCCTCTCGGGGCGGGAGGTGCGTGAAGTCGTTGTTCGTGCGGGGCCGTTGTTCGGGCGCCGAACGTTTTCCGTAGCCCGGATTGGCCATCGGGTGCGGGGTCGCGTGCGCGGGGCGGAAGGCGGCACTAAGCTGGGCGTCAGCCATGGGTCGAACTCGTGCTTTCGATCGATGGTTAAACCCCCGCAGGTGTTCGCAGCACCGGGCGGGGGTTGTTTTTGTTCGTTAATCGGGCACGCTAGAGCGTCGTCACGTTGCGTGGCAAGTCGAAGCCCGAAAGTGATCGACTGTGCCAACTCCAAGGGAGGGAGGGCGGGTTGAGACCCTCCTCCCGTTCCTTGAAAAGAAGGCTCGGTGCTTGTGGCTTGAGCCTCGGGGTCAGTTGTCCTTGAGGTTCGCGATGAACTCGGTCCAGCTGGAGGCCCGGAACACGAGCTTCGGGCCGGTGGGGTTCTTGGAGTCGCGGACGGGGACGATCTCGGGGTGCCCGTCAGCTACTTCGAGGCAGTCGCCGCCCTGGCCGCCGCTGTACGTGGACTTGCGCCAGCGGGCCATCTCCAGGCAGTCGCCGCCACTGCCGCCGCTATAGCTGGACTTGTGCCAGACGGCCGCGCTCAGGTCGTACTCGTACTCACGGGTGCTGTTCTCCATGCCCGTAATCCTGCGCCACTGACTCCAGCAGGGCCAGGGACTTCTTCGGGGAGAGCGCCGTGGCCTGGAGGAGGTTGAACATGAGGGTGTGGCGGGCGACCGTTGCCGGGTCGTCCAGCAGTTTCCCCATGTTCGGCCCTTCCACGAAGGAGAGTGGGGGCGCGTCTTCGAACTCCATGACCTTCAGGGAGCCTTCCATCGAAGCGTGTGCCCCGGCGCCGAACGGCAGCACTTGCGCGATGATCCGGTGCTCGCGTGCGAGACCCGCCACATGTCGCAGCGCCTCTGCCATCACTGCGCCGCCGCCGACCTCCCGCCTGAGTGCGGCCTCGTCAACAATCGCCCACAACAGCGGCGTTGTTGGGTTGTCGAGGAGGTGGGCGCGTTCGAGTCGCACCTCAACCTGGGCGTCGATCGTGTCGTCTGTCGCCGTCGGGTGATAGGCGCGGAAGATCTCCTTCGCGTACGCCCTCGTCTGGAGCAGCCCAGGGATCAGCAAGGTCGCGTACTGCTTGATGGCGGTGGCGTCCGCCTCCGCCTCAGCCGCCTCCGCGAAGTGATCCGGATACTTCGACTTCGCCACCGCTCTGCAATTCCGGGCGAAGAAGCCCCCCGTACCCAGAACCTCGTCGAAGTGCTGCGCGTACTCCAAGTGCATCCGACGCGTACCGGCCTCCAGTTGGCCGATGAACGAGCCGCTCACGAACAGGGGCGCGCCCAGGGCCTCCTGGCTGATCCCCTTCCGCTCCCGTGCGTGACGGAGTTCGCAGCCCAGGAGGGCGCGGGGGTTGGACGAGGGGTCGAGGTCCTTGGGGCGCGTCATGGGGCAACTCCTCATCCAACAAGCCGGTTTGTTGGGGCGTGGCTGCTTCTCAGGCTACGCACCGACGACCACGCTGGGTGAGGAATCAGCAACACCCAGTGTGAAAGGCAGAGACCATGGCGCTGACGGCGGAGGAGCGGGTGAGGGCGGCGGAGGAGGCCGTGCGGCAGTTGAGAGCGGGGCTCGAAGAAGTCGGCGTCAGGCTGCCGTCCCTGCGGATGGACCCGCTGACGGCGGCGGCCGAAGGGGCGCTCCCCTTGGTCGAGTTGGGGCGCTGCAACCTCGACACCGCGCTGCGGCTCGCCGCCGTACTGGAGGGTGCGCGATGAACGGCGACCCGATGGTTCCGGAGACAGGGACGTACGCCGTCGACTTCAGGGACGGCAGTGTCGGGCAGGTCATGGGGTGCGAGGGAGGCCTCGTGCAGCTCAGGCCGCTGCGTGGCGGGCGGGAGTGGGACTGCCCGCCGGAGTCCGTCGGGCAGGCACCGCCAGGGGAGGTGCTGCGGGAGAAGGTGCGGCAGCTCAACCGGGAGAGGCGGTTGCCATGAGCGGATCGCGGAGGCAGGCGACGGCCACGCTTTGTACGCACATCGAGATCGACGACGAGGCAGTGGAGACGGCCAAGCGTCTTGGCGGCCACAAGACGAAGACGGCTGCGGTGGCGCACGCGCTGGAGGAGTACAACAAGCGGCTGGAGCGGGCGGCCGCGTACGACAGGTTCATCGAGCTCGGCCGGGACTGGGAGGTCGAAGGGGCTGAGGCGGCGCACCTTGCCGAGAAGGAGGCATTCCGTAGGTGAACGGCTACCTGCTGGACTCCTCGGCACTGTGGCGACTGCTGCGCGACAAGACCTGTACGCGACGTGGCACCCGGCGCTCATGGATGGCCTGGTGCGTTCCTGCTATCCGCAACGGACGGAATCAGGTGCTCGGCGCGGAACCTCAGGGAGTACGAGGAGTGCAGCTCGATGTTCACGGACATCCACGAGGACGTGGGGGCCGCTCGGGGACCGGTAGCGGCGGCTGCCGTGAGGGTCAGCGGACCGGGAAACCGAAGGTGTAGCCCTGGTTCTTGAGCCGGGGGATGAGCGTGCGCAGGGACTCGACGGTCTGGGTGCGGTCGCCGCCCGCGTCGTGGAAGAGGAGCGTCGGCCCGTTGGGCAGCTCTCGCTCGACCGTGGCGACGATGGCGTCCGTGCCCGGGCGCTCGAAGTCCTTGGTGTCCACGTTCCAGCCGAGCGGGCGCATGCCACGCTCGGCGGCGAGCTTGCGGCTGTGCGGGGTGAAGGCGCCGCCGGGCGCGCGGTAGTACATCGGGCGCACGCCGCCGGACGCCTTGGTGATCATGCGTTCGGCGTCGAGGATCTGCTGGGACTGGTAGGCCTTGGAGTCCTTGTCCATGCCGGTGTTGTGCGACACCGAGTGGTCGCACAGGCGGTGCCCGGCCGCGACCACCTTCTTCACCATGTCCGGGTGGGCCTCGGCCTGCGTCCCCACCATGCAGAACGTGGCCTTCACGTCGTACTCCCGCAGTACGACGAGGACTTCGGGCGTCCACTTGGGGTCGGGGCCGTCGTCGATGGTGAGGTTGATGCCGCGCTCACCGGCCTCCGAGGAGTGGGCGATGGTCGCCGCGACCGGCTTGACGGCGCTGGGCTTCTTCGCTGGCGGTGACGAGTCGCCCGAGGCCTGGGCGGTCCACACCGAGGCGCCGGTGGCGAGCATCGTCACCCCGAGTGCAGCCCCGATCAACTTGCCGTACCAGCCACGTCCACCGCTGTGCCGTGCCATGTCCGCCCCTTTGCGTCCCGTCCCTCGCCGCGCTCCGGTCCCTCGCGGCCACCTGGCAGGACGAGGTTCGGCGGCCGGAGGATGCACTGAGGGCGCGTCCGTTACCGATCAAGGACAATTCCGGGGGAGTTCGCGGACAACCCCGAGCGGCGACCGGGGGCGGGGCGGTGTGCGGGGTTAGCGTCGGCGGCATGGACGTTGATCAACGACGTTGGCGGCAGTGTCTCCTCAGCGGGGCGGTGTTCGCCGTGTGCATGGCCGGCACCACGCTGCCGACCCCTCTCTACGGCCTCTACCAGGAGAAGTTCGGCTTCTCCGAGCTGACGGTCACCGTCGTGTACGCCGTGTACGCCTTCGCGGTGATCGGCGTGCTGCTTCTCGCGGGCAACGTCTCGGACGCCGTGGGCAGGCGTCCGGTACTGCTGTGGGGCCTGGCCTGCGCTGCGGCGAGCGCCGTCTGCTTCCTGTGCGCCGTCGGGATGGGCTGGCTGTACGCGGGGCGGCTGCTTTCGGGCCTGTCCGCCGGTCTTTTCACCGGGGCCGCCACGGCGTACGTGATGGACACCGCGCCGCACGTGGGCGCATCGCGGGCCACGTTCGTGGCGACGGCCGCCAACATGGGCGGCCTCGGCTGCGGTCCGCTGCTCGCGGGGGTGCTCGCGCAGTACGCGGCCTGGCCGCTGTACCTGCCGTTCGCGGTGCACCTCGCCCTTGTCGCGGCCGCGGCCGTCGTCCTGCTGCGGCTTCCGGAGACGGTGCGGGAGCCGCGTCCGCTGAGCACGGTGCGGCCGCAGCGGCCCGGGGTGCCGCCGCAGGTGCGGGCGGTGTTCGTGCCCGCGGGGATCGCCTCGTTCGTGGGGTTCGCGCTGTTCGGGGTGTTCACCTCGGTCAGTCCTGCGTTCCTCGCGGAGTCCCTGGACGTGGAGAACCACGCGGTGAGCGGCCTCGTCGTGGCGCTGGCCTTCTTCGCCTCCACCGCCGGGCAGTTGGCGACCGGCCGGGTCGGGGTGGGGCGGTCGCTGCCGCTGGGGTGCGCCGGACTCCTCGTAGGCCTCGCGCTGCTCGCGGGCGCGCTGCGGTGGGACCTGCTGGTGCTGGTGGTGCTCAGCGCGCTGGTCGGCGGGTGCGGGCAGGGTCTCGCGTTCCGCGGGGCGCTGGCGGCGGTGGCCGAGGCGTCTCCCGCGGACCGGCGCGCCGCGGTGATCTCGACGCTGTTCGTGGTCGCGTACACGGGCATCTCGCTGCCGGTCATCGGGGTGGGCCTGCTCACGGGTCCGATGGGCCTGGAGGGGGCGGGGCTCGTGTTCATCGCGTGCATGGCGGTGCTGGTCTCGACCGCGGGGGTTTATCTGCTGCGGCGGCCGGTGCAGGGGACGGCGTAGGCGGCACCCCGTCGTACAGGGTGCCGCCTACGAGTGCCGCCTTCAGGTACCGGAGGTCAGACCGCCGCAGGCGACTTGGCCGGGTCGGCCGGGTCCGCGGTCGTGGCGGGGGAGCCCGCGACGACCTGCTCGTGGGCGGTCGTGTCGACGTTCAGCTCGGTCAGCATCTGCTTGCTGAAGCCGAAGAAGTACGTCGCGACGAAGCCCACCACGTAGCCGACCAGGAGCCCGCCGCCGTAGATCGCGATCGTCAGGCCCAGGCCCTTGTTGCCGTCGAGGAGCGGGAACAGGGCCCAGCCCGACGGGCCGATCGCCGTGGAGCCGACCTTCTCGCCGATCATCGAGAAGAACCCGATGAACGCGCCGCCCGCCGCGCCGCCCACGCACGCCGTGATGAAGGGGCGCCCCAGGGGGAGCGAGACGCCGTAGATCAGGGGTTCGCCCACGCCCAGGAAGCCTGCGGGGAGCGCCGACTTGATCGTCGTACGGATCGACTTGTTGTGCTTGAGGCGCTTGTAGACCGCGATCGCGCAGCCGACCTGGCCCGCGCCCGCCATCGCCAGGATGGGGAGCAGGACCGTGAAGCCCTGCTGCTCGATCAACGTCGTGTGGATGGGGATCAGGGCCTGGTGCAGGCCCAGCATGACCAGGGGAAGGAACAGGCCGCCCAGGACCAGGCCCGCGAACGCGCCCGTGTTGTCCAGGAGCCAGTTCGCCGCCGTGCCGATGCCCGTCGAGACCTCGCCCGCCAGGAACATCAGGCCGAAGATCGTGACCAGGCCCGAGAGCAGGACCGTGATCGTCGGGGTCACGAGGACGTCGAGCGCCTCCGGGACCCACCTCCTGCACCACTTCTCGATGTACGTGGCGAGGACCGCCGCGCCGAGTGCGCCGAGGACGCCGCCCTGGCCCGGCGACAGCTTCTGGCCGAACGCCTCGATGTTCGCGACACCCGGGAACACGATGATCGCCGCGACCGCGCCGCCCAGGATCGGCGTACCGCCGAACTCCTTCGCCGTGTTGAAGCCCACGAACACCGCGATCAGCGCCATGAACCCGGAGGCGATCGCCGCGAGCGCCGGGGTGATGCCCGGCAGCCACTCCAGGTTGATCAGCAGGCCGTTGATGCCCGCGATGATGCCGCAGCCGATCAGGGCCGGGATCAGCGGCACGAAGATGTTCGCGATCCGGCGCAGGAAGAGCTTGAAGGGGGTGGAGTTCTTCGCCTTCCTCGCCGCCCTGATCTCGGCACCCTGCGCCGCCAACTCATCGGCGGTCAGGACATGTTCGGGGGCCGCGGTGGGCTCCGCCGACCTGCCCTCCTCCACCAGTGCCTCGAACTCGGGGGTGACACGGGCGACCGTGCCGGGGCCGAGGACGATCTGGTACGTGTCGTCCTCGACCACGCCCATCACGGCGGGCAGCGCCTTCAGGGCGTCGTCGTCGACGAGGGAGCGGTCGGCGAGGCTCAGACGCAGGCGCGTCATGCAGTGGGCGATGGAGGTGACGTTCTGGGCTCCGCCGACGAGGGGAAGGATCGCGGCGGCTGTGGCGCGGTTCTTGTCAGTTGCCATGGTGCGGGGTGCCTTGCTGTGCGTGCGGGGTGGCGCTGTTCTTCCAGCGGCTCGGGGTCAGGTGGTACGGGTCGTGCGCGAGGTGTCGAGGGCGGCCCTGAGGTGGCCGTCCGAGGAGGAGAGGAGGTCTGCGGCCGTGGGGCCGTCCACTCCGCCGAGGATGGTGAGGATGGCGTTCTTCACCTCCCCGTCGGTGGCTGCGAGGGCCGTCTCGATCTCCTCGTCGGAGGCACCGGTGGCCAGCGAGACGATCCGTCGCGAGCGGGCGCGCAGCTTCTCGTTCGACGCGCGTACGTCCACCATCAGGTTTCCGTAGGTCTTGCCGAGGCGGATCATGGTGATCGTCGACAGCATGTTGAGGACGAGCTTCTGGGCCGTGCCCGCCTTCAGACGGGTGGAGCCGGTGAGGAGTTCGGGGCCCACGACGACCTCGATGCCGTGGTCGGCGGCCGCCGCGAGACCGCTGTCCGCATTGCAGGAGAGGCCGATGGTGAGCGCGCCCCTGGCCCGCGCGTGCTCGACCGCGCCGATCGCGTACGGGGTGCGGCCGGAGGCGGAGATCCCGACGACCACGTCGTCCGCCGTGAGCCGGAGCCCGTCCAGGTCCTCGGCCGCGAACTCCTTGCTGTCCTCCGCGCCCTCGACCGCCGTGACCATGGCGCTCGGGCCGCCCGCGATGAGGCCGACGACCTCGGCCGGGTCGGTGTTGAAGGTGGGCGGGCACTCGGAGGCGTCGAGCACCCCGAGGCGTCCGGCCGTGCCCGCGCCCGCGTAGATCAGCCGTCCGCCGCGGGCCATGCGCTCCGCCGTGCCGTCGATGGCTGCGGCGATCGCCGGGAGCTGCTCGGCGACGGCCGCGGACACCGTGGCGTCCTCGCCGTTCATGATCTTCGCGATCTCCAGCGTGGGCTGCCGGTCGATCTCGGAGAGCTCGGGCCGGAACGCCTCGGTGGTGAGGGTGTCCAGCTGGGCGCGGAGTTCGCCGTACGTGTCCCCGGACCCGGATCCGCTTCCGGGGGCGGGGGAGGGGGTGGCGTCGGTCGTGGAGGTCATGAGGTGCGGCTCTTTCGTGTGCGGCGGGGGGTGGCGGTTGATCGCGGGGCGCCCTGGGGCGGGGAGGTCAGCGGCTGCCGCCGCGCGGGCTGTGCCGGTGCGCGAGTGCTTCGTACGAGGCGGCGAGTGCGGGCGCCGCGGTCTCGTACGTCCGCTGGGCGACGCCCACGAACAGGCAGTCCACGACGAGCAGCTGGCTCGTGCGCGACGACATCGCGGCGGGCCTGAGCTCGCTCTCGCGGGCGGTGGAGGTGGTCAGTATGTGATCCGCGTACTGCGAGACGGGGCTGCCGGGGCGCCCGGTGATCGCGATGGTCGTCGCCCCGCGCTCGAAGGCGACCCGCAGCGGCTCGATGACGTCGCCGGTCGATCCGGAGTGCGTGATCGCGATGGCCACGTCCTTGGAGTGCAGCGTGACGGCGTTCGTGACGGCCAGGTGCGGGTCGGAGTGCGCGTGGGCGATGTGGCCGATGCGAAGCAGCTTCTGCGCGAGGTCCTGGGCGACGAGGCCGGACGCGGCGACGCCGTAGATCTCGGCGCGGGGCGCGACGGCGAGCGCGGCGACGGCGGCGCCGAGCTGGACGGTGTCGAGTCCGGCCGCGGTGTCGGCGAGGGTCTGCTGCTCGTCGTACGCGAGCTTCGCCACGACGTCCGCGATCGGGTCGTCGACGGCGATGTCGGCGGTGACGGCGGGCGCGCGGCCCGACTGCTGCTGGGCGGCGAGTCCGGCCAGGGCGAGCCGCAGGTCGCGGTAGCCGGGGTAGCCGAGGAGGCGGGCGGTGCGGACCACCGTGGCCTCGCTGGTGCCGGTGAGCTCGGCGAGGCCGGTAACCGTGAGGGCGGCGCAGCCCGCGGGGTCGCCTGCGACGGCCTCGGCGACGAGCTGCATGGAGCGGGTCATGGACGGCGCGAGGGTCCGCACCTTGGCCGCGAGGGCGGCGGGGGCGGGGGGCGCCGCGCCCGCGAAAATTTCCTTCACGTTGTTGGTCACGCTTGAAAGATATTTTCGGACGCGTGATGGGTCAAGGGTCCTTTGGTCCCGATCTCGGATGATCTTCCGGCCCCGATGCGGGTGGGTGCTCCGGTCCGATCTCGGATGGATCTTCGAGTGAGTTGCGCGTGGGGTGGACAATGGCTGCATGGACGCGATCGACCCCCTGGAGCAGGCGCTGCACGCCGCTCGTGCACTTGTCCTCGCCGACCTGGTGACCCGCGAGGTCGCCCAGGCAGAGGTCGTCTCGCTGGTCGAGGAGTCGGTGGCGCACCGCCGCTGGTGGGTCGAGCAGTGGCCCGAGGGCGTCGAGTACGTCGCGGGGCTCGTCGCCCAGGACGTCCAGGACGCGCTCCTGGAGCGCTACGGCCGCTGGCCGCTGTGCCCGGTCTGCGGCACGGGTGATCCCCACGCCCTGGACGTGGAACCGGAGTTGGGCCCCGACCCGCACTGGGTGTGCGGCAAGGCGGGCGTGGTCGTGGCGCCGGTGGGCGGCCTGACGTGAGGGGTCCTCGCGGGGCGAAGGGCGACCCGGCATGACGGTCTACATCGACCCGCCGACCTGGCCCGGCCACGGCCGCATGTGGTCGCACCTGGTCAGCGACGTCTCGTACGAGGAACTGCACGCGTTCGCGGCGGGCATCGGCGCCCCGGCGCGCGCCTTCGAGCGCGACCACTACGACCTGCCCTCGCACCGCTACGACGACGCCGTGCGCGCGGGCGCGGTCGAGATCGGCTCCAAGGAGCTGGTGCGCAGGCTGACGGATGCGGGGCTGCGGAGGCCCAAGGGCAGGCCCGCCTAGGGTGAGTTGAGCCTAGGCTGGCCCGCATGATCACGGTTCACCTGAAGTACGAGATCGATCCCGACCGCATCGACGACTTCGAGGAGTACGGCCGCCGCTGGGTCGTCCTCGTCAACCGCTTCGGCGGCGACCACCACGGCTACTTCCTGCCCAGCGAGGGCGACAGCGACATCGCGTACGCCCTCTTCTCGTTCCCGAGCTTCGCCGCGTACGAGCAGTACCGCACGGACAGCGCGACCGACGCCGAGTGCCAGGAGGCCATCGAGCTCGCGCGCCGGACGGGGTGCATCCGGCGCTACGAGCGGCGGTTCCTACGGCCCCTGGAGTGAGGGAGTCTGGGTCTCGGCCTGGGGCTCGGCTCCGGCTGAGGAAGCCGTGACCACGCGGCTCGGTGTCCTGCGGTGCAGCCGCAGGGAGACGGTGACCGCCGCGATCGCGATCGCCGTCATGGCCGCGCCCGCCCATGCCGTGGAGGCGTAGCCCAGCTTGAGGTCGATCACCGTGCCGCCGAGCCAGGGGCCACCGGTGTTGCCCAGGTTGAACGCGGCCGTCGTGGTCGCGCCCGCGAGGGTGGGGGCGGCGCCCGCGACGTTGAACATCCGGGCGTTGAGGGCCGGGGCGGTGTAGAAGGCGGAGACGCCGAGGAGGAACGAGAGGGAGATCGCCACGGCCGCCGTGCCGGAGAAGAGGGCGAGGGCGACGAGGAAGACCGTCGAGGCCACGATGCCGCTCAGCAGGACGCCGAAGAGGTGCGCGTCCGCGATGCGGCCGCCGATCGCCGTGCCGAGGAGCGCGCCCGCGCCGAAGAGGCCGAGGACGGTCGGGACCCAGCCCTTGTCGAGCCCCGCGACGTCCGTCAGGAGCGGGGAGAGGTACGAGAACGCGCAGAAGACGCCGCCCGCGGCGAGCGCGGTGATCGCGATGGAGAGCCAGACCTGCCGGTCGCGGTAGATGGCGAGCTCTTGCTTCAGGCGGGGCTTCTCGGCGGGGAGGGGGATGCGGGGGATGAGGGTGAGTACGCCGACGAGGGCGATGGCGGAGGCGGCACCGACCGCCCAGAAGGCGGACCGCCAGCCGAAGTTGTCGCCGAGGAACGCGCCTGCGGGTACGCCGAGGACGTTCGCGATGGAGAGTCCGCCGATCATCACGGCCATGGCGCGGGCGCGCTGGTTGACCGGCACCATCGCGATGGCGACGGCCGCGCCGACGGCCCAGAACCCGGCGCAGGCGAACGCGCTGATGACGCGGGACGCGAAGAGGATCTCGTAGGTGGGCGCGAGGGCGCCGGCGACCTGGCCCAGGCCGAAGACGGTGATGAGGGTGATGAGGGTCGTGCGGCGGGGGAGGCGGAGGGTCGCCACGGCGAGGAGGGGTGCGCCGACGACCATGCCGATGGCGAAGGCGGAGATGAGCAGACCGGCGCGGGGGATGGAGACGTCCATGTCGTCCGCGATGGGGGGCAGGAGCCCCGAGAGCATGAACTCGCTCGTGCCGAGGGCGAAGACGGCGAGGCCGAGGATGTAGACGGCTATGGGCATACGGGTGCGGCTGGCGCTTTTCCCTGGCTCGGGGGCCTTGGGGGCAGGGGCCTTTGGGTCAGGTGTCGGCATAACAGTGGTGAACGCTGGGGGTGGGGCTTACATTCCCGGGGCTGGTGGTGCGTCTGGTGTGTGCTGCGGGGCAATCGGGTGGGTGGGCGGGAAAAGATCCGGCGCGGAGCGGCGGCTTTGGTGGTGGCGTTCAGGCTCGGCGCAGGTACGCCTGGAGGTTTTCGCGGTCCGAGACGCGGGTGTAGGACGCCCGGAGGGCCACCTGCTGGGAGGCCGTGTTCTCGGGCTCGACGACGGCAAGCAGGGCCGTCACCCCGGGGCGGGCCAGAGCCATGGAGGAGAGGGAGTCCAGCGCCTCCGAGGCATAGCCCCGGCCCCGCGCCGCCGGCACCAGGTCGTAGCCGACCTCCGCCACACCCTCCTCGTCCGGCGGCCCATGGAACCCCATCCCGCCGACGGCGACCTCGTCCTCCGCGCGGACCAGCGCGAACATCCCCCACTCGGGCCGGTGCACCCCGGACGCGTACGCCTTCGTCACCATCTCCGCGGCCGTCCGCGTCCCGTCGAAGGGCCCGCCCTCGATCCACGTCAGACCACCCGTGCCGCCCGCGGCGAGATCGGCCGCAGCCGCGGGGGACACCTCCCGCAGGACGATCCGCCCCGCCGGAATCTCCAGGGAGTTGTGCCAGCGCCAGCGCTCCAGCCTCGGGCGCCCCGCCAGAGCGCCGCGGCCCGTGGCCCAGAGCAGCGTCGCCCACTGGTCCCCGGGCGCACGCGCGGGCGTGACCTCGGGGAAGAGCCAGGCGAGCGCCGCCTCGCAGAGCGCGGCAGGCGGCTCGGCGTCGACGCCGAGCGCCTGCGCGATGTCGTACGTGTGGAGCAGCACTTCCGTGACGCCCATCGCCGCGAAGCCCACCGCGTCCGCGCTGCCGGAGGGGTAGGGGTGGTAGCCCCTGACCCCGGGCGGTGTGGTCCGCAGCACCGCCGAGAGCAGGCCGCCGGTCGACTCGATGACGCTGATCGCGTCCTTGGGGCCCGAGCCCTCGTCCAAGGAGATCTCGAAGGGGACCCACCCGTCCGTCGCCCGGCCCGTCAGCTGCCCGGCGTACGAGACGAGATCGCACGCGATGTGCTCGGCCGTCTCCAGGCAACTCCAGTCGAGGCCGCCCGCCTTGACGCTCCAGTCGAGCCCCACCGCCGTACGCAGCACCTTCGCCGCGTGTGCCACGGCCTCGTCCAGCTGGTCCCCACCCATGGAAAGCATGGGCCGAGCGTACGGGAGCGTCAGGCGCTGAGCAGGTCCATTTCCGTCGCCAGGTTCGCGCGCGCGGGGCCCTCCCACTCGGCCGCACCATGCGGGGTGCGGAACAGCTTCGGCAGCGCGAGGAGTTGGCGGAGCACCGCCGCCCGGCCCGCGCGGAAGTCCTCGTCCGGCACGAAGGCGTACTCCTCGCGGACGGCGGCGGCGTAGGCGGCGTACGCGTCCGGGGCCGCGGCCAGGATCGCCAGGTCGGCGTCGCACAGGGCCTCGCCGTTGTGGTCGCCGTCGGCGGGGTCGTGGGTGACGGTGAGCCGGACCAGGCGGGCCACCTCGGCCGTGGCCTCGGGCCTCAACCCGGCCTCGTGGAGGGCGCGTTCGGCGAGGCGGGCGCTGCGCTCCTCGTTCTCGGAGCGGTCCGGCGCGTACACCGCGTCGTGGAACCAGGCCGCGAGCCGCACGAGATCGGGGTCGTCCGCGTGCTCTTCCAGCACGTCGATGTGGTCGAGGACCGCCGTCAGGTGGGCGGTGGTGTGGTACCGCCGCTGCGGCTCGGCCCAGCGTGCGAGCAGGTTGTCCGCGTAGGGCGCGGGGTCGGGGGCGCCGCCGCTCGCGCGGAGCAGGGTCGCGTGCCAGCGGGCACGGAGTTCCCCGTGGTCGTCGTTGTCGTTGTCGGCCATGGGGTGACTCTAAGGGCTGCTATCCCCCTGGGGGTGTTGGATGGTGGCGCCCCGTTGCCATGTGCGGCGGTGGCGCGATTGGCTGCCGACATGACGACCACGACGACTGACGAGACGTACGACCCCGAGCGCGCGGGGCGCCTCCTGCGCACCGAACGGGACGCCCTGATACCGCTGTTGAGGGAAGCCGACGACTCCGCGTACGACATCAGGACCTGTTGTCCCGGCTGGACGGTGCGGCATGTGCTCGCGCACTGCGGCTCCGCGCTGATGCGGGTGGTCGAGAACCGCTTCGAGGAGGGTGTGTACTCGCCGGAGTCCAACGACCGCGACATCGCCGAGCGCGCCGACTGGTCCAACTCCCGTGTGGTGGACGAGCTGGAGCGGGGGATGACGGAGGCGGGCGCGATCATGGCCCGCGCGAAGGGGCGCATGGACGGGATCGCGCTCGGCGAGTGGGTGCACGCGGGGGATGTCCGCGCGGCCTGGGGGAAGCCGGGGGCCTATGGGGGTGCGGGGCTTCCTGATGCGTTGCGGCTCCTCTCGGAGCGCAGCAGGGTGGTGAAAGCGGTGCCGCTGCACGCGGACATCGACGGCCGCGACGAACCACTGCTCCTGGGCACGCCCGACGGCACCAACCCCCCGGCCCGCTACATCGGCGACGCCCCGACCTTGATACGTCTCTACACGGGACGCCCGCTGACGGGGACACGCTATGAACTGGCGGGCGCGAGGGAGAGCGAACTGTCCACGATCTTCAGCTGAGCAGTCTGGGCGGGGGCCCGATCCGCCGCCCCCGCCCAGGCCTAGTGCCCGTGCTCGCCGGACTCGGAGGCGTCGTCGTGCTCCGACGCGGCTTCGCCCGCGCTGCCCGCCGTCACGGTGAACGCCGCCGTCCGCACCTTGCCCTCGTGCTTGAAGTCCAGGAAGAGGCGGTACGACCCGGGGCTCGGGGCCGTCGCCGCGAAGGAGACGCCGGGGCCCGGCTTCGTCCTGCCGTCGCCGGGTTCGCCGGTGGGGTGCACGTGGAGGTAGGCCAGGTCGCCGGAGCGCAGGGCCACCAGGTGGCCGTACGAACCGAGGTAGGGCTGGAGGTCGGTGACCGGCTTGCCGTTCTTCGCCACGTTCAGGGTCAGGTCGGCGGACTTCCCCGGCTTCAGCTCGCCGTCGAGACTCACCTCGTAGCCGTCGACCGAAGCCTTGGTGTTGTGCTCGGGAAGACTCTTCGGCTCGTACTTCCCCGCCACCGCGAGGTCCGCGCCCAGCGTCAGGCCCTCCTTCGCGCCCTCGGGCTTGAAGTCGGCGAAGACGCGGTAGCCGCCCGCCTCCGGGAGCTCGACCGGCGTCGACCAGGTGCCGTCCGCCGCGCGGGTCGGGTGCAGGTGGCGGTAGGTCGTCAGGTCGCGTGAGGCGACGATGAGGTGCAGTTCCTTGTCGTGTTCCGTCTCGTACGCCGTGACGTTCTTGCCCCGGCCGTCCTTGCCCGCGCCGTCCTTGACCACCGCGAACCGCAGCTCCTCGCGCTTCTCGGCGTCGATGCGGGAGGTCTTCAGGTCGAGCGTGTAGCCGCGCTCGGAGATCTGCAGGCCGCCGGGCACGGCGTCCGCGTGGCCCGCGCCGGCGTCCGCACCGCCGCCCCCTGGCTCTTCCTTCTCACCCGTGTGACCGCCGTGCTCGCTCGCGGGCTTCTTCTCCGCGGTCACGGGGTCGACGCCCTGGCCCACGCCGTACGCGGTGCCGAAGGTCGCGGCGACGGCTGCGGCGAAGGCGGTGATCTTCAGTCCGGTGTTCATGACGACTCCCATGAGGCGAAGGGGCGAGTGAGGTGACCGGTGCGAGCGGTCTCTCCTTACGCCTCCGAAGATACCCCCCTAGGGTATGAAGTCAAGCCCGGGATCCCTCTTGCGTTCGGTACCCCCCAGGGGTATACATGGATCTCGTCACCAGTACCCACCCCAGGTATCCGTCCGCCCACGACACGAGGAGCCCGCAGACATGTCCACCACACCCGGCACCCCCGAGGTGGCGTCCACCGCCGAAGTCGAGCTCGCCATCGGTGGCATGACCTGCGCCTCGTGCGCCGCCCGCATCGAGAAGAAGCTCAACCGCATGGACGGCGTCGAGGCGACCGTCAACTACGCCACCGAGAAGGCCAAGGTCAGCTACCGCGGCCAGGACATCGCCGTACAGGACCTGATCGCCACCGTCGAGGCCACCGGCTACACCGCGCAGGAGCCCGCCCCGGCCCGCACCGAGGAGTCGGACCCGGGCAACGAGGAGCGGCGGGCCGACGACGAACTGCGGCCCCTGCGCGAGCGGCTGATCACGGCGGTCCTGCTCTCCGTGCCCGTCGTCGCGATGGCGATGATCCCGGCCCTCCAGTTCGAGTACTGGCAGTGGCTCTCGCTGACCCTCGCGGCGCCGGTCGTGACGTACGCGGCCTGGCCCTTCCACAAGGCCGCTTTCACGAACGCGCGGCACGGCGCGGCGACGATGGACACGCTGATCTCGGTCGGCACGTCGGCCGCGTTCATCTGGTCGCTGTGGGCGCTGTTCTTCGGTACGGCCGGTACGCCCGGCATGACGCACCCCTTCGAGCTGACCATCTCCCGCTCGGACGGCGCAGGGAACATCTACCTGGAGGCCGCGGCGGGCGTCACCGCCTTCATCCTGGCCGGGCGGTACTTCGAGGCCCGCTCCAAGCGCAAGGCGGGCGCCGCCCTGAAGGCGCTGCTCCAGCTGGGCGCCAAGGACGTCACGGTCCTGCGGGACGGCGGGCGTGAAGAGACCATCCCGGTAGGCGACTTGAAGGTCGGCGACCGTTTCCTCGTCCGTCCCGGCGAGAAGATCGCCACCGACGGCAAGGTCGTCGAGGGCGCGTCCGCCGTCGACGCCTCCATGCTCACCGGCGAGTCCGTGCCGGTCGAGGTCGCCAAGGGCGACGCGGTCACCGGAGCCACCCTGAACGTGGGCGGACGCCTGGTCGTCGAAGCCACCCGCGTCGGCGCCGACACCCAACTGGCCAGGATGGCCAAGCTCGTCGAGGACGCGCAGAACGGCAAGGCGGCGGCCCAGCGCCTCGCCGACAAGATCTCGGCCGTCTTCGTGCCGGTCGTCATCGCCCTGGCCGTCGCCACCCTCGGTTTCTGGCTCGGCAACGGCTCGGGTCTGACGGCCGCCTTCACCGCCGCGGTCGCCGTACTGATCATCGCCTGCCCCTGCGCCCTGGGCCTCGCGACGCCGACCGCCCTCATGGTCGGCACCGGACGCGGCGCCCAGCTCGGCATCCTGATCAAGGGCCCGGAGGTCCTGGAGACGACCCGCAAGGTCGACACGATCGTCCTGGACAAGACCGGCACCGTCACCACCGGCAAGATGACACTGCTCGCCACGCACGTCGCGGACGGCGCCACCGAGGCCGAAGTCCTGCGCCTGGCCGGGGCGTTGGAGCACTCCTCGGAGCACCCCATCGCCCAGGCGGTGGCCGCCGGCGCGGCCGCGCAGGTCGGCACGCTGCCCGTCCCCGAGGACTTCGCGAACGTGGCGGGTCTGGGTGTGCAGGGCATCGTCGAGGGGCACGCGGTCCTGGTCGGCCGCGAGGCGCTGCTCGCGGAGTGGGCCATCGGCCTCCCCGTGGAGCTGGAGCGTGCGAAGGCCCGGGCCGAGGCCGCGGGACGCACGGCCATCGCGGTCGCCTGGGACGGCGAGGCCCGCGCGGTCCTGGAGGTGGCGGACGCGGTCAAGGACACGAGCCCGGAAGCCATCCGCCGCCTCCGCGCCCTTGGCCTCACGCCCATCCTCCTGACCGGCGACAACAAGGCGGTCGCGGCATCGGTGGCGGCCGAGGTCGGCATCGCTCCGCAGGACGTGATCGCGGAGGTCATGCCGCAGGACAAGGTGGACGTCGTCAAGCGCCTCCAGGCGGAGGGCCGCAGCGTGGCCATGGTCGGCGACGGCGTGAACGACGCGGCAGCCCTTGCCCAGGCCGACCTGGGTCTGGCGATGGGCACGGGCACGGACGCCGCGATCGAGGCGGGCGACCTGACCCTCGTACGAGGAGACCTGCGGGCCGCGGCGGACGCCATCCGCCTCTCCCGCCGCACCCTCGGCACGATCAAGTCGAACCTGTTCTGGGCCTTCGCCTACAACGTGGGCGCGCTGCCGCTGGCCGCCGCGGGCCTCCTGAACCCGATGATCGCGGGCGCCGCGATGGCCTTCTCCTCGGTCTTCGTGGTCGGCAACAGCCTGCGCCTGAGGGGGTTCAAGCCGCTGAGCTGAACGCCGAGGGGTCACTTGCCCGAACCTGCGGCAAGGTCGGCGTGTACATGTCTCTACGATCACCCCGGTGCGCTTGGGTCGCGCCGGGGTGATCTGCGCGTAGGCTGGGTAATTGGACTAGACCTATGTGCGGCGGCTTCGGAGACTTCTGCGATGCCCGCCCCCGCGGACCCGGACCCGAAGGAAGACATCCATGAGCAAGCGTGCAGTCCTGGAGGTGATCGCCCTCGACGCCGAGGACGCCGTCGCCGCCCAGGCCGGAGGCGCCGACCGCCTCGAGCTGGTCACTGACATGGCCGCGGACGGCCTGACCCCGTCCCGCGAGACCTTTGCCGAGATCCGCGCCGCCGTGGACATCTCCCTGCGCGTGATGCTGCGTCTGGCGGACGGCTTCGCGGCGGGCGACGTGGCCGAGCTCGTACGCCGTGCGCGCGAGCTCAGGAGCGCGGGCGCCGACGAGTTCGTACTCGGCTTCCTCGACGAGACGGGCGGCCCCGACCTGCCCGCGGTCGAGGCGGTGGTGGGCGCGCTCGACGGCTGCCGCTGGACGTTCCACCGGGCCATCGACCGGACCCCGGACCGCGACGCCCTGCGCAAGCAGCTCGCGGACCTGCCGGGGCTCGACACCTACCTCACCGCGGGCGCGGCGGCGGGCGTGGACGAGGGCCTGCCCACGCTGCTCGCCGAGGCGGCACGGTCCGGCGAGCCGGGCTACGAGCAGCAGATCCTGGTCGGCGGCGGCCTCCGCCTCGACCACCTCCCGCGGCTCAAGGCCGCCGGGGTCGACGCCTTCCACATCGGCGGGGCGTCGCGGCCGCACGGCTGGACGGCACCGGTCTCCGCCGACGCCGTCGCCCGGTGGCGGGCAGCGGTGGACGCCTGATCCCATTCCGCGGGCCGCTTGATCGTATTCTCCGCGGGACGGGATACAACTGGGCCTACGGGGAGAGAACTTCATGCCGACACCAGCAGACAAGGCGCGTCCCGCTGAGCGGATGCTCGCGGCCGGGGCGTTGCCCGTGGCCGCGACGCTGCTCACCGGGACGGTGGCGCTCTACATCACGCTCGTCGCGTTCGGGAACATCACCGATTTCGACTCCAACCAACAGTTCGTGCGCCATGTCCTGGCGATGGACACCACCTTCAAGGACGACGACCTGATGTGGCGTGCGGTGGGATCCACCGCGCTCCAGGACGCCGCGTACGTCGGGATCATCGTCTGGGAGACCCTGGCCGCGCTGGTCCTCCTCACGGCGACAGCCCTGTGGGCCGGTGCCCTGCGCCGCCCCCAGGGACTGCGCCGGGCCCAACGGGCGGGCACCATAGGCCTGTTGATGCTCCTCGTCCTGTTCGGGGCGGGGTTCATCGGGATCGGCGGCGAATGGTTCGCCATGTGGCAGTCGGAGGACTGGAACGGCCTGGACGCGGCCACGCGGGTCGTGACGCTCGCGGGCATCGTGCTCGTTGTCACGCACCTGCCGTCCGCCGGCGCCCCGGCGGACGGCTCCAAGGGAAGCGAGTGAACCGCGCCCCGCTCGCCTAGCGGGCGAGGGCGAGCTGCTCGGGAAGCGCGGCCGCGTGCACGACGGTGAGCCCCGAGACGGCACGGGTCAGGGCGACGTAGAGCCGCCTGAGCCCGGTCCGCTCGTCGGGCTCGCCGTCCACGACGGCGGCGGGCTCGTCGAGCACGACATAGTCGTACTCAAGTCCCTTGGCGAGGGAGGCGGGCACGAGGGTGAGCCGGGTGTCGGCGGTGGTCTCCTCGCCGGGCGAGAGGTACGTCATCCCGGCGGCGTCGAGTGCTTCGGCGAGCGCGGGTACGCGCGCGTCGGCGGCGATGAGCCCGATGGACCCCTCCTGCCGCAGCGACTCGACGCAGGCTTCCAGGGCAGCTGCGTCGAGGTCCTCCACGGGCCGCACCACGAGTGAACCCGCCGACTCACGCACGGACTTCACCTCGGCGAGGCCGGGCGCGATGGAGGGAAGCAGCCGGGAGGCGAACGCGATCACTTCCCGGGGCACACGGAACCCCGCGGTGAGCTCCTCCACCACGGCATCGCCCTTCCCCAGATGACCGAGAGCCTGCTCCCAACTGCGGGTGGCCCACGGGGTGGTGCCCTGCGCGAGGTCGCCGAGGACGGTGGCGGAACCGGTGGTGCAGCGGCGCCCGACGGCGCGGTACTGCATCGGGGAAAGGTCCTGCGCCTCGTCCAGGACGACATGCCCGAGCGAATGGGTCCGGGCCACGAGATCACTGGCCTCATCGATCAACACGGCATCGGCTGCGGACCACTTGACGGCCTTCAGGCTCCGCGCGGGCTTGGCCCAGAGGATGAGCTTCTGCTCGTCGGCGTCGAGGATCCCCTCCGCGTGCACGGCGAGGAACTCGGCATCGGAGAGCAGCCGCAGCACGAGCTTGGCGGGATCAACGGGCGGCCACACGGCCTTGACGGCGGCCTTCACGGCGGGGTTGCGGGCGACGGCGTCCTGCACGCGGTCGTCAGGGGCCTCGCCGGCCTGTTCCATGCGGACGAGCGCGGCGTGGGCGATGCGCTGGGGCAGGGCTTCACGGGCGGCCCCGTACCGAATGTCGCGAGCAAGCAACTCCCCGACGATCTCTTCGAGTTCGTAGGCGGGTACGCGCCACCGCCGGGACCCGCGCACCACTACGACGGGCTCACTGGGCATGCTGACGTGGGACCGCAGGGCTCTGCGCAGAACGGTGGCCATGCGGGCGTCGCCCTTGATGACGGCGGCGGGTGCGTCATCGAGGCCGCGCACCTCCACATGGGCGACGAGGTCGTCGACGGTGGCCTGCTTGACCTCCAACTCGCCAAGGGCAGGCAGGACTTGCTCGATGTAATGCAGGAAGGACTTGTTGGGCCCGATGACAAGGGTCCCGGTCCGGGCGAGGCGCTCGCGGTGGGCGTAGAGCAGATAGGCGACACGGTGCAGCCCGACGGCGGTCTTCCCGGTGCCGGGCCCGCCCTGAACGCAGACGGACCCCCCGAGCCCGCTCCGGACGATCTCGTCCTGCTCGGGCTGGATGGTGGCGACGATGTCGCGCATGGGTCCGACGCGGGGCCGCTCGATCTCCTGCTGGAGCAGCTTGCTTGTCTGCTCCTTCTCGTCGGCGTCGCTGAGGTGTTCGTCCTCGTACGCGGTGAGGTCACCGCCGGTGTATCCGAACCGCCGCCGCAGGCCGATGTCCATCGGGGCCTTCTTGGAGGCGCGGTAGAAGGGCTGCGAGACGGGGGCGCGCCAGTCGATGACCATGGGGTCGCCGTCGGCGTCGTGGACGTGCCGCCGCCCGATGTAGAACTGCTCGCCCTCGGCACCTTCGGCCTGGTCGGCGCCGGGGGCGTGGAGATAGTCGAGCCGCCCGAAGAAGAGGGGGGTGTGGGACAGATCGGCGAGGGACTTGATCCGCTCGTCGATCTGGCTCTGCAGGACGGCGGCGTTGACCCAGTTCGCGGTGACGTCGCGGATGTCGAGCGCCTCGGCGTCCTCGCGCATGGCTCGGAGGGCCGAGCGGGAGGCGGAGAGGTGGTTCCGCTCTCGGGAGAGCGGGTCGGGGTGGGCGTGCACGGGGTGCCTCCGGCGGGGTGCGGGATCTGGGGCCGGCCGGTTGCCGTCCGGTCGGCGCGGGCGCGTTGCACGCGGGCAGACCGGGCATTTTATGCGCCCCTGCATGGCGGGGCCACCGAATTCCTCCCGGGGGCGGTGCGCCCGGCATCCCCTCCTTGCCGAACAGGCCTTTCCCGCCCACCCACCCGATTGCCCCGCATCCGACCCTGGACGCACCTGCTTTCCCGCCCACCTACCCGTGACCCCGCAGTCGGCCCCGCACCCGCAGACGGAGCGGTTCCGCGGGGGCGGGATCCACTAGGGTCGCCGCCGTGAAGGCACCCTCTGTGAGCAAGAAGTCACCCTCCGTCAAGGCCCCCGCGCCAGCAGCCGCCCTGCTCGCAGTCTCCCTCGCCGCCCTCGCCACCCTCTGCGCAGCCCAACGCATCCCCATGGCCGACACCCTCGTCTACCGAGCCGAAGGCACCGCCGTCGTCAGTGGGAGCGATCTCTACGGGTTCACCGTCACCGAGTGGGACCTCCCGGCCACCTACCCGCCCTTCGCCGCCATCCTCTTCGTACCCACCACCTGGCTCCCCCTCCCCGCCCTCAAGCTCACCTTCCTCATCGGCAACGTCGCCCTCCTCGCCCTCCTCGTCCACCTCTCCTGCCGCCTCACCGATCTCCCCACCCCCCGCCTCACCACGCTCCTCACCGGTACCGCCCTCGCCCTCTGGCTCGAGCCCGTCTTCCAGACCCTCCTCTTCGGGCAGATCAACCTCGCCCTCGCCTGCCTGATCCTCTGGGACCTCACCAGACCCCCCGGCGCCGTCGGCAAGGGCTTCGCGATCGGTGTCGCCGCCGGGATCAAGCTCACCCCGGCCGTCTTCATCGCGTACCTCTTCCTCACCCGGCGCGTACGCGAAGGGCTCACCGCCACCGCCGCTCTCACCGGCACCCTCGCGCTCGGCGCGCTCGTGCTCCCCGCCGCCAGCATCGACTTCTGGACCCACCGGATCTTCGAGACGGGCCGCGTCGGCAAGGCGTGGATCGTCGACAATCAGTCGCTGCAAGGGCTCGTCGCCCGCCTCGCCCACGACCCGCACCCGGGGCTCCTCTGGGCCGTCCCGGCCGCCCTCACCGCCGCCGCAGGCCTGTGGCTGGCAAGCCGCCGCACCACCGGCGAACCCCGCGGCGTCCTCCTGACGGCCGCCACCGCGCTCCTCGTCTCGCCCATCAGCTGGTCCCACCACTGGATCTGGTGCGTCCCGCTCCTGGCCCTGCTCATGGCAGAGGGCCGCCCCCGCCTGACCGCGGCGGTGGCGACCCTCTTCACGGCCCGCACCCTGTGGCTCATCCCGCACCAGGGCGACCTGGACCTACGACTCCCTGACTGGCAACAGCCCTTGGCGTCGCCCTACACCCTGCTGGCCCTCGTGATCATGGCCGTACTCAGTTGTCGGCCAGCAGCTCGTCCGCGTCCACGATCCGGTACGCGTACCCCTGCTCCGCAAGGAACCGCTGCCGATGCGCCGCGAAGTCCTGGTCGATGGTGTCCCGGGCCACGACGGAGTAGAAGCGGGCCTCATGACCGTCGGCCTTCGGACGCAGCACACGACCGAGCCGCTGTGCCTCCTCCTGCCGGGAGCCGAACGTCCCGGACACCTGGATCGCGACCGTAGCCTCGGGCAGGTCGATCGAGAAGTTCGCGACCTTCGAGACGACGAGGACGGAGATCTCGCCCTCCCGGAACGCGCCGAACAGCTTCTCGCGCTGCGCGTTCGTCGTCTCGCCCTTGATGACGGGCGCGTCCAGGTGCTCGCCCAGCTCGTCGAGCTGGTCGATGTACTGCCCGATGACCAGGGTCTGTTCGCCCGCGTGCTTCTTGACCAGCGCCTCCGTCACCTTCCGCTTCGTGGCGGTCGTGGCGCAGAAGCGGTACTTCTCCTCGGCCTCGGCCGTCGCGTACGCGAGGCGCTCCGAGTCCGTCAGATTGACCCGCACCTCGACACAGTCGGCGGGCGCGATGTACCCCTGCGCCTCGATCTCCTTCCACGGAGCGTCGAAGCGCTTGGGCCCGATGAGGGAGAAGACGTCCGACTCACGCCCGTCCTCCCGCACCAGCGTCGCCGTCAGGCCGAGCCGCCGCCTGGCCTGGAGGTCGGCGGTGAACTTGAAGACGGGGGCGGGGAGCAGGTGCACCTCGTCGTAGATGACAAGACCCCAGTCCCGGGAGTCGAAGAGCTCCAGGTGCGGATAGACACCCTTCCGCTTCGTCGTCAGGACCTGGTACGTCGCGATGGTGACGGGCCGGATCTCCTTCCGGGTCCCGCTGTACTCGCCGATCTCTTCCTCGGTCAGCGAGGTCCGCTTGATCAGCTCGTGCTTCCACTGCCGGGCGGAGACCGTGTTGGTCACCAGGATCAGCGTGGTCGCCTTGGCCTCGGCCATCGCACCGGCGCCCACCAGCGTCTTGCCCGCGCCGCAGGGCAGCACGACCACACCGCTGCCGCCGTGCCAGAACCCCTCGACCGCCTGCTTCTGATACGGCCGCAGCGCCCAGCCGTCCTCCGCGAGCTCGATGCGGTGCGCCTCGCCGTCGACGTACCCGGCGAGGTCCTCGGCGGGCCACCCCAGCTTCAGGAGGGTCTGCTTGACCTGTCCGCGCTCGGAGGGGTGGACGACGACGGTGTCCGCGTCCACCCGCTCACCGACGAGCGGCTGCACCTTCTTGGAGCGGAGGATCTCCTCCAGGACCGGACGGTCGGTGGTCGTCAGGACGAGACCGTGCGTGGGGTGCTTCGAGAGGGTGAGCCTGCCGTAGCGCGCCATCGTCTCGGCGATGTCCACGAGCAGCGCGTGCGGCACGGGATAGCGGGAGAACTCCACAAGGGCGTCCACCACCTGCTCGGCGTCGTGCCCGGCGGCACGGGCGTTCCACAGCCCGAGCGGTGTCACGCGGTAGGTGTGGATGTGCTCGGGAGCACGCTCCAGCTCCGCGAAGGGCGCGATGACTCGGCGGCAGGCGTCGGCCTGCTCGTGGTCGACCTCGAGCAGGAGAGTCTTGTCCGACTGGACGATCAGGGGACCATTCACGCGCGCACCCTTTCGGTAAGCCAAACGTCCAGTGTGCCGCATGGCGCGTGAATACGTTCCGGCCTCGGTCGGCGGCCGGGGTCCGCGCGGAGCTCCAGGGAGCCCTAGGGGGCCCCGGAGAGCCCCCAGGGAGCCGCAGGGAGCCTGCCGGGCCCGGCGGGCTCAGTCGTCCGCCAGCTCCGCGACCCCCGTGACCCGGTGCAGGGGGTACGTGCGGACCTCGTCCGCCGTGTGGTCGTACGCCGTGACGAAGCCGCCCTCCACCCGGATCGGGGCGATCACGCGCTGGCTCGCCGAGCCCTCCGCGTTGACGTAGCCGATCCACACCGCCTCGCCCGTCAGGACCGCGGCCTGCATCGTGGCGAGGGTCTCCGACGCCGTCGTGCGGGGCAGCGCGTCGCCCGTCTCCGGGGCTGCCTTGCGGGGCGCAGTCGAGGCCAGGTCGCCCGCGCGGATGGCGCGTACGGCCGCGCCGATCAGCGTGGTGTCGGCCAGCGGAGGGCCGTCGTGGACCGGCTCCGGCGCGGTGCGGGGCGGCGAGCGGTGGGCGTGTGCCCGAGTGATCAGTACGTCGCCCTCGGCGCTCTCCGCGGCGGGCGCGAAGCCCATCGAGCGCAGGCCTTCGAGGAGCGCCCCGGGGTCGGCCTGCGCGGCGAGCACGGTCGGCGCGAGGCGGCGCAGGCGCAGGCTTTGGGAGCGCTTGTCGGCGAGGATCTCGTTCAGGAGGGCCTCGTCGTCGCAGCGGACGTACGCGGACGCGGCGCCGATCCGCAGGTGGCCGTGTTTACGGGCCACGTCGTCGATGAGGTACGCGAGCGGCTGCGGAACCGGCGTACGGGAGTGCGCGGCCAGGAAGGCGTGCAGGTCGGACGCGGCCTTGCCCGCGTCGAGCGCGCGCCGCACGGAGCCGGGCGTGAACCGGTACACCGTCGCCCCGCCCTTCGACTCGACGTCGGCGAGCACGGCGAGCGTCTCGGCCAGCGGGCGCTCCAGCGGGCCGGGGGCCACGGCCGTGAGGTCGGCCTGGAGCAGGACGTGGTCGAGCGGCTCGGGGAGCAGGGGGGCGAGCAGGCGGGCGGCTCTCGCTCCGGAGACGGCGAGTTCGGCGGGGGAGGGGGGTGCGGGGTGGGTGGCTGCTGTTGTCTGGGTGGCTGTTGTTCGTGTTGTGGAACCCTCGTCCTCGCTCTCGGAGCCGAGCAGTGCCCGGCCGTGCGCGGACAGTGCCCCGCGGCCCGTGATCCCCAGCAACTCCGCTTCGTTCAGCGTCCATTGGGCGATCCGGGCCCGCAGCTCCATGGGCGCGTTGGCGGCCGGGGCGTGGGTGGACACGCCTCCGGCGGACGCGCCGCCCCCGGCCGAGCCGCGCGGCGGTCGCTCCCATCGCAGGCGCGCGAGGATCGACTCGGGTGTCGGGCTCGCGCCGTCCGGCAGGGTGGTGAGGAGCGTGAGCACCCGGTGCCTGATCTCCGGCGCCGAGGAGCGGTCCAGGTGCGGGCCGAGCGCCGACAGCGTGCGGTCCTTGCCGTCACGGCCGCCGATGAGGCCCGCCGTGCGGGTCGCCGTCAGCCAGGCCGTGGCGAGGACCGACCAGCGCTCGGGGGCGGACAGTTCCTGCCAGTCGTCGTACGCGGGTGTCGCCGCGTACCGCTCGTCCGCGTCGCCGTCCGCCGCCACGAGGCCCGCCGCGTAGGCCAGTTCGACCCAGAACGCCGCCACCGGCTCCGGTACGTCGAGGGCCACCGCCGTCCGCTTCAGGTCGCGCACGCTGAGGCCGCCCGCGCGCAGCACGGTGGGGCCGCCCTCGTCCCAGTCCTTCAGGAGCTCCTCGACCGTGTCGAGCGCCATGTACGCCTGGCTCGCCGCCGCCGCGTCCACAGCCTGTGGACGGTGTTCGCGCAGCGGCTCGACGGCCGGGGGGAACGGTTCGAGGACCCGGTGCGCGCGGCCCGCGCGCAGGTGGAGGGCGGCTTCGCGGGGGAGTACGACGGTGCCCGGGGATGTGGGGAGCAGGAGCCCCCGGTCGAGGAGCCAGCGCAGGTGGCGGGCCGGGTCGGCGGTGACCTGGCCGTAGGGCGGGCCCCAGACGAGCCGTGAGAGCACCTCGACGGACTCTGCGGGGGCCTCGTCGAGCAGCGCGGACATGCGCGTGCGGTCCGCGAAGAGCTCGGTGAGCGACTTGACCGCGGAGACCGCGTCGTGGGTGGAGGGGAGCCCGGCCGCCGCCACGATGTCCTGCATGCGGTTCGGCGACATGCCCGCGGTGGCTTCGGCGACGGTGGGGCCGAGGCCGGTGGGCGAGGGGTACTGCGGGGCGGGGGCGAGGAGTTCGCGTGCGGTGCGGACCAGGCGGATGCGGTCTTCGGCGCCCCAGGTGAGGGCCTGCTCGCGGAGGGTGGCGAGGGCGCGGCCGAGCGCGGCGTCGACGGTGGCGTCGCCTCGCCCGTCGCCTTGCTCGTCCCCGGCGACGAGGGCGTGCAGCTCTTCGTACGTGGCCGGTTCCGGGGCCACGGCGAGCGCCTCGGCGACCTGCTGGGCGAACCGGTCGAGGCGCTCCAGGGCGCGGACGACGGAGGCGCGGGTGGCCGCGCGGGTCGCGAGCTGGGTGAGGTCGTTCGGGACCGGGGTGAGGAGGTCGGGGCGGGCGTGGAGCAGCGCACCGAGGGACGCGTCGTCGCGGGACCGGAGTGCCTCGGCGAGGGACCGGGGTGTGTCCGCTGGGCGCTGGGGCTGCTCGTCGGTGCTCATCAGGGTCACGGTAGCGGGTTGGGGTGCGGTGCCGGGCGTTCCTGGCGGTGGTCCGGGCGTGGGGTGGGGTGCTGGGGGTCGGTGCGGGTCTGTCCTGGGGCGGGGCCGTGCCGGTATGTCCGTCCTCGCTATCGTCCGGTGGCCGTGGGGTTGCTTCGGTGGGGGAGTGCTGGGAACCGTGCTCCGGGCGGACATACCGGCACGTCCCCTTGGGTGCGTGGCCGACTGCGGGGGCACTCGTGCTGCGGGGCTGGTCCGTCTTGTGGGGCGGGGCCGCGCCGGTATGTCCGTCCTCGCTATCGTCCGGTGGCCGTGGGGTTGCTTCGGTGGGGGAGTGCTGGGAGCCGTGCTCCGGGCGGACATACCGGCACG
>NZ_JBEYTL010000031.1:0-50280 GCF_040643025.1 Streptomyces sp. NPDC047525
TAGCCATGCCCGCAGCGTAGCGAGCCGGAGCGGTGGAGCACCAGGCCAACCGCCGCAGTGGACCACAGTCGTGACAGGTCACCACTTGCGAGAGGCGCTCAGGCCGCCCTCTCGCGCTCTCCCGGGACCACCGGTGATCGACCGGGTTTCCACGGGTAGTCAGATGAGGTCACTACGGGAGCAAGCTGGTAGATCAGATATCTGATCTCGCTTGGCAGTCGCCTGGCGGCGGCGACTGCTGCCACACTGTGCGTGTGGGTCCCCATGCGGGGTCGCTTCGCTGAGAGGGGTATTGAGGGTGAGTCAGGACTCCGGCCAGCGTCGCCGGGTACCACCCGGGGGACGGAACAAGCGGAAGGCCGGCGGGCGGCCGCATAAGGCATTCGTGCGGATGAGTGATGGTGAGTTCGCTGTGATCGAGGGGCGCGGCCGAGTGCTCGAAATCAGCGTGCAACGTGTGCTGATCGAGGCCGCCATGGGGGTCCCTCCGCTCACCCAGACCGAACGCAACGCGATCACGTCCGAGCTACTGGGCCTTAAGCGGCTGCTCGGGAATCTGACGAACAACGTGAACCAGATCGCCCGTGCGCGGAACTCCGACGTGGACGTACGGCCCGAACTGATCGAGGCCGTACTCACCCGCGCGGAGGCGGCGGCCGGACGGGTCGAGGAGCTCACCGAGCGGCTCGGTCTCCGGTGATGCCCAACGTCACCCAGGGCAAGGACGCGCCCGGGTTGATCCGGTACCTCTTCGGGCCCGGCGAGGAGAACGAGCACACTGACCAACGGGTCATTGCCGCTTCGGACGATGTGGTTCTTCTAGGAAGCCCGCACTGCACCGAGCCGGGTGACCTCGCGCACCTGGCCGCCGAACTCGATGCCCCGCGGAAACTCTTCGGGACCGAGGTCAGGGACGGCCATGTCTGGCACTGCTCGCTGTCCATGGCAGCGGACGAGGGGCGGCTCAGCGACGAGCAGTGGGCCGAGGTAGCCGCCCGCATGGTCGAGGGCATGGGGTTTTCCGACGCCGACGGCCAGGCGCCGTGCCGCTGGGTTGCGGTCCACCACGGTCTCAGCAAGAAGGGCAACGACCACATTCACTTGGTCGTTGACGCCGTGCGCACGGACGGGACCAAGGCAGATCTGTGGCAGTTCAAGCGGCGCTCCCAGCAGGTGTGCGGACAGATCGAGCGGGACATGGGCCTGCGCGTCGTGGAGGGCCGCGCGAACGGCCGCAGTATGCCCGGCATTAAACGCGGCGAGATGGAGGCGGCCACCCGGCGAGGGCAGCCTGAGGCCGCCCGCCTGACGCTCGCCCGCCGCGTACGTGCGGCAGCGGCGACCGCCGAGAACGAGAGCGATTTCGTGCGAGGCCTGCGAGAGTCCGGTGTGATCGCGCGCCCCCGCTACGGCAAGGGCGGACGTACGGAAGTGGTCGGGTATTCGGTCGCACTGCACAGCAACGGCGGCGACTCCCCCGTCTGGTATCCCGGCGGGAAACTCGCTCGCGATCTCACCCTGTCGAAACTCCGCGGGCAATGGCCGCAGAACGATCCCGAGCAGGCCGTAACCGTCTGGGGCGAGAAGAGTGCGGGCACCCGCCGCGTGGGCAACGTGATGCTTCAGGACGAGTCCGCATGGCAGGTGGCGGCTCAGCAGATCCAGCAGGTACGCGAGCGGCTGGCGGCCGTTCCGGCGGGCGACACGGTGCGATGGGCCCAGGCCGCCCAGGATGCCGCCGGGGTGATGGCGGTTCTCAGCGCCCGCATGGAGCCACAGCGGCCCGGCCCACTAGCGCGGGCGGCCGATGTGCTGGCACGGTCGGCGCAGCGCACCACCGTCACCCGCCGGGATACCGCAGAGCGGCCCGGCCAGTTGAGAGGGGCCGCCATGGTTGCCAGGTACTCCCGGACGGGCGGGGCCAGTTCGGACGGCGAGGCCGCGTTCCTTCAGGCTATCCGCAACACGCTGCGGGCCATTCACAACATGCACCAGGCACGTCAGGAGCGCGACCAGGCACGGCAGATCGAGGAAGTGGCCCGCGGTGACCTGGCGCGACTGCAACAGGCCCGTCAGACCATCCAGCAGAGTCCCGGTGCGTTCCCGGCGCCGGGTGTTGACCACGACCGGCCCGGCCCTGCCCAGGGGCCGGAGCGGGGTGGTCCCGATGACGGCCGGTAGGCCGCTCGCATCCACCCTTGGAGGGGGAACGACATGGTTCAGTACGACCGGGATTCGGACGAGGTTCAGAGCGTCGGTACGGGGCAGATTTCGGCGATCGTTGCCGAGTCGATCGCACTGGCGCTCACCCTGGCGACGCTGACAGCCGAGGCGGTCATCGAAGCCCGTGAACGCAGGCTCGATGCGGAGCGGGCGAACTCCGAGGAGCGTGCCCGGCTGAACGTCGAGCACCTGCGGGCTCAGCGGGCCGCCGCGGAGCCCCTGTTGCGAGCCGTGCACCAAGAGCGTTTCTGGCGATCGCTCGATGTGGGGCGTGAAGAGGATCGCCGACGGCTGGGCCTGGCCTGGCAGGCCGCGAGCGAATGGGCGGGCGGTGACCCGTATGCCGCACACACCCTGGATGTGATGCGTGAGCGGCTGAAGAAGGATTACGGCCTTGAGGTGCCGTCATGGCCGGTGGGCGGCGCGGAGCTTGCCCGGATGGTCACGGTGGCCGATCCCGCCTACCGGAAGCTACTGGAGAAGGCCCGCTCAGCACTCGGGGCCGGGCCCGAGGCCGGTACCTCGTACGCCATTTTGATCCGCAACGTGAACGAGCCCTATGGGGTCGTGCACCGGTCGGAGATGACGGCCCCGGCGGGTGTGGGGGCCGAAGAGGTAGCGGCCCGCGCCTTTGTCGTCTGGGACGGCACGGACAGCGCCGCCGGAGCGGGCCCGTTCGTCGTCGAGGTGATGGAGAACACCGGGGCCGAGCCGGGCAGCCAGGTGCCCGCCGCGGTCCTGCGCAGCGAGCAGGTACAGGAGGTCTTGGAGGCCGCCGAGGCCCGTCAGCGTGCGCTGGTGGACGGCTCGGAGACCGGCAGCCCTGCGGAGCTGTTGCGGGCCCTGGGCGGTGAACTGGACCGGCTAGAGGAGGAGGAGAAGCAGCGCGGAACCCGGCGCGAGGAGTATGCCGACCGGCTCAAGGACGCGGATCTGTCCCCTGCCGATCGCACGCGTCTTGAGGGCAACATCGCCGCTATCGATGCGGGTCTGCCGGTGCTGCACCAGCAGCAGGCGGACACGGCCCTTCGGGTCGCCGCCACGGCGGCCGAGGTCCGCGGAGAGAACCCGCGTCACGTGCACGAGGCGGCCCGCCTCAGCGACAGCCTGGATGACGGATGGTGGCAGACCGCGAGCGCCGGCGAGATCGCAGGCGTGTGGGAGCACGTGGGGCAGTGGGAGGCGGGGCAGGCCCGCACGGAGATGCAGGACACTCTGCGGCAGGCGATCGAGAAGCAACACCGTTTGCTGATCCCCCGGGATGCCACCCCGGAGATGGTCAGTGCACTGTTCGGCGGCCGTGAGATGCCCGGCCCGGCGGTCCCGATCACCGGGCTCGGCGCACAGCTCCGAGACCAGGCACAGGGGCACTTCGAGGACGCGTTTGAGGACTTCTCGCGGGCTACCCGGCTCGCCGACGAGGCACGGCAGCAGCACGCGGGCACACGCTACGGGGAGGAGCTGGACAAGACGGCGTCCGAGTTGATCGAGCGCGCCGAGCAGCGAGGCCAGCAGGGCACACGGCTGCTCGATCAGGGGACGTGGCTCGATCGCCAGAGCGCGGAGACCGTAGGGGCGCTGTACCGGGACAACAGCGCCGAGGCCGTCATTGCGTTGGCGGCAGAGTTCGAGGCCCGTTGGGGGCGCCCCCTCTCCCCCGCGGCGGCCGACCTGTTGCCGCAGGCAGTCCAGGAGCAGGCGGACAGCGTCAAGCCGTGGGTCGTCACGGTCGGCAAGGGATCCACCGAGCCGGTTTCGATTACCTCGGTGCCGAGCCAGTTCGTACAGCGGTCCGCTGGTGTTCCGGAGGCGGAGACCACGGCTCAGGCTTCCACCGGACAGTCGGAGTCTGGGCCCGTCGCGTCCGGTGTCGGCGAAGTGATGGGACAGGTGGCCGCGCCGGGGGCGAAGGCAGTGGAATGGCTGTCCTCAGCGGCCGAGGCGGCGACGGATGACGGCGCCGTGGAGCGGTCCGAGGCACGGCGGGAATCCGGGCTCGCCGCGCTCGATACGGTCGCCGACGAGGAGGCGGCCGAGGCGATCCGGCTCACGGAGAGGTCATTCCCGGAGGGTGCCGAGGCGGCCACCGCGCAGGCCCCGGACAGCCGCCGGGCAGGCACGGCGCCAGAGGTTCCGGGACGGCAGCGTACGTCCGAGCTCGGCCGGTGACCTGAGCGGCAGAACGCACGAGGGGCGGCCCCGGAGATCCGGGGCCGCCCCTCTCGCTTCGTACTGGCGTCAGACGCCGTTGTCCTCGTGCTCAGGTTCCGTGCTGAATGCCGGAGTGAGCCACAGGGCCGGGTCCGAGGGTGTGATGGGCAGTGGCCCCAATGCGTGGCGCGTATGCCCCTTCTTCGGGTTGCAGCCGGACAGCGGCCCGGTGTCGGGGTCCATGAGCACCCGCAGGTGTGGATCGCAGTGGTGCAGCCACCATGTGGAGATGCCCAGGGCCGGATCGAGGCGCAGGTTTTCCCAGGCCCGCCAGATGGCCGTCAGCCGGGAGACGGCTTCGGGGTGACGCCACCAGTCGGGGCACCAGGTCAGGGTGTTCTTGAGCAGGTTGCGACGGATGGTGGGGGCCAGATACTCCGTCACGAAGGCATCTACCGTGGGGAATTCCAGCGGCGGCGGGTCCGGCTTCTTCTTGGGCTTCTTGGGCTTCTTGCTCTTGGGCTTGGCGGGCGGGGCGGGAGTGGTTTCGGCGGAGGCGGGGGCGTCCTCCGCCCACTCGTCGGTGATGCTGGTCATGGGGTGCCCGGTTCGTCGTCTTCGGGCTCATCCAGGGCGAGGCTGTCGGCGCTCTGGCCGCCCGGGTCATAGCGGTCCAGGGAGGCCCGCACCTTGTCGGCCCAGGGATGTTCCCAGTAGGGGATGGTCCGCACGAGGGTGGTGTGTGTCTGGGAGGCGAAGAGGAGCGCCCGGCCGCCGGGTACCTGGACGAGGTCCGAGATGTTGACGAGGTCCTCTTTGGTGCTGCTGATGCTGGTGGAGCGGTTGGAGGTCAAGGCTCCCGACGTCCCGGCCTGGCGGCTGACCGAGCGCGCGAGGGGATGGAACTCCGGCAGCAGCGAGACCATGTGACCCAGGAAACCGGGGTCTCTGGAACCGCCGCCGTAGGTGGCCACGTTGGCCGAGCCGAACAGCTTTTTCATGCCGGACTCGCCCCAGGTGGTGATGCCCTGATCCCAGTTCTGCAGGATGGTGATGGGCAGGATTCCGCGTGATCCGTAGTGGCTGTAGAGGTCCGGCAGGTCCGCCCACTTGCAGATGTTCGCGGCCTCGTCCAGGACGGCGAGCAGGGTGCGCGGCAGCCGTCCGTTCGGGGAGCGCATCGCGTACTGCTCGGCGGCCTCGCAGATGGCCACGGTCAGGGCCGTGACCAGAGCGGCGGCGGATCCCTCGCCCTCGCGGGAGACGAGATAGAGCGTGTCGGTGGAGCGTACGAAGTCCTGCGGGGAAAACGGCTGACGCTTGCCCAGGTCCGCAGCGACTGGGGCGACGGCCCACCGGGTGATCTTCGGTTCTTCCAGGAACGCGAGAATGGTCTGTGCGCCGCCGTAAACGCCGCTGCGTTGGCGTTCGGTGAGGTTGAGGGCGCCGCTCAGGCTTTCGGCGGCCATCTCGTACTCCGGCCCGGCCGCGCGCAGGATGCGTTCCGGCTCAGTTTCGGTTGAGTCGTTCACCCATCGGTAGACCTGGGTGATGGGCTGTTGGTCGAGCGCGGCGGCCAGCAGCAGGTTCGCGACCAGGCGTTTGCTCGCGGGTCCGAAATAGGCGTCGGTCGAGGAGCCTTGCTCGCGGCTGTTGGTGGCGAAGACCCCGGCGAGCTTGACCGACGTCGTCACGTCGGTGACGTAGGAGAGCGGATCCCAATACCAGGTGGGCTCTTCCCCTACGATCTGCTGCGGGTCATAGACCCGCACCGTGCCGTACTCGGCGCGGCCCAGGCGGGTGGCGTCGACCAGGTCACGCCGGTTGGTGGTGGCGATGCACGGGGCCGCCTGGTGCTCCATCACGGCGGGAATGGCCACCCTGGTCGTCTTGCCGGTCCGGGTGCCCCAGATCGCCACCTGGGTGTCTTCCACGCCCTGATAGACGGGGGTGTTGCCGATGACCGTACGGCCCAGGAAGACCCCGATCGAGCCGCCCTGTGTGCCCAGGCGTTCGGCGGTCGCCCGCGCGCCTCGCTCCGTGATTTTGGCGATGTCCGCGCCGCGCCCCAGGTGTCGGGCGGCGGCATCGATGGGCTTGCGCTCGGCCTTGGCCTTGCGGATGAGGCGGCCGATGAACACCGCGGCGACGGCCAGCACGAGCAGCTCGGCGACCAGGACCGCCGTCGCCCAGGCGCCGGGCCACCGGTAGGCGCCGGAGGCCAGGGCAAAGACCAGGTCGAACGGATTGGACGAGGGCGCCGGTTGACCGCCGAGCGCGGCGCCGGCAGCGGCCGAAGTCCACGCCGCCGCGACCCCGGCGATGACCAGGCCGCACAGCGCCACCCCCAGGTAGGGGCCCAGGTCGTTGCCGGGGCCGCGCCGTTTCGAGGTGACGCTCACTGGTGCCACCGCCGGTTGGTGTCGTTGATGTGCAGTTCGGCGGCGGTCAGCTCGACGTGCAGCGGGATGCCGGGGCGGCCGCCGACCTTGATCAGAAAATTGCCCCGGCCGGGCGGGGCAGCTTCCGGGCCGGAGGCGGTGGACCAGCCCGGAGGCGTGGACCACTCGGTGATCATGCGTTGTTCGCTCGCCGTGAGGTTGACGACCTCGCCGAGCCGGGGCATCTCTTCCTTGGGCAGGCCCGCGCTGATGACCATGCCGGAGCGCTCTACGAACCCCTTGGCTTTCATGCGGTCGTCTTCCGAGGGGAGCGCCAAGAGGTCTTTGATGCTGTGCGTGATCATCGCCATGCCCACGCCTCGTTGCCGATTGAGGCGGGTCAGGGCGTCCACCCGGTCGACCAGACCGCGCCCCACCCGCAGGACCCGCCACAGTTCATCGAGGACGAGGAAATAGTGGCGCTGCGGCGCGAGTCCGGCGTCTGCCAGAGCCTGCGCGGCATCCACGGCGCCGAATCCGTAGGACCAGCAGGCCAGCAGCGCCGCCGCCTGGAGCTGCTCCTCCGAGTCGCTGATAGAGCTGATGTCGAAGCAGACGGGGCGGTCCATGTGCATCGGTTCGGTCGTGGGGTGTGCGAACGTCTCGCCGAGTTTCCCCTTGCCCAGAAGGCCCGTGAGGGAGGATTCCAGGCCCTCGGTGATGTCCCGGTAGCGGTCCATGTCGCCCCGGTCCAGGGCGGTGGCCCGCACTGCGTCAGGGGCCTCTGTGATGACCTGGAGCAGATCACCGAGGACCGGCACGCCGGTGTGCCGGTCGTCCAGGACTTCCAGTGCGGTGGCGAGGATGTTCTCCTCGCGTTCGGTGGGCGGCTCCCTGCGCAGAACGGTGATCAGGGCGGAGACCATGTTGAGGCGGCGCCCGGCGGCCTGTTTGAGGAGGCTTTCGCGGGCGCTGCCGGTCAGTTGGGCGGCGGCGGCTGCCGACTCGCCGGGGTCCAGGACATTCAGGTGCCCTTGCCCCCGGCCCAGCGTGATGACCTGCCCGCCCAACGCCCGGATCAGGTCCACGTAGTCGGGCTTGAGGTCCCCGAACACCATGGGCAGCACGCCGTACCCGGCCAGGCCCAGCGCCATCCGCCGCGTGATCGTCGACTTGCCCAGGGCGGGCTGTCCCAGCACGAACATCGAGGGGTTGAGGATCAGTTGGGCCCGGGTGAACCAGCTGATCGGGTCACAGCAGACCGTGGCCCCGGACTGGAGGGAGCGGCCCAGCGGCACCCCGATGGTGGGGGTGCCCGACCCGGCGCCGAACGGCCACAGCCCGCACACCTGCACCGAGGTGCCCCGGTACTCCGGCGGCGGGTCGAGGTAGAGCTGTGCGCCGCCGCCGGGGCCGGGCCAGCCGCGCATCGAGGGCCGCGAGCGCGGCGCCGCGGTGCGGGTGCGGGTGCTGCGAGCCATGGTGATCCCCCGTTTTCTAGAGACTGTCGCGGACGGTGCTGGGCACCATGAGGTGCAGCGGGAGCACGAGACCGATCGGCAGGGCAGCGGCAAACGCGCTGGACTGCGAGCGGTAGGCGTGCCGCAGCGTGATCCTGGCCGGGGCGGAGAGGTTGTCTATGGCCGCCTCAGCGCGCGGCAGGTCGTCCCGGTCCATCACGGTGGCGGTGGCCAGCAGGGAGAAGCGCACCACCCCGGCCCCGGTGGCCTCTTCCTCTTCCGACTGGCGCGCAGACTTCACGGCGGCGGTGTCGCTGGCCTTGCCGCGCTTGTTCTGCCCGGCCCGGAACTCCGCGTGCTGTACGTCGTCTTGAACGACCTTGCTTGCCGATGCGGGATCGTGCGGCCGGTAGAGCAGAGTGACGCGCTTGCGGGCGATGTCCTCCGCCGGTTGCAGGAAGCCGGTCAGCACGCTGGAGAGGACGGCGCCGCGCGGGGCGGCGGCCATCAGCCACGACACCGAGTAGGCGCCATCGTGCCGGTAGAGATCGGCGCTCTCCTCGGCGGCGACCGGGCCCGCGTTGTCCCACGTCAGGCCGCTGCCTTCCGGGGTGTTGCGGGCCTCTTCCACGAGGGTGGCCACCGACGGGTCATAGGCGACGCGTACGGCCTCAGCCAGTTCCACCGCGGTCATGGGACGGGCGACCCCGGCACCGGTCATGGCCAGCCGTTCGGCCAGGCCCGGCAGCCGGTTGCCGATCAGGAGGGCCATCTCGTCGGCGGTGCGCCGCTCGTGCCCCGCACGGGCCGCAGCGGAGTACGTCAGTGTCACCCGGGTGGTGATCTGTGCGGAGCCCGCCGGGTATTCCGCCAGGATCCCCGCAAGGACGTCCTTGGACAGCTGGGGGGCGTCGGCGACTACGTTCGTGTTCACCTCATGCGCGAGGCGGATACCGGAGTCCGGGGCGGTCTCGATGGACACCGAGGCGCCCACGAGACCCGGCTCATTGGCGAGATTGGCGAGCCACTGGCCCCAGTGCGCGACCCAGATGTCTACCTGGTCCTGGTCCACCAGAGAGGCGCCGTCGGCCTCGCAGGAGAGCACCGCGACGTAGTGGCCGGTGGTCGGGTAGGACAGCAGCGCGAAGGGCCGTCCCCAGGAGTCCTGCGCTTCCACCAGTTCGGAGGCGGCCGCCAGGCCCGGCAGCGTGCACGTGCCGTAGCCGGTGCGGCCCAGCGGGCCCGAGCGGTACAGGTGGCTTCCGGCCTGGACGGTCGTACGCCAGCCGATCCGTGCCCCCATCCGCGCCATCAGAGTGCGCCCGTAGCGGTCCTTGACCGAGAGCGGCACCAGGAGGAGCACCATCAGGGCCAGCACCGCCAGCGTCAGCCACAGCGAGATCAGCAGTGTCAGGACGGACATCACCAGGCCTGCGAACAGGACGACGGTCACGCCCAGGCCGAAACTGCCGATCCCGGCGCGTTGCGGACGGCGCCAGTTGCCGTATGTGCGCTGCTGACGCGGTGCGCTTTCACCTACTGCCATGGGGCCCTCCCCCGGTGTTGGTCGGCTGGGGCCCGGTGGATCCGCGCCCGCCCTGCGGCGCCCCGGTGGGCTGGCCACCCGAGCCCGCCGTCTGCTGGCCCGGTCCCTGGCTCCCGCCCTGACCCGCACCCTGCCCTGCGCCCTGCGTGGCGCCGTGCGCTTGTCCCTGGCCCGGTGCACTCTGGCCCGCGCCGACCCCGACCGGCTGTTTCCCGGCCGAAGAGTCGCCGCCAGGCGGCCCGGACGAGGGAGAGGGCTGCGCCGGCAGCTGGCCGCCGGACTTGCCGCCGCCCGCCTGTGCGGCACCGGATGCGCCCTTGGCGGCGGCTCCGCCCGCCTTGCTCGCCCCCATGGACTTGATGGCCACGGCGCCGGTAGCCGCTCCGCGGACTCCCCCGGCAATGGCGGCACCAGCGCCGCCACCGGCGGCCGCAGCGGCCACCATGGGCGTGATGAAGCGCATGAGCGCGGGCAGCGTGAGGCTGGCCAGGATCAGCAGCAGCACGCCGTAAAGCTGTGACCACAGGTCATCGACTTTTGATTTCCCGATGGCGTTGAACGCGGCCGCGTACACGATCGCGGCGGCCGGTTTGAACAGCAGGAAGGCCACGATCCAGCCCGCCGTCTTTTGGAACCAGCCCCTTCCCGCCTCAGTTCCGGCAGCGGCCGCCGACAGCGGCAGCGTCCCCACCAGCAAGATCAGCATGGCATTACGGGCCATCATGAAACACATCTGAATGAAGCTGCTGATCATGATGAGGAGGGCAGTCACCAAGGTAATGGCCATCATTGACGCCTCGGCGTCCTTCGCCACCAGCTTGATAATGCGCTTGCCGAACGCGGTGGAGCACCCCTTAGTTGGCGTCTCGCCGCCGCAGCCCAAGGAATCCATCAGAATCC
This sequence comes from Streptomyces sp. NPDC047525, assembly GCF_040643025.1. NCBI lineage: Bacteria > Bacillati > Actinomycetota > Actinomycetes > Kitasatosporales > Streptomycetaceae > Streptomyces > Streptomyces sp. NPDC047525. The sequence goes on from NZ_JBEYTL010000031.1 coordinate 10,662, forward strand.
AGTTACTGAAGCTATCCCCCGCCCTCATGAGGGTCTGGATGGCCACGATGCCCACGGAGGACACCAAGACCAACTTGATCACGGCCCCCATCGCTTCCTTGAGGGGCTCCCCTCTTTGCTGCCAGATCATCCGGCCCGCCGCGATAAGCAGTGCCAGGACCGCCACCCAGGCCGTGACCCACGACAGCGAATTCTGGAGGGCGCCGACCGGCCCGGCCTGGCTGATGTCCGGGGCGTCGAGGTTCATCCACCCCGTGGTCATGCTCTTCAGGGCCAGGGCAGCACCCTGGGCGAAACTGTCCACGATGGTGGAGAAAGCCGAATCTACGATCTTCTCGGCAGTCCGTTCGGCCGCACACCCGAGCGGAGTAGCCGGATTGAATAGATCGATGGGATTGCCATTGGCGATCTTCTCGCAGCCCGACGGCATCAGACACCACCCCAGGCGGCATAGCCGCTCATGTCGTCAATGGGGCCGCCTGGTGCGGGGTTCAGCGCAATCTCGTTCTTCCAGTCCCCACCGTGCCACTTCATCGTGACGGTACCCGCGCTCAGTTGCCCGCCCTTGGCCTGCCACACCAGATCAATGACTGCGGTCTCGGCTGAGTACGTGACGAACTTGAACCCCGAGATCTGAGCATTCGAGCGCGAGGGATCGGCTGGTGTGTCGCCCTCTTCCTTCTCGAACTTGGCTCGCTTGTCGATGTAGTTCTGACGGCCGTCGCCCACCGCCTGTTTCTCGGCAATCGACTTCCAGTCGTCGGCCGTCAGGTTGCGGACGGTGATCTGTACGGCGGCGGTAAGCGCGCCGGTCGGTGTATGCGCGTAGCAGCGCGCCACATCGCCCTCAATCTTGGCCGGGCCCGAGGTCTTGGACTCGGGCACGGCGAACCCCTCGATGAGTTCCCAAGTGACGCCTTCGGGTGCCACCGCAGGAACCTTGGAGGGCGAGGAGGACATGGCGGGGCAGCCGTCGTTACTCCCGCCGGTATCGGGTGCCGGGGCGGTCGTCTTGCTGGCTGTGGGGGTCGGGGCGGCGTTGTCGTCTGTGTCCTGGCTGTCACCGGTGACGAGGACGACGCCGCCGAGCACGGCCACCAGGCCCACGACGATGGCCGAGGCGATGAAGCCCCGGGCACGGAACGGGTGGGCGTCCTCTTCGTGCGGCGGCCGCTGGTCGCGGGCCATGGTGGATCCCCCTTCTTGTGTCTGGTCAGGCAGCGTTTAGAGCAGGGTGTTGACGATGCCGGAGGCACCGCCCGCGAGGATGCAGCCGCCCATGACCCAGCCGAGCGCTCCCATGTGCTCGCCGCCCTCTCCGCGCCGGAAGTTGATAACCAACTTCGCGGCCACGCCGAGGATTCCGGCGACGGCCAGGATCATGACGATCTTGAAAACCCATCCCAGAATGGTCATCAGGTCGTCCTGAGCGCCGCCGGGCAGCGGCTTGCCGCCGTTGGCCGGGTTGGGCACGTCCGCCGCGAGGTCGACGAGCGGCCGGGCGGCATCTGCCGCCGCGAAAACAAGGTCAGACATGGTGGTCTCTCTTCTCTGTGAGCCGGGCCAGCTCGCGGCCGAATGCCGTGAGCTCGCGGGTGGGGTGGTTCATGGGCGGCTCTCCGAGCCGCCATTCCTCCATCCACTGCACCGACCAGGTGCGGGCGACCCCACCGGCCACGAGCCGCATCAGGTCGCGCAGGGGACGCGGCAGTTTGCCGGGAGCGTCAGCAACGACGACCAGGCCCAGGAGCTCAATGCCCGGTACCTGGCCTGAGGCCCATTGGACGATGGCCGCCCGCGCAGCCATCAGGCCGCCGTAACTCGAGCGGCAGACCAGGACCACCGGGTGCGTGATGGCGCCGTACGGTGCGGGCCACAGGCGCCCGGCATCCCGCCCCCCTGGCACCGCGCTTTGCAGAGTGGTCACCCCTGCACCGCCGTGGACGCCCAGCCACAGCCACCCAGGTGCGGGCGGGGTCGGCACGGCCGAGATGGGCAGGCCGCCGTATGCCGGAGGCGGCACAGCGCCGGGCTGCGGCCGCACGGATCCCAAAATCCTATTTGCGGGCGCAACCGGCGGGGCTACTGTGGCGTTCTCAGTTGTGGGCGGCCGTCCCGGGATCCACGGGTTGCCATTGCCAAGTGTCTCTGTCGTCACGGTAGTTCCCCCCTAACCCTTCGTGATGTGGCATCAGTCTAGACCGAAGTACATGTCTCGTTGCAAGATGTCATTGACCATCAACTTAGGGTATCTATAGCGATCCTGACGGTATGTCGACACGTTGAGGCATGGGGGGACTGTGTGGCTAGGATTCGCCAACATGACGGATCGCGAACCAGAGCAAGTATTGGCGGAGTACCCGGACGTCCTGACGGGCGGGGAAGTCGCCGCGATCCTCAGACTCGACCCGCGCCGCGTGGCCTCGCTCGCCCAGAACCGGGAACTGCCCGCCTTCCGCGCCGGCATCGGTCCCAAGGCGGGATGGAGATTCGACAAGCGGCGCATCGTCGCCGTGATCGAGAATCGCGATCCGTTCGCCGAACTGACCTCCCTGCTCGCGGGATTGCCGCCGGTGCTCACCGCGCAGGAACTGAGCGACCTCTTGCGCATCGAGCGGCCGAGGATCGCAGCCATGGCCGCCGCCGGTGCGATCCCCGGGGCATTCAAGACAGCCCACGGCGGTGGCGTGTGGCGGTTCGACAAGCGCCGGATCGTTGCCCTGGTGGACTGGCCACCGGCGGATGCGCACGGCGGGCCCTCTCCCACGACGCCGTGAGGCCGCGATGAAGGCCGCCGCCCAGGGGGCCGCCGCGGTAGCCGCCCTGTGCTTCGGAATGGTGTTCGGTCTGACCATCTGGGCCGGGTCGGAAGACGGAGACGCAGCCAACGGCGACGACGCGGGCTTCGCCGGGGAACTCGACACCAGCAAGATCCCCAAGGAGTACCGCAAGTGGGTCATCAAGGCGGGCAGCCAGTGCGCAGGCGTCACCGCGCCCCTGATTGCCGCTCAGATCGAGGCGGAGAGCGGATGGAACCCGGACGCGAAGTCACCGGCCAAGGCGCGAGGCCTCAGCCAGTTCATCCCCGGCACCTGGGAATCGCACAAGGTCGACGCCGACGGCGGGGGCGCGAGCTGGAGATCTGGGCCGGACAACATCATGACGCAGGCCGCGTATGACTGCGTCCTGATGAAGGAGGTCAAGAGCTACAAGCTGAAGGGCGATCCGGTCGAGTTGATGCTGGCCGCGTACAACGCGGGCCCCTGGCCGGTCAAGAAGTACGGCGGCATCCCGCCGTACCGCGAGACGCAGGAGTACGTGAAGCGGATCACCGGCCTCATCCCGAAGTACACCCAGGAACTCAGTCCGGCGTCCGGCCCGATGGGCCAGCGGATCGCCGCTGAGGCCAAGAAGCAGTTGGGCGAGCCGTACGCGTGGGGCGGCGGCGGCATCCACGGCCCCAGCCGCGGCATACAGCACGGCGCCAGCACAGTCGGGTTCGACTGCTCGGGGCTCACCCAATGGGCCGTCTACCGGGGCTCAAAGGGAAAGATCACGCTTCCTAGGTCCAGTCAGATGCAGATCAAGGAGGGCAAGGGCGTACGCAGTCGCGACGTCCGGGCGGGCGATCTCGTCGGCTGGGCCCTCAACGGCGCAGGAAACTACGATCACATCGGCATCGCGATCGGCGGCGGCCAGTTCATCCACGCTCCGAAAACCGGAGACGTCGTGAAGATCAGTTCTCTCGACGAGCCGTATTACGCGAACCGCCCCATGCAAATCCGGAGGTTGGGATCATGAGGACGACCAGGCACACTCTCCTCGCTGCCACAGCCGCCGTGATCCTGGTGGCGGGATGCAGCGGCAGCAGCGACGACGGCCAGGACGCCGCCCCGCCCAAACAGCCGCCCACCGCCACCGGCACCGGCCCCGAGCCGTCCCCGGGCGAGGCGGAGCAGCTGCCCGCAGGCAAGAAGGGCACACCGCGCGGCAGCCTCCCCGCCCGGGAGGACATCGATCAGAAGGATGCCACCGCGGTCAGCAAAGCCGCCCTCACCGTGATGCACAGCTACGACACGGCTATTGACACCTCCCGCAACGACGCGGGCCGCCGTGTCGCAGACGCCGGATGGTGCACCGGCACCTACGCCGCCCAGCTGCGGGAGGCCGCCAGCCGGTCCAACCCCGGCGCGGCATGGTCCACCTGGGCCCAGCACAAGGCCTACACCAAGCCCGCGATGCAACGGACTGAGGAGTCAGGGCAGCCCGCCGACACCGACACCGAGGCCTACCGGCAATGGACCATCACCGTCACGCCCACCGGGCGCAAGGGATGGAAAGGCACACCCGAGATCAGCACCGCATACGTGGCGCTCACCCGCGCCGCAGCGGACGACCCCTGGCGGCTGGCCGCCGTCACCGTGCAGTGACGAAAGGAGGAGCGACCATGCCGCGCACCCCCGCAGACGTGCCCCCTTGGCCCTGCTATCGGCTCACCGCCGCCGATGACGGGCCGGTGACCGTCACCGGCCCAGCCGCGCAGCCGGGCCCCTACGCCCACCGCGCCGAGGCCCTCACCGCGGTGGCCACCCTCGCGGGTCGACTGACCCCGCCCCGAGCGGTCCGCGCCGAAGCCATCGACGCCGACGGCACCCTCTGGCCCCTGGCGATCCACCCCGACGGCACCATCGAGGAGGCCGGGCCCGCCCAGCGCAGCGCCCGGAAGCCCCGCAAGGCCACACGGGCCGAGAAGCGGGAGGCGACGGCGAAGACGGCTCCCCCGACGCCCCCCAAGCGACGGAAGACGAAGAAGACCCCGGCGCAGGCACCGCAGGTCAGCGTGCCGCAGCCCGCGCCGGTCCCTCAGCCGCAACAGCCCTACGTGGTGCCGACCGTCGTCGACCGGCACGAGCCGACCATGCGCGTGCGCATCACCCCGCAGCCGGAGCCGCCCGCCGAGCAGGACGAGCCGCCGACCATGCGCGTGCGCATCACCCCGCAGCCGGTCAGTGAACAGCACGAGCGCCCCGGCGAGGACATCACCAGGGCTCTCCCCGCCCAGGCCGCACCGATCCCCCAGTGCCGCCGACCGGCCCCCGCTGGACCAGCACCAGCCGCGCCGGCACCGGCCGCCAGCGAGGAGCCGCCCATTCCCAGTGCCCTGCGCATTCGCAGCCTCGCCGAGAGCGGACGGCTTGCCGAGGCCCTGGACATGGCCGCCGCCTACGACGATGCCGCCGCCCGTACCCACGGGCCCAGCCACCGCGCCGCCATCGAGGCCCGGGAGATCCGCGCCCACATCGCCGTGGAGTCCGGCGACCTCCCCGGCGGCATCACCCTCTACCGTGACGCCGCCGAACGGTGGGCCCTGCAAGGCCAGCACGAGGCCGCCGACGCGGCAGCCGGGAGAGCCCACGCCCTGTGGTTGCGGATCACCGACCGGGACCAGGCCCTTGCCATCGGCGAGGCCATCGTCAGGATGCGGACCCACATCCCCGGTCCAGGAGGCAGCGCCTACCGCAAGGCCGCCCGCCGCCTGGACCGCCTGCGGCACCCTGCCTCCCACTGACACCGGGGCCACACAACGTCGTTCACGTGTCCACGCGAACCGGCGCCCGGCACACGGGGACACGACGAGGGGCCCGGACAGATGTCCGGGCCCCTCGTACGTCTCCGGCCTTACGAGGAGGTCGAGACCCCCAGCACCTGACCTGCCGCGTACCAATCTACGTAGCGGTCGCCGAGCATGGCCGCCGCCACCGTCACCAGCGGATCCCCCACCACGAACGGCGCCGCGAGGTCCACGACCTCCCCCGGTTCCAGGTGCACCAGATTCCGCAGCGCAGACGCCTGCGCGTCCTCCCGCAGCAAGTCCGCCGCCGACTCCACTTCGCGTACTACCCTCATGCCAGATCCTCCACAGGGATCGAGGCCCCCGGCGACGAGACGCAAACCGCCACCGCGTGGGCCGCCTCTGCGGGGCCGGGTCACACCCCGGCCCCGCAGTCTTGGACGTTGAGACTCTTGGCCTCAGGTACAACCTAACTTCAAGAGTCTTGAACTTCAAGAGTCTTGAAGTTAGGTTGTGTTGCGTGTCGTTCAGTCGACATCTGCCAGACTCGCCCCATCGGCATGCCGCTCCCGTAGGGACATGCGACATGGAGTCAGGGACTCTTGAAGGCCCGGAGGTTCGGTCTCAGGGAGTTTCATACTTTCTGAGTTCATGACTTCAAGACTCTTGATATTCGGAGGTTCAAGAGAGTGAAACAACAAGAGTCCCCAACTTGGTTGGCTGGGCCCCGGACTCAGGGGCCCTACTCCGTATCGATCTGGGGCGGTAAGGGCGGTATCGGTAAGAGCACGGACGCGTTCGAGCTTGCATACATGCTCGCGCTGGTTGGTCCCACGCTTCTGATCAACGCCGACAAGAAGCAGCAAGAGGGGGGAGTGGATGAGCTGGTGAAGGGGCTGAAGGAGCCGGCGCCCTTCGACTACACCGCGACGGAGAAGGCCGCGGATCTGGCCAGCATTCGCAAGCTCAAGCAGTACCGGTACGTAGTCACGGACCACGGTCCCTACCGGGACGCGGCGAAGCTCAAGGAAACCGCTCAGTCAGATCTGACGATCGCGCCCATTCCGCCCCGGCGGCTCGACTCGAAGTCGGTGATGCACGGCATCCGCGAGCATCTCGTCGGCACGAACTACCGCATCCATCTGACCATGGTGAAGCACATCGACAAGAGCCGAGCTCGGGCCATGAAGACCTCTCTTCAGGACCTTGGGTTGCCGGTCTTCGCGGGGTGGATGCGCATGTACAACGCCCACGAGATGTTGAACGGCTACCCGGTGTTCCACAACGCGCTTCAGGACGAGCAGGCAGCCAAGGCCGCCGCCGACGCCTACATGTTCGGTGACGAAGTGCTGAGGACTCTCGGAGACCCTCACGAGGTCCCGAAGTTCGAGGGTTGGAAGGGCTTTGAGGAGTACGTGCGATGACTGGCGGGGGAGTGCAGGACTTCAACAATCTCTTCGGTGAAGGAGCGTCACAACTAGCGGGCGCACCGAGCTTGAAGAGTGGCAAGGTCCGCCCGAAGTACACCCAGATCCGTGATGACCAGTGGGCGGAGCTTGACGAGCTCGCCCGCGAACTGATGGACGCACGGAGCGAGAAGGGCCGCCGGATCACGTCGAACAGTCTGATTCGCGTTGCGATCGACGCTCTTCTTGCCCAGCGAGAACAGCTAGGGGGCGACCACGAGGACGCCATTCGTGTGAACTACCTCAAGACTCTTGGAGTTCCAGAGGACAAGATTTCATGACTTCAAGACTCTTGAAGTCATGAAGAAAAAGCGACCCCGGACCGCCTTCCACAGCAAGACCCGGGGCCACCCAGAACCGAGGAGCGAACTCCCCATGTACCACCACAGTAAGGCCCACACCGGCCGTGTAGGCACCAGCCGGGGGACTACCGGCCAGATGCCAGGCGGTGCCCGATGAGCGTGCTTAGCACCGTCAGCGAATGGACCACCGCACACCTGGCCGTCACGTCCGCCGTCGCCGGGGCCGGTGTCGTACTGCTCGGCCTGGTGGCCGTGCGACGGCTCAGCGCCTCGCCGAAGTCCGCGAGCGTGCCCCAGGACGCCGACACGGCGACCAGACGCCGCAAGTTCAGCGCGGGCACACTCGCGGCCACGGTCGCGTTCGTCGTGTGCACGTCGGTCAGCCTGAACACCTCGTTTCGGTTCACTGCCGATGGTCTCGGCATGACCGGCACGCCTGAGCGTGTGCTTTCGTGTGCCGCATTCGAGTCGTTGCTCGCCATGTGCGTACTCGGCGCACGCGAGCGGATGGCCGACCCCCGCAACCCCTCACCCGGGTGGTACGGCGGGGCCGTCTGGATCTTCGCGGCCCTCAGCGCCGTTCCAGCCTGGCAGGAAGGCAACGGCTGGACCACGGGCACAGCGTTCCGCATCATCATCGGCAGCTTTGGCAGCGCGCTTGCGGCACACTCCGCGCTCGGCCTGGAGCTCAAGCACCGCAGCGGTGACGTGTCCCAGGCACCCCTGGCCCAGATCTCGCGGGACCTGCGCGAGCGCCTCATGGCCCGTATGGGACTCGCACAGCGCGGTAAGACGGCCCAGGAAATCACCCAGGCCCGCGCCCTAGACAAGGCCGTCGACTTGGCCGACCGCTTCCACCGGCTCGCCGAGGAGGACATGGCCAAGAAGGGCCCGAAGCTCGCTCGGGACTTGGCCAAGGCACAGGACCGTGCGGGGGTTGGCACAGACGCGGCACAGACCGAGCTCTACCGTGCCCGGGTGGCACAAAGGATGTTCGCCACCGCGCTGGAGATCACCCCGGACGAGTCGCCGTGGCACATCCCCGGGCCGACCGAGAAGAGTGTGCGGCACATCGAGAGCCTCGCGGCACAGGCAGTCGACGTACTCGCGGCACACGTCGGCACACCGGTGCCCGGTGCGCGTGCCGAGGCACACGCACACGAGGGCGACGAGCCCGCCGCGTGCGTCGAGGACGAGCCCGCCGAGGCGGACAAGGCCGCAGCGGCACACGGCGGCACACTCCTCCGCGTGGACGTCCGCGTACCGCAGCAGCCCCAGTACGACCAGGCAGATGCCCCCGAGGACGTCGAGGAGCTCTCGGCGGACCTGGCCAGCTACGAGACCAAGGCCAGGGCGGCACAGGCTCTGTACCGGGCACGCATCCACGACGACGGCACACGCACAACCAACGCCGTCGCCCAGGAGCTCACCACGGCATTCCGTGAGTGGTTCGGCGAGCCCTACGACCGGGGAGCGGCAAACAAGGCCATCAGCGGACTGCGGCCCACCCCGGTGCGCCCCGAGTGGCTCGTAGACGCCTGACACACGGCACACCGGGTGTGCGGCACACGGCCGCACACCCGGCACACATCCGGCACACGCCGTGTGCCGACTCAGACCCTGGGGGATCGATGACCCACACACCCCGCACACCGCAGCCGGCATCTACCGGCCCAGGCCCGAGTGGACTGCTCAAGACCGTGCCGCCGCCGAGAGATGCTCAGCTGGCCGAGCGCCAGGCCGCCGCCGAGCGCCGGTTAGCGACGACCACGGCCGCCACCGCAGCGCTCCACACGGCACAGGAGGCGGCCCACCAGGCGCGAGCCGCCGAACAGGCCGCACAGCACGCGGCGAAAACGGCACAGACGGAGGCCACACGCCTGCGCGAGCAGCTCGCCGCCCTACGTGAGCAGTTCACCGAAGAACGCACCGCACGCCGCGAGGCCGACGCCGCGCACGCCGAGGCCGAGGGCGGCCGTGCCGCCGCGGTGCAGCTCGCCGGGCAGGCGCAGCACACGGGCGCCGAGGCACACGCCGAGGCTGCTCAACTCCGGCAGCGGCTCGACACCGCAGAGCACGAGCTCGCCGAACTCCGCGAGGCACAGCAGCGCGCCAACGAGCGCGCCCGCCACGACCACGCGGCACGCGAGCAGGCCGAGGGCGGCCGTGTCGCCGCTGTGCAGCTCGCCGAGCAGGCACAGCACACCGCGCAGACGGCACAGGCCGAGACCGCAGCCCTGCGCGAGCAGCTCGCCGCCGCCGTCGAGGAGCGGGAGACGCTGCGGAAGTCCGTGAGGCGTGCCGAGGAGCGGAGCGAGTTCGAGGCAGGCCAGCGCGCTCAGGCCGACGAGCGGTGTGCCGCCGCGGTGCGGCTCGCCGAGCAGGCACAGCACACCGCGCAGACGGCACAGAGCGAGGCCGAGGCCCTGCGCGAGCAGCTCGCTGAAGAGCGGCAGGCACACGGCGCGGCACGGGAGGCACTCGCAGAGGCCATGACGGCGTGTGCCGTTGCTGCGGGCCGCGTCGAGGCGGCACAGGGGGAGACACAGACGGCACAGAGTGAGGCCGAGAACCTGCGCAAGCAGCTCGCCCAGGCACACACCCCGGCACAGATCGAGGAGTCTCCGGCACACGAGACAGCGGATGTGCCGAAGGCGACGCCCGCCAGCGGTATACGGCCCAAGGTCCGTGCCCAGCCCAAGAAGAAGAGCCGAGGCCGCCGCCGCTAACGGGGCACAGCACTACATGCCGATGGGCCGGGCACCCTAAAGCGGGTGCCCGGCCCATCGGCATGTGAACGCTCTTCTAGTCCTGGATCGAGAACTCACCCTTTGTCGCGCCGTCGAGGAAGCACTCCCAGACGTGCCGGGAGACGACGAACGGCGGATTGGTCAGGTTCTCGTTATCGCGCAAGGCAACGCGGCCGTCGTCCATGAACGCGACTTCCAGGCAACCGCCGTTGGCGGAGCTCGCCGACGACTTGAACCAGTCGAGGTCCGGCAGGAATTCGGGCGACGTGGGCCGCCCGGCGTTGCTGGTCATTTCTTTCACTCCTCTGCGGCGTCACGGAGTAGCGCCGTCGACTCTTCAGGATCAAGGGCCATAGCCCTCAGCAGGTCAAACGAAGTGGCGAACTCCCGCACAGTGGTTCTCTTCTCCAGATAGAGATTTCCGGCCGGGCTGTCCACGTAGACAACCGGGTCGTTTTCCTCGAATTCCAAAATGGAGAAAGCGCCACCCAGACCAGGGTTCGCGCCCTTCCGGGCCGGGACAATCTGAAGGGTGATGTTGGGCAAAGCGGCCATGTCGATCAGGTGCTCAATCTGTTCTCTCATGACGGGCCAGCCACCAACCGGGCGGCGGATCGTCATTTCATCGAGTACTGCCCAAAGCTCCAAGGGGTCCCGGATTTCCGACGACGTCAGGAGCTCTTGCCGTTTCGTCCGGACTGACACCAGGTCGTCAATGTCTGACAGCTTGCCCGGGTAGGCCGCCAGGACCGCACGGGCGTATTTGGGTGTCTGCAAGAGACCGTGAATGAGGCTGGCTTCCCAGACCCGTTCAGCGCGCGCGTCGGTCTCTAGGCCAAAATAGACTTCAAGGCCACTGGGTAGCACTTCCCTGTAGGGGTCCCACCAGCCCGGTTGTCGGGTGGTGGTCAGCATGTCCAAGAGCCGCTGAATTTGGAAATCATCTGTCACGCCGTAAAGCGCGCACAGCTTTTCGATCTCGTCAGGCCGGGGAGCTACCCGCCCTTTGCCGGTTTCCAGACGGCTTAGACGCGTCTCTGAACAGCCCAGGTGGGCAGCTGCCTGGGCAGCGAGCACGCCGCGACCTGTTCGCAGCCGCTTCAGCTCGGCGCCGAGCTGCCGTTTGTTGACCGTCGGCGTCTTCGGCTCCCCCACCACGCGGCGCCGCCCCCTTCGCTTGCTCTTGCCTCGCACTTGCGCACTTGCCTGGCCACAGTCTGCCGTACCTGTCTCCCGAGCTGCACACATCGCAGGTCCCCTATCTCTGTCCGCCCGCACAGCAGTGCGGGACTTGCCCAATTTTTGCTGCGCACTTGCGCAGATAGTGCGCACGGCGTCACTGTAGGGGCAGTTGGACACGGTAGGTAGCGGCCCCATTGCTGTATGTCGATCAACGGCCGCCGGGTGATCAGGAGTGATTGCACATGTCACCGTTTGTGCGGGCCGTAGGGACCTCGGCCGCCGCACCGTTGCGGGTGCCTGCGGGTTCCGACATCCGGGCCGCCGTCCTTGACCCCTTGCAGATGACACCGGACCAGACCCGCCGTCTGTACGGGCAGGCATGCGCGCGGTGCGGCGGAACCGACGGCCTACGGCCCGGAGGTATGGCCAAGACGGCCAGCGGTCCCCACGGGGGCGGCCGCCTCTCGTGGCCGGTGCAGGTCTGCCGACACCACGCGAACACGGGCGGCACCCAGTGAGCCCCCGTGAGGCAGAGTGCTGGGCACCCGGCCGCCTCCCGCCGGAGGGTCTGCGCCGAGCGTGGGCCCACGGCCAATGCGGCGAGGTTCGCATCACGGGTGCCGAGGTCCTGCGCATCAGTTCATCCCTGGCCGCCGCGGTGCTCGCCGTCCTCGCCGCCGAGGGCACCCCCCTGGGACTGGTCCTCGATACACGCGCCCGCGGGACGGTCGAGTTCATCGTGCCCGCCGGCACCGTCGACACCTGGCCGTCCCTTCTCAGCGCCCGATGCGTCTCCGACGCCGTACTCCGGTGCCCCGGCCCCGAGGTCACCACCGGCCCCGGTCCCCGCCCCGGCTCAGGCGGCCGCGCCTGGATCACTCCGCCCGTCCCCGGCGCCCGGCCCACCACCGACCCGGACCGCCTGCGCGAGGCCGTCACCGCCGTACTCGGCGGCCAGCGGGCCCCCGCCCCCCACACGACCAGCACCCCCGGAGGACCACCCATGACCGTCCTGCTTCGGAAAGGCCGCAGTCAGTTTTCGGCGCAATGGAACCTCCCGGGGGCAAGCTCTTTCACCCCCGCCGCAGCCCGTAGGCACGTCTACGGCGCCGCCTGCGAGCAGGGAATCCCCCCGAGCGCTGCGGACGATCTGTGCGTGATCACGAGCGAGCTCACGACGAACGCGATCAGGCACACGCACAGCTCAGTGATCTTCGTGTGGCTGCACGTGACCGACACCGAGGCCCTGGTGGGCGTGCTCGACCAGGGGCCCCGACCCCACCAGCAGCTCAGCGCCCAACGCCCCGCCCCCACCGAGGAGACCGGCAGAGGTCTCGCCCTCGCCGAGGCCCTGGCCGCCCGATGGGCCAGCAGCCCCGTAGGCCGAGGCACCGCAGTGGAGGCCGCCGTCACACTCCCCCAGGCCGGAGGCCTCAATGCCTAACCCCCTGCTGCCCGAGCTCTACCGCGTACCGCCCCACGGCCTGCCCACTACGCAACCGCTCGACCTCACCGGCGTCCGCCACGACATAGAGGCCGCCCTGGACATCATCAGCGCCGCCGACCGCCCCACCGTCGACCACCACACCCACACCGTGCTCGCGCACCTACACACCCTGCTCGCGGCCGATCTCGGCCAGTCCCAGCGGCCGCAGATCCACGCCATCCACGCCCAGGCCCGCGCCCTCACCACCGAGCGCCGCATCCCCACCCCCACCACACCAGCCCCCGACGCGCTCGCCTACCTCACCGAGCTCGCCGAGTACACCCGCTGCTGTGCACTGCTCTACGAGCAGCACCGCGACGCGATCCGCGCCCTGCCGCCCGCCTACGGACCTGCCCACGGCGTGCACTAGACCCCGATGGCCCGCGCCCCCGTCGCGGACCATCGGCAGGAAGCGAGGGCCCCACCGGCCATCTCCCCCGGTGCGGGCCCTCGCTGTATGTCGTCCCGGCGCCCGCATCACAGGAGCCGTTCAGCCCCACACAGACCGCAGGCACGCGCCAGCGGCCGGGCCAGCGCCTCGCGAGCCTGCTCACCCGTCAGCACCTCCACCCCGCCGCTCACGAAACACGCCACGTGATGCACCGTCGTCGGATACAGCCGCGTACCCAGCCGCCGCCGCTCCCGCTGAATCCGCCACTCATCCGACGTCGGCGGCCACTGAGCCACCGCCTCCGCCACCGCAGCGGCACGGGACCGCGGCCGCCTCTGCGTCAGCACAGCCTCATACGAGACCCCCGGAACCGGCCGCAACCGCTCAGGCGCCACCCACACCCGGTACTCCCCCGGCACCGCATCCCCCGACTCCGCCGTCTGCCACAGCACCAACCCCACCTGATACGCCCACGCCCCGTTATCGCGCTGCACCCGCGCATACAGACGCCCCCGCAGCTCCTGCCCGTCCGGCAGCAGCACATCAACCCCCGGGGCATCGCTCATATGTACGATTCTAGGGATCGAGGCTCAGCGCATATACACGGAGGGATCCACCGAGCACGGCCCGCACCCTCGCGCCGGTACTTCCCCGAGGCCCTGCCCCGCGGGGGGCCGACCGCGTACCGTGGACACGGCATCACGAGGAGGTCCCCCATGTCCGCGCTCCCGCACGAGCCCAGCCCCCGCCAGGCCTACGCCGACCCGCACCGACTGGAGGCCCACGAGGGCCCGCAGACGCTCGCCGAACTCCGTGCCGCCCTCGCCGTGATCGACCCTGTAGCCCTCACCGCGTTCAACGCGCGCCTTGACGACGCCCGGTTCGGCCGCGAACAGGCCGAGGTCCTCGCCGAGGCCCGCCGCACCGTCGCGCACACCCGCCCCGAGGTCCTCACCGCAATCGCCGCCTCCCTGGACGGCAGCGCCGAGACACGGCCCGTCGCGGAGCTGTGGGCCCACCTGGACGGGCGGGGCAGCTCCGCGTGACCCTATGGAACGTCGAGGTGGGCCCACAGCTCTACGACGAGTTCGCGCACCTCTCCGGCCCCGGCCGCCGCGCCGTCCATGACGTGCTCGACTGGCTCGCCCTAGACCCCCGCAACCCCAGTAGCAGCCGCGAGCCCATCGCGGGCGCCGAACTCCGCCAGATCAGCACCGCCCCCACGGCCGACACCGGCGACCGCATCACGATCCTCTACCGCATCCACCCACCAGCCGGGGACGAGCCCGGCCGGGTAGAGGTCATCTTCGTCATGTCCGGGCCCTAGCCCCAGAATCAAACCCGCTTGGCTGGTGAAGCGGCAGTGTTCGGACCCTGCACTATTCCTTCGCAATGCGGCGCCGAGCCCACGCATGGGCAACATGATTCTCGCTAGACGATCTATTCCAAGGAATCTGCGTACACGATCGGCAGAGCCGGGACTCGCTCGGCGACCCGGGCGACCACGGCGCGATGCCAGGAAGCGGGGAACTCCACCTCGGGGTGGTGCGCGTGGTACTCGGCGTCATTGCGATAGGTGAGGACGATCGGTTCCGGGATGTCCATCAGCTTCTCGGCAATGCCGTTGACCCACTCCCCGGTACGCCGCTCCAGGTCTTCCATAGCCAGGCGGACTCCATCGGGGATGGGGTAGCGGCCCTGTTCCCAGGAGCGGACTGTTCGAGGGTTGACCTTCAGGTGAGCTGCGAGCCAGTCGCCGGACAGGCCGAGGTACTCACGGAGGACCTTGAATTCGGCGTCCGTCATGCGCTCGTCCTCGGGCATGCCGGGCGGATCGGTGTACTCGGTCTCGGACATTGCGCCTCCAGAAAGAGAAAAGACGGAAGCCCCGGCGCACTGCGCCGGGGCCGGGGCGGCGGCTCGTCAGGCGCCGATGTCGTGCTTGGCGACGATCCCGCCGAGATCGATCTCCTCGATCGCAGCACGGATGTCGAAGTCCCCGATCTCGTCGGTGTAGTCGGGGTCACTGTGGTGCAGGCCGATGAACTCGTCGCCGGTGAGATAGATCCCGGCGGGAAGCGCGGTACAGACGGCCTCGCGATATTCGTCCGCGATTGCTTCGGTCGCACCAGCCTTGTCCATCCGCTCGCACCAATCGGAGCCGCCGCCGTTCATGTAGTCGGCGATGTCTCCCTCGGGGCTGGTGTTGGACCCGGTGTGGTTGTACCAGCTGCCGTAACCCGTGGTGATCATGTCCGGTTCCCTCCGGAAGGGCCTGGGGCTGCTCCCCTGGCCTCACTCCCCCATGGTGCACCCTAAAATAGGGTGCACGCAAGAGGGGGTGCGCCACCGTCCCGTCCTGCGCTCACTGGCCGCCTGCGATCGCCGACCCTCCCTAGGAATCGATCATCTAGACGCGGCACACCCGTCGCACGCTCAGGCGGAGGGCTCAGTCGCAATACGCGCGGCCGGGCGCGCGCATTTCGTTGCAATTAAGCACGTTTCAGGCACGTGACCGGGATCTGACCGCCCCGCGTGAGCCTCCAATTCTCCCCGGACCGTCCGCACTTGAAGTACCGGGGGGCATTGCCCCGGTTGAACGTCGTCCTACACGAGCGGATGCGATCCCCCCTGTACACGTAGTGGTCCACCCGGTCATGAACCGTGGCCGAGGCCCGGCTAGGCGGCGGCCTGCGCACCGCCACCTTCGCGCCCGTCACCACGTACGTGGCACACCGCGCAGCCACGATGCCCGGCGCACTCACCGCGTGCGCGAAGGGCTTCACCGAGGGCGCGGCCGATGCCTGCGGAGCGGACAGCACAACGGCCACCGCGGCGACCGCGACAGCGGCCGAGGAGATCACTTTTCGCATACCGCCTCAACGGCCCGGCGTCGGGACCGACACGGCCCCCACGCCGCGATCACCCGACAGGGGCCGCCGCCCGCCAGCACCCCAGACCAGGCCGTCAACTCCGACCGCATGCCGTCAGCTCTCCCGCCCCGCCGGCACCGGTAGGGCGGCCAAGGTCACATGGCACGCGTAGCCGCCACCACGGCCGACCGCAGCCCGTCAGGGGTCCCAAAAGCAGGCAGCGGCGGGAGGAGCGGGGCGGCGCGCGAGCGGTGCGCCGTCCGCCCCACGAGCGCCGGGCCGGGCGCCGTACTCCCCCCGTCACGGATGCCGGAGCGTGAGGAGACCCCCCACCGGCCGGGGCGGGCGGGGAGCTACCAGCTGCCGCGAAGTGGCCGAGCCCGGTGAGGTCGCTCCGCGTCGGTGCAGGCATCGCCGTGGCGCGCGAGCGCTCCGACACACCAACCGTGCCTCAGCCCGCCACCTGACATACCGTCAAAACCAGCCCCACCAGCCAAAACACCCCCGTCCAATATGCGGAACCTCCCACGAAACCATCAGTCAATGTGGTTCAATAGAGTTGTTGGTCAAGGGGATGGCAACCCCCCTCACCAGCACCCCGGAGGCCCACTGACCCCCGGCCCTTCACACCACCAGGAGTGATCATGACCGCCACGCTTGACCAGGAAATCGCGATCCCTGAGACCCTTCCCGCCGCCATCGGAGCCCTGGGCGCGACAGTCGCCGCCCGCGTGCAGATCACCGCGATCCAGGCATGGGGGCACCGCGTCGAAGCCGCCCGCTACGTCGAGGAGATCCCCCTTGCCGATGGCCTGCCCCTCTGGGGACGCGCCACCGACAGCCGCACCGAGTGCACCGTGGACGGCCGCCAGGTCATCATCCGGCACCACTGTGCCGCCCGCCTCGCCGACTCCGTGACGGCCACCGTCGACGGCGAGCCCGTCAACATGCTCGACCCCTACGGCTACAACGCCGACGAGCGCCGCGCCCGCATCGCCTACGCGATCCACCGCACCCTCACCAAGTAGCCGCCCCGGTGGGGGCGACGGCAACCCGCCCCCACCGCCAGGCCCCACCCTTCACACCAGGAGACGCACCGTGACCGAAGTCGAGTTCTTCCCCGTCACCCTCTGGCCCCGTCAGCCCATGGAGGACTGGGGCATGTTCGAGCTGCCCGACACCGTCACCCCGTACGTGCGCATCGCGCACGCGGTCGACATCGAGCCCGGGGACATCGTCTTGGGCGACGCTCCCACCGGCGCCGCCTTCGATGGCTGGCTTGCCTTCCCCTACCTTGCCGAGCCCACCGAGCACGACCTCGCCGCCTGCTGGGACTGCCGACACAACATGTCCAACTACCGGCCGACCAAGCCCGGCCGCCGCGCCGACGACGCGAGCATCCGCAACTACGGCTATGCCCTGGATGCGGTGGAGTCCGCCCGCCGCCACCTGGACGGCGGAGTGATCGACGTGTCCCCGGGGGTGCACGCCGCCGTCAACGACCGCATGGTGATCATCCCGGCGGATTTCGCGGCCACCGAACCCGCCGTAGCCGACTACCAGGCGTACATCATGATCGCCCGGTTCGAGCGCTGCATCTGACCTCACCGCCTCACCAGCCCCCGGCGGGGGCGACGGCAACCCGCCCCCGCCACCAGGCCCCACCCTTCACACCACCAGGAGACACCGCATGTCGCGCACCAAGACCACCGCCGCCACCGTCACCCCGATGCACTGGAAGACCCTCACCACCGCCGACCTCCCCGCCCCCGCCGCCGAGGCGGACGCCGCCTTGACCGCCGACATCCAGGCCAACGGCATCATTGACCCCCTCTACGTCACCCCGCAGGAAGACGGCACCTACCGCGTCATCGACGGAAACCGGCGCCTGGCCGCCGCCCTCGCCGCCGACCTGGAGTCCGTACCGGTCACCCTGCGCCCGGTCATCCGCACCCAGGCCCTCACCGCCCACCCCGGCAACGTCCGCCGTGACCTCGCCCTCTCCCGCGAGTTCCTCGCCAACGTCCGGCAGTTCGGCATCCGTATCCCCATCAAGATCACGGGCACCACCGTCATCGACGGACACCGGCGCCTCGCCGCCGCCGTCAAGCTCAGCCTCACTCACGTGCCGATCGAGCACGACGAGGCCAGCGAGGCCGACCAGTTCGCCGACATGATCACCACCGCCCGCCACCGCGAAGGCCTCACCCTCGCCGAGGAGGCGGAGGCGCTCTTCCAGATGCACGAACTGGGCGCCACCACCGCCCAGATGGCCGCCGCCGCAGGCGTGTCCCAGAAGGCCGCTAAGGGCATGGTCAAGGTCTCCGGCACCAAGGCCGTAGCCGTCCAGGGGCTCGACCTGGAGCAGGCCGCCCGCCTCGCCGCCATCGAGGAGGCGGACCCCGAGCTCTTCACCAAAATCGCAAAGCAGATCGAAGAAGACGGGTTCCGCGCGCACCTGATCAACCAGGCCGAAAATATGCTGTGGCGCCGGGGCGAGCGCGAGAAGCAGCGCGCCAAGCTGGAGGCCGCAGGCGCCCGGATCTGCACCCTCCGCGAGCTGAGCAAGAAGGCCGCCCCCGTGGCCGATCTCGACGACGTGGAGCGCGCCAAGGACCACGCCAAGTGCCAGGGCGACGCCTGGGTTCTGGAGAGCGCCGACACCGCGTCCTACACCCGCTACTGCACCAACACCCTCACCTTCGGTCACTCCACGCGCGGCACCGTCAGCCCCGAAGAGCGCAAGCGCATCCTCACCGGCAACTCGGCGTGGGACGACGCCACCGACTCCCGCGAGCAGTGGCTCACGGCCTTGATCGCCCGCAAGCACACCGCCGCCGAGCGTGACCAGTTCCTGAAGATCGCCGTCGAGGCCCAGCTCACCGGCGACCCCGTACCCGCCAAGAAGCGCGGCGTTGCCGGGAGGCCCGTACTGCTCGGCCAGATCCTCGGCATCAAGCCCCCCACCGCCGAGGGCGAGCGCGTCGACCCCGCCGTTCTGTCCGGCCGCTACATGAACGCCGTCACCACGCACCTGGAGAAGGCCGCCGCCAGCCGCCGCCCCGCATTTCTCTTCGCCGACTACGCCGCCTGCTACGAATTGGAGATCCCCCGCACCGTGTGGCGCGCCGCCTACAAGCCCGCCCACATCGACGACCTGTACACCTTCAGGGCGCACCGCAAGCAGGCCGCCCGCTACCTGATGACTCTTCAGCAGCTCGGGTACGAACCCACCCCCATCGAGGCCGCAGTGATCGCGGGCGAGGACTACACCCCCAGCGCCGCCCCCAGCACCGCAGCCCGTCCGGCGAAGCCCACCACCGAGACCCCCCAGCCCGCCCAACTCCCCAAGGCCGACGAAGCCGCCGAGTAGGCCCAACTCCCCTGCCCCGGGGCGGCATCCAGCCGCCCCGGGCGCCCGAGAAACACCCTCCGACATGCATGAAAGCCCCACCAAAACATCACGTCACGTGGTTCAATAGAGTTGTTGGTCGAGGGGACGGCAACCCCCCTCACCACCACCCCCGAGGCCCACCGGCCCCGGACCCTTCACACCAGCAGGAGCGACCATGAGCCAGTACGCGGACCTCTTTTACGGCCTCCCCGCCAGCCACAACGCATTTCTCGCACCGCCCCCGCAGCGCGAGGCCGTCCGTGTGACCCAGCTTCTCCGCGCATGCTGGCAGCACTCCACCAGCGACGAGCGCTTCGCGCGCGAGTTTCCCGCCGACGAGTCCGGCCGGATCAAGCCCACCGCCCACGACCGCGCGTGGCGCTACGAGATCCTCGTGGACGGACGCCGCGTGATCGTGCGCCAGCTCCGCGACGAGGCCCAGCCGACCATGACCGTGGATGGCCACACCGTCCCCCTGCCCGACCTCTCCAGCCTGAGCGACACCATGCGCACCGGGAAGATCGCCGACCTCATCCACGCGGCACTCAGCGCCCCCCGGCTCCAGTGCATCGAGCCCAAGGCCGTGGCCGCCCTCCTGCGCCAGCAGCTCAAGACCCGGTTCCCCGGCCACAAGTTCAGCGTCCGGAGCACCAGCAGGGGCACCGCCCGGCACTGGGTCAGCCTCTCCTGGACCGACGGCCCCACGTGCGCCGACATGGAGGAGATCCTCGCCCCCCTGCGCGGCTTCGCCGAGGACGAGCCCGTCTGGCAGAAGACCGACAACCGGGTCACGGTCACCATCGACGGCCGCGAGGTCACCGGCTGGCCGCAGGTCGAGGGATTCAGCGTCTACCGCTCCACCGGCAGCTAGCCCCACGCGCAGGCACGACCCACCCGGCGGGGCGACGGCAACCCGCCCCGCCGGGCAACTCCCCTTCACACCACGGAGACACCAACCCATGCCCCGCACCAAGACCACACCCGCCCTGCCCATGCCCGACCTGGTCAGCTCGCTGGTCATCACCGGCGCCGTCCGCCAGGTCGAAGCCCACCCCGACGGGTCATGGACCATCACCCCCGCCACGGGCCGCCCCGTGCGACTGACCAGCCAGGCCGATGCCGTCGAGTACGCCCAGCAGGCCGCCACCGGCGCCCCCCGCGAGACGGACACCGAGGAGACCGCCGGATGCGGATGCGTCCCCGCCGCCCCCGTGGCCATGCCCGCCGCCCGCGCGGCCGCCCTGCAACAGGCCCGCGCCATCGCCGACGCCCTCGGCCCCCTCGGCATCCCCACCGCCCAGCGCTCCGCCGTCTACGACGAGCAGGCCCGCCGCCCCGCCGTCCGCGTCGCCGCCACCCACGGCCTGTACGCCCTGCACATCCCGCCCATGGGCCAGCCGCTCACCGTCACCCGCGACGGCCGCCGCAACGGCGCCCTCGGCGCCCGCCGGGTGCCCGCCGTCAGTGACGACCACCTCGCCCTCCTGTTCCTCGCCTATCTCCGCGACCGGGGCGAACTCAACTGACCCCCGCAGCCCGGCGGGGGCGACGGCAACCCGCCCCCGCCGGGCCCCGCCTCCCCTTCACACCGTCAGGAGACGCCATGCTCACCCCCGCAGAAGTCCACCTCACCCCCGCCGCCGTCATCCGCGCCGCCCTCACCGTCGTGCAGGCACGCGGACACTTCCACCCGTTCGACGCGCAGGCCCACCCCACCCGCACCGCCACCGCCGTCGAGACCGAGGCACTGCTCATGCGCGGGCACCTGCCCGACGCGGCCGCCCTCGCCCGAGCCGCCAGCGACCTCCCCCCGGCCACCGTCACGGCCGTGCACACATGGGCCCTCGCCCTGCCCGCCGACGAGCAGTCCGTGACCCCCTACCGCCGCCGCCTCGCCCGCGTCGCCGCCGCCGACCGCGTCACCAGCCGAGACATCCCCACCCTTGCCGCAGCCGTCGAGGGATGGCGCCGCTCCCACCACGTCGGCACCATCGGACAGCGACTGACCACCACGGCCGACGTGCTCACCCGCATCAGCCAGGACCCCCGCACCTACGGGGGAAGGCACCAGGCCCGCTACCTCCTGCGCCTGAACACCAGGCTCGGCAGGCTGCTCGTGTGGTCCGCCCGCCCCAAGACCGGCACCCTGCCCGACGAGGGAGCCACCATCACCATCACGGGCACCGTGCAGTGCCACGACCGGCACGGCGACATCGCCCAGACGTACATCACACGCTGCACCTGGCAGAAGACCCCCGACACTCCCTGAAAGTCCCACCAAAACATCAAGTCACGTGGTTCAATAGAGTTGTTGGTCGAGGGGACGGCAACCCCCCTCACCACCACCCCCGAGGCCCACCGGCCCCGGACCCTTCACACCGACAGGAGAACGCCCATGCGCGTCACCGAATGCGAAGACTGCGGCGAGGAGATCGAGGTCGACAGGGACGGATTCCGCACCCTGTGCGCGTGCGACGTCGCCGCGTAGTACGCCACCGGGCCCGGCGGGGCGACGGCAACCCGCCCCGCCGGACCCCACCCCTTCACACCCCGCAAGGAGACCAGGCATGCAGCAGACCGCCCACCAGGCCCCCGCCATCCCCGCCGACTTCCAGCCCGGAACCCTCGTACAGCTCACCACCAGCGCCGCCCGCGCAACGCGCACCGCCTTCCGCACCGCCATCGTCATCGGCGCCATCAAGTCGGGCACCGAGTACCTCGGTCTCGTCTGGTTCTGGACCGAGGGCGAGCCGCAGTTCACCCACACCATCCGCACCGTCCTCCCGTCCGAGGTGACCCGGGCACAAACGACGTTGCTCGACATGCCCGACGGCGCGTACTGGACGCTGACTGAGCACTACCAGGCCGCCCAGGACGCAGGGAAGGCCAACGGAGCCCAGGAACACCAGCGCCAGGCCGCCCGCTTCCTGCACGGCCTGGAGGAGGCTTTCGCGGCCGCCACCCTCAGCCGCTACGGCCGCAACTGACCCACCCTCACCAGGTCCGGCAGGGCGACGGCAACCCGCCCGCCGGACCTCCCCCTTCACACCACGCACGGAGCGACCATGAAATACACGTTCGGCGAGCCCGACGCACTCGTTCACTACCCGGTTTTCGCCCCCGCCGGATACATCGGGTACGTGTTCCGGTGGCACAAATACTGGTGGGCCGTCGAGGCCGGAACCAGCGCGGAGACCCGCCACCTGAAGAACGGCAAGGACGACAAGGTCACCGGCAAGGACAAAGCCGCCACCCACCTCGCCACCCGCGCCGCCGAAGGCCTGATCACCCCCACCGACGTCCCGCCGCCTGCGTCCTTCGAACCCCTCGCATCCACACCGCTGTTGCACCCGCGCATGAAGGACACCAAGGCCAACCGGGACCACGCGCGGGAGGTCGACCAGTCGCTAGCGCTCCACCTCTGGACGCGGCGCAGCGGCTTCCCCGGCACCGACAACCCCGTATGGGTCGAGTGCCAGGACGGATGGAGCGGAGTCCTCTACTGGTCCCACCTCAGAGGCCGCAACCACCAGCCGCCCTCACTCTTCCGGCACACCGGGTGCAAGGTCCGTGACCAGGTCCGCGACCGCGACCCCAGGTACCGCAAGCAGAAGGCCTAACCCCCGGCAGGACGGCCCGAGGCACTCCCCGCCCTGGGCCGCCCCCCGCCCCGGGGCTCGGCACGCGCCAAAGGACACCCCTACGGGGCGGCGGCACCGCCGCCCGCGCGTTCACCACCACCGCACGGCCCGGCCGCAGGCGGCCGAACCGCACGGCGGCGGGCGCGGGCCCGTGGTGCCGCCAAGTGCGCAAGTTCAGGCCGGGCCAAGCCCCGGCCCGGAATCCCACCGCGACCGCCGGCACCGGACCCCGACCGCGCCGCCGCACCCCAAGAACCCCCGGCCCACAGCCGGGCCCTGGCGAGGCAACCGCCAGGCCTCCCCTTCACACCGAGCAGCAAGGAGCCACCCCATGGACCGCAACACCCCCGCCGACCGCGACGAGTGGAACCAGCGCGCCATCCCGACCATCCCCGGCCAGCGCCCCGCGCCACCCGCCGACACCTGGGACGCGGCCGCCGCCCTGGTCCACTTCCCCCGTCAGCAGCGCCCCGACGCCGAGCAGGACTGACCAACCCGCCACCGCGGCCCGGCCACACGGCCGGGCCGCTGGTCGTCGAGGAGCTCACCGAGCACCCCAGAAGTTCCGTCAAGGCATCGAATTAAGTGGTTCAATAGAAAGAGGGGCGGGTGCATGGCACCCGCCCCAAGTGACCCCCGGCAGCTGGATTGGCAACCGCCGCCGGGCGTCGATCTCCCTTCACACCGCAAGAGCAGCAGAACCACCCTCACGGAAAGAGACGCCACCCATGCTAGACGACCGCGCGCCCCACACCGACGAGCCCGGAGCCCCGGAGCTCGGCGACTTTGTGCGCTTGCGCCCCGGCGGCCGCCACGGGCTCGCCGCCGGCACCTGGGCCGAGGTCGTCGACATCGCCGAGCACGCCCCGGGCGTACTCGAGGTCTGGCACCAGAAGGGCCACCCCGACTACTGGGATTGGGCCGCAGCCATCACCGCCGCCGACGTCGTCGACATCATCCGCACGGACATCGCCACGCATCCGCCCCTCACCGAGGAACAACCGTGATCACACGTAACGGCCGCCGACTCCTCACCCGCCGCGAGCTCGCCGACGAGCACGCCATCAGCGTCCCCACCCTTGAACGTCTCTGGGCCAAGCGCGAGACCAACGGCCACCCCGCCGCCCACCGCGAGGGCCGCACGCTCCACTGGGACGCCGAGGAATGGGCCCAGTGGCACGCGCCCGAGCAGAGCCCCGGCGACGACATCGGCCCCGCCGAGTTCGCCCGCATCCTCAACCACAAGCACACGAAATGGGTGGCCGAGACCGCCCAGTCCAGCACCCCGCCCGAGGGATTCCCCGCCCCCCGGTGGGAGGACGGCCCCCGCGGACCGCGCCCCATCTGGAAACGCGGCGCCGCCCAGCAGTACGCAGAACGCCGGCACGAGATCCCTCTCAGGCGCGGCCGCCGCACCGGCCAGCCCAACGGCCCGGCGTACATGTACGCCGGAGACCCCCGGCTCACCCTCGCCCGCCAGGTCCTCGCCGAGCACCCCGACGAGACCAACTCACAGCTGACCAACCGGCTGGAGCGCCTGGCCGAAGCGCCGTCCTCCCGCTCGACCTGGACCAAGATTTTGACCACCGCCCGGCACACCACCGAAGAGGATGACTGACGCCATGTCACCATGCCCCCGTTGCACCGGGCCCATCGGCGACCGCGCCGCCCGCTCGCGCACCACCACCGCGCGGAACCTCACGATCTGCTCGGCCTGTGGCACCGCCGAGGCCGTACGCGACGCCCGAGGCCTCGCCCCCGTCCCGCTCAACGAGTGGCCGGTAAAGGCTCCCTGACGGCACAGCGGCCAGCCCACGGGCAACCCCGCCGCTAAAACGGATCACCCATACCGGTCACAACGCCCCAGGAATCTCAAGAAACTTCCGGAGACACGCCTAATATCGTGAACCACGAACTCCGGAAGGGTCTAGGATCCGATCATGGCAGGACGACGAGGAGCACAGCAGCGCGGCAGGACGGATGACATCCGCCCCGAGAAGACCGTGTACCCGCGTCTTCCGCTCGCGCCCGGCGACGCGGAACGCCCGATGTATGAGGCCCTGTTGGCCAAGATGGGCGTTTCCGGAACCGAGGTACTACGCGAAGGCCTCAGGACCTTGCACGCGCAGCAGTTCGGGGACACGGCTCCCCTGAAGGAGGCCAGTTGATTTCACGGACTGCGTGAACTCTTCCCTCTGAGAGGGCCCGGACTTCCTATCCGGATCGTTCAGCGCTAGTCACTGGGGGTCTCAGCCTCTTCGGTTCCTACGCCACTTAGCTGAGACTCCCGATCCACAGATCAGCACTCTGACCACCGATGCGCCGGTTTCCTAGGCCGTCGCGCGGGGGCCTTCGTGCGTCCTCATAGCACCGAGGAGTTAGCGCCATCGTAGCGCAGACCCGCGGTGGCGGTACCCGTGTGCCTACAACCGGTGTGTCTATCCGCCGACTTGTCGACCCCGCCGCCGCCCGAAAAATCACCTATATCCGATGTCCGGAACTGCCACTTCCGGTCTACTTCCGTGTGGCGGCCCTCGCACACGCCCGAGGCCTGCTGGACCCGGAACGCTTCCGGCTGCTCGACTTTCTGCAGCGGCAGGACGTCGACCCGCACGACGGTCGGGTCATCGGCATGCGCCAGACGGACCAGACCAGCGGGGGCATGGATCTCGCGCGCCGCTACGCCCTCGCCCACGGCGTCGGTGACGACCGGTTTTGGACCGACCTCAAGGGCTTGTACCAGGGGGGATGGGCCGAGCAGGTCGTGAAGCCTGCGCCCGGCCGCCGCGCCGCCTACGCGCTATGCCTGCGGGCCGACGCCATCCCCCAGGACCTCCCGGAGGACCTTGCTCGTGCCCTGCGCGTGTGGGCCCTCCCCGAGCCTGTCGACGCCCACGAGGACACCGCACACGGGCGCCTGACAGGCCGCCAGGCCGTGCCGGTCGAGCGCATCCCGGTGCCCGCCCGCACAGAGACCGTGCGCGAGCTCGCAGGCCTGCCCCGGTGGGAGCACCCGGCAGGCTCCAAAGCCGCCGCCGTGGCGGGCACGATCCGCGAGAGCGGCCGCATCCTGCCCCCCGAGGCCCGCCCCCGGGATCTGCGCTGCTTCGCGGTCGCCACCCCGACCCCGGGCGAGGCCGTCGAGGAGCGCGTCAGGTCGCGGATTGGTGCAGATGGCAAAACGTCCCCCTCTTACGCGAGGGGGTTTCAGCTATCTGGTCTTTCTTCTGCGGACCGTAGGGGGCTTAGCTGGTTCGAAAGCATGGAAACCACCAAAACGACGCCTTCGGCGGCACCTACAAGAAGCCTGCTCGATTTGCTGCCGCAGGACCTGACGGCCGACGCCGCAGGGGTCAGGCGGCGCGTGTGGCACTCCTGGAGGGCCCAACTCGGCCACGGTGAGGTGATTTTGACTCAACCAGACCCGGAGGCCGCCAGTCGGTCACTGACGGGCTCGGCGTGGGATGACTTGCTGCATGTGATCGCTGTGGCCCTGCGACGCGGTGCGACCCCGGCCCTGCTCATCGAGCTTTTGACGACGAACATCGTTCGCCATGACCAGTGGGGCAAGGTCACATGGAAGGCGAGCAACGTCGGCCGCCTGGCCGCCCACCGGCTCTGGACCTGGATCAACGCACACCCCAACGCCCCGCAATACACGCCCCGTACCACGCGGCCGCAGGCCAGCCACGTCACCGCGTGGGATGACTCCACCGATGCCGAGATCGCCGCCCGGCTGGAGCGCAAGCGCCGGGCCCAGGCCGACCGCGGGGCCTCGCTGTTGAGGGCCGAGGCCGAGCGAGCCCAGCTCACCGAACGGTGGCAGCTTCGCCGGTGGGCCCAGGAGCCGGAGACAGCCCAGCGTGAGGCGCTTTACCCAGCCGCCCCCGCGCCCGCGTCCTCCCCGCAGTCGACGCACGCCGCGGCTCTGGCACGCTCCCGCGCCGAGAAACTGGCCCGCCGCAGGGCAAAGGGCGCAGAGTGAGCCATCACCCGTGCCGGTGCACTCCGCGCGAGCCGTCCCGATCCGCCGGCGAGGCCCGGCAGGGTGGCCCCATGCGCCCCCGTCTGTTCGCTCTCCTCCTGGCCGCCGCAGTGTTCACCGGCGGGTGCACCACAGTCGACGCCCCGCGCCCGCACCGGCCAGCCGCCCCGGCCCCCGAACACACGCCGTCCGCACCCACAGCACGGCGGCCGCCGGTGCCCGAGCCGCAGATTCGCGATGTCCTCGCCCGCACCGGCCCCAAGCCGCCGGAGTCGGCGGACCACGCGCCCAGCCCGCCACGGCAACCGCAGAACTCCCGCGCGGCCGCACCTCCCCCGCCTCGCCAGGCCCCGCCGCCGCAGCCTCGCCGAGTGCGGCCGCAGCCGGCACCGGACCGTCCGCACACCACGGCCCCCCGCATGGGCAGCAGGCTTCCCCGTACTCAACCGCGCCCGACGTACGACATGGGCACGGTGTGCAGGATGTCGCGCGGCCAGGTGGACAGCGCCATTACCGGCCTGTGCCAGCAGGCGGCCCAGCGCTGAACGGCGCCCGGCCCCCGAGCGAGAACCCACGCGGAAGGCGAACCCCGGCGCCCGCCCAGCCTCAAACAGCGACGCAACACAAGCGCTTCTAAGCGCCCCAAATGCCGATGCTGCACTTCAGTGGCTTAAACATGCATCGTACCTAGAAACGGCGTCCAGCGAATCAATGCACGCCAGAGCATAAAAAACATCACTCAATTAACTTCAACAAAACTCAGAGGTGAGTTGAATTGAGTTTGCGAAGTGGGTTCGATAGGGTGCGGACCAAGCCCGCGAACTCCCCCGGGCGCGCAGAACCGAGCGTGAGGGGCACCGCCGATGCCGACCGAGACCGCCGCCGCCGGGAATGAGTGGCTAGAGCGGAAGTTCGCCGAAGGGATCAGCGGGCGAGACTGCGACTTCCCCGACTGCACGGACACCCCCGAGCCGCGCAAGCCGGGCCAGCGGGGCCCGGCGCCCAAGTTCTGCCCAACGCACAACAACCGCCGCGACATTCAGATCGCCTACCGGGCTCGCAAGGCGGCCGAGGAGAAGACCCACCAGGCAGACCAGGCGGGAGGAGAGCAGGAGCCCGGGACCCAGCCGGACCCGGTAGACCGGGTACTTTCACGGCGGGCCCACAACCAAGGCGTCATCGCCGAACTCGCGCCCCGTCTCCTCGCTGCTCTGCAGGAGGTCACGCACGGCACCCAGGCCGCCGCCGACGCGGACGCCGTGGCCGACCACATCGCGCGCGTGGAGCGGGGAGCCGCCGAGCAGATCCGGGACGCCGACGAGCGGCGCGAGGCCGCCGAAGCCGAGGCCCGCGCCGCCCACATCGCCGCCGCCCACAGCGCTACGGCGACCCACGAGGCGGAACAGGAGACACAGGCCGCCCAGGCCGACGCGGCCGCCGCCCTGCGGGAGGCCGCCGCCGCCGACCGCGACGCCACGGCGGCCACGCAACAGCACACCGCCCTCGCCGCGCAATACCGCACGTTGGAGGCCGCCCACGGGGAGCTCACCGGGCAGCACGAGGCGACCACACGCCGCCTCGCCCACGTCGAGGCCGCCCACACGGAACTCACCGGACGCCACGAGGCGTTGGGGACGTCCCACGCGGAGCTCACCACCCAACACGCCACGCTCACCGGACAGCACGAGGTGACCGCGCGCCGCCTCGCCGACGTCGAGGCCGCCCACACGCAACTCACCGGCAGGCACCAGAGCCTGCGCACCGAGCGGGACAAGCTCGATACCGAGGCCGCCAGCCTGCGCGAACAGAACACTGTTCTCCGCGACGCTCACGACCGGTCCACGGCAGAGGCCAAGCAGGCGACCGAACGGGCCGCCGTCGCCGAAGCACTGCGCGACGAGGCGGCCACAGCCGCCGACACCGCCCGCGAGGAGGCCGAGGCGCTCAAGAAGGCGGCCACCGAAGCCGCTCGCGCAGAGAAGACCGCCCGTGACGCCCAACGCGCAGCCGAAGACCAGCTCACGGACGCCAACCGGAAGCGGCGGACGGAGGAAGAGCGGGCAAAGAAGGCCCTGGCCGAGAAAGAGCGATTGGCGGAGCACAACGCGGGCTTGCGCGAGGAGGTGGCCAAGCTCAAGCAGCAGCGCGCCCAGGACCAGGCGGCACTAGAGCACGCCCAGCCGTACGAGGAGGACGTACGCAAGGCGCACGCCCGCATCGAGGAGCTCCACGGCCAGTTGCTCGCGGCCCTGTCGGCAGGCAGCCCCGCCCTGGCCGCCGCCGAGAACGAGGTAGTCCAAGCCGCCGTCCCGGCTGTGCAGGGAACCTTGCGCGGCATGAAGGAGGGGCCCCGGGAAACCCTCGCCGAGTTCGTACGGGTGGTCCGCGGGGGTGACGTCGAGGCTTTGGGCATGGCCCGCGTGGCCGTGCTGCAACTCGCCCAGTTCTGGCATTCCCACCCCCCGAAGGGAATCGCCCAAAATCCCGTCGGGGAACGCCTCCTGCACGCGCTGGCCGACCTTGCCCGCGTCGACGCGGAACGCCGCACGCCTCCCGCTGTCGACGAGGCTGGGGGCAGGCAAGAGGGGTGATGGGGCCCCTTCCCCGGCCGCGCCCGCCCGGCGACACTGGAGTGCATGGCGAGGAACCCGCGAGTGAAGTGCCCGGTGTGCAAGGACACCTATGCCGGGGTGCCCACGCGGCGAACCGGCATGGTCTCCGTCCACGACCACAAGCGCACGCCGCGAGCCCTGGTCCTGTGCGAGGGCAGCATGGTGCACGTCCCGATCAGCGACGCGATCGGCTGGCAGGACGAATTGCCCGAGCCAGGCGCCGAGTCGGCAGCGCCGATGGTGGAGCTCACCCTCTTCTAGGACGTGGCGGCGGTGCGGTGGGTGGGGGTGTAGCCCGTGACGGCCTCTCATCGCGGTGGCTGGGCCGGTCGCCGGGGGCCGGTACGGACGACCTGACGCCGGAGGCAATCACGAACCCCGGGGGCCATCCAGGACGCCTACGGCGCCGCACGCGGTCGCGCAAGCGCGATCCTGGACGGCCCCCGAGAACCGTGATCGGGCAGAGCCCGCCAGCTCGACCGCACCGGCCCCCTTGGAGGACCCGCCATGACGATCACCTCTCAGAACGCAACCCCCGCAGGGTGCACGTGGAACCACTCGATTCCCACCGCGTCGCACGGCGGCGGCTACGTGGCCCCCGGGCGGTACGTCCTGGTGGTGCCCGGCCGCACGTGGTCGGCGCTGCCTGCCGAGTGCCCCGTGTCCGAGCTCGCGCCGGGCGAGTGGATCGGCCAGGGCGAGGCCGCGGTGCTGGTGTGCACCGGGTGCGGGCTCAACGTCACCTGACGCGGCCCGGGGGGCCGCCCTACGGGGCGGGCCCCTCTCTCGTGTCTGGCGCCCGGCGCGGAACCGCTCAGCCTCCGGTTGCTCCTCGTCGGCAGCGTCGCGCCCAGCGGGCCAGCAGCCGCCGGGCCTCGCAGTACACGGCCCGTCCCTCGTACCCGAACATGCGCTCGCTCCCCTCGTATCCTGGGGGCATGACCACCCCCGCCCCGTCTCTGTCGTCCGGCAACGCCGGACCGTCCCAAGCGGAAGAGCAGTCAGACCCCGGCGGCCGCCTGACGCCGGGGCCGGGTCGGGTTGTCCGCCCAGGGGATCGTCTCGTCGAGGTAGCGGGCCAGGGCCCGGCTCCCCGCGGTGTAGCGGCAGTGCGTTTCGATCAAATGCCGGGGTGTGCCCTGCTGTTGCAGGTGGCGTACGCAGCCGCGCCGCATGCTGTGCCCGCTGTGGCGCGGCCGCCGTCGGCGCAGCTCGCGCCGCGCGTGGCGCCGCTCGGCCCGGAACGCCTCCCGTACGGCCGCATCGTCAGGCAGCTGGGCGAGGTCCTCGCGCTCGGCCTTGGTCGAGAGCACCGCGCGTTCGTCGTCGCTAAGGGGCTCGGCCAGGCGGGCCGCGAGCGCGCATTCAGCGATCAGATTCCTGATCTTGCGATCACCGATGCCACCCGCGCGCGACTTGTCGCCAGGCGGCCGCCCGGCGGTCGTGAGCTTGTTGTTCCGCACCCGCCGCAGCAGCGGCCCGGAGATGACCTCTGCGGCCGCGAGAACCGCCGACCAGGCCCGGTACCAGCGCACCGGGCAGGTGTCGTCGTGCTGCGACAGGATCCGGATCACGTCGACCGACCGGCCGTGTGGGTTGATCTTGGAGCGCCGCAGCGTGACTTCCAGCGCGGGAACACGCAGCAGCTCGCCGGTCTTCTCGTCGAGGAGCTCGGCGACGACCTCGCGCACGTCGCGGATGCTCAGGGAGGCGGGCTCACTGGCCCGTCCGGCCATGTACCAGTGCAGGCAGAGCGCGAGCCGGTCGCGGATCCCGGCGACGTCGCGGCCGCGTGTGGCGATCATCGCCGCGAGATCGGCGCGGGTGATCGGGCTCGCCTGGAGGACATCCCCGGCGCCGCTCTCGTCCCGTGATTCCTCCGCAGCCCGCGAGTTGACGATGGCGCGGATATAGGCGCGGTCCTCATCATCGAGGGGGTGACCGGAGACAGCGAGGTTCGCGGCGAGGGCGCCGGCATACGTCTCTACGGTCTCCGCGCGGTAGCCCAGATCTGCCAGGTGCGCGGCGTAGTCGGGCACCGTGCCCGGGTCCGTGCCGATCCGCCCGTGCTCGCGGCACCAGGCGGTGAACAGATCGGTGCGCGAGGTCCGTGCGCGCTCCGTGTTGGCCGGGGTCGCATCATGTACCCGCCGGGCGGCGGCCGCCGAGATGGTGCGGCCCGAGGGGGTACGCACCCGCCCGGCCCCGTCCGGAGCCAGGCCGTGCGCGGTGCGGTCGGTCAGGTGCGCGCTCATCAGTACCGGCCCCGTCCGCCGCCCGCGCGGTACTGCCAGATGCGCAGCGGCAGCAGCACGAGCAGCAGCACCACGCCGACGTAGAGCACGACGGCGGCCGTCTGCCCGGCGCCCGCCTTGCGGGCCAGCAGCGCGCCCAGCAGGCACAGCCCGCCCGCCGCGCCGATCGGGTAGGCGTCGAGGGGCAGCAGGGGGCCCAGTTCCCCGGGCCGGTGCTCGCTCATGCGTGGGGCTCCCCCGTTCCGGGGGCGGCGTCGGTCATGCGTCCTCTCCGTCCAGGTCGATGGACGCCACCGTGACCACGCTGACGAACGCGCGCGCGGCATTCAGGCAGTACTCGGCCGCGGTGCTCGGGTCGTCCTCGCGGGCAGCGTTGCGCAGCAGCAGCACGGCGCCCACCACCGCGGTGGACAGCGCGTCGTCGAGGATCTGCCCGGAGGTGAACTCCCCGTTGGTGAGCCCTTGGACCAGGTCCAGGGCTTCGGTGGGGTCGCGGTCGAGGGCGTCGAGGAAGTCCACCCCCGCGCCGACCAGGCCCATGGCAGCGAGTTGCGGGGTGTCCGGCAGCCGGAGTGTGCCCGGCGTCGCCGGGCCCGGGGCGGGCTCGCCGAACTCGGCGTTGTGCACGATGCGTTCCGCTTCCAGGGCCGCGCAGCGCCGGTGAAAACTGGCCTCGTCGACGGCGGTCTCCCGCGCCACTTCGCCGGGCCAGCGGTCGGCGTCCTCGGCGGCCGCCGTGTCGAAGCGGTGCGCCGCATCCTCCGCCAGGCCCTTGACGGCGTCCAGGAAGACCGGGACCTGTTGCTGCCCTGGCGGGGCCTCAGCGATGGGCCCGTAGACGTCCAGGGCCGCGCGGGAGCACTCGCCGACCAGCTCGGCGGCGAGCGCGATCACGCGCGCGTGGCGGCGGCGCCGGGCAGGCGCCAGAGTCTCGGTCATGAGGCGGGTTCTCCCTGGTGTGGGCGGACAGGCCTGCGAGCGGGCCGAGTTCGACGACCGCGGGCCGGGGTGTCGATCACCGGGACTCCTCTGCGGGGCGGTCGGGGGTGTGGGGCCGGGAGTACTGCCAGGCGCGGACCAGGACCATGCCGGGCCAGCGCCACGGCCGCCGTTCCTGGCGGCGCAGCGTGCGCAGCAGTCCCCTGCGCACGGCGGGCGGCAGGGTGGCCGGATCGGGAAAGTCGAGGTCCGGCTCCCCGGTGAGCTCGGCACCCTCGCGCTCGGCCTGGAAAGCAAGGGCGGCCGCCAACTCGGCCTGGACGGCTTGGACCTCCGCCGACGCCGGGTCGGCGGCCTCCCGGTGGGGCATCCACCGGTAGGCGAAGACGGTGCCCTCGCGGGTGTAGTCGGGGCCGTCGCCCGCACCGCCCGGCGTCATGCGCCCGCTCCCCGGCGGCGCCGGACGGCGGAGGCCAGCGCCAGGGGAACCACCACGGCCAGTACCGGGGTGTAGACGGCCGCGCGGATCACGAAGAAGACCGTCCCCGCCGCGAGCGGCAGCAGGACCGCCACCAGCAGGAGCGCCACCGCCAGGCCCAGCACGGAGGAGACGGCGGAGGCCGCCACGAGGCCCGACGTGAGCGCCGGGCCGGACTGCGTGAACAGCCAGAGCAGCGCCAGGCCGAGCCCGGCCGGTCCGTAGGTCGCCAGCAGGGCCACCCCCGGCCGGTCGCGGTCCGGTCCCTGCGGTGCGGCGGCCGGGGTGATGCGGTCCTCGCTCATGCCGCCGCCCTCTCCCCGCGCGTGAGGAAGGCGCGCCCCAGGCCTGCGAGGGCGCCCAGGGAGGCGCCGCCGATGCTGCACGCCAACAGCGGGATGTCTCCCGCCCAGGCGATCAGTGCACCGCCCCCGAAGCCGAGCGCGAAGCCAAAGCCGACGTAGGCGAACAGACGCGATCCGGTATCCATGCGTCGAGTGTTCCTCTCCTCCGGCGGCCGTATCCGGCGCTTGCGGAATCCCCCACCCGATCGGGCAATTCCGGGTCCGCGCGGACCGTGCCGCGAGTTTACCGACTAGGGCACGGTAGCGGTAAACACCGCCACACCGCAGGGTGTTGGCAAGATTTGCTGACAGGCTTGAACTCCGCAAGATCACCTGACAGCCTGACGGCATGTCAACCAATCCGACAGACAAGGACCCTGACGGGCCCGACCCCTCCGCCGACCCCGCCGAGCTCCTGCGGGCCCGCAACGAGTGGCAGCGTCTCGCCTCCGAACTCAACGAGCTCGCCCGGCCCGGCGTCACCCCCGAGCAGATCGGCGCGGGACTGGCCGCCGCCGCCGAGCGGCGCGGGATCACCGGGCCGCAGCTGCTCGACCGCATCGCCCGCGCCGGACGCGCGCACACCGTGCTGCCCGACGCCGAGGCCCTCGCCCGGTGGATGGCGCACGAGCCCGAGCCCCGGGAGCAGGCCGCCGAGCCCGGCCGCACCAGCGGCACAGACCTGAGCATCGGAACGCCCTGGCGGGGCAAGACCGACCAGGCCGACCTGTACCGGGCCCTGAGGCACGCCGCAGGCCTCCCGTTCGAAGAGACGACGAGGACCGACGAACACGGCCGCGAGTGGACCGAGTTCGACGTGCGCAAGCCGGAGACCGAGCGATGACCACACAGCCGCCCGTCCCGGGCGTGGTGCTGTCCGACGAGGCGGAGACGGCCAGTGAACCGAAGGGAGCTGAGATGGACATCGACCCCGAGATGCACATGTACGACTGCCCGGGAACCCTCCCTGGCGGACGCGGCTGCGAGATGTGCAAGGGCTGGGAAGGCCGCACGTTCAAGGACATCCGACGCGAACTTGCCGGAACACCAGTTGTGCCCGTTTGCCTGCCGACCCCCAGCGCGCCGGAACTGCCCCGCACTCCCCACCATGCCGACCACTGCGAGCGACTTGTCTACGAGGGCGGCATCTGCACATGCACCAGCCCGGACGACTACGACCGGGAGCCCCCGAACATGGCAGACCTTGAAGACGGTATGGACAGCCGGTGACGACACCGGAACCGGTACCCCCGTCCCGGCCGCAGCGCATCCGCGAAGGCCTGCGGCAGATGCCCGGAGAGCTCCGCACCGGGTGGTCCCTGCTCTCCCCGCGCCAGCGGCGCCGGGCGGCCGGAGGCGCAATCGTCTTCCTGGCCGGGCTCGCCCTCTCCGCCGCCCTGGCCTTCCTGGGCTCGCCCGCCGCCGCCTCGCTGTGCACCCTGGCCGCCGTCACCGGCGCCGCCGTCACGGCGTATCTCCTCGTCCAGGCGCAGACCCTGGGAGGGAGGCACGTACCGCCCTCACCCGACGTCCAGAACCACACCCACCGACCCGAGGACGAGCGATGACCGCGCACCCGACCGTGCCCCTGCCCGAGGGCATGCGCGTGCTCACCGACGCCGAACTCGGCCGCGTTCGAGCCGCCGCCCAAGACACCGCCCAGCACCACACCGGGCCGACGGCCCCCCTGCACATCGCGTTCGCCGTCCTCGCGGCGGCGGGCCTGTTCGACTCACCGCCCCCCAAGCTCGACCCCGAGACGTGCACCGCGCTGTACCTCCCGCACACCGCCGAGGCCGCCGCCCTGTGCGGCGTCTGGCACCAGTGCGAGGGCGAGCCCGGCCACCAGGACGACGCGCACGGCAGCGGCGAATTCGCGTGGCACGACGCCGACATGGGCGCCGTACCCGCCCACCCCACAGACAAGGAATGACGACGTGACCACACACCCGACCGTGACCCTGCCCGAGGGCATGCGCGTGATGACGCACGAGCAGATGCGGGCCGTGCACGACGCGGTACGCGACGCCGCCCGCCGGGTCAGCGTCTGGGGCTACAAGGCCGACGAGATCTCTTACGACGCCCTCGCGGCCGCCGGGGTGTTCGTGCCGCCGCCCGCCCCCGAGCCCGGCACGTGCACCGCGCAGTTCCTGCCCACAAACGCCCGCGAGCACGGACCCGGGACGCTCGGCGTGTGGCAGGCCTGCGTGATCGAGCCCCGCCACGAGGGATCGCAGCACACCAGCGGCACCGTGGGATGGCACGACAGCAACCCCGGCGCCGTACCCGCCAACCCCGCAGACAAGGAATAACGACGTGCCAACCGACCCGACCGTGCCCCTGCCCGACGGCATGCGCGTTCTCAGCGACGCCGAGTACGACGCCGCGTTCAAGGCCCTGCGCGGCCACGTCGACTACCCCGCCGTTGCCTCCCCCGCCGACGCGCTCACCGACACCCTCGCCGCCATCGGGGTGTTCCTGCCGCCGCTCGACCCGGAGCCGGACACCTGCACCGCGCTGTATCTGCCGCACCGTGCCGACCAGGTGACCGCCGATGTGCTCGGCGTGTGGCAGCAGTGCGCCGACGAGCCAGGCCACGACCCGGCCGACGTGCACGACAGCGGCGAGTTCGAGTGGCGCGACGGCGACATGGGCGCCGTGCCCGCCCGCCCCGCCGACGAGGAGGCATGAGCATGTTCCGCAAGCCCAGCCCGGCGCCCCGTCATGAGCCCGCCCTCTACGGCCGTCTGTCCGCCGGCACCATCCCCGTCTACCGGGCGGGCCGGGCCCTTTTCGAGCGACAGTTCACCGACGACGCGGCCGGGCCGGGCGGCCGGTGGGAAGGGCCCGAGGCCGACCGCCCCGCCGAACAGCCCGCCACCCTGGTGCCCGCCTGCTCGTGCGGATGGCGCGGCCCGGATGTGCCCTACGACCCGCACGGCACACCGGCCCCGCCGCCCGGCGGCACGGTGATGCACGACGTGCAGGGCCAGGAGGCGCAAACCGCCTGGCACCGGCACCACATGGCCGCCACGTCGTCCGTGATGCCGCCCGGGTACACCGAGCGCCTGGAGGCCCTCGCCGCGCCCCTGGGTGAGCTCGCCGACGAGGCCCCGCGCGCCGCCCTGGTCCTGGTCCGCCAATTGCGCGAGCTCGCCGACCACCTCGAACTCCTCGCGGTTGCCGGGGCCCGTGCCCACACCGTCAGCTGGGACACCATCGGCGCCGATCTCGACCAGACCCGACAGGCCGTACACGGCCGCTACGTCACCCGCCCCTCGCCGGAGCTTGAGGAGCGCGTACACGCGCTCACCGGCGGCACCGTCGCCGCACTGCTCGACGCCGCCAAGGAGCGCCGCCCCGGCACCCCACCGCCCGGACACGGACAGTGGCCCGCCGCCGTCGCCCGCATCACCGGCACCGCCCCCGACACCGCACCGGAGCCCGCCCCATGACCCTCAGCCCCAACGCCCAATTCCACGCCGACCAGGCCGCCGCCGCACTTGACAGCGGCGACCCTGACGAGGCCCTTGGCCACTACCGTCAGCTCGTCGAGGACGGCACCCCCGAGGACCACCGCACGTTCACCGGCGCCGCCCTGGACGCGGCCGCCGAACTCGGCCGCACCGACCGCCCGTAGCCACAGCCCACCGGACGGAGTTAACCGGGCATGAGCCAAACCACCACCCGCCAGGAGGAGGCGGCCCCCGCCGCCCAGCCACGGGAGTACATCACCGGAATTCCGCGCTACCGGGCCGGGGAGGCACCCGCCCATCTGCTCAGCGAGACCGCGCTGAGAGCCCGCCGCCTGAGACTCAGTGAAGGACAGCAACCACGGGCCTACACCACCAGCCGCTACGTGCCCCGCGTGCGGCTGTACGACCCCGCCGAGGCCGCCCCAATGCGGCCGCTGTCCCCCAAGCAGCAGGTCGCGTGGGAGGCCCGCCGCACCTGCGGAGAATGCGGCACCATGCAGGATGCGCCGATCGGCCGGGCAGGCGTCGCCTGGCCGGGCATGCCGTCCCATCTGCTGTGCGGAGAGTGCCGGTTGCGGCTCTACCAGCAGTGGGCGCACACCTGCCCCGACTGTCGCACCGAGTTCCGTGACACGTGGTGCCAGGGTGAGCCCTGCCGGGCCTGCCGCGAGCGCTGGGCGCGCGCCGAGGAAGTCATGCGCCGCATGCTGCTGCGGCACTGCCCCGAGTGCTGGACCCCGACCGCCACCCGCGCCGAGGTCGAGGCCGCCCAGGCCGCCGACCCGCACAGTCAGATGCACGGCTACAGCTACGCGGCCGGATTCCCGCGCACCTGCCAGCCGTGCGTCGAGGCCCTGCGGCAGGCCGCCGAGGAGGTCCGCCGCCAGGGCGAGCGCAACCGGTGGGACGAGCTCGGGCCGGTCCGCCGGTGGGCCCGCGAAGTCCTCGCCGACCCGGAGGGTTTCGCGGTGATCGACACCGAGACGACCGGGCTCGACAGTGACGCCAAGGTGGTGGAAATCGGGGCCACCACCGGAAGCGGTCGCGTATTGCTCGACACTCTCGTACACCCTGGCGTGCCTATCCCCGTCGAGGCCAGTTCCGTGCACGGCATCCACGACCAGGACGTGCACGACGCCCCCCGGTTCGGGGAGGTCCTGCCCCGACTGACTGAGGCCCTGCGCGGCCGCCGCGTCATCATCTACAACCGCAGCTACGACACGGGTGTTCTGGCGTACGAGCTCGACCGTCACCACCGCGTGCATGCCCCGCCACTGGACGGCATCGAGCAGCCGACACACGAGAAGCACCCGGCCGCCGCCGCGTGGATGGAGGCCCAGCAGTGGGACCGGTGCGCCATGGAGGCCTACGCCGTCCACGTCGGCGAATGGAACGAGTACTTCGGCGACTGGGCATGGCCGCCCTTGAGGGGTGGACACCGGGCAGTGGGCGATTGTCTCGCGGTCGTGGACCGCATCCGCGAGATTGCCGAAACTCCCGACCCGTGAGGCGCGTTCGGGCGCCGTCAGCGGCGCCCGTGCACGGACCCGCCCAGGAATGCAGCCCACGGTCCTGCGGCGATGCGCAGCGCCGGACGGGTGAGGTCCTTGGAGTCGCGCACACGTACCTCCCCCTCACACCGCAGCAGCGGCAGCGAACACGGCCGCTAGCAGGTTTCTCGGGCAGGCGGACGGACGCTCGATACGACGAGGCGGGCGGGGCTGACCAGCATGACGGCCCCGGCCCCCTCGCGGCAGCATCCAGATCCCCGCCCGCCACGGCCGGTGGAGGGTCTCCTCACGCTCCCGCAGGTACGACGGCAGGAGTACGCGCCCCGCCCAACACGGGCCCCGCAGACGGCCGTACAAGCCCCCGCCGGGTACCCAACCCCTCCCCGCCAGACTTCCCACGCGCGCAACGACGATGCCGACGGACGGCCAAATCGCCGCCATGTAAACCGCTCACCGATGCCGCATGCGAAGTGCCCCGCCGAGCTCGGCGGGGCACTTCGCATGTGCACGAGACCTAGACCCCAGAAGTCTGCTCGGTGGCCTCTGTCTGGGGGCCGGAGGGCGAGAGGGAAGGTTCCTCGCTGCGCTGCGGGGGAGGCGTCGCCTTGCCGGTGGGGGCGGTCCTGGTGCGCGGACGTCCAGGCGCCTTTACGGCCGGTTCCTTGAACCCCATCCGCCTCAATTCGTCAACGCTCCACAGGGCACGCAGGTCGGCCCAGCTCTGTGCCGTTTCCTTCTGTGCAGCCGTCAGTGCATCGCGCCGTTCTTGCTCGCGCTGGAGGTTCGCCGCGTGCCGGTCGACCGCGTCCAGGCGTCCGTTCAGCAGTTCCTGGGCGACAGAACGCGCGTTGTCCGGATTCAGTTCCTTAGCCATGCCCGCAGCGTAGCGAGCCGGAGCGGTGGAGCACCAGGCCAACCGCCGCAGTGGACCACAGTCGTGACAGGTCACCACTTGCGAGAGG
>NZ_JBEYTL010000032.1:0-49416 GCF_040643025.1 Streptomyces sp. NPDC047525
GCCTGGGCGGCGCGGACGTGCACGCCGAGACGTCGGGCGTGTGTCACTTCGCGTACGACGACGAGGAGACCTGCCTCGCCGAGGTCCGCTACCTCCTGTCGATGCTGCCGCAGAACAACCGCGAGGCCGCGCCGGTGATGCGGGGCGGGGACGCTGCCGACCGGCGAACCGACGCCCTGATCGAACTCGTCCCGGTCGAGGGCAACAGGCCCTACGACATGGCCGAGGTCATCGAGGAGCTCGTCGACGACGGCGACTTCCTGGAGGTCCACGAGCGCTGGGCCCGCAACATCATCTGCGCCCTGGCCCGCCTGGACGGCCGCGTCGTCGGCATCGTCGCCAATCAACCCCATGTCCTGGCAGGGGTGTTGGACATCGAGGCGAGCGAGAAGGCCGCCCGCTTCGTCCAGATGTGCGACGCCTTCAACATCCCGATCGTGACGCTGCTCGACGTTCCCGGCTTCCTGCCGGGCGTGGACCAGGAGCACGGCGGGATCATCCGCCACGGAGCCAAGCTCCTGTACGCGTACTGCAACGCCACCGTGCCCCGCATCTCCCTGGTCCTCAGGAAGGCCTACGGCGGCGCGTACATCGTCATGGACTCTCAGTCGATCGGCGCCGACCTGACCTACGCCTGGCCGACCAACGAGATCGCGGTGATGGGCGCCGAGGGCGCCGCCAACGTCATCTTCCGCCGTCAGATCGCGGCCGCCGAGGACCCCGAGGCCATGCGGCAGAAGATGGTCAAGGAGTACAAGGCCGAGCTGATGCACCCCTACTACGCCGCCGAGCGCGGCCTGGTCGACGACGTCATCGACCCCGCGGAGACCCGCGAGGTACTCATCCGTTCTCTGGCGATGCTGCACACCAAGCACGCAGAACTGCCGTCGCGCAAGCACGGCAACCCCCCGCAGTGACCACGCCCCCCGCATCACCAGGACGGTCGTAGACGCCTCGCCCGTCGGCGACCACAGGAGAAGTCGAATGGTCAAGCAGGAACGTGCGGTGCGCACGAGAAAGTCGTTGATCGATGCCGCAGCCGCGGTGTTCGCGGAGGAGGGCTACGTCCCCTCGTCACTCACGACGATCAGCAAGCGGGCAGGTGTCAGCAACGGGGCGCTGCACTTCCACTTCGAGAACAAGAAGGCGCTCGCCCACGCGGTCGAGGAAGCAGCCACCGACGTGATCCACGAACTCGTCAAGCTCTCCAGCCACGCCAGGGCGAGCGCGCTGCAGGTCCTCGTCTACGCGACGCACGGCCTGGTGGGCCGCCTCTTGGACGACATCGTCGTCCGGGCCGGCTTCGATCTCAGCTTCGAGCGTGCGCTGGGTGCCGAAGCCGGCCCGGTGCGGACCTGGCACGGGTGGGTCGAGGAGACGCTGCACCGCGCCGAGTCGGAGGGCCACCTGGCCCCCGGTGTGTCGCCGAGCGACGCCGCGGCGGCGATCGTGGCGGCGACCGTGGGCTTCGAGGTGCTGGCCGGGGCCGATCCGCAGTGGCTCGCCGAGCGGCGGATCATCGGGTTCTGGGAGTTGCTGCTGCCCGGAATCGCGACCGGGGACGTCGTGGTGTCCGCCCGCCCCGAACGCAGGTGAGGTCAGACCACACCGCCCCCGCCCCCGCGTGGCCTCCGGCGCCCGCCACGGCATCGCTGCCGGTGCCGTCCGCTGCAGTGCAGTGGGACTCAGGTGCTTCTCAAGAGCGCGCTGCCACTGTGGGACGTGGCGGCAACTCCGCCCCACGGCCCGTCCCCCCTTCATTCCCCCGTCAGGGGGGCGGGCTACGCCTCGCCCTCTCCTGACGGAATGCCGACGCCGTTGCGGCGGGAGCTCCTGCGTCCGCCTGAGGGCCGGTGGGGGAGCGCTTCAGGGACGCTGGGGAAATCGGACGCGCCGAGCGAGCGCCGCTACCGTGCTGAGCAGGGCGAAAGCGTTTCGCTGTGAGAGGGGGTAGGGGCCCCGCCCCGGATGCCGATGAGCGACAGCCGTGCCACAGCCGAGCGCTTCGCCGACGGGCCGACGACCGTGGTCGTCGACCCCGGCCAGGCGCCCCCTCACGTCCCGCCCGTCCTGGAGGTCCGGGGCCCGCTGGCCGTCGGCCGCGTCTCGGCGGCGCTCGACCACGCCGCCAGGCGCACTCCCGGCGGCGGCCCTTGGCACCACAGGCTGCAAAGGCTCGGGCCCGACCACCACCTGCTGCACGTCGAGCCGCGGACAGGCGCCGCGGTCCCCGGTGCCCCGCATGAGGACCCCGCCCCCTTCCCGGCCGGTCTCGTCGCCGACCTGCTCACCGCCCCCGGCGGTCCGGCCGTCCCCCTCTCGCCGGCCCAACTCGACCTGGCCCGGCGCGCCGACGGCGAGGACGCCCCCGGCCCCGGCCTCTTCCGGGCGCTGAACGCCGCCGAGCCGTTCGACCCGGCCGCGGTGGACGCCGCCCTGCGGGCTCTGGCCCGGGCGCACCCGCTGCTCGGAACCCGAATCGACACGACAAAGGGCGGCGCCCTGCACACGGAGCCGCTCGCGTACACGGCCCAGTGCGTGGTCCTCACCGACGTCGCGCGCGCCCGCGAGCACGAGGCCGTCGCCGCGGCGGCCCGCCGCCTGGATCCCGCCACCGGCGGCTCCCTGTGCGCACTGCTGCTGCGCAAGCGGCACAGGCTCGTGCTGGTGGCCCACGAACTCGTCGCCGACCAGCTCTCGTTGGACATCCTCATGGCCGACCTCCGGGCCACGCTCGCCCGGCCCGGCGAGGAACCCGCGGCCGAGCACGTGCGGTACGCGGACTGGAGCGCCGCACTGCCCGTGGTGGCCACCGATCCCCGGGAGACCGGCCGCTGGCACGCCGTCGCCGAAGGCCGTGCGGCCGCCCGGGCCTTTCGCCCGCGTGCCCCGCTGCCGGACAGCGCCCCGCACCGCCACGCCGGCTTCAGCCTGGGCCGTGCGGCCACCGGGCGGCTGACCGGAGCCGTGCCCCGGGACCTGGGCCTCACACCTGCCCAACTGCTCACCGGTGCCATGGGGTTGGCACTGATCCGGTGGCGCGGCACCCAGCGCGCCTCCTTCGACGTGTTCCTCGACGGACGGCAGGGCGGCCCCGCCCTCGCCCGGACGGTCGGACCGCTCGCCGAGACCGAGCCCGTGCTGCTCGAGGGCGGGGACGAGGAGAGCGC
Source organism: Streptomyces sp. NPDC047525 (assembly GCF_040643025.1). Lineage (NCBI taxonomy): Bacteria > Bacillati > Actinomycetota > Actinomycetes > Kitasatosporales > Streptomycetaceae > Streptomyces > Streptomyces sp. NPDC047525. The sequence goes on from NZ_JBEYTL010000032.1 coordinate 3,171, forward strand.
GCGCCAGTTCATCGCCCGGCTCGCCCCGGCGCTGGGCGACCTGGGCCGCGGCGCGTTCGGCGCGTGCCGCGAGCACGCCCCCGACCCGGTGCTCCGGCTCGCGCTGCGCGAACCCGTGCCGGTGCTGGTGCGCTTCACCCCGGACGCGCGCTCCCGCGCGGCGCGACAGCAGCCGCAGCGGGGCGCCGTCTCGTACGCCCTGGACGTCGACGCGCGGATCCGCGGCGGCCGCCTGTGCGTCGGGCTCGACTGGCTGCCCGCCGTACGCGACGGCGTCACCGAGGAGTCCGCCGGCCGGCTCCTGGCCGTACTGCGGGACGTCCTGGACGAGCTGTCGGGCGGCGCCCGCCTGTCGCACCCCACGACGGGCAGCGTCGCCCCCAGCCCGGTGCAGCGCGAACTGCTGGCCGACGCCGACGCGCACCCCGGGACCGGACGGCAGATCGAACAGCTCAGCTGGATCTGGCACGGGCCTTTGGACGTCGCCCGGTTCACCGCCGCGTGGCAGTCCGTCTTCGACCGCGAGGCCGCCCTGCGGTCCGCGTTCGACCACGGCCCGGACTCCATGATCACCATCCATGACCGGGTCGTGCCCGAGGTGGTGCGGACGAGGAACGGGGGCGCCGGGCCCGGCGCCCTCGCGGACGACCGGCGGCGCGGGCTCGATCCGCGCTCCCCGGGGCCGTTGCGGATCACGCTGCTCGACGGCCCCGGCGACATCGGCGCGGCCGTGCCGGCCACGCGGGTGCTGCTCACGTACCACCTGGCGCTGCTCGACACCTGGAGCGTGCGCCTGCTCGTGGCGGAGTTCTGCCGCGCCTATCTGGCGGACGGCCCGCTGCCGGGCGGAGACCGGCGTCCGGACGTACGCGACTACGCGCACTGGATCGAGGGCCAGGACCTCGCCGCCGCGGGGGACTTCTGGCTGCACTCCGCGCTGCGGCCCGCGGCCGCGGTGCCGTCCCACGTCATCGCCTCGCCCGTCGCCCGGGGAAGCGGTTCCGGGCGGGCGCGGGTGCGGCTCACCTCCTCCGAGGCCGCCCGCCTCGACGCGTGGGCCGCCCGGTGGGGCGCCACGGAGAGCGGCGCGCTGCAGGCCGCCTGGGCGCTGCTGCTGTACCGGTCGGCCGAAGCGGACGGCTCGATGCCGGTGCGGTTCAGCGTGGCGGTCTCCGGGCGGGGCATCCCGCTGGAGGGCGTGGAGCTCCTGCCCGGCGCCCTGCGCAACTCGCTGCCCGTCTCGGTCGAGGTCGACCCCGCCGCCACCGTGCCCGACCTGCTGGCCGCCCTGCGGGACCAGGCCATCGACGTGTCGTCGTACGAGTGGGTCTCGGCCGGTCAGATCCACGGCTGGACCGGCGCGGTGCCGGACGGGCCTTTCGGGCAGGAACGGACAACGGAGAGCCTGCTCGTCTTCGAGAGCGGCCCGGACCCGCTGCGACGGTTCGAGCCCTCGTTCGCCGCGGACGGCATCCGCATGGAGTTCCCCGAGACCACGGGCGCCGCGAGCGCCTTCCCTGTCACCCTCGTCGCGCGCCGCGACGGGGCCGGCGGCCTGGTGCTCTCCGTGATCCACGACCGTGCCCGGCTGGCGGACGGCACCGGTCTGCTGTCCGACTGCGCCGACCTGCTGCGTGAACTGCCCCACGAGGCCGACGAGTCGACGCCCATCGCCGAGCTGCTCGGCAGACTGACGGTCACGGCGGCCGCCCAGCCCGCCTTCCTGACGCTACGTCAGGGAACGGGCGGAGTCATCTGCCTGGTGCCCTCGCCGGACGTTCCCCGGGCCTGGTACGCCCGCCTCGCCCGGCAGCACGCGGGGCCGGAGACGGTGATCCTGCTGCGGTTCTCGCCGGAGGGGCCCCGGGCCTGGCACCGGGCGCTGCGCGCGCCGGCCGAAGCGGGGCCGCTGCTGCTCGTCGCCTTCTCGGGCGGCGGTGCGGGCGCCTACGAGACGGCCCGCCGCCTCGCGGCGGACGGATTGCGCACCCGGACGGCCGTGCTGACGGCCGACACCGGTACCGACGTGACGGTGGGCGGCCTGGCGTGCCTGCTCGGCGAGACGGCCCGGCGGCCCGGCGACGCCTGAGCCAGATGTCCCTGTCCGGATGCTCACCCCGGTCATCCCCAGTCATTCGAACGCTCTGGACTCGTGACGGGCTAGAGCGCGGATCGTCCCGTGGGGAGGGCTGCGCGGCACGGCCTGGCCACGGACATCCCCAATAACAGACCGCATGGACTCTTTACCTGCACCTTTGAGGGTGAGGGAACGGCAACATTCCCTGTTTACATCTGTGTTCAATGTCCATGTTTGACCAGTTAAAAGCCTGATTCTCTCCAGCCGGGAAGCCGACGAGGGGCATGATGGGCAGTCAAAACAGCACGGTCGGTTTAGTATTGACAAACCGTCCGTCCTGTTTTTAACTCAGCATACCGAGACAGGGTGAGGGACGGGCCTCGGGCGACTGATGACTCAGGCACGAAGAGGGGAAACGCCGTGGACATCGAAGTACTGGGCACATTGGCCGTCAGGGAGAACGGGGTCTCGGTGACGCCGCGGGCCCCGAAGCCGCGACAGGTGCTGACGCTGCTGGCGCTGCACGCCGATCAGGTCGTGCCCGTCGACTCGCTCATAGAGGAGCTCTGGGGCGACCGCCCGCCGCGCAGCGCGCGGACCACCCTGCAGACGTACGTACTGCAGCTGCGCGAAATGATCGCGACGGCACTGGAGAAGGACCCCGCGGGCGCCCCGGCGCGTACGCCGAAGGACGTCCTGGCCACCGCCCCGGGCGGCTACATGCTCCGCACCTCCGGCGGCTCCAGCGACGTCCGTGAGTTCGACCGGCTCGCCGGACTCGGCTACCGCGCCATGGATGCGGGTGACTTCCCGCGTGCGGCCCGCGAGCTGGGCGACGCCCTCGCGCTGTGGACCGGCTCCGCACTCGCCGATGTGCAGGCGGGGCCGCAGCTGGAGATGCAGACCAGGCGCCTGGAGGAGACCCGGCTGTGCGCGCTCGACCAGCGCATCGAGGCCGACCTGCGGCTCGGCCGCCACCGTGAACTCCTCGGCGAACTGACCGTCCTGGTCAGCCGCTACCGCACGCACGAGAACCTGCACGCCCAGTTCATGCTCGCCCTGCACCGTTCGGGGCGCCGCAGCGAGGCGCTCGACGTGTACCAGCGGCTGCGGGCAACTCTCGTACGGGAGCTGGGACTTGAGCCCTCCTCCGGTCTGCGCCGACTGCAGCGGTCGATCCTGATCGCCCATCCGGAGCACAGCACGGAGCCCGCCGGCGCCGATCGGGAGCGGCTGACCCGCGTGGGCTGACGGCCGCACCCGAGGTCCCTGGGGTGATGGTGTGCCGGCTCACCGCCGTGGCCAGGGCGCTGCCCCCGGCGGCGAACGCGCCCAGCGGCTCGCCGCGTCGCGGGACCTGCTCCTCACCATGCCCGTACCACCGGACGAAGCCGCCCGGTACCGCACCCAGGACCATTGGAGCCCCCCTCATGCCCCGTGAACCCCAGATCGTCCTCACGGCGGCACCCGCCGCCCACGATGCCGACGTGCTCGCCCGGGTCGTGCGCATGCTCGCCGACGTACTGCGCATCAAGCCGGAGAAGATCGACCCGGAGCACACGTTCCGCACCTGCGAGGTCGACTCGCTGCTCGCCGTGGAGTACGTGGCCACGGTCAACGCGTACTACGGCACCGCGATCAAGCCCGCCGCCCTCCTCGACCACCCCACACCGCAGCGCTTCGCCCGGTACGTGGCCCGCGAGACGGCGCCGGCACCGGCCCGCGCGATGCCCGCGCAGCCGGCCACGGTGCCGATGCCGTCCGTGGCGGCGTCCGCGGTGCCCGCACCCGCCTCCCGCGCCTCCGTGCCCGCACCGCCGGTCCTCGACATCCTGCGCGAGGAGATCGCCCGCCTCCTGTGCTGCGACCCGTGGGACGTCGACACCGACGAGCCCTTCTCCGCCCTCGGCGTGGACACCGGGCTCGCCGGGGAGTTCGTCTCCGTCATCAACCTCGTGTACAAACTGCGCGAGCACTCCGGGGTGCTGTACGACCACCCCAGCCTCAGGGCGCTGGCTGCCCACATCGCCGCGCAACTGCCCGCGCCCGGCCCCGACCCGGCCGCCGTGGCGCCGCCCCGGGCCGCCGGACCGATGCCGCTGGAGGAGCTGCTCGACGCGGTGCGCGACGGGCGGGTCACCGTGGACCAGGCCCTCACCCTGCTTCCCCGTCAGGACTGAGACGGCACGCACATGGGCCACAGCGACACACTCATCCGATGCGAGACCGGCGGCACCGGCCGGGGGAGCGAGCCGCCCGCATGACGTCTCCCGCACCGGTGGACCCGACCGAGCGGGTGCCGCAGGCCGCGGCACCCGTCAAGCTGTGGTTCTGCCCCAACGAGGCCCTCGGTCCGGCCATCGCCACCGTGCTCGCGACGAACTGGCTGGACGAGGAGGAACAGGAGACCGCCGGGCGCTTCCTGTTCGACCGTGACCGGCGCCAGTACCTGGTGGCGCACGCGCTCGTCCGCCGGGTCCTGGCTCTGGAGAGCGGCATCCCCGAGGCGGAGGCCGTGCTCTGGCGCTCGTCGCGGGGCCGGCCGTTCCTGCGCAAGCCCGTGGAAGGGCTGCCGCGCGGCGGCCGGGAACTGGACTTCAACCTGTCGCACGCGGGCGGGTACAACCTGCTCGGTGTGGTGCGCCGCCACCGCATCGGTGTCGACGTGGAACGGCTCGACCGCGGCGACCGGGGCCTGGACGCCATCGTGGAGAGCTTCGCGCCCCAGGAGATCGCCTGGGTGGCCCAGGCCGCCCCGGGCCGGGCGCGCGATCGCCGGGTCCTGCGGCTGTGGACGCTGAAGGAGGCGTACGCCAAGGCACGCGGCATCGGCCTCGGACTCGCCTTCGACTCCTTCGTGTTCACGCTCGCCGATGACCGGGGCGTGCTCGCCTTCCAGCCGCCCGACGACGAACCCCCCAGACGGTGGCGCTTCGCGGAGCTGGAGCCCGAACCCGGCGTGCTCGTCGCCGTCACCGTCATGACGGGCCCCGACGAGGACCCCGTCCTCCACCTGCACCACGGCTTCCCCTGGAGCCGGGAGGCACCGCGGCGGCTGCGCCTGCCGCAGCCGGTGGGAGCCCCCGGCTAGAGCCCGTCCCCGGGCGCGCGCCGAGCGGGCCTGTTCCCGCACCGGAGCCCTGCTGTGTGCTGTCCGCACGCCCTGGCGTGCCCCAGGTCCGGCCGGTCGCTTTGGAGCGGTGCTCGAGCTGCGGTGGAGATACCGGGGGCGGCCGGGAGAACACGGCTACCGTGCGACGCGCCGGTGGTTTCGAACCACCGCGGACTCGACCGGGTATGGGAGGAAGCCGTGCAGATTCAGGTTCTGGGCCCGTTGAGCGCCGACGTCAACGGGGTGTCCATCGTGCCGACCGCGAGCAAGCCGAGGCAGATCCTCGCGCTGTTGTCGTTCTATCCGGGCCGCGTCGTGCCCGTGTCCACGCTCATGGAAGAGATCTGGGTGAGCAACATGCCCCAGAGCGCGATGACCACGCTGCAGACGTACATCCTGCAGCTGCGCCGGCGCCTCGGCACGGCGATGGGGCCCGACGCGCCCGACACCGCCAAGGAAGTCCTCGCCACCCGGCACGGCGGATACCTGCTGCAGGTGCCACCGGAGTGTGTCGACGTGCACCGGTACGAGGAGCTGGTCACCGGGGGGCAGACCTCGTTCGAGGCGGGCGACGACGAGCGGGCCGCCGCACAGTTCCGCGAGGCGCTCGGGCTGTGGGAGGGCGCCGCCCTGGTGGATGTGAGCACGGGGCCGATCCTGGAGATCGAAGTGATGCGCCTGGAGGAGAGCCGCCTGGTCACCGTCGAGCGCCGCATAGACGCCGACCTGCGGCTGGGCCGGCACTCCGAGGTCATCGCCGAGCTCGCGGATCTGATCGCCCGTCACCCCCAGCACGAGGGGCTGCACTCGCAGGCGATGGTGGCCCTGTACCGCTCGGGGCGCCAGGCCACCGCCCTCGACGTCTACCGCAGGCTGCGCCTGCGGCTCGTCGAGGACCTCGGCGTCGAGCCCTCGCCCCAGCTGCAGCGCCTGCACCAGGCGATGCTCGCCGTCGACCCGGCCCTCGACGTCAGCTGCGGACCACGCCGCGGCTCCACCTTCAACCTGTACGCGGCCTGAGCCCCAGCGCCCGTCGAGGCGCGCCCGGCAGCCTCGTGGACGGTGAGCTCCGCGAGCCGGCGCCCGCGCAACCCCGGACCGCCCCACCGGCGCGTTCCGCACGCCCCCCGAGGAGGACGCCGCATGTCCGACGAACGGTCCCTGCCGGTCCACTGCTTCGCGCACGCCGGGGCCGGCGTCTCCTCCTTCGCCCGCTGGAGCCGCGACCTCGGGCCCGGCGCGCGGACCGTGCCGCATCTGCTGCCCGGCCGTGACACCCGGCGCCGCGAGCCGCGCGTCACCGGGCAACAGGCCCTGCTCACCGACCTGCTGCACCACTTCACCCGGGCCGACGGCACCGGCACCCGGTCCACCCCGTACCTGATCTACGGGCACAGCCTCGGCGCCCTGGTCGCCTACACGATCACCCGGGCCCTGCGCGAAGCCGGTCTGCCCGGCCCCGCACTGCTCGTCCTCGGCGCCTGCCCGCCGCCCGACGCGCCCCTGGGCCCGTCGGACCCCTGCCGGGCCCAGGACGAGGACATGCTGCGCCTGCTCGGCGGGCTCGCGGACCTCCCCGGAGGCACGGCGCCCGGAAGCCTCTGGGACCGGGTCGTGATGCCCGTGCTCCGGGACGACCTGCTGCTCGCCGACGCCCTGCGCGCCGCCGCCCGCAGGCCCTCGCCCGCCGGGCCGCTCGACGTGCCGGTACTGGCCGTCGCGGGCCGCAGCGACCCGCTGGCCCCGGCCGGGGCCGCGGCGGGGTGGCGGCACTGGACCACCGGCCCGTTCGCCCTGCGCACGGTGCCGGGCGACCACTTCTTCGTACGAGGCCGCGAACTGCCGCGCCTGATCGGGCGCGCGAGCCGGGTCGTGCGGCGGCTTGCGCCCGTCGCCGCCGGCTGTTGAGCGCCCGACAGGGCCCGGCACAGGAACAGGAGCCGACCGACATGAGGGGCAATCGATGAGACGAGTCGTCATCACCGGGATCGGGGTGGTCGCGCCCGGCGGCGTGGGCACCGGGAACTTCTGGTCGCTGCTGACCGAGGGGCGCACCGCGACCCGCCGCATCACGCGCTTCGACGCCGCCACGTTCCGCTCGCAGATCGCCGCCGAGGCCGACTTCGATCCGGCCGACCACGGCTTCGACCCCGCCGAGGCGCACCGCCTGGACCGCGTCGCGCAGTTCGCCCTGGTCGCGGCCCGGGAGGCCGTCGCCGACAGTGGCGTCGCACTCGCCGCGAAGGGGGAGCGCACCGGCGTCACCCTGGGCACGGCGGTCGGCTGCAGCAGCGGCCTCGACGAGGTGTACGCGCACGTCAGCGAGTCGGGCAGCCGGTGGCTCCTGGACCACACACGGGCCGAGGCCCGGCTCGGCGACTACCTCGCACCGAGCTCCGTCGCGGCCGAAGTGGCCCGCGACGCGGGCGCGTTGGGGCCGGTCGCCGTCGTCTCCACCGGCTGCACCTCCGGGCTCGACGCGCTCGGCCACGCCGTCGAGCTGATCCGCGAGGGCAGCGCCGACGTCATGGTGGCGGGCGCCTCGGAGGCACCCATCACCCCCATCACCCTGGCGTCGTTCGACGCGATCCGTGCCACATCGGCACGCAACGACGAGCCCGGGACGGCCTCACGGCCCTTCGACCGCACCCGCAACGGGTTCGTGCTCGGCGAGGGCAGCGCGGTGCTCGTCCTGGAGGACCACGACCACGCGGTACGGCGCGGCGCCCGTGTCTACGCGGAGATCAGCGGATTCGCCACCCGCTCCAACGCGTACCACATGACCGGACTGCGCCTGGACGGCGGCGAGATGGCCGAGGCCATCCGGCTGGCCCTCGACGAGGCCCGCCTGAACGCCACCGACGTCGACTACGTCAACGCTCACGGTTCGGGCACCAAACAGAACGACAAGCACGAGACGACCGCGTTCAAGACGAGCCTGGGACAGCACGCGCACCGGGTGCCGGTGAGCTCCATCAAGTCGATGATCGGCCACTCGCTCGGCGCGATCGGCGCCCTGGAAATCGCCGCCAGCGCGCTGGCCATCGCCCACGACACGGTGCCGCCCACCGCCAACCTGCACGAACCCGACCCGGACTGCGACCTCGACTACACACCGCTGACGGCACGCGAGCAGCGCACCGACACCGTGCTCAGCGTCGGCAGCGGCTTCGGCGGGTTCCAGAGCGCGATGGTGCTCACCACCCGGCACCTGGGGGCGGCCGCATGACCGCCGTGGCCCCCGAACACACCGGCCTGATCGAGCGGCGCGACGTGAGAGCGGCCGTCACCGGGCTCGGTGTCGTCGCGCCCGGCGGCATCGGTGCCCGGACCTGGTGGGAGGCGACGCTGCGCGGCGAGCCCGCCATCGCTCCCGTCACCCGCTTCGACGCCTCCGCGTATCCGGCGACGCTCGCCGGCGAGGTCGCGGAGTTCGTCGACGAGGACCACGTACCGGCGAAGCTGCTGCCGCAGACGGACCGGGTGACGCGGCTCTCGCTCGCCGCGGCGGCCGAGGCGCTGGACGACGCGTGCCTGGACCCCGCGAACCTGCCCGACTACGCCATGGGCGTGGTCACCGCCAACGCCCTGGGCGGCTTCGAGTTCGGCCAGCGCGAACTGCAGGCGCTGTGGAGCAAGGGGCGCCGGCACGTCGGCGCCTACCAGTCCTTCGCCTGGTTCTACGCCGCCAACTCCGGCCAGCTGTCCATCCGGCACGGACTGCGCGGGCCGAGCGGTGTCGTCGTCAGCGAGCAGGCGGGCGGCCTGGACGCCGTGGCCCAGGCCCGCCGCCGGCTGCGTACGGGTGTGCGCGCCGTGCTCACCGGCGGCTTCGACGCCGCCCTGTGCCCCTGGGGCTGGACCGCGCAACTGGCAGCGGGCGGCATGAGCACCTGCGGCGACGCCCGCCGGGCCTATCTGCCCTTCGACGCCGACGCGTCGGGGCACGTGGTCGGCGAGGGCGGCGCCCTGCTCGTCCTGGAGGACGCCGACGCGGCCCGCGCCCGCGGCGCCGCCGTGCTGGGCACCGTCGAGGGCTGCGCCGCCACGTTCGACCCGGCACCCGGCACGGGCGCCCCCCGGCTGCTCGCCGCGGCCCGACTGGCCCTCGCCGACGCCCGGATCGACCCCGCCGACGTGGACGTGGTGTTCGCCGACGCGGCAGGCGAGCGGGACGCCGACCGGGCCGAGGCCGCGGCCCTCGCCGAGCTGTTCGGCCCGTACGGGGTCGCGGTCACCGCACCCAAGTCGCTGACCGGGCGGCTGGGTTCGGGCGGTTCCGCGCTCGACCTGGCGGCCGCCCTGTGCGCCCTGCGCGATCAGGTGATCCCGCCGACGGCCGGCACCGTGCGGGCCGCCGACGACTGCCCGGTGGACCTGGTGACCGGTGCACCGCGCCCGGCCCGGCTGCGCCACGCCCTGGTCCTGGCACGGGGCCGCGGCGGCTTCAACGCGGCGACGGTCGTGCGCGGCGCGCACTGACCGAACCGACAGCTCACGACAGACCCCGAAGACCAAGACAACCGGGGCAACCGAGGAATGAGGAACAACACGATGGAACGGCTGGAGCTGACCGAACTCGCCGTCCTGCTGCGCGAGGCCGCGGGCGGGGACGAAGGGGTCTTCCTGGACGAGGGCACCCTGGACACCTCGTTCCCACAGCTGGACTACGACTCCCTGGCGCTGCTTCAGGTCACCGGCGTCATCGAGCGCGACCACGACGTGATGCTCGACGAGGAGGCACTGGCCGAGGTGGAGACACCGCGCCAGTACCTCGACCTCGTCAACGGGGCACTGGCCGCGCGCGCCGCGGCTTGAGGGGCGCCGCAGTGGATGCAGCGGCGGATGCAGCAGTGGATGCGCAGGACACCCTCACCGCGGGCCGGTTCGCAGAAGTCGCCGACGGCGTCCACGCCTACGTGCAGCCCGACGGCGGCTGGTGTCTGAACAACGCCGGGCTCCTGGTGGCGGACGGCGCGTGCCTCCTGATCGACACCGTGGCCACCGAGGCGCGGGCCCGCAGGCTCAGGGAGCACGTCCTGCGCGTGGCGGGGCGGGCGCCGCGGTTCCTCGTCAACACGCACTTCCACGGCGACCACACCTTCGGCAACTTCGTCTTCCCCGAGGCCACGGTCGTCGGCCACGAGCGGGCCCGCCAGGAGGCCGCCGCGGCCGGAACGCACCTGACAGGACTGTGGCCGGACGTGTGCTGGGGCGATCTGGAGATCGTCGTGCCGGCCGTCACCTACCGGGACCGGATGGACCTCTACGTGGGCGCACAGCAGGCCCGGCTGCTGCACCCCGGGCCCGCCCACACCACCGGCGACACCGTCGTCTGGCTGCCGGACCAACGGGTGCTGTTCGCCGGTGACCTGGTGATGGCGGGCGCCACGCCGTTCTGCCCGATGGGTTCGGTGTCGGGATCGCTGCAGGCCCTCACGCAGCTGCGCGCCCTGGGCGCCGTGACCGTCGTGCCCGGACACGGCCCGGTCGGCGGCCCCGAGCTGTTCGACACCAACGAAGGCTATCTGCGCCGGCTCCAGCGCCTTGCGGCCGACGGCATCGCGGCCGGCCTCACCCCGCTGGAGACCGCCCGGGAGGCCGGGCCTGGACCGTACGCGGACCTGCTCGACGCCGAGCGCCTCGTGCCCAACCTGCACCGCGCCTACGCCGAGGAGCTCGGCACGGCGCCCGGTGACCCGCTGGACATCCCCGCGCTGTTTCGCGAGATGGCCGAGCACCACGGCGGCCTGCCGGCCTGCCGGGCCTAGAAGGCGTCTGCGCCCCGGGCCCGGTCAGGCCGCGCTCTCAGGGGCCGGGGCGAGGTCGTCACGGGTCACCAGGCGTGAGCGGGCGCGCCACTTGCCGCGCGAGCGCACCAGCACGTCCTCCATCACACACACCCGCGACACCGTCGACCCGCCGCCCCGGGGCGTCGCGTACACCAGGGCGTAGGCCCGCGTGCGCAGCGTCCCGTCGGTCTGCGGTTGTACGTCGAGCATGCCGATCCAGTGCCGCAACTGTTCGCCGCTGCGCGCCTGCTGCTCCTTGTTGCGGCGCACGTTCGCGGCCAGCGATGCGCGTCCGCGCACCGGCGCGTCCAGGGTGGGCACGACGAAGACGGCATCCTCCGTGAACGTACCCGCCCAGCGTTCGGCGTCGTGGTCGTCGAAGAGCTGCATCTGGTGCGCGTAGAACTGCTGGATCGTCGCGTACAGCGCGCCGAACCCCTCCTGCGATGAGGCGGGTTCGGCAGGGATCAGTACGTCGATGGCCATGGCCCGTCCCTTCCTTTCGTCACCGGTCCGTTGCATCGGATGCCGACACTGTCTGTGGTGCCGATCGAGCGCTCTTCGAAGATTCCTCGAGCGCTCCGGCGGACGGTGAGTGCGTCCAGCGGGGTACGCCCGCAGAGCCGGAGCCGGAGGAGAACGCGCGTTGCCGAACTTCGCCCATCCAGACCTCCCCGTCGACGGACTGCTGCGACGCGCCGCACGGCGCGACCCGGACGGCGTCGCGATCCGCACCGCGGCCCGCTCGGTCGGCTTCGCCGAACTCGACGCGTGGGCCGACCGGATCGCCGCCTTCCTGCGCCGGGCGCTGCCCGACGCGTCCGGCGCCCGCGTCGGCGTGGCGAGCGCCCTCGACCCGGTCTTCGCCGCCGCCTACTACGGCACGGCCCGCAGCGGCGCCACCGTCGTCCTGGTCAACCCGCTGGTCAGCCAGGACGGTCTGCGTCACGTCCTTGCCACGGCACAGGTGGAGATCGCCCTCGTGCCCGCGGCCACCGCGGGGCTGCTCGCCAAGATGCGGGCCGACCTGCCCGCGCTGCGCGCGATCGTCGTCACGGACGCCCCCGACAGCGTGGTGCCCGGCGGCACCGTGCCGCTGCACGAGGCCCTGGACGGTGTGCCGGCCCGGCACACCGGAGCCCCGGCCGACCCGGGAGCCGTCGCCTGCGTGCAGTTCACGACCGGGACCACCGGCCGCCCCAAGGGCGTTCTCCTGACCCACCGCAACCTGGTCGCCAACGCCAAGCAGATCGCCCTGGCGCACCACGTGGACGCCGACTCGGTCACCCTGAACCACCTGCCGCTCTACCACGTGATGCACCTCAACTCCGGTATGTACGCCGGTGCCTGCCAGGTGCTGTGCCAGGACCCCGACCCCGTCGCGTCCCTCGCCGCCGCCGCGGAGGCGGGCGCCACCCACTACTACGGCCTGCCCGCCCGGCTGCACGCCCTGGCCGGGGACGGACGCCTCGCCGGTGCCGTCCACCCCGGGCCGCGGCTGACCGCCGTGCTCTCCGGCGGCTCGGCGCTCGCCCCGCAGGCGGCGCGCACACTGCGCGAACGGCTCGGCGTCCCGGTCATCCAGGGCTACGGCATGGCCGAACTCTCCCCGCTCACCCACTGCCAGCAGCCCGGCAGCTACCGCCCCGGCACGGTCGGCGGTGTGGTGCCCGGCACCGAATGCCGGCTCGTCGACCTGACCACGGGCCTGCCCGTCGACGCCCGGTCGACCGGCGAAGTCCAGGTCAGGGGACCGCAGGTGATGGCCGGATATCTGGAGGGCGGGCACGGGGGGCGGATCGACCCGGACGGCTGGTTCTCCACCGGCGACATCGGCCGCCTCGACGACGACGGAGCCCTGCGCCTGGTGGACCGGCTCGCCGACGTCTTCAAGCACGACAACGAGATCGTCGCACCGAGCCGGGTCGAGCAGGTCATCCGCGAGGACCCGCGCGTCGCCGACTGCATCGTGGCCGACTGGCCCGATGCCGAGCACGGCGCGGTGGTCTGGGCGGGCATCGTCCTGACCGACGACGCCGAGGGCGAGTCCCGCGCACCCGGGGACGCCCTGCCCGGCCTCGGCATCCTCGACGTCCTCGACTCGATCACCTCGCGGGCCAACGAACACCTCGCCTCCTTCGAGCGGATCCGGTTCGCCGAGGCCATCGACGCCGTGCCGCGCACCCCCACGGGAAAGCCCGAACGACGTTCCGTACGGCTGCAGTTGCTGCACCGGGCCGCCGCATGATCCGCCCCGCGACCGCCCCCGCGACCCACCACCGACCCTGGAGCAGACCATGGTGAACCCCGTCGGCCGGCCGGCCGGTCCCACCCCTTCGATCCAGGTGCTGATCGTCGGCGCGGGCCCCGTCGGACTGACCGCCGCCCACGAACTCGCCCGTCGCGGCCTTGGGGTGCGGCTGATCGACGCCGCGCCGGGGCCGGCCCGCACCAGCCGCGCCGTCGCCACCCACCCGCGCACCCTGGAGACGTACGACCAGATGGGCATCGTCGACGACGTGCTGCCCCGGGGACGGCGCAACAAGGCGTTCACCATGTACGCCGGAGGGCGGCGCCGGGTGCGCCTGCGGGCCGACTACGCGACGATGCCCACCCGCTACCCGTACACCCTGGTCATCGAGCAGACCGAGACCGAGGCCGCGCTGCGCTCGGCGGTGGCCCGGCTCGGGGTGCACGTCGAATGGGGTGTGCGCCTGGCGGACTTCACGCAGGACGCCGACACGGTGCGCGCACACCTGGTGCACGCCGACGGCCGCGAGGAGGTGTGCACGGCGTCCTGGCTGGTGGGCTGCGACGGCGGCCACAGCACCGTACGCAAACGCCTCGGCCTCGAACTCGTCGGCGAGAGCAGCGAGACGTGGATGCTCGCGGACGTCCCGGTCGACACCGAGGTGGAGCCCGACAGCATCTACTGGACGCACACCGGCGGGCAGGCCCTGATGATGGTGCCCTACGCCCGCGACGGGCACTGGCGGATCCTGGACACCGTGCCCACCCCGGGCGCGGACCGGCCCGGCCGCGCCCAGGAGCTGCTCTCCGCCAAGCTCAGCGCGGGCCTCGGCCACCGGGTGCGGGTCGGCGAGCCGTCCTGGACGTCCGTGTTCACCTTCCAGCAGCGGATGGTGGAGCGCATGCAGGGCGGCCGCGTCCTCGTGGCCGGCGACGCCGCGCATGTGCACAGCCCCGCATCGGGGCAGGGCATGAACACCGGTATCCAGGAGGCGTACAACCTCGCCTGGAAGCTGGCCATGGTCGAACAGGGCCACGCGGGAGCGGAGTTGCTGAAGACCTACAGCGAGGAGCGCGTCCCCGTCGGCGCGGCCCTGCTGGGCTCCACGCGCACCGCCACCACCCTGGTCCAGCTGAAGAACGCGCTCGCGGGCGTGGTCCTGCCGATCGCCCTGCACGTCGTGAACACGGTGCGGCCGCTGCGCCGGGCCGTGCAGCGCAAGGTGCTGGGCGGCATGTCGGGCCTGAAGATCGGTTACGGCGCGTCGTCGCTGACCACAGCGGACTCCCGCACCTTCACCTACCTCGCGGACGCCGGATCCGTCCTGATGAGCGCGCGGAAGCCGGCCCCGCAGGCCCCCGGCCCCGGCGACCGGGCCACCGCCGTCCGGACGCCCGACGCGCTCGGCCCTGCCCTCCGGGCCTTCTATGCCGAACTGCGCGATCCGCGCTGGACGCTGCTGCTCGCCGCGGGCGGTCACGGGCCGGGCGACGTCCCCGTCGGCGTGGCCGTCACCGCGGCCGCCCAGTACGGCGAGTGGCTGTCGGTCAGGACCGCCGGCGGCAGCGGGCCCGACGGACCCGCGCCGCTCGCCGACCCCGACCGGCACCTGCGCACCGCGCTCGGCCTGCTGCCCGGCGCGTGGATCCTCGTACGGCCCGACGGCTACGTCGCGGCCCGCGGCTCCCTGCTGTCCCGCCCGGCACTGCGCCGGGCCCTGGCCCCGCTGGCGCCCCCCGTCCCCCTCGCCGACGAGGCACGGCGCGAGCCGGGTCTCCTCCTGCGCGCCGCCACCCCCGACCTCGAGGAGCACTGACATGCCCGACCACCGTCCCGTCGCACTGGTGACCGGAGCCACGAGCGGCATCGGCCTTGAATCGGCCCGGCAGCTGGGCCGCGACGGGCACCGGGTCTTCCTGTGCGCCCGCACGGCACAGGACGTGAAGCAGACCGTGCAGGACCTGCGTGCGGAGGGCCTCGACGTCGCGGGGCAGGCCGCGGACGTGCGCTCCCGCGAGTCCGTGGCCGCGCTCGTGGCCGAGGCCGTCTCGACGTACGGGCCCCTCAGTGTGCTCGTCAACAACGCCGGGCGCAGCGGCGGCGGCGTGACCGCCGACCTCACCGACGACCTCTGGTACGACGTCATCGACACCAACCTCAACAGCGTGTTCCTGGTGACGCGCGAAGTGCTCAAGAACGGCGGCCTCACCGACGCCGCCTGCGGCCGGATCATCAACGTCGCCTCCACCGCAGGCAAGCAGGGCGTCCTGCTCGGCGCGCCCTACAGCGCCTCCAAGCACGGCGTCGTCGGCTTCACCAAGGCGCTCGGCCGGGAGCTCGCCCCCCGCGGCATCACCGTCAACGCGGTCTGCCCCGGCTACGTGGAGACCCCGATGGCCCAGCGGGTGCGCCAGGGCTACGCGGCCGCCTGGGACACCACCGAGGAGGAGGTGCAGACGCAGTTCGAGGCGAAGATCCCGCTCGGCCGCTACAGCACGCCCCAGGAGGTGGCCGCCCTGGTCGGCTATCTGGCCTCCGCACCCGCCGCCTCGATCACCGCGCAGGCGCTCAACGTCTGCGGCGGTCTGGGCAATTACTGACCTTCGTCAAGGAATCGAGGAAGACGTGAACGTGGTGTCGAGCGAGCGAGTGCACCGCACGGTGCACTCCGTCGAGGTGAACGCGCCGGCCGGTGTCGTCTACGGGCTGATCTCGGACGCGGTGCAGTGGCCGCTGTACTTTCCGCCGAACGTGCACGTGGAGCGGCTGGAGTTCGACGGGACGCACGAACGGCTGCGGATGTGGGCGACGGCCAACGGAGAGGTCCGCTCATGGATCTCGCAGCGGGTGCAGGACCCCCAGGAGCGGCGCATCGAGTTCCACCAGACCCGGCCGCAGGCACCGGTCCAGACCATGCGGGGCAGCTGGATCGTGGAGGAACGGCCGGGCGGCACCAGCCTGCTGACGCTGCTGCACGACTTCACGGTCGCCGACGACCGCCCCGACGACGTCGCGTGGGTGACGAGCGCCTGCGAGAGCAACTCCCGTGCCGAGCTGGACAACATCGAGCGCCTCGCCGCGCGCTGGACGCGCCTGGACGAGCTCGTCCTGTCCTTCGAGGACTCCGTGCGGGTCAAGGGGCCGGCCGAGCTGGTCTACGACTTCCTGTACCGCGTGGGCGACTGGCCCGACCTGATCCCGCACGTCTCCCGCCTGGACCTGACGGAGGACAGCCCCGGCGTCCAGGTCATGTCCATGGAGACGCTGACGGCCGACGGCAACGCGCACACCACCGAGTCGGTGCGGGTCTGCTTCCCGCACGCCGGGCGCATCGTCTACAAGCAGACGGTGACGCCCGCCCTGATGGAGGCACACACCGGCGAGTGGTCGGTCGTGCCCGACGAGACGGGCGTGACGGTCGTCTCGCAGCACAGCGTGGTGCTGCGCGAGGAGGCGGTGACGCGGGTGCTGGGCCCGGCCGCCGACCTGACCACGGCCCGCCGGTACGTGCGCCAGGCGCTGGGCCGGAACTCCACCGCCACCCTCGAACTGGCCAGGCGGCACGCGGAGTCGGCGATCCGCGTGCTGTGACGTCCCGCACCTCGACCGCGCCTCGACCGCACTCCGGCCCCGCTCGAGCCGTTGCGACCAGGCTGGTGGGGCCGACGGCACCGGTTCGACGAACTTCAAGGATGGGCAGATGAGCTTGGTCCAGGTGAACCGGCACACCACGCCCGCCCGCGGGCACCCGCGAGCCCACGAGCCGATCGCGATCGTCGGCATCGGCTGCCGTCTGCCGGGAGGCGTCGACACCCCCGCGACCCTGTGGCAGGCACTGCTCGACGGCGCCGACCGGGGGGCCCTTGGCACGACGCCCACCGGCCGGGGCGCTTTCCTCGACGACATCGACGGTTTCGACGCGGACCTGTTCCGCATCCCGCCCGCCGAGGCCCGGCACATGGACCCCCGCCAGCGCATCGCGCTGGAGACCGCCTGGGCCTCGCTGGAGGACGCCCGGATCGTCCACGACAGCCTCCCGGGAAGCCGTACCGGCGTGTTCATGGCCACCACGGGACCGCACCGCGCGGCCCGCCGGGACACCTCCACCGTCGCGGCCCGCATCGCGCGCGCCCTCGGCCTCACCGGCCACGCGCCCGTCGTCGCCACGGCGGGCGGCTCCTCGCTCACCGCCGCCCACCTCGCCGTGCGCAGCCTGCGCGACGCGGAGGTGGACCTGGCTCTCGCGGGAGGCGTCCACGTGGTGCTCGACCCGCACGCCGTCGACGCTGCGGCCGGACACGTACGCGGTGAGGGCTGCGGCGTCCTCGTACTGCGGCGCCTGTCCGACGCGCTGGCCGCGGGCGACCGCGTCTACGCCGTCATCCGCGGCAGTGCCGTCGGCCATGACGGCGTCGCGGACGTGATGCGCGCCGCCTGGCAGGACGCCGGCACCGGCCCCGGGCAGGTCTCCTACGTCGAGGCTCACGGCTGCGGCACGTGCCCCGGCGGCCCCGTCGAGGCCGAAGCCCTCGGCACCGTCTTCACCGACGCCGCCCGCACCCAGGCGCTGCTCATCGGCTCCGGCACGGCCGACTTCGGTCACCTGGAAGCCGCCGCGGGCGTCGTCGGCCTGATGAAGACCGCGCTCGCCCTGCACCACGGCGAGCTGCCCGCCGACCGTCAGGTCACCGCCCCCGACCCGCTCACCGGCACCGGCACCGGGACCAGCCGCCTCGAAGCCGCCACCGCGCGCACGCCGTGGCCGGGCGACGCCCGCCGCTACGCGGGTGTCGGCGGCTTCGGCCCCGGCGGCGCCCACGCCCACCTGGCCCTGGAGGAGGCTCCGCACCGGCGACGCCTGTTCGTGCCGCTCGCCGCCGACAGCGCGGACGACCTGCGCGCGGCCGCCGACGAACTCACCGGCCGGAGCCGCGCGGACGGGGCCTGGTACGCGCCCGAACTGCTCGGCCGCGCCCCGGGCACGCACCGCGTCGTCGCCGCCGTCACCCACTCCGGCGAACTGGCCGGCGCACTGCGCACACAGGTCGCGGCCCACACCCGGGACCGCGCCGTCACACCGGACGCGCTCGCCTTCTGCTTCTCCGACCGCGGCTCGCAGTGGCCCGGCATGGGACGCACCCTGCTCGGCGACCCCGCCTTCCGGGCCGCCCTCGACGCGTGCGACCGGGCCCTGCGGCCCTTCACCGGATGGTCGGTCACCGCGGAACTCCTCGCGGACCCGGTCACCTCCCGCCTGGGGCGCACCGATGTCGCCCAGCCCGTCCTGTTCGCCCTCCAGACGGCCCTGGCCCGCACCCTGCGCGCCTGGGGCGTCGAGCCCGCCGTCGTCCTCGGGCAGGGCACCGGCGAGGTCGCCGCCGCGGTGTTCGCGCACGCCCTGCCGCTCGCGGAAGGCGCCCGCCTGATCGTCGCCCTGTCCCGCCTCGACGCCGAACACGCCCATGGGGCAAGGGAGTTGAGACAGACCCTGGGCGCTCTGCGCGGCCGGCCCACCGCGGTGCCGTTCTGGTCGACCGTCACCGGCGGGTACGTCGAGGGCACGGACCTCGACGCCGCGTACTGGGCCCGCAGCCGGTGCGCCGGCCCGCGCCTGATCGAGGCCGCCCGCGAGCTCGCCGGCGGGCGCCGGCTGCGCGTCGTCGAGATCACACCGCACCCCGTGGCGCACCACACGCTGCAGCACGGCCTCGACACCGTCGACGGCCTCGGCGCCGACCAGCCGCGCGTCCTGAGCACGGGCCACCGCGACCGGGAGGCCCGCCAGGCTCTGGAGGATGTGGCCGCCACGCTGTGGTGCGACGGATTCGCCGTGGACTTCGGCGCCGTCACCGGCCGCCGCCCGCGCCGCACCGCACCGGGCCCGGTCGTCCTCACCGTCTCGGGCCGCACCGCGCGGGCCCGCGCCGAGAACGCGGCCCGGCTCGCGAGCCTGCTCGACGGCACACTCGACGCCGGTCTCCTCGACGTGGCGTACACCGCCGCCCGGCACCGCCCCCACCTGGAGCACCGTGCGAGCGTCGTGGCCGCGTCGTCCGCCGAGGCGGCACAGGCCCTGCGCGCTCTCGCGGACGGCCGCGGCCACCCCTGCCTCGTCGCGGGGACGGCGGCCGCGGGGACGGACCTCGCGGTGCTGTTCACCGGTCAGGGCGGTCAACGCGTCGGCATGGGGCGGGAGTTGTACGCGGCGTTCCCGGAGTTTCGGCGGGCCCTCGACGAGGTGTGCGCCGCGCTCGATCCGTATCTGCGGCTGCCGTTGGTGGCGGTGCTGTTCGCCGCGCACGACGGCCCCGACGCGGCGTTGATCCATGAGCCCGAGTTCGCGCAGCCCGCGTTGTTCGCGGTCGACGTGGCGCTGTTCCGGCTGTGGACGTCGTGGGGTGTGGCGCCGGCCGCGGTGGCCGGACACGGGGTGGGCGAGGTGGCGGCGGCGCATGCGGCCGGGGGGCTGGATCTGGCGGATGCGGCACGGTTGGTGACGGCGCGGGGCCGGTGGACGCAGGCGGGCGAGCCCGGCGCGGAGGAGTTCGTGCGGGCCGTGACGCAGTGCGTGTTCCGTGAGCCGTCGACGGCCTGGGTGTCGACGGTGACGGGCGGCGCGGTGACGGCCGGTGAGGTGGCGGATCCGAGGTACTGGATGCGGCAGGTACGCGAGGACGTGCGGTTCGTGGACGCGGTGCGCACGTTGGAGCGCTCGGGCGTGGGCCGGTACGTGGAGTGCGGTCCCGCCGGGCCGCTGTCCACGGTGGGTGCCTCGTGTGTGCGTGCTCCCGCGGTGTTCGTGGCCTCGCAGCGGGCGACACCGGGAACGGACGAACCGGTGCATGAAGTACGCGACCTGGTCCGGGCGTTGGGCGCGCTGCACGTGGCGGGGCAGGACATCGCCTGGGAGCGGGTCTTCAGCACGGGGGTCCCCGTCGATCTGCCGACTTATGCTTTTCAGCGCGAGCGACGCTCGACCGAACGTCCAGCTCCGATCGTGACAGTGGTGATGCCGTGCAACTCCGGCAGGGCTGTTCCTTACGGCGAGGAGAACCGTATGACTGAAACTCCGCAGAGCAACCGCAACGAGGACGAGAACACGGGCACGGGCGCGGACGCGGTACGCGCGAAATTCAAGGCGGCGCTGGAGCGCAAGTCGCAGGCTTCGCGGGCCAAGCAGGCGCACGAAGAAGGCCGTGCGAAGGTCAAGAACATGAACAATCCCGCAGGCCAGAAGCGGAACTTCCGCCGCAAGACCGGCTGATCGAAAGCCCCTTTTGGGCAACGCTGCGACACCCGATCACGGGGTGTCGCAGCGCTTTTTTTTGGACCGCTCAAGAAAAGACGGAGGAATGCTCTTGGCCCGCCGGGGCCCGGCTTCAGGAACACCGGAGCGTAAGTCGAGAGCACTTCCACCCGGACTCGAGGAGAGGCGTTCAGTGTCTGGATACGGGTGCGCACGCTGCGCCCCTTGCCGCGACGAGGGAGCTGACCACCGCCGCCATGACCATCACCGCCGAGATCATCCATCCCCCGGTCACGCAGCTCGGACGGACAGAGGCGGACGCCCTCGCGCGGGCCGCGCGGCTCGAGACGCTGCTGGGCGACCCCTACGACCCGGCGAACCCCCACGGCCTGCGGGCGCTGTTCGCCGCCGACGACCGGGCCCAGCCGCCCGCCGCGACCGAGGCGCTGCTCCGCGCGGCAGGGCTCGACGCCGAGTTCGTGCCCGCCGCCAACGGCGGCCGGCTCACGCGGGCCGACCTGCTGGCACGGGTCCTGCGCCCCGTCTTCCGACGCGACGTCGCGCTCGGCTTCGGCTACGGGATGACCTCCCTGTTCGCCGTCGGCGCCGTCTGGACGTCGGGCGACGCACGCCAGCGCCAGGACGTCGCCGACCTGCTGCTGAACGGCGGGCGGGCCACGATCCTGCACCACGAACTCGCGCACGCCAACGCGATCCTGCGCCACGAGTTCAGCGCGCGCGACGCCGGGGACGGCTACCGGCTCGACGGCCGCAAGGACGTGATCATCAACGCGGCGCGCGCCGACCTCCAGGTCGTCTACGCCCGCACCGACGCCGCCCGCGGACCGCGCAGCCACTCCGTGTTCCTCCTCGACCCCGCCCAAGTCGGCACCGGCCACGTACGGCACCTGCCGCGCGTCGAGCTGGCGGGCATGCGCGGAGCCCTCTTCTCCGGCCTGGAGTTCACCGACTGCCCCGTCCCCGCCGAGGCGCTGGTCGGCTCCGAGGGCGACGGAGTGGGCGTCGCGCTGCGGGTGTTCCAGGTCAACCGGAGCGTGATCTGCGGTGTGGTCACCGCGGCCGTCGGCACCGTGCTGCACTCGGCCGTCCGGGCCGCGACCGACGGCCGTACGGGGCCGGTGGCCAAGCGCTGGCACAAGCCGCTCGCCGGTGTCTTCGCCGACCTGCTGGCCTGCGACGCCATGTCCACCGTCGTCCTGCGGGCCCTGTCCCTGCTGCCCGCCCAGGCCCATCTCTTCGCCGCCGCCGTCAAGTACGTGGTGCCCGACCTGCTGCGCGAGGACCTGGAAGAGCTCGCCACCGTCCTCGGCGCCCGCGGCTACGACCACGCCGACCCCGCCTACGGGGCGCTCGACAAGCTCCTGCGCGACCTGCCCGTGGCCGGACTCGGTCACGCGGGCAGCGCCTCGTGCCAGTCGGTGCTCGTGCCCCAGCTGCGAGGTCTGGCCGAGCGGTCCTGGTTCGCCGAGGAAGAGCCGCTGCCCGAGCTGTTCCGCTCCGGCAGCGAACTGCCCGACCTCGACTACCGGTTGCTCGGCATCGCCGGCGGCGGCGACTTCATGGCCGCCGCGCTCATCGGTGCCGCCGACCGGCTCGCCCACGCACGCGGCACCCGGGGCACCCTGGGGGCCCTCGCCGACCTCGCCGAGGCGTTCGTCACCGAACTGCGTGCCCTGCGCGAGCAGTGCCGGCGCCTGCCCGCGTCCGGCGCCGCCCTCACCGACCCCGCGGTGCTCGTGCTCACCGACCGCTACGCCGGCATCGTCGGCGCCGCAGCCGTCCTCGGCGTCTGGGAGAGCCAGGACGGCACCGACCCGTTCCTCGCCGACCCCGCCTGGGCCGTCCTGACCCTGTCCCGGCTCGCCGGCCGGTTCGGGGTCCCGGTGCCCGGCCAGTCCGACGGCGTCCAGGCGCAGGTGCTCGACGAACTCCTGCGCCGCTACCGGGAGGGCCGCAGCTGCGACCTCGACGCGGTCACCTACGCGCCATGACACCCGCCACAACGCCCCAGGGAAGGAAGGCCCCTTGACGACCATCATCCCCACCGGCGCGGAGCACATCAGCACGCCGTTCCACGTCAGCGGACCGGACGCCCCCTGGTACCGGGTACGCGAGGCGATGGACCGCCACGGCAACGCCGTCGTCCACTCCACCTGGGGCGAATGGCTCACCGCAGCCGTCGCCCAACCCGGTCTTCGCCCGCTGCTCGGCCGCGACTGGCAGCGCTACCGCCGCACCACCGACCCCACCGTCCGCCACCGGTTCGTCGCCTCCCGCCTCGTCACCAAGTACGCAGCGGCCGCCGCCCTGCACACCGACCCGGTGGAGCTCGACCTCTCGTACAAGGTCGGCGGGCGTCCCTACCTGCGCGGCCTCGACCAGATCGACGTGAGCCTCACCCACACCGACGACCTGATCGCCGTCGGCGTCAGCCGCGACGGCCGCATCGGCGTCGATGCCGAACCGGCCGAACGCCGCATGTCGTACGACCTGCTGAGCGGCCACGTGCTCACCCCCGCCGAACGCGAGGTGCTCGAGCAGCTCGGCGACGCGGCACGCAGGGCCGCCATGCTGCGCCTGTGGACCCTGAAGGAGGCCTACACCAAGGCGCTGGGGCAGGGGCTGCGGCTCGCCTTCACCGAGTTCGGCTTCGGCGTGGACAGCGGCGACCTGCTCGGCCCCGACGGCAGGCCCGCCGCGCGGGGCGAATGGGCCTTCGCCACGCACCGCGTCCTCGGCCGCTACCTGCTCAGTGTGGCCCGCCACGACGCCGGCCTGGACAGTTCCCGCGACACGGCGCCGCACACCATGCTCGACGAGGGGTTCATGGGCGCCGTCACCGAACTTCTGGGCTGACCGAACTCCTGGGCCGACGACCCGAACCTCGCCCCGGACAGGCCTCTCTGGAGGCCTCCAGAGAGGGACGCCGCAGGTCCCGGCCGGTGCGCCAGCCGAAATCGAGCACATCCCGTGCGGCGCTCAAGCGAGTCCTGCGACCGTCCACACCAAGGGCGACCACCCCCCAAAGGTCCCGGAGACAAGCGTCCTTGCACCAGTGCGTGACCAGGACGCAAGGCCACTGGTCCGCTTCCGCACGATCACACACGACCAGTGCTCTAGGAGTGTCATGCCGACCCGACCGTCCACCCTCGAAAGACCCGGCACCGCCCGTGCCGAGAAGACCGACTTCCGTCCGGACATCCAGGCACTGCGCGCCCTGGCCGTGGGACTCGTCGTCTTCCACCACCTGTGGCCGACCGTCCTCACCGCGGGCTTCGTCGGAGTCGACGCCTTCTTCGTGATCTCCGGCTATCTCATCACCGCACAGCTGGCCCACGAGATCAACGCCACCGGCCGCATACGGATCGCGGACTTCTACGCCCGGCGCATACGCCGCCTGCTGCCCGCCGCCCTCTTGGTACTGCTCAGCATCGTCGTCGCCGTACACGCCCTCGTCCCGCAGCCGCGCTGGGCCGACTACGCCCGTCAAGTGATGGCCAGCGCACTGTACGGCCAGAACTGGCTGCTCGGCGCCGAGCCCGTCGACCCCACCAAGGTCACCGGCACGGCGCACTACTGGTCGCTGTCGGTGGAGGAACAGTTCTACTTGCTGTGGCCCCTGCTCCTGCTGCTGTTGTTCACCCTGCGGGCACGCTGGGCGCGCCTGGCCATCACCGCGGGACTGGGACTCGTCTCGCTGATCTGGTGCATCTACCTCACCGAAGCCGACCCGGCGGTGGCGTACTTCATCACGCCGGTCCGGGTGTGGGAGTTCACGATCGGCGCGGTGATCGCTCTGGCCGGCACGAGGTTCGTTCTGCCCAGAGCCGGGGCCATCGCGGCCTCTCTGCTCGGTTTCGCCGCCCTTGTGGGCTCGGCGGTCCACTTCACCGGCCTCACGCCCTACCCCGGCTCCGCAGCGCTGGTCCCGACCGTGGGCACGGCTCTGATCATCGCCGCCGGCAACGGTCGGCAACAGCAGTGGCACAGCGCGCTGACCTCATCGAAGCCCGTGCAACTCCTGGGCGACATCAGCTACTCGCTCTACCTCTGGCACTGGCCGCTGCTCATCCTGGCGCCCCTCGCCGTGTCCGAAGGGGTCCTGAACCTCCCTGTGCGGCTGGGGGTCCTGGCGTCGGCACTGATCCTCGCGTACGCGACCAAGCGCCTGGTCGAGGACCCCATCCGCACCTGGCCCCCGCTGACAGGCAGCACGCGGCTGACCTTCATCGCGATGGTTGCCGGTCTGGCCACGGTCTGCCTGGCGGCGGGCAGCCTGCTCTGGACCTGACACAGCCCGTCTGCCCGCCCGCCCCGGCACCGCGCCTGTTGACCAGGCAGGTGCCGGGGTTTTTCGGGCCCCTTCCCGCACGGGGGTTACGGGGCTCACGGGGCTGAACTTCGCAGCTGGCGGGGAATTCTCCCGGGTACGGGACTCTCAGTCCCGCACCTCTTTGGTCCCGTGCCTGGCCCCAGAGGAAAAGCGCAGGTCAGATGGTGTGCCTCCATAAAGCACGGGACTGACGGGACCCAGCCCAGTAGTTATCACCCAGCGAAACACATCCAACATGCGCGCGCGCATATCGAGGGAGGGTGATTCTGAACAGCTTATAACTACCGGGTCCAGTCCCGTCAGTCCCGTAGCGCCCGGGGAGACCCTCTCTGAGCAGGAGTTTCGTGGCACGGGACTGAACCTGCCCCTCCCCTGCGGGACTGAACTGAGCCCGCGCCACCCGGAGCTGCGGGACTAACGGGACCCAGAAATCCCGACACGCCAGGGGCGTTCCTCCTCCGCCCCCTCCCGTGGGCTACGCTCGTGCCGCAAACTCGAAACCTCAGTCCCTTCAGACCCGTTGGTCCCGCCGGAGACCGACACAAATCGCGACAAGGACGATCCGTTGACCCGCCAGCCCTCGACCGAGCCGACGGCCCCGGACGAGGCCGTGCACGCAAACGCGATCGCCCGGTGGTGCGCCCAAGCAGGCTGGCCCGTACACCCCCTTGCCCCGCAGCAGAAGGTCCCGCCGGCCAACTGCCAGGCCTGCAAGGAGGACCGGCACCTGCCCGCGGCCTGCCCCTGCCTGCCTGCTGGACGCTGGTGCCACGGGTTCCACGCCGCGACCACGGATCCCGAGCGCATCGACACCTGGTGGCACGCGCAGTCCCGTTTCGGTGTCGGCGTCTCCTGCGGTCCCGCGGATCTGGTCGTTCTCGACGTGGACGCCCACGCGGCACAGGTTCCCGAGAGGTCCCGGCTCCTGCCGGGCATCCCCATCGCCCCGCAGGTCAACCTGTCCGGCCTGGCCACCGGCTTCGACACCCTCGCCCTGCTGGCCGCGCTGCGAGGCCAGCCAAGTCCGGCGGAGGACACCTCGACGCTGCGCGTGCGCACCCCCTCCGGCGGACTGCACATCTGGTACCGCAACCCGCACCCCGAGACCCGTTACCGTTCCTCCACGGGGTCCAGCCCGAAGACGGCGCTGGCCTGGCAGGTGGATGTGCGCTCCGACAACGGCTACATCGTGGCCCCCGCGACCCGGACCACCGCAGGCAGTTACCGTCCCCTGGGAGCAGCCCGCCGACCGGCGTCGCTGCCGCAGTGGCTGGCAGCAGAACTCGTACGCACACACCATGTGCCTGCCGCGATCCCTCAGCCCGCCGCAGCCGAGGCCGAGGCTCCGCGCCGTCGGCGCCGCTCGGTGAAGGGCGCCGAACGCCTCCTGAACCCTCTTCTGGCCGAGGTCTCCGCCTGCGCGGCCACCCGGGAAGGAGCGAGCTTCACGGAAAAGCTCAACCGCGCCGCGTATACCGCCGGGGGCCTGGTCCAGGCGGGCCACCTGGACCAGGCAGACGCGCGGGACCTGCTGCTGGAGGCGGCGCATGCCGCGCGCCCTGCTCAAGAGAGCCGCAATCTCACGATCATCGAGTCCGCTCTGTCCGCGGGCGCCCAGCGACCACTCCATCCCCGAGGACGCCCATGAGCGCCGAGCCCGCACGCTTCGACGCCGAAGCGGCCGCCGCACAGATCCAGCAGCAGAGCCTCGACTTCGTTCTGCCGGAGCCACATGCCAGCCTGCCGGCCCAGCAGACCGAAGCCCGCTACCCGCCCGCGGCCGAATCAGAGGGACTGATGCCCAGCGCCCTGACCGACCGGGGCAACGCCAAGCTGTTCGCCCGCCTCTACCGCGACCAGTTCCGCTACGTCATCGGGATGGGCTGGCACTCCTGGGACGAGTACCGCTGGAAACTGACCGGCGGCGACGAAGCAGCCGTGTGGGCGGCGGGGGAGATGGCGGAGCAGATCCCCGACCACGACCCCCGGGGGAAGTTCAGCGACCGTCAGCTGGCCGCGCACCGCCGGCACTCCGAGTCGACCTCGGGGCTGAAGGCCCTGCTGTACCAGGCGCAGGCCGCACCGGGGCTGCGCCTGGACCCCGACGTCCTGGACGGCGACATCTACGCCCTGTGCACACCGGCCGGGGTGGTCGATCTGCGGACCGGGATGCTGCGCAAGCCCGATCCGCTCACGGACATGCACTCGCGGGCCACTCTCGTGGCACCCCACGCCATGCCCATCCCGCGCTGGCAGAGCTTCCTGCGCGACACCTTCGGGGCCGACGCGAAGGGCCTGGAGACCACCCGCTTTCTGCACCTCCTGCTCGGCTACTCGATCACCGGCGACGTCGGCGCGCAGGTCCTGCCCTTCCTCTACGGCTCCGGCGCCAACGGCAAGTCCGTGCTGCTCGAGGTGATGACGCAGATCCTGGGCGACTACGCCAACGCGGCCCCGCCCGGATTCCTCATGGAGAAGGGCAAGTTCACCGAGCACTCCACGGAGCTCACCGAGCTGCACGGACGGCGCATCGTCGTGTGCAGCGAACTCAAGCCCAACGACAAGTTCAACGAGGCCCGCGTCAAGCTCCTCACCGGCGGCGACACCATCACCGCCCGGCGGATGCGGCAGAACTTCTTCACCTTCACCCCCACGCACAAGCTGTGGCTGCTGGGCAACCACCGTCCCGAAGTCGGCACCGGCGGCTATGCGTTCTGGCGCCGCATGCGGATCATCCCGTTCGAGCGGAGCGTGCCCGACGAACGGAAGATCGACAACCTGGCCGCGGAACTCGTGCGCGACGAGGGTCCGGGCATCCTGCAGTGGCTGATCGAGGGCGCAGGCCGCTATCTGTCCACGCGTGATCCGCTCACCGGTCCGGCGTCCGTGCGGGTGGCGACCGCCGCCTATGAGACGACCGAGGACCATGTGGGCCGCTTCATCAACGAGTGCTGCACCAAGGGCGAGGACGGCCGCGCCAACCCTGAACTGCGCGTCGAGCAGAAGCTGCTGTACGAGACCTACGGGCGCTGGTGCTCCGAGGAGGGGATCAGGGCCTCCACCAGCCGCGCGTTCGCCAGCCGCATCCGGCAGGAGCTCGGTCTGGCCTCACCCGCAGAGATGATCAAGAACAATGTGAAGAAGCTGTACCCCGGCCTCGCCCTGCTCACGGACGAGAGTGCCGCCGATGACAGAGGCCGGACGCCGTGAGGAGCCGCTGCGGGCGGGACGCGTGCGGTGGCCGACCGTACGATGGACGACGCCTGCTTTCTCAGCTCGCCCCGCGAGCCGGAAAAACCGGCCGCGTGTATGCCACATCCGAAGGCCGTTGCCCGGCCGCCAAGACCCAGGAGGCCTGATGAGCGCGATTCCGCAGGAAGGCGATCTCGTCCAGGAAGCCGAGGTCGTCTGGCTGGAGGACACCGAGAACCTCGACTACGTCCGCCAGGCCCTGGACAAGGTCAGCACCCGCAAGGGCAAACCGCGCTACGAGCGGGACGGCCGGATGATCGGCTACTCGAACCTGGCGCCGAACGCGCCGCGCAGCGCCGACAGCGGCCTCTTCGCCCGCCGTACGTTCTATCTGCTGCCGCACGACCGCCCCAACCGGCCGGACGATCCCGAGTGCCCCTACCGGGTGGGCTCCCCGCTGGAAGCCGTCGACCCGCGGACGGTCGAAGCGGGGAAGGCCGGGGCGAAGACCCCCCGGTCGCAGGCGACGTCGGAGATAGTGCCCGCCCGTTCGTGACACACGCCCCGCGTGGAGAACCACCGGCTCGCTGATCGCTGCGTCGACCGTTCAGACCGCTGGACTCTCCCACGGATCGACGCCGCCGTACGCAATGCGTATGTAATACGTACGCTCAATGAGCGGGATTTGTACGGTTCACGGGTAGGGTGCGGGGCAGGAGGTTCCCATGTCCGAGTTGTTCGATGCCGTCGATGCCCTGGTCGCGTCCCGCTCCCCGCTGCCGATGCCGGAAGAGCGCAAGCGGCTCCGGCAGGCTCACGGCCTGACGCTGGATCAGGTCGCGGGCGCCCTGCAGGTGCGCCGCGCGACCGTCAGCGGCTGGGAATCCAGCAAGACCAAGACGGAACCGCGAGGCCCGGAGCGCGAGGCGTACGCACGACTGCTGGAGCAGCTCGCGAAGCTCTACCCCACTCCCGCTCCCACCCCCGCCAACGCGGCCGAGCCCGACACGGACACGGCGCCGTCCGAGACGTCCACCCGCGTGCCCGCGCCGGCAGCGGAGTCTCCCTCCACGGAAGGGGCGCCGAACTCCGAAGCCGCCGAGGACACCCAGACCGGCACCGCGACGACGAACCCCGCCCCTGCCGCCGCCCCGGCACGCTCGGCACACACGGCCAGGGCATCGACGGCGCCGCGTCGGCCGGGCGCGAAGGCGGCCGCGGCGAAGCCCGCCACCGGCCCGGCCGCTGTCGACGCGCGTTTTGAGAACGGGCCGCTCGCGGTCATCGATGTCGCCGACGGGCAGGTGTCCGCGTACTGCGTCGGCGGCCTGGTCCTGGACGTGCCCGCCAAGTCCGTCGCGGCCCTGGTCGACTGGACGCTGCAGGAGGCACAGCTCGGGGCGCCCAGGCTGTCCGGGCCCGGCAAGGACGCCGATCCGTTGATCGTGCTCACCGAGGCCGCACTGGAGCGCTACGGACTGCCACTGACTCTCACCGCCGACGAGCAGCTCGCCGGGCGGATCCCGGAGAACCACAAGGTCGTCAAGCAACTGGCGCGCGCCAACTGGCAGTTGACCAAGCGCGGGTTCGGGCCGTGGGCACGGATCTACCGCCCCGCGCAGGGCTCGGAACGCTCCTGCGTCCAGCTGTGCATCCCCTCCTGGAACGCGCTCGACACCCGCCACTGGGGCCAGGCCGCTCAGCTCGCACCGGCGGAACTGGCCCGGCTCCTTGGCACCTACGCCTCCCGGGTCATGACGCCGCGCGGATCGACCGCCGTCACCGGCCTGGAGCTGATGACCGCCCTGCACCCGCCGACCCGCGCGAGCGCACCGGGCGCGGACGGCAAACGCCACTCCGAACACAACCCCGGCTCCCTGGGAAAGGATCCGGTCGACTGCGCACCGTGCGAGGCCCCCGACGGGCACCCGCTGCTCGCCGACCTTCCCCGCTTCCACGTCCGCGGCCCGGACCAGAAGCTGTTCGAGGAGGCCTACGACTGGGCTCGCCCGCTCACCGACGACGAATGCATGCGCCGCAATCTGGTGGGTCTCGACGTCAACATGGCCTTCGCCGCCGGAGCCAACGGCCTGATCGTCGGCCTCGGCGCGCCCATGCATGTGCAGGCGCCGGTGTTCGACGCGAAGCTGCCCGGCTCCTGGCTGGTCGACCTGAGCCATGTCGACCTGTCGAGGGTGAAGTTGGGCAAAGAGCGGGTGGAACTGGAGGGCAGCCTGCTGCCCAGCCCGTTCACGCCGAAGGGCGAGCGCCCGCAGGGACCGGCCTGGTACGCGACGCCCACCGTGGCGTACGCGGTGGAGCTGGGCTACGAGGTGGCGCCGACCGAGGCATGGGTGCGCCACGACAACGGCCGCTACCTGGACGGCTGGTACAGCCGGCTGCGCGACGCGTACCTGGCCACCATGGCCGATCTCGGGGTGCCCGCCGACGTCTCGCCGCAGGAGTTCCTGGCGGCGATGGACGGCTACCGGCAGCGCGACCCGGAGCTGGCGATCGTGGTGTCCGCGGTCAAGGCGACCGTGAAGGGAGGCCTGGGCAAACTGCGCGAGCGCCCGCGCGGCGAGGGCTGGAAGCCCGGCCAGCCGTGGCGGGCCCTGTCCCGGCCCACCTGGCGCCCCGACATCCGCGCCGCGGTCATCTCCCGCACCCGCATCAACCTCCACCGCAAACTGCTCAAGCACGCGGCGTTCACCGGGCAGTACCCGGTCGCGATCCTCTCCGACTGCGTCGTGTACGCGGTCGACGGGCAGTCCCCGCTGGACTTTCTGCCCTACCGCGAGGGCAAGCCCCTGCCGGGCGGTCTGAAGCTCGGGGTGAATCCCGGGCTGGTCAAGTGGGAGGGCACCCAGAGCGTGCTGTGGGGCGAAGGAGTCCGGGAGCAGTTCGAGGCCCCGGAGCTCAACTTGGCCCGCTACATCAAGGACGGCACCGTCACCGACCAGGACAACGGGGAGTAGGTAGCCGATGAGCATGTTCGGTGACGGCCTGGACCAGGCGGTGCAGAAGGCGTTCACCCGCCCGATCCCGAAGTCGGCCGGCGCGAGAATGCGCTACCTGGTCAAGCAGCTCAAGGGCACCAAGGCGGTCGCCCAGATGCTGCGGATCTCCCAGCGCACCGTGGAGCGGTATGTGAAGGACCAGATCAAAAAGCCCCGGGAGGATCTCGCGGCCCGGCTGGAGAGCGAGGTCCGCTCCCGGTGGCAGCCGCAGATCAGGGCGAAGGCACGTCAGAAGGCGGCGACGACGGACGGCATCGTCATCGACACCCGGGCCCGGCTCGGGTACACCGCGCCGATCGGGACGAGTGATGAGGCCCGGATCCGGGACCTGACCGTCGCGCTGCCACCCCGGTTCGCCGCCCGTCTCTTCGCCGCCCAGGAGCAGGGCGCCGGCGACGACCAACTGCGGGAGATCGCCGCGGAAGGCCTCAAGGAGACCTATTTCCAGGACGGCGGCCGCCGCGCCGGCTCCCTGGAGGAGGTCCGCTTCACCGACGTCGAACGCCTGGAGTTCGACCTGTAGCCACCCGCGCCGCACGGCGCCGGTCGCCGACCGCCACGGAGGCGGCCGGCCCGACGACTCCAGGCGCACGTTCGCCTGGGGGAGTTACTCCAAGAAGCTGTCGATGGGCACCGCGTCGTATTGCGTCGCGCCCGTCGTGGTGACGCCGCCAGCTGAGCCGGGCAGCCGCAGAGAATCGACGGCGCTCACATACAGGTCGGCCTGTCCGTCACCGTCCGTGTCGCGCAGCCGGACCAGGCCACCGAACTGATCGTCGGCCGACAGCGGACCCGGCACGCCAGGGGTGTTACGGGCGAACCACTGCGAACCGGCACCGGACAGGCCGCTCGCCCGCCCCTTGAAGACGTGCACGCCGCCCGCGTTGTCCTGGCCGTCGATCTCCTCGCCCCGCACGCCGACCGCGAGGTCCGCGTAGCCGTCGCCATTGACGTCACCCGCCGAGACGGATGAGCCGAACTCGTCGTAGTTCTCCGGCGATCCGGCGACGCCGCTCGTCGACTGGGTGAGGCGGGCGCTTCGGGACGGTCCGCCGGACGCGCCGTACCAGACGCTGACGCGGCCCTTGTGCTTCGAGTAGAGGGAGGTGCCGATGGCGATGTCGCCGTAGCCGTCCTTGTCGAAGTCGGCGATGACACCGTCGCCGCCGCGCTCGGAGCTGCCGCCGTTGCCGGACTGGGACTCCAGGCGCAGGCTCTTGCCCGGGGTGAGCGAGCTCGCGCCACCCTTGATGAACCAGGCGTCGGACGCGATGGATTCGGAGCTGACCACGTCGCCGATGATCGCGAGGTCGGTCTTCTTGTCGCCGTTGACCTTGCCGGAGATCAGGGACGAGGCGTAGAAGGACGTCGTCTTGTCGAGCTTGGTCACGGCGCCGGTGGTGCCGGAGCGCTTGAGCGGGCCGCGGTAGACGTAGGTCATGGATTCGTTGATGACGGCCAGGTCCTGCTTGCCGTCCCCGTTGAAGTCACCGGTCGCCAGGTCCTTGCCCATGTAGTTGTTGGGGCCCGGGTTCTTGTTCGGGAGAGTCGTGCCCTTGGACAGGCCGGAGGCGGAGCCCCACAGGATCGTCACGGCGCCCTGGTCGGCGCCGTTTGAGCCGTTCTCGCCGGTCGCCGCCACCGCGAGATCGCCGTACCCGTCGCCGTCGAAGTCCGCGGCGGCCCGTACTTCACCGAACATGTCGTCGGCCTCATCGGCTCCGGGCACGCCGGAGCTCGCCTGGGTGATGCGCTGCTGTCTGGAGCCGGGCCCGGTGGCGGTCCCGAAGACCACGGTGACGCCGCCGCCCCCTCTGGCGCTGAAGCTCGAATACGCGTAGTCGCGGTAGCCGTCGCCGTTGAAGTCGTCGCCGTGCTTCGCGGGCGCGGCGCTCGCTGCCGCGACGGGCAGGCTTAGGGGGATGAGACCCGCCACCAGGAAGGTGGCGAGCGGGGCTGTTGTGCGGATACGCATGGGTGTTGGGGTTCCTTATGAGTCGCGGAGGCGGTGGCCCCGGTCGCGGTGGGCGCGCCGCGCCGTTCACCGGAAGTGGCCCCGGGCGACGCGTGGGGCCGGCGAACAGGAGACGGATGGTGGGGCCGAAGGGTTGTACGTGGGCGCACACGTGACGCGGCGGCTCCCTGCTTGGTCTTCCGCTCCTCGCGATGGAGTACTGCGTGATCCGGGCCATCACCTGGGCCCTGCCCCACCGCCGGTCCATGCGGGCGTACCGCATGGTGGCGGTTTCGCTCGCGCTCGGTGTGTGTGCTTCTGCCCCTCCCAATGACGCCCTGCTTGCGCTCCTGCTGGGGGCGTCATTGGCCTGAAGCTGAGCCGTGAAAAGACACCTCACGATGCCAGCGGTCAAGCGGCGGCCACGGGGTGTGGAGAACGTGGTGATCCGGTTTGCCGTTCGGTCGCCGGCCACCTGAGGCCGTGCGTCACTACGCGGCCCAGCTACGGGAAGACGCGAACGCCGACAGCGCCCGGCGTCCGTGTGGAGCCGGGCACTGTCGGCGTTCGCGGTGCCTTCGGAGGTCGTCCGTTCAGGGCTCAGAACCACTGGACGGAACGGATCGGCCTCGCATGGCTGAAGTGGATGCCGGCCTTGTTGGGGACGACGTAACGCGTGCCCTTCCAGTTCTTCTTCGCGTACGCTGCTACGTCTCCTTTGTGTCCCGAGTAGCCGTTGTTGTACCCGGACTTGAACGTGGACGTCCTGCACCGCTTCGAGCCCCACTCCTTGAAGCTGACGCTGCGCGAGCACCGCTTCCCGGCGTAGTTCTTGCCGGTGTAGAAGCAGATACGTCCCTTCTTGCAGCTGGACGGAGCCGCCTTGCCCTTCACGGACCCGTCCACAGACACGGTCTTCACCTGGCTCGACTGAGTGGACCTGGCCCGCGGCGCGCTGTCCGCGACGGCGGTCAGCGCGCTTCCGCCCGCGACGGCGGCCGTGGCCGTGGCGCAGACAAGGACCTTGTGGATCTTGCGCATTGGTGTTCCCCCGGTCATTCATGAGAGGCGCTTGCACCCGCTACGCGGGCCGGACGAGAAGAACCCTAGGAATGCCGCGAATCCCCCACAATGCTCTTCGGCGCTGCCCGAAACACCGCCTGCGCACTGCCCTGCGCGATGCCCTGATCAACATCGGTGTATTTGGGCGTCGCGGTGCGGCGGCGCCCAGGGTGCAGGTGCCGCCGCCCATGGGAAGTAGCTCAGTCGGCCTGGTGGTCGGCCTGCTTGGGCAGGCAGAACATCAGGGCCCACATCAGGGCGAGGAGGCCGCTGACCCACCACAGCACGGTGACGAACGCGTCGCGGTTGACCGCGCCGTCGCGAGAGCCGCCGGTGATGGCGAAGAACACCACGGCGGTCAGCGCGGTGCCCAGCGCGATGCCCAGGTGAATGGCGGTGTTGAACAGGCCCGAGGCCGAGCCGGCGTCCTCGTGCGGGACCCTGGCCAGCGACAGATCGGCGAGCGGGCCGGAAACCATGCCCAAGCCGAAGCCGATCAGCACCACCGGAGCGGTCATCGCCAGCAGGGTCAGGTCGGCCTGGTGGCTGCCGATCTGGAGCCCGTAGGCGACCATCGCAGCGGTCGCGATGAGAACTCCGGCCTGCGGCAGACGGCGGGCGAAACGTCCGGCGGTCTGCGCCGCGATCGTCGCGCCGCCCAGTTCTCCCACGGAGAGCAGCATGAAGGCCACGGCCGCCTCAAGCGGGCTCAGGGCCAGTCCGCGCTGCAGATACAGCGTCCAGGTCATGAAGAACAGGCCGCACAGCAGGCCGTGCAGCAGGTCTGCGGCCATGCCCCCGGAGAACTGCCTGACCCGGAAGAGGGACAGGGTCACCAGCGGGGCGTTGCCCTGCCTGCACCGCTGGTGGCGCAGGAAGACACCGAGGACAAGGCCGCCGGCGGCGAGCATGACGACGCACCACAGCGGCCATCCGTGGGCGTGGCCCTCGGTGAGCGGGAAGAGGATCAGGACGATGGCCAGGCCGGACAGCAGCATGCCGACCAGGTCGAGCCGGTCGGCCTTGCGGACGGTCGATTCGGGGATGAACGTGCGTCCCAGGAGGAGTACGGTCAGCCCGACGGGCACGTTGACCAGGAAGATCGGCCGCCAGGACAGCCCGAACAGGTCGGCCTGGGTGAGCACGCCGCCCAGGACCGGGCCCAGGACGTTGGCGATGGCCATGACGGCCCCGTACAGGCCGAATGCCTTGCTGCGGTTCTGGCCCTCGAAGGTGACATGCATGGTCGCCAGGACCTGCGGGATCATCACGGCCACGCCGACGCCCTGGAGCAGGCGGGCGCCGATCAGTACGCCCGGGCCAGTGGCCAGTCCGCACAGCAGCGAGGCGGTGGTGAACACGACGGTGCCGATGAGCAGGATCCTGCGGCGGCCGTAGATGTCACCGAGCCGTCCGCCGGTGATCAGCCCGACGGCGACGGGCAGGGAGTAGGCGGTGGTCAGCCACTGCACCGCGACCGGTCCGGCGCCGGTCGACTCCTGGATCGCGGGCAGGGCGGTCAGGACGACCGACTGGTCGAGCATGTTCATCAGCTCGGCGGTCAGCAGTACCAGGAGGGCGATCCAGGCCCCCATGGCCATCTTCGAGGGTCCAGGAGATGGGTGGGTCGGGGTCTGGGTGGTGGTGTGCTCTGGCTCGTTGCCGAGCGCGGAGGAAGACAAGACAGGAGCTCCTGATCCAAAGGAATCGGGGGAGCCCTGCCGACAGCCGCACCGGGGACGGAAAACACGAAACCCGGGGCAGACGGCAGAGCTGCACCCGGGACAGAAAACTGCGGGGAAGAGTGACGCAACTCAGGCCAGCGCGACGTCCGCCCCCAGACACGTGCGACACAACAGCACGCGGGGAACACGGACGACTACATGGCCTGGTTGATAAGACGTCACCCCAAGATCGACACAGAAGGAACAGGAAGTCCGGTCACTGCCACCGAAGCCTCGGCACAGCAACTCGAAAGAGTACAACACCCGCACGGCCCGCCGCACACCAGAACGGACCCGCCCCTGCCCGGCCGCAACACTCAGCCTCCACTGTAAGAAGCGGTCCTTTGCCCGAATCCGGCAGGCTACGCGCAGCGGGGTGTCGTCGCAGCTCAGAGCGCCTGAGGTACCGGCCGCGTGTCAGTGGCCCCTGGCAGACTCGAGAGCATGATGCCCAGGTCGAAATTCACACCGCTCCCGAACGAACAGGGGGAGCGCATCAAGCCCCTCCTCCCGCCGGCCGAGAGCCGGACGGGGCGAGCGGTCGGGGACCTCGACGTGACCGCGGGCGGGCATTGAGATGGCCGATTTCAAAGATGAACTGTCGCCGGAGCTCATCGGGCGTCTTGCAGGCGAACTCGCGGGTGCCTCGGCCTCGTTCGACCGGGCGGCGTTCGAGCAGCTCGCGGGCACCGGTATCGGTGACCTGGAGCTGAAGGCCCGTATCGACTGGATCGCCCGTGCCCTCGCGGCGACGATGCCGACGTCCCCCGAGGAAGCCGGCCGGGTGATCCGTGGTGCCCTCGCCAGCGGGGGCCTCACGGGGTGGGCTTCCATGCCCGTCAACGCCTACGTCGCCTCGGCGCTGCTGGACCGGCCCGATGTCGCGCTGCCGCTGCTGGCCGCGCTCACTTCCCGCTACACCGCCGAGTTCGCTGTCCGCCCGTTCGTCGAAGCCCACTACGAGGTCACGATGGACCAGCTCAGGGCGTGGACCACCGACCCGGACGAACACGTTCGGCGGCTCGTCTCGGAGGGCACGCGCCCGCGGCTGCCCTGGGCGTCACAGCTCTCGCGGTTCGTCGCCGACCCCGCTCCCGCGCTGGCCCTCCTGGAGCCTCTCGTCAACGACGAGTCCCTCTACGTGCGCCGTTCCGTGGCGAACCACCTCAACGACATCAGCAAGGACCACCCCGACCTCGTCCTCGTCACCGCGCGGCGATGGCTTCGCGGCAGCACGCAGGGCGATTTCGTCGTACGCCACGGCCTGCGGACACTCGTCAAGCGAGGACACCCGGAGGCTCTCGCGGTTCTCGGGTTCGATCACCATGCTCCGATCGAGATCACGGACCTCGCCTGCTCGCCCTCCACCATCTCCATCGGGGAGGCGACCACCGTCACCTTCGCGCTGCATGCCACCGACGCGACGAGAGCGGCGATCGACTACATAGTCCACTACCAAGGGGTTCGCGGCCCCAGGGCGGGCAAGGTGTTCAAGCTGACCACCCGGGACCTCCCCGCGGGCCAGGCGGTCGGCTTCTCACGCCGGCACCGGTTCGAGTGCCTCTCGGTCCGCACGATCCACCCCGGCCCGCACCGCATCGAGGTCCAGGCCAACGGACGCGTCCTCGGCGCGACCGAGGTCCACATCACCGCTGCCGAAACATCGCAAGGCCCAGCCTGAGCCTGCTGAACTGAACGCCCAGCGGCCCGGGACGGACCCATGCGACCACCCACACCCAGGTCTCGGCGGCCCGAAGGGGGCCGCCTCCGCCATTGACGGCCCCCGTCGGCAGCCGCGCGACTTCGCCTGACCCACTCTCGAATCACAGAGGCGGCCCATCCTCACCAGCTGAACCGCCACTGTCGCACGTCCCGCCCGGCCACGTCAGCGGACCGGCTGACGCTGCGTTCCAGCGCGCCGCTATCGACGACGCGCAGGGGGCCGGGGCGGATGCGCGGGCAAGGGGGCAGTCGGCTGCTGTGGATGTTGCTGAAACCATCACCCCTCGCTCATGGGGTTCGAATATCTAGCCGTTGGCCTGACGGAAATCTATGTCGGCTGGAGTAGACATTGGGTGGTGGTGTGGTTATGGTTTCTCTCGTAGCCAGAAAGACAGCAGGGCCCGGCAGAGATGAACTGCCGGGCAGCAGTACCCGCAGGTGCAGTACGCAGGACGGTGCGGTGGTGGAGTTCCGAAGCCAGGGTTGATGCAGGACGGTGACGGGACTGACGACCGGACCGGGTGGCCCGCAGTGATCAGGGGCCGCCGTGAGCAGGACCGCAGTTCACGCAAGTGCAGTACAGGTAAGTGCAGTTCGCAGTACCCAGCAGTGCAGGCAAGTGAGCAGCACCTCGGTGAAGGCGTCGGCTGCGGGCGCGCGCACCGGGAGGTTCGGCAGTGGGGTTCTAAGCCAGAGCGGATGCAGGAGAGGCGACGGGGCTGGCTGCCGAAGAGTGACGCTCCATCAGGTCACCAGCAGTTCGCACCACCCAGCAGTATGCAGTTCCCGTAAGTAGCAAGTGATCCAAGAGGGATGAACGGAGGAACCAGGCGCCATCAGGATCGCCCGGACGGAGTGTTGAGTCCGGGTACCGCAGGACATCGATAGTGAGGTGGTCTCCGGTCAAGCAACCGCGATCCCCGCAATCCCGACGCCTTCCAGGTCGGGTCAGCGGAAACAGAAGGCCGGCGCAGTACCAGGGCCGGCAGATGGTGTAGCAGTTTCCTTCGGGGCCCGGGTGCCAGTACGGCACCCGGGCCCCTCCACGCGTTCCACAGAGTTGCATAGAGAGGTGCAGATGACCGCAGACGACTCGTTCGGCCGTCTCGATGACGACGACTACCCCGCCTACACGATGGGCCGAGCCGCCGAGATACTCGGCACCACACAAGGCTTCCTCCGCGCCATCGGCGAAGCCCGCCTCATCACACCGCTGCGATCCGCGGGCGGCCACCGCCGCTACTCCCGCTACCAGCTGCGCATCGCCGCCCGTGCCCGCGAACTCGTCGACCAGGGCACCCCCATCGAGGCCGCCTGTCGCATCGTCATCCTCGAAGACCAGCTCGAAGAAGCCCAACGCATCAACACCGAATACCGCCGCACTTCCGGAACGGCACACCCCACCACCGCGGTCTGAGAACCTGCTGCGAAAGGTCATGCCAAGGGTCGCTGACACAGGCTGACCACACGCTGGATGGTCAAGGTCCTGGCCGGATGGGGCGGTCAGTCACCGGGGCCGACTGCGGGCGCCGCCCCTACTTGGTCGTGTGCGTGGGGTAGACCTCGACGTCGGTGTAGGCGCCCTTGATGTTCCCCGCGCTCGCGGGCCACTCCAGGGTCACGGAGTGGGTCTCGTTCGGGGGCGTCACCAGGATGTTGGTGGGGTGCGAGAGGCTCTCTCCGCTGTTGTCGATGTCGTAGGACAGGTTGAAGACAGCGGCGTCGCCGGGCTTCAACGTGGTGATACGCGGCTGGGCCTGGCCGCGCTCGATGGGGTTGGAGGTGTTGTCGGCGTCCTTGATGTCGACGCCCGCGA
Source organism: Streptomyces sp. NPDC047525 (assembly GCF_040643025.1). Classification (NCBI taxonomy): domain Bacteria; kingdom Bacillati; phylum Actinomycetota; class Actinomycetes; order Kitasatosporales; family Streptomycetaceae; genus Streptomyces; species Streptomyces sp. NPDC047525. The sequence continues at coordinate 42,493 of NZ_JBEYTL010000032.1, forward strand.
AGCCCGTGGCCGAACAGGTGGCCGAACCCCGGTTGATCATGGTGATGTCGATCCTGCCGGAGGCCTCGTCGGGCGCGGCGTCCCGGGTGTTGATGGCCAGGTCCTCCGTCTTGCAGAACGTGACCTTGGCGCCGGTCTTCACTGCGCCGTTCGCGGCGTCGGCGTTGGCCTTGGTGTCCTGTCCGGAGCCCGACTTCGCGTCGCTGGCCTCCGACTTCGAGCCGCCGTCCGAGGACGAAGAAGACGAGGATCCCTTGGAGGACGAATCCTTCCCGGAGTCGTCGCCGCCACAGGCGGTGAGCGAGAGGCTGGCGGCGACGCTGATGGCGGCAAGAGCGGCGATGCGGGTGTACTTCACGGTGTTCCCCCAGAAGGAGCGCGGTGCGTGCGGTCTGAAGTATTTGTATCCCGCACCGAGTTACAGGCTGTCCTCCGCGACGTCTTCGTTCTGTCACAGGCGGCCGACTCAGCAGATCACCGGTCACTTCGGCCACACCTCGTTGGCCTGCGCGTTTCAGGTTCTGAGGAGTGTCGTGATGCCGTGCTCACGGCATGACGGCACCAAGTCTCTTCTCAGCGGATCCGCGTGACTGCCACTGTCGCGTGCCGTGTTGTGCCCGCCTCGACTTCCACCACCAGCCCGGCCCCGGTGGTCGTGTACGCCTCCCCGTCATCCGTCCGCGCCGACACCCCGGCCCCGACTCGGCGACGAGGCGGGCGACTTCGGCCACGATCGGCGGAGCCAGCGCCTGTGACAGCATCCGGGGCCCGTTCGGCGGGCGCTGCCGCACGACCGGGACGGCCGGCGGGTCCGACGTATCCCACGACCTCGGCGTCCACGGTCTCGCTGTGCCACTGGTGGAGTGTCGGTATTCGAGGGTTGCAGTATTCGCCCGCGGGGGAGAGCACTCCCACACCCGGCCCGGTCACGTCAGCGGTGACGAGGCGTACAGCTCTCGCCGCAGCGGGCGCTGTTTGCGCGAAGACGCCGGATCAAGAAGAAGACCGACCTCTTGCGGTGAACCCTCTTGCGGTGAACCCGCACCGTACGGCCCCCTCCCGGCAGCGGCAATCCCGCGCGGCAGAAGGCCCACCCGTCGCTACGACGTTCACGGCGCCGGTACGGCTCCGATCTGCTGCATCACCCCGAGGAGGTCGGGCTGGCCGCGTTCGCCGACGATCCGGCCGTCGGCCAGGTAGTAGAAGTTCATGGCCTGCACCGAGATCGTGTTGCCGCTCGCCGGGATCCCGAAGAATTCACCGTCGTGGGTTCCCCGCATGGTGAACCGCGCGGCCACGGTGTCGCCTTCGGTGACCGTCTCCTCCAGCGTCCACTCCACATCCGAGAAGCCGCCGCGCATCATCCCGAGGACTTCCAAGTACCCATCGGGCCCCCGCAGCGGTTCCGGATGACTGGGCGCGTGGAACACCGCGTCCGGAGAAATGACCTCGCGGGCGAGATCCTCGTTGCCCGTGTTGATGAACTCGACGAAGCGGTTCATCACTGACTCGGTGGACTGCGATGGCATCTTGCTGTGCCTCTCCAGAGACGTTTCGGCGGGTACCCGCGAGCGTAACATCGAATCGATGTTTACATCGATTCGATGTTCGCGTGCGAAGATGGACTCATGCTGGAACTCGCGATACTCGGCTTCCTCGCCGAAGGACCCCTGCCCGGACACGAGCTGCGCCGCCGCGTCTCACAGCTGACCGGCTATACGCGGCCGGTCAGTGACGGCAGCCTGTATCCGGCGATCAATCGTCTGACCAAGGCGGGCTTGATCGAGCGGCGCTCCGCCCCGGCCGCGGGGGCGGCCCGGTACGTGCTCAGCCTGACCGCGGCCGGACGGGCCGACATGCTTCAGCGCCTGCGCAAGCCCGCCGACCACGAGATCACCGACTTCACCCGGTTCTACATCGTCCTGGCCTTCCTCTCCCAGCTGCCCGACGTGACCGAACAGCACGCGGTGCTGCGCAGACGGCTGGAGTTCCTGGAAGAACCGGCGAGCTTCTTCTACGACAACGAGCGGCCCCTGCGTGCCGAGGAGATCGCCGACCCCTACCGGCGGGGCATGCTGCTCACCGCCCGCGCCACCAGTCGCGCGGAGCGGACCTGGCTGCGCGAGACCCTCGGGGACGAAGCCCCCGTATTCGACACCGGATGCGTCGACAGCGACCCGCATGCGCCCGCCGCTCCCGCGACCTGACCGCCCACGGAGGTGCCCCCATGCTTGCTTCCTGGTACGACACCCAGGGCCCCGCCGCCGATGTCCTGCACGTCGGCGAACTCCCTGATCCCGTCCCCGGCCCCGGCGAGGTCCGCGTCCGTGTCACCGTCTCGGGCGTCAACCCCGGCGACACCAAGAAGCGGCGCGGCTGGCTCGGCTCGTCCATGCCCTTCCCACAAGTGATCCCGCACAGCGACGCCGCCGGAGTCATCGACGCCGTGGGCACCCAAGTCGACGCCCGGCGCGTCGGACAGCGGGTCTGGGTGTACGGCGCCCAGTCCTACCGCCCCTTCGGCACAGCCGCCCAGTACACCGTCGTACCCGACCACCAAGCCGTACTTCTGCCAGACCATCTGACTGATGAGCTGGGGGCGAGCCTCGGCATCCCCGGCATCACCGCCCACCGCACCGTCTTCGCCGACGGCCCGGTCGACGGCCAACTGGTCCTGGTCCACGGAGTCCTCGGCGGCGTCGGCTCCCTGGCCGCCCAGCTCGTCCACTGGGCCGGGGCGACTGTGATCGCGACCGTCCGCCGCACCGCGGACCTCGACCGCGTCGACCCGGCCGTCGTCTCCCACGCCGTCGCCCTGGATACCGGCGACCCCGCCGCGGCCATCCGCTCGTACGCGCCACGGGGCGTTGACCGGATCATCGAGGTCGCGCTGTCCGACAACGCCGATCTCGACAACGCCGTCGCCGCCAACAACGCCGTCATCGCCGCCTACGCCACCCGCACGGACCGCACCGAGATCCCCTTCTGGCCCTTGCTGTTCAACAACGTCACCCTGCGACTGCTCGGCAGCGACGACTTCCCCGCCAGGGCCAAGCGCCAGGCCGCCCGCGACCTCACCTCCGCAGCCGCCGTCGGCGCCCTCACCGTCGCAGTCGGCCACCGTCACCCGCTGGACGACATCGCCAAGGCCCACGACCACGTCGACGCCGGCAGTGGCCACGACCGCATCCTGGTCACCATCCCCCTATAGCGCGGACTCGGAACACTGCCCTGCTCAACTGCCTAAATCTGCGGGGCGGCCCGTCGCGCTGCCAAGTATTCGGACCAATTCCGGCCGGCGAGGGTGACTCAGCGTTCGGCTGTCTTGGGGCGGCTGGCGAGCAGGTCGGCGATGACCATGGGCGGCAGTTCCTGTTTCGGATCTTCTTCCAGATTCGGGCGGCCCGGTACACAGTGCTCGCGCGTTTCGCGACGACGCCTTCGATGCCCTGCGCGGGCAGGTGCGTGTACCAGGCGAGTGCGACCTCCGGGTCGTCCGTCGCGGGTGTCGGCTGGATCGGTGGCGGCACATCGGCGAGCACGTCCAGGAGCCCGGCCCGACGCTCCGTGTACGGGCGCCCGCGCGGGTCCATGCCGTCGGCCATGAGGCAGTCCCACACCGAAGCGCGCGGGTTCGCGGATTCTCGGAGTACCAAGACAGCGAACCCGCTCGCCGGATCACCATTGGAAGAAGTTCCGGAGCGGGTTTCGCCGTGCCAACGAGGAGGCGCAGGGGCCACGCCCCGCTGCGGCTGCGCGTGCGCGTGTACGGGCTTTCCGGAATTGGGGCCGGGCGGGGCAGGTGAACGTGTTCCCGGCCCCTGTCAGTTCTGCGTCACCGTTCCCGCCTTGCGCCGCGAGGCGGCCAGCAGGCCCAGTGGCACCAGCGCCAGAAGGGCGAGGACCATGCCAGTCAGAGGCGGCCCCTGCAGGGCCAAGGCGGAGGTGAGGGCGGCGCCCCCGAGCCAGGAGCCGAGGGCGATGCCGACCTGGAACGCGGACGTGGCCAGCGCCATGGGCAGGGCCCGGCCGGCTCCGGCGACGCGGACCACCTCACCGACCACGACCGGGTTGGTCGCGAAGCCGGCGGCGCCGAGCAGCACGACCAGGACCACGGCGAGCACGCTGCTGGTGGCCCACAGGGTGATCGCGGCCAGGATCGCGGCGGTGGCCGCGGTCGCGGGGATGAGGGTGCCGTAGGGCTTGCTGTCGCCGCGGCGTCCGCCGAGCGTGGTGCCGGCCAGCGCGCCTGCGCCGAAGCCGAGCATGGCCAGCGGCACCGCCGCCTCGGCGAGGCCGGCGCCGTCGGTCAGCAACGGGGCGACGTAGCTGTAGGCGGCCATGATGCCGCCCTGGATGAGAGCGATGGCCAGGTAGACCAGCCACAGGCGCGGGTGCTTGAGCGAGGCCGTCTCGGCGCGCAGAGTGCTGTCGGCACCATCGCGGTCGGCGGGCAGCTGGCGGACGATCACAGCGGCGGCGGCCACGGCGAGGGCGGCGAGTACCCAGAAGGGGGTCTGCCAGCCGGACAGCTGGCCTGCGGCGGTGCCCAGGGGCACGCCGACGACGTTGGAGAGGGTGGTGCCGCCGACCATGACGCCCATGGCGCGGGTGCTGGCGGCCGGGCCAGCGGCGGCGGTCGCGATCACTGCGCCCACGGCCCAGAAGGTGCCGTTGCCCAGCGCCGCGGCGAACCGGCCCACCATGGCGAGCCCCAGGCTGGAGCTCAGGGCGCCGACGACGTGGCCGGCGGCGAAGACGAGCAGTGCGGCGATCAATGCGTTGCGGCGTGGCAGGCGCAGGGTGGCCAGGGACATCACGGGGGCGCCGATCATCATGCCGACGGCGAAGATGGTGATCAGCATCCCGGCGCTGGACACGCTCACCCCGAGGGCGCCGGAGAGCTGCGGCAGCAGGCCGGTGACGATCATCTCGCTGGTGCCCATGATGAAGGTGATGGCACCCAACAGCCATACCACCGGCGGCAGTTTGACCTTCCCTGTGAGGGCGGGCGCGCTGCCGTCGTACTCCGGCGAAGCGCCGGATGCGGGGCCTTGCCCGGTGGTGGAGGAGGGGGACGCGGCGGAAGTCACCGAGGGTCCTTTCGATCGGACGGCACGCCCGGCGGGCGCTGGAGAGCGACCGGGGGCGGACGTGCCGTGGGGACGTACCGGCGGGGGCGTCAACACCCCGCCGAGATCTACGGAACCAGCCGCGACGGTTGGCAAACAGTCACGTTTGTGAGGGGTAACGGCAGAGCCCCCTTCAAGCCAAGACCTGTGGGGAGCACGGCAGCACGGCAGCACGCCGGCAGGAGGAGGTCGCCGCAGCAGACGGCAACGCTCACCCGAGTGCAGGCGGGCGTGGACCGGAAGGCGGGACGGGGCTGGGAGTCAGCCCTCGGCGCCGGACTGCTCCGCGGCCGTTTCCTGCTGCCGAGTGGCGGCCCAGCTGGCCAGGAGCTGCAGGGCGTCGGCGGCCGGTGTACCGGGATCGGCGCTGTAGACGGTGAGGGACAGGCCGTCGTCACCGGGCAGGTCCAAGGTCTCGTGGACCAGCTCCATCTCGCCCACCGCCGGGTGCAGGAACCGCTTCGTGCCCTCGGTGAAGACGTGCACGTCTTGCGCGCCCCACAGGGTGCGGAAGGCGTCACTGCGGGTCGACAGCTCACCGATCAGGTTCGACAGCTCGCGATCGTAGGGGTTCTTGGCGACCTCGACCCGCAGCACCCCTACGCCTTCGCGTGCGACGCGGTCCCAGTCGGGGTAGAGGCGGGTGGCCCGTGGGTCGAGGAAGACGAACCGGCAGGTGTTGACCGGTTCGGTCTCGAACAACTCGCAGTGCAGGGCCCGGGCGAGTGGATTGGCGGCCAGGATGTCCATGCGCCGGTTGCGTAGGTAGGCGGGCTGGTCGTGCAGGCCCTCGACGATGCGCAGCACACTGGGCCGCACCGTCGCCTTCTTCGGCCGGCGCTGGCCGCGGGCCGGGCCGGTGTTCGCCGAACGCGCCAGGGCGTACAGGTGGTCCCGCTCGGTGTCGCCCAGGCGCAGGGCCTGGGCGAGGGCGTCCAGCACGCTGTCGGAGACACCGGCGAGGTTCCCGCGCTCCAGGCGCGTGTAGTACTCGACACTCACTCCGGCCAGCATCGCGACCTCGCCCCGGCGCAACCCCGGCACACGCCGCTGCCCGTACACCGGCAGGCCTGCCTGCTCCGGGGTGATCTTAGCGCGGCGCGATTTCAGGAATGCGCAGACTTCGTCCCGGTTGTCCATACGGCCAGCGTAGGGAGCAGAAGCCGAAGGTGGGGGACCCTGCCGTTACCCCTCACGGCAGATACTCCTCCACCCCCTTCTCGTCGTGTGACGAATTGGGCGACAGTCAGGTGCAGATTCCCAAGCGGTGCATCTTCACTTAGGGTGGGGCCGATCGATTCCATAATTAATCTATCTCTTAAAAATGAAGCACCGTACCGAATAGAGTCCCAATTACGCCTGGAGCTGACTAGCCATCAGGCGGCCTGATGGCTAGTCAGCTCCACCCTGCGAGTAGCGCCCCAGTCTTCACGCCCCCTACCGCTTTTCTTGCCGATGCCGGGCCGTCAGGCTTGCGGACACCCCAGCCCAGTAGCCAGCCCGATCCGCCTTAGCTAGCGGCCCTTGACGGTCCTGGAGGCGAAGCAAGAAGGGCCGTTGGGTGGGGGAGAGAGGCGGACCCACTGGGCCGGAGCGCAGCGGAGGCCCCCACTCCGGGAGCGCAGCGGACGGAGTGTCACCCGCCTTGCGCAGCAAGGCGGGTGTGCGTGGGGCGCAGCCCCACGCTGGCGCTCCCGCGGAGTGGGAGCGCAACACCCGGGCGCAGCCCGGGTGTTCGCTTGCATATCGCGCAGCGATATGGTACCCGCTCCAGATAGTAATAGCACACCTC
>NZ_JBEYTL010000033.1:0-46072 GCF_040643025.1 Streptomyces sp. NPDC047525
TGGGTGTTTTATTTTTCTTGGGTGGGGTTGTTGTTAACACCTCGGGCGGGCGGCCCTCCTGGGGGGGGGGGGTTGTTTTTTTGGGGGGGGGGGGGGGGGGCCCAACCCCCCCCCCCCCCCCACACGCTTCCCAGGTTGAGTCGACTGGTCAGTGGGCCAACGTCAACTCGCGCGGCGCGCCCGAATTCTTTGCTGCCAGTTTTGCGTCCTGCGCGCGTTGCAGGCTTCCGAACGTTTCCTGTCCCTGCTTCTTCAAGAGGTGCTTGATGCGGTTGGCTGGAATCCCCACGAGTGGTGAGTCTCCGAGCACGGAGAGGAGATCCGATTCTGACTGGTCGGAGTATCCGGCGGAAATAAGCGCTTCCAGATCGGGAAACACATCGGCATGCCTGTCAGTTTCGAGGTCGAGGAGGTGGTCCTCTTTCCCTCCCAGGCTGTAACACCAGAGAAAATTGTCAGGCTGCTGGTTCTCGACGAGACGCTTGAAGCGGCTGACTTCCTTGGTATAGCAGTAGTAGCCGACTGCTGGAACGCTGTCCATGATTCGCATCCAGGTGAGCAAGTATTCATCGGAAAAGAATTCACCAGAATCGTGCAAACGAATCCACTTTCCTTCGTATCGCCGGTGACTCAATTCTTCTGTCATTCGCTCCTCGAACTCCTTTGGGGAATCCCGGCAGAGGAGGAGGTTGCGAATGTGTGCAGCGAGCACATTCTTGAAGCGATACGTTCCAACTCTTGCGTAGCAAAGTTTGGCGCACGCCCCGGCCTGGGGGCAGACATTGAAATTACTACCGTCGGGTAGAGTAACGACAAAAGCGGGTAGCGTCCAATTGTAGACGCCGATTCTCCGCAAGTCCGAATTCTGGGTGAGGAGCCACTTGCGGGGGCTTCGCTTCGTCGGGCTGGTGGTCTCGGCCATGTCAGTCACTTCCTTCTTCCGGGGCAGTACAGGGCGTGGCGTCGAACCGGCCGGGGCAGCCCGTATGGGGCCGGACGCATGCGTGGATCCCGAGCGCGGTCACGCCGCCCTCGGCCCACGCAAGGAGGGCGAGGGCCCTGGCGATGGCGGTGCGCGCCCCGGCCCGGTGCTGACCGCCGTACTGGGCGTCGTCGCCGTGACCGGCAATCAGGTCTGCGGCCTCCGTGCGCAATCGGGCGAGTTCGGCGTTGGTGAGGTCCCGCATCTCTGTGGTGAAGAGCGGGACCATGAACAGCAGCCAGTCCGTCCAGATCGGCGGCACCGCGCTGCCGGGTGAAGCGACCACCAGACCGAAGGGGCTCTGGTCCTGGTCGGAGTCGAGACGATTCATGGCGGGGTCTCCCAAGTGGAAAGCGCAGATGGTGAGTCGGGGTAAGCGGGCTCCATGCAGGGCGCCCCCGGCTCGTACTGAGCCGGGGGCGCCGTGTGGGGAGTTCAGGACTGAATCAGTTGCCGCGTGCGGGGCAATCGACGGTGTGCGCAAGGGACCGGCGGAATCGGGGGGATCCGCCGACGGCGTCACGTGCTTGGAGGAAGTAGTCGCCCAGATCCTCCGCGCAGTTGATCTCCTCGGTGGGGACAGGCTCTTGGCAGTGGGGGCACCGGTCGACGAGGTCGATGGTGAGGCGCCGGTGCTCGTCGTACGTGGCCAGGAAGTTGAGCGCGCCGTTTGTGAAAGGGATGGTCAGGGCGACTGCGCGATAGTGCTGACCGCCTGTCAGGAGCGGGTGGACGCGGTCGTAGTCGGCGCGGACGGCGACGGGGCGATCGAGAGCACCGAGGCGGAGGCGATGGCGGAACACCCGCTCCACCCATGTGAGCTCGCCGTCCTTCTCGCTGTGAAGGCTCGGTTCGGGGCTCAGGGGAGTGGACCGGCCGGTCTGTGCGCGCCTCGTCGCCGCTGTGACGGCGGCGAGCTCAAGGGGGCTGAGGGCAGGATTGATCATTGTGCTCGGCATGGCTTCTCCGAGATAGGGATCGGATGGAGCCCGGGATCTCGGGCGCGCTTGCGGCCCTTGGGCCCGAGCGGGAATCAAGAACCGCTGACGGCGGCCATGGAGTAGGAGGGTCCCCCGCCCCACGAGAATCACACTACATATTGAAAACAGATACTGCAACGCCCTGCTGAAGGCAGCGCAGTCTCGAACTGCCGTCGAAGTGGTTGTCGGGCGCGGCTCGGTGCTTCAGCATCTCGTCCGGAACTTCAGCAAGGGGACGTTCACTTGGAGTTGAGCCAGGTCGAGATCGGTTTGCCCTGCCGTCAGAGTGCGGATGCTGAAGGACTGGATGAGACGGAACGAGGCTTCGGCAGTGCGCTACGCAACTTCAGCACGCAGGCCAGGGCCCCTCCCGCCGAAGTGCCGGACGAACCCAGCAGATGGTCGGCGTCCGGTTGTTGGCCTCCTGCGCGGCTAGCCAACAACCCGCCAACCACACGGCGCCTACGCTGCGACGGTCAACTGGCCGACTTCGTCGAGCATGAGCTGGGCGCGGGTGAATGCCGCCTGCTTGTGACCGTATGACGGCACGACCAAATGCATGGTTTCGTGCGCCAGCGCGCGGTCCGCTTCCTCACGCGTCGTGACCAGCGACAGGTTGACGGCCATCAGAGGAACGGTCAGCCGGGCGTTCTCCGGGCCCCGGTAGACCTGGGCCGCGTAGTGCGCGAAGAACGGCACGCCGGTGACCGAGGCGTACGCCTGGAGATCGACGACCAGATGGAAGGTCCGCTGGGAAACGTACGCGAACTGCTTGGCACGCCGGCGCAGCCAGGTCACGTCGACCGGGAGGTCGCGCTCGTGCTCGGGCAGCGGACTGCGCAGCGCTGCGTGCCGGGTGTCGGTTACTGGATGTCCACGGTGCACGGTCATGAGTTCCTCCTCTCTGTCTGGTTGCGGTCGGCCCGGTTCTGCATGGTGCGGGCCAGGTCGAGTAGAGCTTGGGGTGATACCCCGAAGTGGGAGGCAAGCCCGTCCAGCACGGCGCCCTCGAGAACGAGTGCCTGCCGGCCAATGGCTTGGATACCTGCCGAGTGGGCCCGAACGACCTGGCCCTCGTCGACCTTCCACGAGGCTGCCAACTTGGCCGCAACGCTGGGCTTCAGGGTGCGCGTGTGTCCGTTCTCGAGCATGGCGTACCCGCTGCGTGACAGTCCGGCAGCCGCGGCCGCGACCGCCTGGTCCTGGCCGACACCACACCGCAGATCCTCCATCGTGGCGGCACGCCCAGGCCGCAGCCCGCCGACCGTGGTCGAGAGGCTGACCGCGAGCGCAGCCAGTGTCTTCCATTCCGGGACGCGCCGACCGTCTTCATAGGCGCAGATCAGGGCGGTCGACATCCCCGTGGCACGGCCGAGGTCCTCCTCGGACATGCCCCGGGCGGTGCGGACGGCACGGAGCACGGATCCGTCGAAGCCGCGTACGCCGCGACGGCGTGCTGTCACGCTGCTCACCTCCATAGTGTGCTGCGCCGGCCGAGCGGCCGACCTGAGATTCGTGGTCACGGTCCGAGGGACCGCGTGGTCATCATGCCAATACGCCTACTGGCACCTTGGGCGTCGCCCCCCGTGCTGCCCGTTAGGCATACCGGCCCTGCCAGGAATCCGCGTCCAGGCGCCGCAGCGCCGCATCCTCCTCGGGCGTGAGCCGATGGGTGAAGTCATCCCACCTGGCCAGTTCTGTCAGCTCGGGTCCAACTGCGGGCTCGATACGGGCCCGCTGCCCGTGGGCGAGGTCCATCTCGACCGCGTCATCGAGGAGCCGGACGCTCTCCCACTGCAGGCAACGGCGCCGAGCCGCCCCGAGGTTGAACAGGTACCCGTCCGCGGTGTTCTGGCCGCCGACGAGCGGCCTGATCCACACGAACTGTTCGTCGTCCTCGAATTGGTGGTGACGGGCGAGCGCGGCGCGGAAGGCTTCGCTGCCGTCGGGGTCGAAGACGATCAGGCGCGCGCCCGCGTCGACGGGGTCTCCCGTGGTGCTGTGGTTGCCGGCGAGGAGGTCTGAAAACCGCTGCCGCCACTGCTTGTCCGATGCCATTGTACAGCTCCTTGTATCAGGCGTAGTCGTCGGCCAGGCACAGGACGTCCTCTGCCGGCTTACCGCCGAGTTCGGTGATGCCCCGGGCTGCGAATGAGGCCAGGATCGTTTTGCGTTCGTTGGCGGACTGACACACGATGCGGCTGGGTGCCTCCGCGCCCAGCAGGTCGACGCCGTTCCTGAACATCAGTTCGTTGGCACCACCGGTGAACTGGGCGATCTTCATCGGGTCCTGGGTCATGGCGTTCTTGCTGTACTTGTAGTGATCGGGGTTGACGGCTCCGAAATGGTCTCCGTTGTAGGCGTAGTAGTCACTGCGACGCATGAGCACAGTGGGGTCATCCCAGATCAGCACTCCTCCGCCCAGGTAGTCCTTGCTGCTCTGGACCCGCAAGAACACCGAGTTGGCGCCACCGGTCATCTTGTCGTCCTGCTCGCTCATCCCTACCCCGCTGCCGATGCCCATGACGGCCCGCTTCTCTGTGGAGGCCAGGACGCCGGTGCCGAGCAGGCTGGCGAGGTCGCCGCCGCCGAGGCTGTGGGTCAGCGACCGTCCTTCGAAGGCCGCCTTGATCTCTTCCTGCTTGCCGGTGACGTCGAAGCGCGACCACGAAAGCCACTTCCCGGTCGTCGCCGGTGTCGGCTCGTAGCCGGGGCTGGCCGCCAGGTCGGCGCCACTCGAGAACCCGGCCGCCTTGGCGACCGCATCGCGCACGACTTCGACCTTCAGCGGCAGCACTTTGTGGGCCGCCTCCAGATGGATCCGCTTCATCTGCGTCTGCAGGGCCTCGTTGTCCAGCCCCATCAGGGATTCCATGCGCGTGTGCACGATCTCCTGGACCTGAAGGTCTTGGAGACCTTGAGCCGTCTCCATGGCCGCCTTCATACCGGCCGCGTTGCCCAGGCCCTGCGCCTTGATGTTGTTCGACAGGTACGTCCACTCGCCCTCGGCCGCTGTCATCGGCTTGTTCATCAGGTGCAGCTGCTCCAGCCGCTCTACGAGATCTTTGCCGTGGCCGGCGCCGGCCGGTGCGTGGACCTCAAGTTGCCCGCGCAGTGAATACTCCGTGCTGGCAGGGTCGTTCTCCTTGTACGGCCTGTAGACGGCCTTCCAGCCGTCGCCCATATCGATCTCGTACTCGGTCCCATTTGCTTGGCTGCGGCTGGCCCCGTCCCAGGAGCTCTTCCCGGTCTCGGGGTCCAGGGAAGCCTTGATCCGGCTGGCCTGGCGGACGGTGGCCGGGAGCGTTCCCGGCTCCGGCTCGCCGTCGGGCACCGCGACTTGCTTGGTGACCATCTTGGTCTCGGTCACCTCGTACGGGCCCATCCAGGGCAGCGGCGCCCCGCCGTTGTCGATCTTGTCCTTCACTAGGTCCAGCTGGTCCATGTAGTGCTGGGCCATCGTCTTCTCGTCGTCGCTGATCAACGGGTCGTTGAGGACCGCAGACACGGCGTCAACGGCTGCCTGGTGCTTGGCGATCGACTGCTCCGACACCGGGAGGCTGTTCTTCAGCTTGTGCTGCACCGAGCTGACCGCCTTCGAGGTCAACTCGCCCAGCTTCTGGTCCTTGTCGAGGCCGAGGCGCTCCTTGACCTCCTCCTCAACTTCGATCTCCTCCATGTGCGTGCCAGGGATGCTCAGCGAGTCGAGCAGCCTCTCCTCAGCCTCCTCGGACACATGGGTCAGGAGCACCTCCCGCGGACCGTCAGCCGAGTCGTACGCGACGAGCGCGGCCTCGGAACTGATGAAGTCATCCCCGCCGACCAGGATCGGGGTGCCGGTCGGTTGCCCGACTGGAAGTTCCACGGGAACTGGTGTCAGCGGCGGGTCGGTCTCCTCTTCCTCCTCGCCGTGCTGGACCCCCTCTGCGAGCAGCAGGGCCTCGTCACCTGTCGTCGGCTCCTCACCACTCGACTGCGCATCCTCACCGAGAGCAGGGGGTTCGAGGGAATCGGATGCAGCCTGGTCCTCGTCCGCGAACAGCTCGTGGAAAACTGCATCCCCGTTGAAGGGCTCATCCCCGGTCTCCGCGTCGACGCCGTCGGCTGCAAGAGCGACATCCAGTGCTGGTGGCGACTGCTCTGGCATCTCGATCTCCGCGCCGCCCGCTGCTCCCGTAAGTACGGTGCCTTCGTCTGCGGGCGTAGCGCCGTCGAGGTTCACTGCAGCGTCAGGGCTCTGGGCGAGCGCGGTCGGGCTGACCGCGTAGCTCTGGTGACTGGATTTCGACCCGGTGCCCATCAGCTACCTCCGTGCTTGAGGGAGGCGCCGGAGGGCAGCTTGAGCTGCTTGACGAAGAAGTCGGAGAAATCCTCGCGCAAGCTGTTCTTCCTCTCCACGGCGTGATCCAGGAACGTGCTGGCGATCTGCTCGTGCGTCACCTGGGACTGGGGGATCTTCAGGGCTTTGGCAGCCCGGCTGCGCATCTGTGGTACCCATGCCACACCGGTCTTGGCCCCCTCATGCGCGGTGGAGTGCAGGACGGAGCGCAGTTGTGCATCCGGCATGGACTCGAACTGTTTGATCACTGGGTGCGCCGCGGCCGGGTTGAGCTTGACGCCCTTGGCGAGGCCACCGCTGAGAGCCGACTGGTACAGCTTTTGGTGCACGGGAGTGAACCCGCCGCCGCCGCTGGGGGCGTAGTCGATCGACAACTTGTCCTGGCCGAAGTGCTTCCACGCTTGGCCGCGGTCGATCTGCACCAGGCCTCCGGAGGGAGTTTCCAACCAGTTGTCCTGGTGGCCGTCATGTTCACCGATGAACCAGGAGCCGACGTGTGAGCGGACGATCGCATCGACCTGGGACTGCGTCCACTGGCCCGGGCTTGAAGTGAACGGCTTCGCGCCCTGAAGCATCGGCTGGATGCTGCCGGTTGTTCCGTCCTCCTTTTTGTGGTGGTAGGCGGGAACCGCCGGGACGCCGCCCATGGACAAGACGTGAGATGCGGCTGCCTCCGTGTGGCCCAGGGCACCGCCGTGGTTGTGGTCGGCTTTGAAAAGCCACTTCGCTCCGTCGGGGCCGTCGTGCACCGTCTTGGCGTACGTCCCGCCGAGGTTGTTCGCCGCTATGCCGGTTCCGAAGGTCCATCCGGCGACCTCCTTGGCGTCGACACGGGCTGGCACGTCCTGGTTGGTCGCCTTCGCGTGCTGGACCTCGGCCATCAGCGCCTGGATGTTGGCTTTGAACGACCCCGGTTTGGGAGCCTTCACCGCCTTTGGTGTGACGGTCTTCGCTGCGGCGGGCGCCAAGGGCTCCCCGGCGGCGGCCGAAGCGGCACCGCCGTTGGCCGGCATCTTGCTTGCCAGCGCCTGGACCGCCCCGTCGGATGTCAATTCACCGCCGGGCTTGGGTTCAGGTGCTGCGGCGGCCGCGGCTTTGGCTGCCTTCTTCGCCGCGGCGGCCGACACCTTCTCCTTGATTGCCTCTTGGTCGTACTTGGGGTTGAAGCTCGCCGCGATGTAGTTCTGCACCTGCGCGCGCGTGGCATCGGCGTTGTTGTCCATCCCCAGCTCGCCAGCGACAGCGCGCAGTTCGGCGAGCTTCTGTTCCTTGGCCCAAGCCTTGAAGTCGTTGGTGAGCTTCTCCGGGTGCAGGTACTTGGCTGTATCGGCCCCCGGATGCTCGGCGAACGGGTCCGCGGCCAATGACTGCTGGCTCGTGGCGTACCAGCCGTGCGCTGCTTGCTGCATGGCCTTGAGCTCACCGGCATTGGTAGCCCACGCAGCGATCGCCCCAGGCTCTCCTGGAGCCGGAAGGTTGCCATCGGGGGCGAGGGCGGAGTGCGTGGCGTAGGCGGTACCGAGATCGGCGAGCAACTTTTGCCGCTGGACGGCAATGTCCTTCAGCGCGGCTGCTTCGCTCTCCGTCGGTGACCGTAGGAGCATCACGAGTTGGCGCGGGGTGAGGTGCTTCGCCTCGGTCTCTGTCATGTCCCCGGCTGCAACGGCTTGCTGGACCAGAGGCTGCACGTCCTTCGGCAGCACGGAGCTGAGGGCGAGAGCGTGGCCGACCATGAACCCGGCTTGAGCCTTCGCCTTTTCGAGGTCATCGCCGAGTTCAGGGCAGTCCGCCGTTGCCACCTTGTGCTCGGCGGCCAGTAGCTTCTGCAGCGCCTCGCCCTTCTGCCCGTCTGCCGTGTACGCGGCGGCGTGCTTGTAGGCGCTGATGGCTTCAGCGAGAGCTTGACTGGCCGCCTCCGCCTGCTCCGGCGTCGCCGACCAGGAGCCGCCGCTGACGGGCGGCTCGGTGCCCTCGAGTTGGTGCAGGTCGGCCAACGTCATTCCGCCGACCTTGTCGCCGGCGAGCAGCTGCTGATAGCGGTTTAGGGCTGCTGCCTGGATCTTCTGCTTGGACGGGATGTCGCCGGGGTAGGCCGGGTCGAGCCAGTGGACCAGGGGGTGCTGGATCGGGACTTTGCCGGACAGACCCACCAGCGCGGGGTGCTCGAATCCTTTGGCCGCGGCGATCTCCCGCAGATCGTCCTCGTCGAGCGAGTTCAGGAACGCGGCCGTCTCGGCCTTGAGCGCCTTGGTGTGGGCCTCGATCTCCTCCTCGGAGGCGCCCTCCTCCTTCAGCTTTTCGATGGCCTCCTGGGCCAACTCGACCTGGTTGACAAACGCGTCGTACCGCTCTACTGGATCCTCGGGGACGGCATCTTCGATGTCGATCGCGAACGGGGGTTCGGCGATCTCGGCCATGGTGTTCATGGCCATCAGCAGTTCGGCCTTGGCCTGGATCTCCTGGCCGGACATGGGCTGCTCCGGCGCCTCGGCCACCGGTCCTTCCGTCCCCTCGGATGCGGTCGTGGGCCCCACCGCGTAGGACGCGTGGCTGGACTTGCTCCCCGTCCCCATCACACCTCACCTCGTGGAGGGAGGGTGGGGATGACTTCGGCGAGCAACTCGTCCAGAACAAGGTCGGCGGCATGCGCGAGGTCGGTCGCAGCGGCAGGGACAGCCGCAGGCTCGATCGCGCAGGCACTGCCGGACTGCGCGATCCAGCGCTCGATGTCCTCGGCCGAAGTGCTCTCACCCAGGCGCTCCCGCCACGGATCGGCCGGGTCGTAGACCAGAGGGACCCAGCGCACGAGGCGGGCTGTCGACTTGGGGTCCTCGTCGAGCGCCAGCACGGCGACGGGGTCGACAGGCATGCCCAGAGCGGGGTGCCACACGAGGAGGATCCACAGACGCCAGGCGGAAGAGGCCGATGTCGTTGTAGGCCCATCGGCTGCCTGGCGGTCGAGCTGATCGGGATCGGTCATCGGAAGGCTCCTCCCATCGGGGGTGTCACCTGCTACAGGTGTGGGTGAAGCCGCCGGTGTGACAGTGAGGGCGGAGAAGCTTCAACGAGGCGGCAGCAGCGAGGCCATGTACTGGACCGTCACGGCGAAGGCGTCCTCGGACCGCGCGTGGACGTCTTCGCGGCCGTTGGCGGTCATGACGGCGCCGTGCAGGGCGTACTGGTGTGGATTCTGCGAGATCAGGGTCAAGCGGGTGCCGAAGAGTTGGACCATTTCCGCGATCCGGTTGGTGCGGGACAGACCCGTGAGGATGACGGGCATGTCGTCGGGAAGGTTCGCGGCCAGCCAGTGCAGGCCGGGCCGCTCCCAGGTGTCCCAGGTGGCGTTGTCGCGGACGGTCTGCACGTTCACGGCGATGGCCGCAGGCCGGGTGTCATCGATCCAGGTCAGGTAGCGCTCGAGGTCCTCCAGCCGGAACCAGTAGATGTTCGGCACGACCGGCACCCCGGCCTCGGCGAACTCCTGAGCGAGTATCAGGCTGCGCCGCATGTTCAACAAGTGCTCGGTCCTGGGCCAGTCCCCGTAGATCGAGTAGTTGCACGACAGCACCAGATCCCACTGCTGCTCCGCGATCCGCTCGACGAGGTCGTCGCGTTGCCGCCTGGTCCAGAACGCTTCGACGAGCGGGTCCTCGCCGTAGCCGACGAGGACCGCCTTCTGGTGCGGCTTGAGATCGAGAGCCTGGCGCGCGGACTGCTCGGTGAACCGCGGGTACAGCGTGTGGGTGTCGGGCGAGAAGACCCGTCGCAGGCCCACGCCGTAGGCCGGCCAGTTCAGGCTGGTGTCGAGCTTGGTGACGGAGGAGCCGTCGGTCATGGGGATGAAGGGAGGCAGGCCTTCGGGCAAGGGGCTGTCGATGCTGATGTCGTCGAAGGTCAGCGTGCCGCCGACGTCGGCCATCCACTGTGCGATGTCGGTCCGGCTTCCGCAGCGGATCGGGCACTTGCGGGTCGCGCAGGCGTTTGCGGGAGCGTCCGCTTCTGCCGCGGCGCAGCCGCAGAACCGGCAATCGGAATTGGTGCCCGAGCACAGGGACTCGACGGTGGCTGGGCCGCCCCGGCCGTCGGGCCCGGCGTAGAACGCGCAGGCGTTGCAGTCGCAGCCTCGGCCGGGGAGGGGCACGCCGACGGTCGGGGTGGGCAGGGAGATGCTGGTCATGCTGCTTCGGTTCCTTCGTGTGTGGTGTCCGTGGTGTGATCCGGCTGAGCGGAGCCGTGGCTGTCGTCGAGGTGGGTGCCGAGCTCTCGCAGGGCGAGCCGCAGGGAGCCGCGGTCGTAGCGGGCGATCTCCTTGCCGGCACGGACCTCGAGCAGCAGACTGCGGACGCCGTCCAGGGCGGCGCGAACGACGTCCGTTTCCACGGCCGGTTTCGGCTGTGCCTCTTCGAAGGCTGCCTCAGGCTGTTGCTCTGCCATCGGGCCGCGCGACGGCGGCGGCCCCTCGGTGACTGCACCTTCAGCCAAGTTCTCCTGCTCAGGGGCGAGCGGCGTGGTGCTGTCCTCATCGGCCTCGGGCGGGCCGGGCGTCTCGCCGGTGGCAAGGACGCGGCTCAGTTTCGCGCGCCGGCCGGCATTGGCCACGTCCTGCCGTTCCTCCGCCTCCGCGATGATCTCGTCCGGTCCGAGCTCGGGCTCCTCCAGGCCGACGTTCACGGCTGTCGGCAGGAGGTGGAGCCGCTTGGAGGTCTTCAACGCGGCCCAGATCCCCTGGGCAGCTTCCGCCCGCCCGTTGCGGAGCTCGGCGTAGCGAATGCGAGTGTTCAGGCGGACCGCAGCCTCGTCCATCTCCTCGGTGAGCTCACGAGGCAGCGCGCGGAAGGCGCGCACGAGTTCGCCGGCCTTGCGTTCGTTGAGTTGAAGCCCCAGGCGGCTGAGGACCTCGCTCCATGGGGCAGCGCAGCTGTGGTCGGTGCCACGGATCTTCTCCAGGGCCTTGAAGCGCTCCGCCGGGTCGGGGATGGCATAGACCTCCTGGGGGACGGGCTTGCCGGCCTTCAGGAGCTTGCCCACGAGGATGGCGCACCGTTGGTACAGCAGTGCGGCGGCCTGCTCGCCGGGCCGCAGGGGTTCACGGGCGAAGTTCTCGACGAACCTCCACATGTGGCGTTCTTCGTCGCTCAGAGGGCCGGGGCAGACCACCGCGGGCAGGGCCTGGAAGTGCGGGTTGTCCGGCCGGTGGGTGGCGCCCCAACGCATGGCACGCAGGCGCCGCTCGCCGGTGACCAGGCGGATGGTCGGCGCCCGGCCGTCGACGACGATCTCTTCGGCCAGGACCGGCTCCAGGAGTCCGACGACGGACATGGAGGAGATGAGATCCGCGAGTTCCGAGGGTGGAAGCGAATCGGAGGGATTGCGTGCTTGGGCCTCGGTGAAGGGCGCCCCCGCGCCGCGCAGCGGAAGCATGTCGAATCGCCGCTGCCGCAGCTTGACGCTGCGGTGCAGGATCTCAGTGAGCCGGATCATGCTCCCGCCGTCGGGCGGCGCCTCGAGCGAGGTACTGGTCATCGCGCTGCTTCCTTCAGGCCGCTTCAGCGGCAGATCACTTCGTGGCGAGGTAGAAGTCGGTGGGGGCGGGCCGGGCGGAGGGCGTGCCTCTCAAGAGCGGAGTGAAGATGTCGGCGCAGGGACCGTGCTGCTGGAGCTGCTGCAAAGTCGTGACGCCGATCGCGATATCGCCCTTGAGACGGCTGAGGCGGACGTCCGCGGCTGCGCGTGTGTAGAGGTCCTCCGTCCGTGCCGCCAGGCGCTTTGCCCGGCGATCCGGCTCCCCGTGCCGGGGCGGCGCGGCATCCAGGATCACCAGGACCCTTGGAAAGACGGGGTAGTTGTACATCCACGCCGGACGGGTTGCGTTCGGCATCCGGCGCGCACGATCCGGCCCCTGCGGTACGTACTCGTACAGTCGGCCGTATGCCTGGATCTTCGCGGCCAGTCGTGCGGAGGTCATCGTGGCCCGGTCCAGTTCGACGAAGAAGCTGAGCATGGTGCGCCGACCGCCCGCCACGTGGACGTAGTTGAGTACGGCGTCGCTGATGACGTGGTCGTCCTCGAAGCGGCGTTGCCCGTCGCGGATGCGGTTGGCGACCTCAGGGATCCAGTCCAGCGGCCCGCACTCGTGCCCGAGGCGCCGGGCGTGCTCGGCGAAGGCGATTCCGGTGTCGTTGAGCGCGAGTGTGTGCGCCTGTCGGGCGCTGGCCACGGAATCGGGCGTGACCCTGTAGGGACGGATGGGCAGTTCGCCAGCTTCCTCGACAGACTCGGCACCGGACTCAGTCAGAAACCACAGGAACGGCTTTGTCCGGACCCGGCCGGGCCCGGCACCCCCGCCCTGGGCCCGTATCCGGCTTACCAGGCCCGCCTTGTGGAGCTCGGCCAGTTGTTTGAGCAGGTAGTAGGGGCGGTCCGCCCGCTTCTCGGGCGAGGTGAGAAGGACGTGCAGTTGTTGGGTCGAAAGCACCCGGTGCTGGTAGAGCAGTTCCAGGGCCTGGCGGGCGATGGTGTGGAAACTGCGTGTACGGGCCGGTGTCACGGGCGATTCGACAAGGTGCAGGGTCATCCGAGCCTCGACTGGTTCTGGTGGGGATTGAGCGAGCGGACGTTGTCGAGGGCGTCGTCGGATGGGTCTGGCTGCCCGCCGCTGATGACAGGGCCTTCGCTGTCGTGGACGCGGGGGTTCTCCGCGCTCGCGGACGGCGGCCCGCCGGCTGGCCCGGTCGGACCGTCATGGTCGGGCTGGGCGGTCTCGTCGGCGTCGGGCTCCTGTGGGTCGTCATCGTCCGGCGGCACATCGAGGGTGACCATGAACTGGCGCAGGCGAATGTCCAGGCGGCGCAGGTCGGCGAGGATGTCTCGGACCAGTCGGCGCTGCAGATTCTCGTCGATGGCCCTGGTCAGCCGCTCCTCGTTCTGCGGCCGGTAGTAGTCGGCGTAGAGGTCTTCGACCGCGGCACCTCGCACGCGGAAGGGGTCGGTCTGGCCCTCGTCGAGGGTCACCGAAATCACGTACTGGTACCGGTTGAGCGTGGTGATGGTGTCGGGCGCCACCTTCTTGCCCCAACGGCGGGTCACCAGGGTTGCCTCGTCGATGTCGGACGCCGTTGTGGAGAGGATCGACAGGTTCTGCAGCAGGCCCTGCCGTGTGGTGGGGCTCAGCCGCTGTGCCATCTGTGTCATCGCCAGGAGCTTGACGTTGAACTTCCGCAACTGCTCTGTGATTTGGGCCAGTGTGCCCTTCGACGCGCCGTCAACGCTGGTCAGTTCGTCGATGAAGGAGAAGAAGTCCCGGCGTTGACCGACAGGGGTGTCGCGCCGGGACAGACCGGCCCGGAACAGGTCGTAGATCAGCAGGGAACTGATGATGCGGTCGACGTCGCCCGTGCCCGCCGGACAGACGAATACGATCTTCCCGGTGTCCATAGCGTGGCGGATGTCGTACGTTGAGCGGCTCGACCCGAGGAATGCCTTGATCGCGTTGCTCGATGACAGCCGCTCGATGATGTTCGTGACGACCGGCACTGCCTCCTTGGAGTACGAGGGGAAGACGTTCTCCCAGAAGTCCCGTATGTCCTTGGGCAAGTAGGGCAGCACCTGGGTGCGCCAGACGGCGTCGGTGAGGATCGTGCGGATCTGAAAGACAGTGGGCGCCAGGTCCGGTCGACCCGCACGGCAGACGTGCCACGACAGGTACACCAGGGACTCGACCGCGCGCGTCAGGATGGTCTTGGCGCGGCCGGCGGAGTCGGACCAATTGAGCGCTGCGGCAAAGCCGGTGACGATGTACTGGACGAGGTCGGGGATCTCGGCCTCGCGGCGGCGCTCCATGGAGAGGGGGTTCCAGGAGCCGACCATGTTGTCGAGTTCGGGGCTGGTCAGGTCGATCTCCCAGATCCGGTCGGCCAGGTCCTTGTGGGCGAGGTAGGGCCGTGCTCGTGCCCACCCGTCTCCGTGCGGGTCGAGGAAGAGCACACCGAACCCGTTGTGGGCCAAGGCGATCGCCTGGACCAGGGACATCTCGGTCTTGCCGAAGCCTGACTTGCCGAGGGACAGGGCGAACAGCAGGTACTTGAGCGGAACGCCGGCCAGACGCTCCCCGCCGCCGGGTTTGGCCACCCAGCCGAGAGGGAGAAGCTCGGGCTGTCCCGTCCAGGTCGGCAGAGCGGCGGGCGGCGCCGGGACAACCCCGCCTGAGCGCGCGAGGTTGGCGGCGGTGTTGTGCTTGGTGGGCGGCTTGAGGAGACCGGCGATCTCCTCCGCTGTCACCCAGGAGTTGCGGCGCGGGGTGAATAGCCCGGTCTCGAAGCGGCGGTCGAACCGGCTCCGGTAGATCCAGTGGTCGGCTCGGACCCGGGTGATGCCCAGGTGGAGCCCGACAGGCCGCAGGTAGTTGTCGCCGGACCACGGCTCCAGGGCGGCGAGGATCTGATCGAGGAGTATGCGGGCCCGATCAGCATCCTGTGCGCAGGTGCGGACGAGGAGCTGCAGCGAGAAGACCGGCTCGGAACCGGGGGCGAGCTTGCCCAAGGCGGCCTTCATGTCGGCCGTGCGGTGAATGCGCGGTCGTTGGCTGTGGGGACGCTGTCGCGCAGCGGCACCCTGGTGACCTTTCATTTCGGAGCCGATCTCGGACATCACTGCGCCGAGGTCGAAGCCGAAGCGGTTGGTGCGCTGCGGCATGCCGGGGATGGCTGGCTCCTCGGCGGGGTTGCGGCGGGCCTGGGCCAGCAGCCGCTGGCGACGGCTGCTGACGCGGGACGGGGCGACGGGAACGAGATCCAGGACGACGTCGGCGCTCTCGCCGAGATCCTCACGTACATCGGCGACCGCGTTGGCCAGAGCCTCAAGCGGATCCGGGGTAAGCGGTACTTCGCGCAGGGCGAGATGGTCGGGGAGGGCCAAGGCGAGCTCGGCCCGGGCGTAGTGCATCTTCCGAGCGGGCGTGTCTCGGGTATCTATCTGGCCCTTGGTGAGGTCGGGGGGCGATGGGGTGGCCAGGCCGGGAGCGGTGGTCATGGTCTTCCTGTTCTGCGATGCGTCAGGTGGCGGACTGAGTGCCGAGCCGGATCTGGGGCCGGTCGCGAGCAGCGTTTGCACCGGTCTCGACGGGCCGCATCTCGACCTGGGCGTAGCCCTGGTGGCGTAGTACGGACATCGCCTTCGTGGGCCCCTCCACCCGCATGGACAGTGCCCCACCGGAGCAGGTGAATTGGACACGGACCGCCGTGCCTCGAGGAGGGGAGAACAGCCAGCGCGAGACGCTCTTGTGCGCGCGTGCGATCTGATGTCCGAAGCGCACAACCTCCTCAACCTTGGGATCGAAGCCGGTCGTCGGTAGCACTTCCAGTGCTGTCCGCTCAGCCATCGAGCTCCGGCAGAGCAGCCAGCGACCGGTGCCGAGGGCACCGCCGACGCCGAGCGCGAGCACGGCGATCCACCAGGCGTTACTCAGGGACCAGTTCGCGATCTGCTCGGCGCGACCGGGGACTTCGTTCAGGACGCCGATCGTGTCGCCGACGAGATCACTCGTGGTCATCGCTCACTGCCCTCGGACGGGTTGGTCGCAGCCGGGGCGCGGTGGGGGAAGAATGAGAGCACGGTGGCACCTCCAAAGCGGACGGGTCTGTCGTCTGCTACAGGTGTCGGGGTCCGGCTTGGTGTGACACTCCGGCTGGGACTTCTTCAGCTGGCCGTGCAGACCAGCGCACGCCGCCTGATCCGTCGCAACGAAGGCTGAGCATTCTCACTGAAGGTTGAGTGCCGGACTGCGTAGAACCGAGGCGGTGCCGGTCCGGGGCGGGTTGCGAGTCGTTCCAACGGTACTGAGGGACTATCGGCAGGTGCTGGGACTGGCGGAGCTGTCCCCGGCCAGCCAGCCTCTGCCGCATTCGGTACTGCGCCTGGAACAACGGCGTCGGGCGGGGCATCCTGGGCTTGCCGGCCATTCCCGCTCGTACCGTCGGACCGGCTGGGGAGGGGGAGCAACGTGGATGCCGACGACCGTACACCTGAGATCCTCGACCAGCGGGCCCACGGAATACTGAGGGCCGCCCGTGACGCGGCCCATGAGCTGCAGCGGGAGCCTCCGGACTCGGCTCGGCGGACGTGGGCTCTCGGCCTGCTGGCCGGGCAGACTCAGGCGATGCTGGGCTCCGACATGCCGGACTATCCGCCGGTCGGGGAGGCAGCGCAGGAGGGTTTCGTCCGTACCGCTCTTGCTCTCGCCGTGCACATGCGGGCGCACAGCTGGGCGAAGGCCGACCTTGGCCAGGCCGGCGTGCCGGGCCAGCCCGACGTACCGCACCCCGGGGAAAGCCGGACGGCCGACGCCTTCGACGCCCTCGGACGGTTTATGCTCCCCGACGCCTCGGCCGAGGGATGGACCGCCGCTCTCGTCACCGACCTGGCCCGCGGCGACAGGACGCTGGAGGCGGCGGTCAAGGTGGGCAAGTACATCCTGCACCCCACCTTCCTGGCCCTCACTGACGACACGACCCGCATCGTCGGTGAGGCCCTGCACAACCTCAACGTGCGCCACCTGAACGAGCTGACCCGCTTACTGCGCCACTACGCTGGCGTCACTGACCCTCCCCCGCCAACGGTGCCTCTGGTAACGACCCCTCACGCCGCGGAAACGGTGTCCGACCAGCAGGTGATCAGCGGCCCTCACCCGGTACCACGGGCCCACTCAGACGAGGATGAAACGGCGGTCAACAGAACGCTCCTCGGGGACGATCCTGACGGCTCGGGCATCGACATCCGCGAGGCCGACGACCCTGACCGACGTGCCCCATCTCGGTTAGATCTCTGACCGGGACCGCTGGCGCGCACTCGGGACGCGCTTCATCCAGGCGCCCCGTCGGCAAGGGCGCAACGTTCGATGAGAATGCTCAACCTTCCCTGCGAGAGGCCACCGCCAGGTCGGGGCAGCGGGCGCCGGAAGCAACGGTCAGATCTTGACCCCGTGGCTGCGCAGATAGCGCAGGGGGTCGATGTCCGACCCGTACTCGGGCCCGTTGCGTATCTCGAAGTGCAGATGAGGGCCGCTGACGTTGCCTGTGGCTCCCGAGCTGCCGATGCGCTGGCCTCCGCTCACCTTCTGGCCCTCTGCGACGGCCAGCTTGGACTGATGGGCGTACTGGGAATACTGGCCGTCCGCGTGCTTGATCACGACCTGGTAGCCGTACGCGTTGGACCAGTCGGCGATCACGACGGTTCCGGGGCCGACTGCACGGATCGGGGTACCCGTGGGGACGGGGAAGTCGACGCCGGTGTGGTAACCGCTGGACCACATGGACCCCGACGCGCGGTACCGGGTGCCAAGCGACCTGTCGGATACCGGTGTGCCCCACTTCCCGGAGCCCTTGTCCTTGGTCGGCTCGGTGTAGTCCGGGCGCCTCATCATCAGGATCTGCGCCTGCCAGTAGGAGAGGGGCTTGATCCGGACTGTGGTGCCGGTGCGCGGGGCGTCGATGGTCTGTTTGTTCCCGATGTACATGGCCACGTGTTCGGGGGCCGAAACGCTGCCCACAGAGAAGATCAGGTCGCCGGGCCGGAGGTCCGTCAGCGACTTCACCTTGGTACCGACGTTCACCTGGTCGTAGGTGGAGCGGGGCAGGTTCACCCCTACCTTGCTCCAGGCGTACTTGACCAAGCTGGAGCAGTCACAGCGGTCCGCTCCTTCGGCGAAGGGCGGCCGGCAGTTGCCGCCGAACAAGTAGGGCTTGCCGAGGGCCCTCTTCGCCGCGGTGACGACCTGGCTGAGGCCGCCGGAGGTCTTGTCCCCCATGGGTGCTGCCCATTTCTCGGCCCGCGCCCGGATCGTGCGCACGTAGTTGCGGGTCTCCTCGTACGGCGGGACGCCGGCGTACTTCTGCACGGGATAGGCGCCGGCGTTGTACGCGGCGAGCATGTTGTCCACCACGTCGCCAGGGACCTTACGGATGATCTTGGCGAGCTTGCAGTCGTAGGACACCATCGCCGGAACAGCATCCTCCGGATCGAGCGGGTCTTTCCTGCTGTCGTTGTTGCCGTCGATGCCCTCGGCCGCCCACGTGCCTGGGATGAACTGGGCGATCCCGAGTGCCCCGGCACCGCCGTCGGGCGGATTCGTGCGAAAGCCCGACTCCTGGGAGAGCTGGGCGGCGATCAGCGACGGGGTGACCTCCTTGCATCCGTACTTCGCAACTGCGCTGAGAATGATGGGCCGCAGCCAGTCGGGAACGTCCGCGCTCTCCGCGATCCCGCCCCCAAAGCCCGCGCCCTCCAAGGCTTTGCTTGTGTTGTCCTCACCGATGGCGGAGGTGAGCGACAGGACCGCGGCGAAGATCAGGCCGAAGCCGAGCAGACTCGAGACCAGGACACCGATCAGCAGCTTCCTGCCGAGCTTCGACTCCCTCTGCTCAGACATCGGGCAGCCCGACCACGCGCCAGGCGCCGTCCCCGCCCCGTCGGAGTTTGAGCGCGACATGCTGCTGTGCCGCAGTGGGCGGCCCGGCCCCCGGCTTCTGAACCACCTTGTAGAGGACCCGGGCGAAACCGGAGTCCCGGGTGAGGGAGGGGGCCCCGTCCGGCAGCGAGACCCGAACGACCGCGGCCGTAACCCTGACCTGGTTGGCCTTCCAGCTCAGCCACTGCCTCGTGCCGGCACTGCCGCCTGACCGAGAGCGTAGATCCTTCGCGAGCTCCCCTGCGGCGTGATCGGCAGCGCGCCGGGAGGCGTCGTCGTACGACGTGTCCCCGCCGGGCCGCGCGTCGTGGCTCGCCCACGCGATCACAAAGGCACGGGCGGCATCCTGCATCGGCCCCGGCACCGTACGGGGGGCCCTCGGCGCTGCGGGTTCCGAGGCCGCCGCCGCGGGAGTTGAGGATGGGACGCGGGGCGTGGGGGACTTGCGGCTGGCGGAGCCAGACGCGGGGACGGTCGCCGTGGGGGCAGCGGCGTTGGTGTCCGAATGTTCGCTGCTGCCGGTACCGAACAGCAGGAAGACGCCGATGGTCGCCATCGCTGCAGAGGCGACGAACAGCGCGATCGTGCCCTGCCGGGCGGACTTGGCATCGGTTTCGGGCATGGGAGTCCCCCGTCGGATGGCTCTGGTGCGGTGATCCGGGCGGCCGGGGCCTAGGGCGGCCCCGGCCCTGTGTGCTTACGGCCGCCGTTTGGGCGGTCCGGCCGGGCGGGTGGCGCGCCGAACGGTCTTGGGCGGCGCGGATGCGGGCTTCGCCGGGGCCGGCGGTGCCGGGGAGGGCGGGGTGGGCATCGTCGGCACCCCGGTGGCGACCGCCGCAGAGGGCTTGGTGGGGGGTGGCGTCTTGGCGCCGGGAACCGGCGGGGCGATCGCGGCTGCCCGAGGGCCGGGCGGCCCGGAAGAGCCGGGGCCCGGCTGGATCGTGGCCAGACCCAGGTTCACCTGAGCCTTCGTGCCGGCCTTTGCAACGAACTTGCCAGCCGTGACCACGTTGCGCACGTACTCGTCACGGAAGTCCTTGCCCTCCTGGACCTTCTTGTCGATCGTGCGCTGCTTGACGTCCTTGAGCTGGTCGCGCACCTGCTCGGCCCGGGCGCCAGCTGCGGCTGCGCCCCGCTTGGTCGCGGCGACACCGCGCGGGATACCCACCGGCGCGCCGAGGGTGGCCATGAATGCGAACTTGCCTGTCTTGGCACCGTACTTGGCGGTGGTTGCAGCGGCCTTGCCCGTGGCCATCGTGGCTCGGCCGCCTCTGGTCTGAGACATCTTGTGGGCCGCGGCCGTGGTGAGGCGCTTCGTCAGGGTCTGCTTGGCTACCTGCTGAGCGGCGGCCTTCGCTGCCACACTCGCCCCGCCGGTGCCCGCTGCAGCTGCGGCGTTCGTGGCAACCCGCGCGGCCGACCGCAGGCGGCTGGCCTTGCGGTTGGCCTGGGGTGAGCCGACCCAGGCGTTTCGGGCGGCCTTGAGTCCCTGGCCGACCGGCTGGGAAGCACGCCGCGCCTCGCCGCGGGCCTCACCCCACATCTGCTTGAGGCCGGGTGCGGTCTCGGCATAACGGCCGGGGCTCGCGAACACTGAGCGGCGGCTGCCGCCGACGCGGGCGTTGGCGAGCCTGCGGTTCAAGTTGACAGCGATGGTCTGGGCCGTCTGCTTGATGCGCTTGTGGCCCGCCAGTCCGGCCACTGCAGTGACGTCGATGACGATGAACTTCACTGCCAGGACGTCGCCGGTGTCCGCCTCGATCAGCACGAGGACGATCAGGATGAAGATGGCCAGGAAGAGGACGGCCAGAACAATGCCGAGAACCGCTTTGGTGATCGCGGAGACCCAGCGCCACAGCGTGGCGCGGCCGCCGCCAGGCAGAATGCCGGCGGCGAGGGCCCAGTGGCCGCGGATCGCCTCGAATGCCAACCAACCCTGCGCGGTGAGGAATCCGCCGGTGACGAGGATCATGAGGATGGCGACGATGACGGCGGCGATCGCGACGAACACGGCGGAGAAGGCGAGGTCGGCCGAGGCCCGCTTGGCCTTGGGCTTCGTGTCACCGCAGGAATCATCGAACTTGTCCGACGCCTTGTTCAGGGAGTCGATGAACTTCGTGTCGTACATCGAGTCACTGATCAAGGCGTCCCAGTAGTTGCCGCCGACTTCGTTCAGGTTGTACTCGGCGAGCTTGAACTCACGGAACGCGTTGTCACAGGCGCCGTCGAAGGTGGTCCCGTAGACCATGAGCTGGTTGGGCTTGACGACGAACGATTCGACAAGCGCATCGGTGATCGGCTTCGCCACGTTGTCCGGATCGGAGCTGCCCTTCGCGGTTGTCGGGTCGTCGGCCAGCACGATGGAGGCGACCTCCAGGGTGAAGTCCTTGGCCTTGCCCAACAACCCGTCGTCCGACAGGAGCATGGTCGAACCCTGCGGCTGTGGCTGGTCATGCTGGCCGAGCAGGACCTGGGCGGGTGAGACCAGCACGGTAGTGGCCACCGCGGCGACCACCAGAGACACGCCGATCTCAGCGAAGCCGCGTGAGCGCTCCTTGAACAGGATCAGCCAGCCCGAGTAGAAGCCCGCGAACAGGAGGAACAGGCCGGGCAGACCGAGCCGGTCGATGACTTGGTTCTTGATTGTGCCGGAGATTTGGTCGACGGGTCCGACCAGGACGTCGGCCAGCCCGAAGTTCAGCGCCCACTTGACCAGCCAGCAGGTGAAGCCGACAACCCACTTCGACAGGCCGAAGAACAGCTGGGCGATGATGTTCCAGATCTTGAGGTCGATGTCCTTCCAGCCGCCGGTGTCTGTCTTGACGGTGTAGGCGCTGATCGGGACGCCCTCTTTGTCTGTGACGTTGAAGGGCTGGAGAAGGCCGTCGCTGGCGTCTTTCGGCTTCTTCGTCAGATCCTTGGCATTGGGGCCACCGTCGGCTGGCTTTCCCGGAGTCGTTGATGTGCTCGGTGCGGGTGCGGGGGGAGGGTCGGCGAACGCTGCGGGGGCCGGAATCATCGTGAACAGGGCCAGCAGCAGTGCGATCAGGCCGAGGCGCCGCCTACTGGCCATCTTCCGCGGGGAGGGGCTCATGCCAACGCTCCGTCCGCCACGGCGACGACCTCATCGGTCGCGTCCTGCTCCTGACCAGGGGTGGTGTAGATCGCGGCGGCGACGTCCTCGTCGGCCGGGATCAGCACTTTGAGCCCGGCGATCCTCTTGCGCAGGTCCCGGTACAGGCACTCGCCGGAGCGCAGAAGGCGCTCGGCCTCGCTCACGTTGAGCGGACTGAGGTTCTCCGTGATCACCTTGACCATCTCGCCGTCGGCCGGGTCCAGATCCAAGAACTCCAGGCACCTAGCCGCGAGCGTCTTGCTGCGGTGCCGGAAGACGAAGATGTGGGAGAGCAGCGCCCGGATCTTGTCGCCGACCTCGGACTTGGGGCCGATGTCGTACGGGTCGTGCGAGCCCGCGAAGGCGCCGGCATTGTGCTTGCGGCCGTCCGCGATCAACTCCAGCAGGAGGCCAGAGCCCTCAGCGGATGCCGTCAGCCACCAGCACTCGTCGAGGAAGACGCCCGCGAACTCGTTCGGGTCGGCGAAGGCAATCTCCCTGCACAGCGCTGTCATCAGATACATCAGCCGCCAGCCGAAGCGCTTCTCGACCTCAAGTGAAGGCAGTCGGTGTTCGGAGAGTTCCTCCTTGGTGGGTAGTCCCAGACGGTCGACGGCGAAGACGATGCTGTCGGCGGCCGTGATCCGTACGACCGGCAGGGTGGGGTCGAAGATCACGCGGCCGAGGTCCTTCTTGGCCAAAGAGCGCAGCTTGCGGACGAGTTCGGAGGCGGCGGCGCGCACCGCGGCGTCGTTCGGCTCCTCCGGGTCCAGGGTGCGGGCTCGGTCGGCGAGGGTGTCGATCAGCGCGGTCATGCTCGGCTGAGGCCCGAGCCGGGTGGCTTCGATCGCCTCGGCGAGGGTGATGCCCGCGACGCTCATCGATCCGATGTCCAAGAGCGGGGTCAGGAAGGACTCTGTGTAACGGGCGGCGCGCGGACCGCGGAAGACCCGCAGGGGATCGAGGCTTACACCGGCGTCTTCGTCGACGTTGATGATCTGGGTGGTGCCCGGGCAGGCGCTCGCGAACCGGGACCATTCCTGCTGCGGAGTGCGGTCGATGACCAGGGCGCGGCCGCGGGAGTTCCTCTGTCCGGCCCGGTGGCCGGTGGTGAGGATGGAGTACATCGCGCACTTCATCGCGACCGACTTCCCGGATCCGAGCTCGCCGACGAACGCGGCGCTAGCGCTGGCATTGACCCGTGGGCCGTGGGAGAAGTCCACGAGGACCGGGCGTACGCCACCGCCGTTGAGCTGGAGGCCGAAGAGGCTGCCGGAGTCGTCACCTAGGCCGGCCCCGCAGAAGGGCATGCTCATCGCAAAGTCACGTGCGAGGAGGTACTGGGTGTAGTCGAGCATCGGCCGGGGCACCTTGGTGCCGGGCAGCATGCCGTGGAAGAGCGCGACCTGGTCGCCGGTGGGCCGGACCAGCGTGTAGTCGTTGCCGCCGAAGTGGTTGGCCAGGGACGTGGCCTTCTCGTCAACCTCCTCGGCGGTCGTGCCCCAGACGCAGGCGGCGACGGTCGCGCGGATTTCGACCTCGGTCGAGGAAGCGGTGAGCCGGTCGCGGTACTCGTCGAGGGCGAAACTCGCCTTGTCGAGCGAGGCGGGCACGCCGGAGGTCTCGCCGTCGTACTCGCCGCGCTGGTGGGCGAGTTCGCGCTGCTGGCGTCGGCTCTTGGGCTCGGCTTTGGAGCCGGTTTCCACATGGAGGCGCACGGCCCAGTCGACGGGGAAGCTGAAGTCATCGAGCGCCGCCAAGTATTCGGACCCCGGGAAACGGAAGGCCTCCGGCATCTCCGAGAGCACGCAGAACGCCTGGTAGGAGTCGCCGTGTTCGGACGTGGCGCGCAGGTAGCGGCGCTTGAAGGGGTTGGTCGGGCCCCGGGAAGGCCGGTCTCCGCGGCCGCCCTCGTCCAGGATGACCTGGGTGTGGGCGGTCACGGTGTGACCGCGGCCGCGCAAGGCCCGCGGGACTCCGTCCTCGGGGAGCAGCGGCTCGCTCAAACCGCGCCGAGCGCTGTGCCCGTAGACCCACAGGATCTCGGCCTCGGTGGCCGGCCGCATCTTGATGCCGGAAGGCCAGCCAGCGGACAGGCGGGTGGCCTGCTCCAGCCGCGCGCGCTCCTCGGACACGGGTATGGGCCCGACCGGCAGCCCGAGGGTGCCCATGACCTCGGCCTGCAGGGAGGACATGACAGCCCGGGAGCTCTGCTTGAAGTCGAGGTGGGGCAGAGGCACGGCGAGGAAGTCGACGCGGCCGGTCAGCTCGAGATCCTGGAGCTGATCCAGGATCTTGAGCGACAGGTCCACGTACTCGGGGGACTGGTCGAGGTCGACACCGGCGGTCATACGGGTGACCACCGACGCGGCATCAACGCTCGGACACAGACTGAGCAGCAGCGCCTCGCCCCGAAGGCTCTTGAAGAGCGCCTCCAGCGAGTCCAGGCGCTCACGCTTCGTCGACCTGCTGGCGTGGGTGTAGTTCTCGGTGTCGACCCGCCACACCGCCCACACGGTGGCGGCGGTGGTCCAGATCAGGTGGCCGCTGATGTGCCGGACGGGGAGACGCATGGCGTTCTGCTTTCTGTGCCGGTGGTGGCGAGCCGCTGGTCAGCGCTCGTCGAGGGAAGCGAGGAGAGACTGCAGCCCGGTCTTGGGGGCCGACCGTGCCGCGCCCGCCGGGCCGGACGACCGGGCTGGACGGGTCTTGCGCACCAGCGCGGGTGCAGGCTTCGCAGCCCGGACCGGGGCCGACGCCGAGGCCGACCGCTCGGTGGACCGGACGCGCACCGTGCAGGTGGCGGTCGCCAGTCGCGTTCGGGAGACCCGCTGCGGCTTACCGGCCAGCCGGCCCTGGGGCGGAGTGGAGGAGTAGATGAGCAGACTGCGCACCGCGCGGGCCGGGTCCCGGCCGTCCAGGCGCGCGAACCGCAGAGCCCAGGCCATGCCCCACGGCACCAAGACCATGAGTACGAAGTTCATGGCGCCGAAGACCGCCCACAGGTCCCTGGTCATCACCAGAAGCCCGAAGGTGATCACCATCGTCATGACCTGGGTGATCGTGTACGGCCCTCCCGGGAGCCGCCCGGCTCCCGGGAGTTTGCCGATGACAAGCGGATGCCGCCGGGCTCGCGTATACGAGTGCCCGATCAGCTCCTCCTCCGACGCACTCACGACACCCGCCAGCCCTGGCCCGCCAGCACGGGCGCGTCACCGGTGACGTGGACGACGGACACGGAGGGAGCAGCGTCGTCGATCTCGCTGCCGACCTTGGTCTTAAGGACCGCGAGGTTGCTGATGCCCCACAGCACCAGGGCAGCCAGGACGAAGGCCACGAGGGTGCCGACGAACGAGCGGGTCTTCCACCAAGCCATGAGCACGGCGAAGATCGCCATGACGCCAGCCACGGTCAGCACCAGCGTGCGGATCTGGCCGGTCTTCGTGTTGGCCCAGTCGAGGACGTCGCCAGCGAGGACTACGTGGTCGGGGTTGGCCAGCGTGTGCATGAACGGTTCCTCTTTCTTCTTCAGGAAGCCGACGGCGAGGACGTGGCCGTCGCGGCGTCGGAGTCGGGGGTGGTGTGTGGCGCAGTGGTGGGCGCGCTGCTTGCGCTGATGGCCGGGGCGTCATCGACGGACGCGACCTCCCAGCGGCTGGCGCGGGACTTGAGGGTGAGCGCGTAGCTCAGCGAGACCGGCCGGCCTGCCTGGTCCGTGGCATCGACCTGGACCAGCTGGTGCAGCACCGTGCCGTCGGCGGGCACCTTCTGCTGAGTGGTGCTGGTGGAGTCGTCCTGAACACCGGTGACCTTGACCGTGGCGTACGGTGCCGGACTGATGGCCTTCAGACGCGCACCGGGGGAGGCATAGCGGTCCAGCTCGGACGTGCCGGTGAGGTATGCGGCCAAGAAGCCGTTCGCGGTATCGACCGCCGGGTCTGCGTTACTCGATCCGCGGTCGCTTTCGTATGCCAGAGCGCCGGGCTTGATCGCGGTGGGCGCGGCCACCTGCGCCGGCAGGGACGTCGCTGCGTAGCCCGTCGTGGCTGTGGACGACTTCGCCGTGCCGCCTGCTCCCGTGGGCCCTGTGGCCTGAATGCCGACGCGGAAGTACTGCACGCCCAGGCGCTTCGTCTTCCCCTTGTCATCCTGGGCGCTGACATCGGCGGCCACGGTGATCGACCAGTAGCCAGGCTGGGCTTCCCGGGACGCGATTACTGTCGCCTGTGTCGCCGTGCGGGCGCCGGGCTCTACCGACAGCGCGACGGAGCCCGAGTAGTACGGCGCCAGCTCGCGCTCGGTGCCCCGACCGGCCTGCAGGTAAGCCGAGATGAACAACTCGGCGAAGCCGGCCGGACCCACGGGTGAAGCCGCAGACGGGGCGGCGGCCGTCTTGGCGGCCTCCTGGGCAGGGCCGGATGAGGTGACGAAAGCTGTCATCCCAAGGACGGGCCCGGAGGCAACAAGCGCCCACACACCGAGGCGGACGAGGCGAGTGATCCCGGACAGATGAGCTGTGCTCGTCCTCCACCCGGTCTCAACTGGCTCGGCCGCCGGCGCCTCCTGCGGCTCGTCGACCTCCTCGTCCCAGACTTCCGACTCCGCCGGCTTCGTGATGGTCTTCCGCTGCCGCCGTGCCCGCTTCACGAGGTCCTCTGCAGGGCCTGAGCGGTCAGAACGGTCGAGATACGTTCCTTGAGCTCGTCGGGAGTTCGGGCGAGCAAGACATCCCACGACGCAAGAGCAGGCTCGGACTCACGCGTCAGGAAGGAACGCATCTGCTCGTGCAGGTCGCGGTCCATTGGCCGGCTCACCAGGGCAGCGGCGATCTTGGTCAGGTCGCGCGAGGCCCGCGCTACACGGGCCTCGTCAGCGTCGAGGAGCTGTCGGCCGGTGGCGGCCGGGGGCATCGTGGGCACGTCGGTTCTCCCGGAGTTGAGAAGGGGGGTAGTGGCGGGTCTGCGGAACGGCGGCGCCGCTAATGCGGGGCCCTCGGTTGCTACAGGTGCCGAAGTCGTGCGCGGTGTGACAGCTCGGCGGAGCTTCTTTCTCGCGGCTTCGGCGGAATTTCAGGCGGCGGCCAGGTACCGGCCGAGGTCCGTCTTCCTGCGTAGCGTCCGCACGGCACGGCTGGCGTGCTGCCGCAGTAGCGCGCCCTCCTGGCCCATGGACCTGGTGGTCATGTGCTGCTGCTCAGGGCGACTTGAGGCGGACAGGTAGTAGCGGGTGATGCGCTGTGCCTCGGTCTCGCTCAACGCCCCGATCTCCACGGCCCACAGCAGAAGTTCGAGGACTTCCGTCCGCGTCTCGTGACGGGATAGCGCCGGCGCGTCGGCGTCGACGAGCTCCATCTGTGCCGCACGCATCAGCAAGTCGGCGAGCTCGGCCGTGTCGTGCGGGGTGTTCGGTTCCTCGCTGGCAACGACGTGGGCGTAGCGGGTGTGGCACTCGGCCTCTGCGAGCGGCGCGACACTGGCTGCGAACTCCCGGACCTCCTCTACGTCGTCGACGTAGGCGGCGAGAGTGCGCCGGGCCAGCTGCAGGGTGTCGAGGGCGAGGTTGTTGAAGATGCGTCGGGGCCGCCGGTCCAACGGGTAGGTACGCACGACTTCGTAGGCGGCGCCGAAGACGGCTGCGCAGACGTCGTCCCACGGCAATCCGGTCCGCCGCTGGGTCTTGGCCATCAAGACCGCCTTGGGCAGCAGGACTCGCACCGCTAGGCGCCATGCGAGGTGGCTGTCGGAACCGACTCCGCTGGCCCGCTCGACCAAGAGGTGCATTACGCGGTCGTGGCTGTCGGAGTCGCCGCGGCGGTGGTACTCGGAGATCTTGTCGACGACGTCCTGCGGGCTGGCGGCGCCAGCGAGCTCCGGGTGCTCTCCGGCCCAAAGGGCGACCTGGTCGGCGGCGCGCAGGTCGCGGCACAGTACGTCCCAGTCGCGGTTCATCAGGGTGATCGTGGTGTAGCGGGTCACGGACTCGGAGGAGTCCAATGCCGGGGAGTGCTGTGTGGTGGCCACGTCCGTGTCCGTCCTTTCGCGCCATCTGGTCTCGATGGCGCTGACACTCCCGAGGCCCCCCTTGACCGCGGTCTGACGGCGATGCCGAGCCTGCGCGGTCAAGGGGAAACCGGCCCCGGGTATCCGGCGGACCAACTGGGCAAGGGGAGGGCGGTCAAGGGGTGGGACGGGACGGGCGGTCAAGGTGCACAGCCGCTCCGATGCCGTCGCGTCGGATGAGTGCCGCATTCGCACTGCACCGATGGGTGCCTGTGGCACTGGCACGGCTCAATGTGGATGCGCTGCATCAGCACCGCCCCGCTCGCATTGGATGCACGGTGTGCGGCATCGCATCGCGATGCGATGCCGGACGCCACCAGGCACCGGAGCACGCGATGCGATGCCGGACGCGCTCTGATCGAGCAGGTACGCCGCTGGGCCGGTGCCGGAGTTGAGTTCCTAGTGGGCTGGCGGCACGGGTTGCTGCGTTGCACGGTGCACCCAGAGGTAGTGCTTTGCTTCGACGCCAGAGTGCTGCGAGCGTCTGAGCGCAACTGCACTGCAGGGGAGATGGCATCGGGCGGGCGGGTGCACCCCGACCTACTGCTTCGAGGCCCGTCTCACCGCCGGCGCGCGCTCGTTTCTCTAGTGCCTGTTTCCCCTTGACCAGCCCCTTGGTCAAGGGGAAACAGGCACTGCCGCAGACATGGTCCAGGCGGAGTCCGCCATCGTGGTCAAGGGAAGCGGCAAGGCCGCAGTGCGCTCCGTCAGGTCTGCGGGGCAAGTGCGACCGCCGCGAATGACGCCCTCCCTCCACGGACTCGGACGACCCAAGTCGTCTGCGACGGCAAGCCCCGGCAGGGGGACGTGCACCGCAGAGGGGCGCGTATCTGTATCAGCCTCGGGTGTGCTGCACTCGAAGCTGGATGCAGTGCATCGGGTAGACGATGCGATGCACTGCATCACGTGGTGCGGGCCAGGCAGCCGGTGTGCTGCATCGGATGCCGTGCAGCACACCGGCGGCCTGGCCCAGTGCACCGTGCATCGAGTGCCGCGCATCGGATGCAGCAGCTTGGCGTGGTCACTGCATTGCATCCGAAGGGACAGCGCGATGCCCGGGACGCTGGTGCCCGTGCACACGCTGAGGCGCAGATCTGACTGCCAGCGTCAGGTCATGCACTGGGGCATGACGCCGCTGACCTCCGGCCGGGCACCCGCACCAGCACTCTCCCTGCGGTAGGCGGCCCTCCCCGCCCGTTCGTCGTCCTGTGAGACACAAGCACTACTTGACTGCTGCCGCCTCGTCTTGAGCTGGAGCGAGACTCCCGCGAGTCGCAGAGTCTCGGGCAACGCGTTTCCCCTTGACCACGCGTCTGGTCAAGGGGAAACGCTTGGGCCACGGAATCCTGGTCAAGGGGACACGGCTGCGGGCTCGGCGGCTGCCCCACAGGCTGGCCGAGCACGAGTCGCATCCAGCAACGGCGGTGTGGGCAGGGCCGGATGACCAGCTCCCTGAGCCGATGCTGCACTGTCCGAGTGATGCGGGGCATCGTCATCTGGCAGCGCAGCATCGGCTCACGATGCATGGCATTCGATATGCCGGGATCGGCACCGAACACAGAACTCGGAGGCGCCGAGCGCCGGGCGAGTGCATCCTGTGCCGTCCCATCCGGTGCACACTGCGGGTCCTTGCGGAGGCACTGAGGCAGCCGTGGGTGCATCGGTCTGCTCTTCCCGGCAGAGTCGGCACAGCCCGTCCTCACATGCGCGGTGCACCTGAAGGACAGAGCATCCGCATCCTCGGCACGTGCCGCGGGGAAGGGCAGGAGGCTCAGCCGGACCGACACCGGCGGGGAAAGGCCGTGGCTGGGGGACAGGCGGCGCGGCGGCGCGGCGCCCTCGGACGATCTCCTCGCACACCGAGCATCGACGTCCACTGCTCCACAGCACGCCAGCTTCGCAGTCGTGGATTCCGCAGCCCCAACGGGGCAGGCCAACGCCAAGGATCCACCGGCCAGGATCCTTGATCTCGTCACTCATGGTGCGGGCAAACCGGCTCGTCAGCCGGTGCCGAAGGCGTGCGTCGTCGATGCCTGAGCGCAGCTGACGGCCGACCTCTCGAGCGATGCGCCGCTGCACGTACACGGTGGTTTGCCGGTAGAGCCAGTGCACGGGCTCGAGGACGGTGTGGATGCGCGCGCTGATGGTGAGCTCAGGTCCGGAGTAGGCCGCCCGCGACCGGCTGGTCAAGGGGGTGGCCGAGGAACTGGTCAAGGGGGGCTTGTGGGCATCCGCGCGCAGCGCGAACTCGCTCTCGGATCTGGGGTGCCGCGGCTTGTCGCGGCGGTTTTTCACAACTTCACTTACCTGTACTTCGCCTACGGCGGATGAGGGGAGCGCGCGTTCGTCATCAGGTCGGTCAGTTCTAGGTTCTTCCTTGAACGCGAGCGATCCCGCATCAACCGGCGAACCCGATCCCTCACCAGACCAGGAGGTGGCGGCGGGCAAAGACGCAGGCAAGGCCGGTTGTCCACAGGCCATCGCTGCAGAGGGGTCGGACGGGATGTCGTGGGCGATGAACCGGTGGCGCCCGCGTGCACCGGCCCGACGTTCCACCGTGACCCAGCGTGTGGCTTCCAGCTCGTCAACGATCTCGCCCGCAGCTGCGGCGGTCAGCGACTGGCCGGACCGGCGTCCACTGTGGTGGTGCAGTGCCCCTGCGATCTCCGACTCCGCCAGGGGGATTCCCTGGACCTGGGCGTACGCGATGAGTGCATAGGCCCGCAGTTGTCGCGGGGTGAGGTCCTCGGCCGCGGCGACCGGAATCCAGATGAACCGTTCGGTCGCCGATAGAGGCCGGACACGGCGCAGGGCCGAGGTGCCTGAGCCGCCGGGCAGGGAACGACGGGTCGAGGACAGCTCGACGACACCGTCGGGACCGGGCCGCCGCAGCAGCGTCATGCCGCGTTCCACCGAGGCCTTGGACAGGCCGAGGTAGTCCGCGATGGTCACCGTCGCTGCCGTGCATCCTTCAGGACGGGAAGCCAAGGCAGCGATCTTCACGTACACGCTCACCGCGACGTCGGCGTACTGCGCGGTGATGATCAGGCGCAGGGGCACCTTGACCCGCTGACGGCGCGGCGGGCGCACGGCCGTGCCCGCCGGCGGCGGATGGGTGGGTAGTGCTGTGCTGGGCACGCTTCTCCTGGCGCACCGGTGCCGCGGAGCGGCGACGTGGGCGCGCTGGGTCTCGACGGCATCCCTGAGGGACGCGCGATCTGGGATCTGGCCAGAGGCACTTGGACGGAAGCTGAAGGGAACAGGGCCTTCAGCTGCTACGGGTGTCGAAGAATCCGTCGGTGTGACAGCTCGACCGTGGAAATCCCCGAAGGATCTGCGGCCTGCCGGTCAAGGGCGGGCCCGAGACCGCGGCCAACCCTCTTGACCAGAGCCGGGTGCGGCCGATGCAGGGGCTCCGTGGACGAGGGGGCGACACCGCGGGTCAAGGGGTGGGGCGCAGATCTGGTCAAGGGGGAGCGGGGCTGCACTCCGAACGCGGCACAGGCCGTGAGAGCGGACACGCGACGTGGCGATGTCGTCACGTACGGGCGAAAGATGGTGGCGAACGCTGCGTGCGGGTGGCGTCCGAGCTGACAAAGGGCATGGCTGTACTGCAAGATGGACCCCGTTCTCCCGGGTCGCCCCGGGAAACGACAAATCCCCTTCGGGGGATTGCTGCTGGAGGGCAGTGAATTGCCGGACCGATTCGGTCTGGCCTTCGCTCGGAACGGGCCGCTAACCCGGGACTGAGCGGTGACGGCCGGCAGAGGAGCCGCAAACTCCGAAGCCGGCGGAGAGGGCGAGGAGCGGCCTTGCTAGAGGCGCCCGCCCGGCAGTTTCTACGACATCATCAACTCCCCATTCCGAGGGGGACTGCCGTGCGCGCCGAGCCGGGCACGGGAGGCATCCGCAGCAGCGACACGCACGCCGCGCGAAGCCCGCTCGGCGTCCGGAACTGCACGGTGCTGGTCATCAGGAAACCGCCTTCTCGGTTCACCGGGCCCTGACTGACGCTGTGCGCCTGGGTTCCGGGGGTGAGGCGTAGTGGATCAAGCGGAAGCCAGCCTATCCCCTGGGAGGCGGCGAGCACACGCATTAGGACCGTTGCCGTTTGACTGTCTCCGGAGCGTTGAAAGATGCCGCGCAGAGGCATAGTTGAGAGCGATACGGCCTAACTGCCGTTTCATGTGACGATAGTTACCCTATCCGCCCGAACTACCGTCAGAAGGAATGAAGAGGGTCGTTCTTCTGTGAAGCCGATCCTTCGGATCTCCATCACGGATGCGCCAGCCTGCGCCCGGAGGAGGCCGCGCTCCTCCGGTGTGGCCGAACGCGCCGACCAGCGGCTGGTGTAGTCCGCCTCCTGCCTCAGGGGGCCGTCGGTGTACGGCCCGATGGTGGCAGCCTGACCAATGGCGCCTACCTTCAGCGCTTTCGGGGTGAAGAGAATCTGGATGGCCCACGGGGCGTCGTCGTGCAGCAGTACGGACTGCCGGACGAAGAGCGGCGCGCTCGGCCTGAGGTCGAGCGACTCCGTCGCGCGGGGGTCTACGCCGCGGCTGCCGGTCTGGAGGTCGTTGTAGCCGCGCTCACCGGAGTCCATCGGCCAGAGGAGGCCGTCCGTGTGCAGCTGCGCCTCCATCGGGAGGGCCGGCTGCAGCACTCTCGCCCTGCGGCGTGGCGCCATATCCACGAAGCCTTCGAGGCGCAGGCTCTCCAGGGCCTTGCCCATCGTGACGCGTGAGACCCCGTACCGCTCTGCGAGTTCGCGCCCGCCCGGCAGTTGCTCGCCGGCGGTGAACGTGCCGCGCTGGATGTCGCCGCGTAGATCCGCGGCGGCGCGCTCGTGCGGCTGAGGGGACGTCATGGGCACATATTGCCTCACCCGCCAGCGCGGTTCGCTCATCGGAGTTCCTCACTCTTGACGTGATCCACAGTTGCAGTGCACTATCTGGCATAACTGGACTATGTCAGATAGGCCAGAAGGTGCGTGCGGCCTCCGGGATTGGTACTCCCGGAGACCGCGACACGCGCCTCACGACACCCGTCACAGGAGATGAGATCGCGTGAACACCATGATGGCAGCCCACCCGCCGCCGGCCCCGAGCCAGACCTGCGAAACGGCCGAAGCCACCATTGCCCAGTACATCGCGGGCACCGATCCGGTCGACACCCTCGTCGTCGACGGATACCTCGCCGGCCCCGACGGCGACCTCATCGCCCAGCAGCTGCGTGCCCCTCAACTGCAGCGCGCGCTCACGTACTCGGTGTGCCACGCGGTCCGGCCGGACGTCAACGACTTCTACCAGGAGGACGGCGAACCGGACGAGGACTGGCACCGACGTCGAGCTCGTACCGTCCGCGACCACTGCACCGTGTGCCCGGTGCGCGCCGCGTGCACCGAGCTCGCGCTGCGTGACGACGAGACCATCGGGATCCGCGGCGGCCTGGTGCCCGAAGAGCTCGACCGCCGACAGCAGGCGGAGCTCGACAGGCTCACCACAGCCCGCACCCAAGACGAACGTGCCGTCGATGAGCAGCGGGCCCGCATTGCCGCGTCGGCGGAGGTGCAGCGGCTCGCCGGTCAGTACCTCGGCGGATCCGTCCCCGCCTGCAAGAGGCAGAAGAACCGCCTGGCGATCGCTGATGCGCTCCGCCGACGCGACGCACTCTTCGCGGCCCACCGCCTCACCACCGGCTGGACGGAGCAGGCATGAGTTCCGCCGGCGACGAGCGCGCTCTCGCCCACGCCCTCGTCAGCTCCCTCGCCCGCCGTGACGGCACCCTCCTCCTGCCCGTCCTGGTCCCGGCTGGTGCGCAGGCACCCAGCATCCACCCCCTCACCGTGCTGCTCCTGGCCCAGCTCCGCCAGGTCACCCTCGAGCGCGACGCCTACCGGGACTGGATACCCAAGGCTCCAGCACCGCTGAGTGACGAGCAGTTGCGCTCCCGTGCCGCCGAGACGGCCAGCTTCCTCGCCCGGAGGGATTCCCCGTGATGCCCTACCTCGTCCCCCACGGCGGTGCCGTGGCCGAACTGCTCTGCAGCTGGCAGTTCGTCCTGGGGACGCTCGTCCTCGCCCTCGGACCGGCGATCGCCTTCCGACGGCACACGCGCGCCCTCGCAAAGCTCACCCACCACGAGCGCGCCGCAGCTGCGGACCGGCGCGGCCGACGCGTCGAGGACATCCTCACCGTCGTCATCGCCGCGGCCGCGGCAGCCCTGTCAGCCACCGGACTGTGCAGGGTCGGCCGCCACCAGATGGGCTTGACCACCCCGTTCGACCTGCTGCCTTTCGTCGCCCTGGACGTCGCCGCCATGGTCTGCGGACGCCGAGCACGCCGCCGCGCCCGCGCAGGAGAAGGACCGGGCCTGTCCGGAGCGCTGTTCTGGATCCTCGCCGGCATCAGCGCCGTCTTCTCCGCCTCCGAAGCCGCATCCCTCCTCGGATGCGCCGTACGCGCCGTGTGGCCTGTCCTGGCTGCCGTGCTCTGGGAACTCGGCTCGTTCGAGGAACGCCGCGCGGCCCGCACCGAACACGGGCGCCCCGACCGCCGTATCGCTCTGGTACGGCTGCTCCACCCCGTCGAGGCCCTCCGTGTCGCGCTGCTCCTTGCTGCCCGGCAGAACCTGTCCCAGGAGGACGCCACCGCACGAGTCCGCATCTCTCGCGCCGCGATCCACTGGTACCGACTACGCCGTGCGCAGGAAGGGGTCAAGCGGGCGAGCAGGATGAGTCGATGGGCATACCGGCTGGCCGAGGTCCATGCCGACACCCGTTCCCAGAGTGCCGGCGAGCGGGTGGGATGGTCCGACCCCCACGTTCTGGAACAGGTCGTTGCCCGCCTGCAAATGCGGGTGCTCCAGGGCGACATGGCGGGGATGAATTTGCGCACTCCCAGGGCATACGAGCAGATGCGCGGCACCCTGATCGGCAGTATCCCGTCCATCCCCTCGCGAGATGCAGCACCCCATACCTCGGCCCCATCCCACCCGGACACGGC
Organism: Streptomyces sp. NPDC047525; assembly: GCF_040643025.1. NCBI lineage: Bacteria > Bacillati > Actinomycetota > Actinomycetes > Kitasatosporales > Streptomycetaceae > Streptomyces > Streptomyces sp. NPDC047525. The sequence continues at coordinate 34,940 of NZ_JBEYTL010000033.1, forward strand.
GGGAAATCCGCAGCTCGGAGGGGGGATGGATGTGGATGAGCACACCCACGGTGTCAGCGACGACACCAGTGAGCCGCGGCCGCACCCGAATGGGGACGACACCGGCGATGAGTCAGCACAGCCTGACCATAAGACCGACGACGAGGTCATGGCTGCCTTCGTCGAGACCGTGCCCCGCGGGGATGACGGCGCCTTTGCCTGGGGCATCAACAAGTGCGCCAGCGCGCTCAACATCGGCAACAAGCGGGCGAAGCGGTTCCTGCAGACCCAGCACGAATGGCTGCCCCGGGTGCTCAAGGCCCAGGCAGTCACCCGTGACACCGCCGCGACCGGTCTGGACCACTTCGACGAGGCCGTAGCCGTCGGCAACGGTCTCCCCCGGCCCAGCCCGCCATCCTGCTGCCCACCCCGGCATTCACCACCACACCACTGCCCCTGGACGAACCACTCGGCCTGGACCGGAGCGACGGCTATGCGCAACTGGGCAACGGCCTCCTCGTCCCCGCCGCAGCCGACGCCAGGCAGCCCTGACCCACCCGACGCGTCGCTCCGCAGGGCTCCACTGACGCTGCCCGCGAGCACGACCATGAGGACCGCATCCATGCCCAACACCTTCGACGAACACGTCAACGAAGCGCTCGCCCTCATCGCCCAGGACCGCCGCCCAGCCCCCCGGCGCCAGCCCGCACAGTCCGCCCGAGCGCCGCGGGGGAGCCGCCCCCGCCTGGCTCTCGTGCCCAGCCTCAATTCCGAGGGGAGCTCCGGGCGATGAGCCACCCCCCTGGGCCAAGGCCGTGCACCACACCCAAGGCGAGCTCCGGCAACACGAGTGAGCCGCCTGCCGCGCCGGCCCTCGGCTGGCCGCCCGCAGGCGAGCGGCCGCCAGCGTGGACACAAGCAGCGCCGTCGATCGCGCCTCACCGAGGTGCCCCTCGCCTGCCGGACTGGCGCCTGCCTGATAAACCAGAACGCACCGTCCAGGAGGAACCAGAGGCCCAGCAGGAGGCGGCCCGGCCGGACGAGGACCTTGTCCCGGACCGCTCAGGTCTCCGCGACCGTGTCCGCAAGCAGGCGGGAATCCCCGCACAGCGGGCAGGGAGCCGCGGCCCGGACACCCCCGGAGGCGGACAGCGGTGATGAGGGCGGGGTGGAGACGCAAGGCGTTCAGGATGTCCGGGAGGGCCTGGCCCGCGCTCACGTGGCGGGCAGTGGAAGACCGACGGCGCACGGCCCGACCTGCACACTCTCCGGCCCGCTCTCCACGTGTCTCCGGGGGCGGAGGGCGGCATCCGTATCGTCCGGGACCTTGAAAGACGCCCTTCAGCATGGCGAGTTGAGCGGCCCGGCAAGTGATCGTCCCTGCGGCCAGCCGTGCGCAACGCAGCCCAGCAGCCGGTCAGTTCTGCTGGGACAGCCAGTGACCGGCTCGTCCTGGCAGCGGTCAGAGCTCTCCGGCACTGGATAGATGTGAGTGAGCCGGGCTGGTCAAGAGGCCATCCATCGCCCGAGGAGTATCGCGCCGAAGATGACCGGCATGAAGATCCCGAGCAGGTTGATGGTCTTCATCAAGGGGCCATCACCCCTGCGGATACGGACGTGGGTCACGTGGTCTGCTCCCCCTTGAGGATTGGCCTATGCGGTTGCATCCGTCGGCAGCATCCCACCTTCAGGGGCGCTCTGGAACTGGCCAGCACTCTGGGTACTGGCCAGTCCATCGATCAGGTCGCGCGGAAGTCGACTTCAACAGGGAACGGACAGCCGGGAGGCAAGAGGAACATCGACGGTGTTGCGTAGTGGAAGTACAGAATGTAATGTGATGCTCACGAGAAGGGCTCGGCCCCCGTGTCACACGCGGCTCGCGCATCGCACCTGTAGCAGACGAGCGCATCCCCCATGCCTAGGAGATTCGTCATGCCCAACGTCCGAACTCTCGCCATCACTTCTACCGTCGCCGCAGCACTCGCCCTCACCTCCTGTTCCAGCGGTGAAGATCCCGTCGAGCACGGCAGGGTCATCAAGAAGCACGCCCAGGCGGGCCGATGGGTCAAGGAGTACAAGAAGGTCTACCGAGACCGCTGCACGAGCACCCACACCAGCGCCTTCACCATGTCCGTGCCCGCCTACACAGGAGGAAGCGCCGGAGGAAGGAGCACCACGTCCGGCGGGTCCGGAAAGGGCAACACCGGTAGGTCGAGTGGCGGAAGCCGTCACAACGACAAGCCGCGTACGTCTGGGGGAAGCAACGGCAGCACAACGTCGGGTTCCTCCGGCTCTTCTACGGGCAGCAAGCCGACCGAGCACTGCAAGAAGGAGTATGTCGGACGGAAGGAGACCGGGAAGCGGTATGAGAAGGGCCGCTGGCAGCTCCAGCTTCGCGATGGGGACCGCACGGGCTGGATTGATGTCGCAAAGGACACCTACGACGACACTGATCTCCGCGACCAGATCTGACCTCCGGCGGCGCGACGAACAGGACCGTCACGAACAGTCGCCACATCCGCGCCCACGTCGCTGAGCAGACAACCCGCGCACGATCGAGACCGTCCGCTCGCCCTCCGCGCAACCTGAGCCACCCCACCGCTGGACGGGCGGGCAGCCCTCCCGCCCGTCCAGTCTGCTGCCTGGCGAGAGCAGACCGGGCCCAACCACGACCGGAGAACACCCGATGCCCAGGATGAAACCGGACCCCGTCCGTGCCACCGATGCCGTTGCCCACTTCGCCAGCGTGTGGAGCAGCGCGGCCACCGGTGAGGAAGTCGTACCCGCCCTGACTTGCAAAGAGGTTGACGCCTTGGCTGGTGTCTTCCGTGCCGCTGGAGCCCAGGAAGCGGCCGATGCCTGGACCGCGGAGCACACCGACACAGACACTGGGTGCCAGGGGCACGACTCGGAGCAGGACGCGGAGCTACGCAAGGCCGATGGGAACGGTGGCGACGACTTCGCCCCGGGGGACAAGTACAGCTACTGCATCGCGGACTACGCCGACGCCGCCGCGCTCTCTCTGGGCAAGGGGTGGGCCGCCAAGCCTGGATTCCTCGGCGCCTGGGGCGTGGTCTTCACCACCGATGGCCGGGTGTCCTTGCGCCTCTACGCCGACGGCGACGGCGACGGCCCCACCGGGGATTTGATGGTCGAGGACTGCACAGGCGAGGGCGCCGACCGGCTCGTGCCCTCGTTCGTCCTGCCCGACTTCGGAACACCCCACACCGACGGTGAGATGAGCGAGTGGGGAGACGCCTTGGCCCAGTTCATCGGCTCTGTCTGGGGTGGCACGACCTCCGACCTCGCCGTCCGCCCGCGATAGCGCCCGAAGGAGGCCGAGCCCGTGCCACCGCTGCCGACCGACGAGGTCGACCCGTACCCGCACTTCACGCAACCCCAACTCCACCCCGTCTCCGACTCCCCCTGGCTCGGCCGCACCGTCCAGGGTCCCCACCGCGCCCGATCCACCGTGCAGCGCGTCTACACCACACCCTTCGGCGCCGACGTCGCCCTCTGCCTCCACCGGGCAGACGTCTTCGACACCCTCCGCCTGGAGGTCACCGACATGCTCTCCACGCCCGAGCACCCCGCCGCCCAACGCGCGGCATACCTCCACAACTACCGCCGACTCCTCAGCCTCCACGGCACGGTCGCCGACGGGAGAGCAACCCGACAGACGCACCTGGCCATCAAGCGTCGGAGCGCCTTCGACACACAGTTCCACCACGCCAAGGTCTATGTGGAAGCCGCCCTACTCGAACGCGTCCAAGTCGGCGACAACGTCGTCAGCAACCTCGGCGTCCAGATGACCGTGACCGACCCGGACATCAAGAGAGACAGGCTCTGGGGCTGGCGTACTCACATGAAGGTCAAACTCACCCCCCAGTTTCACCACTTCACCTACACCTGGGGCTGGACCGACGGAGAGAGCACCCGGTATCTGCCCCACGAAGGGTGGGGGCTGCTGCCCACCCTCGACCTCATCTGACCCCACGACAGGACGACCAGCGATGGCCAGACACTGCGCCCTTCACCCCGGCCACCCTCTGCCACGTGACCAGTTTGCCGTGTAGAGCCGTCCGGCCCCACTCCACTCGATCACGGATGCGGAGGGGAGACCGCGCCCGCACTGCTGGACCTCAGGGACCAGCACGACGGGATGCATCCCCGCTGGCCTCTCGACCGCACGGTTTCGTAGAAGGCCTATGAGGGCGCCGTGCGCGGCCTGTCCAGCTTGTACGACGTCGTCGACGTGAATGACGGCCCGTCCTTCTCTCGCTGGATGCGACCGTACGCGCCGCGCCCTGGCACCCCTTCCTGCCTTGCCACACCTGAAGGAGAACTCCGCCATGTCCAAGAGCATCTGCATCGCCACCGGCACCATCCGTCTACAGGGCATCGGCCGTGTGCCCGTAGTAGAGGCGCAGGAACTCACCGTCGGCGACACGCTGATGTGGAACGAAGGCACGACGACCATCGTGAGGGCCATCGTCGATGCCTCCCCGAAGTTCCTGCTTGTCACTGAGAAGTCGAAGCTCACCGGCGAGGAGCACGACCGCCGCCCGATGAAGACGCGTCTCGTCGCCCGGGCCGGCACCGCCGCATCCCCGGCGGAGACTGCCACCGTCCCGGAGCAGTCGGAGTCCACGCAGGGGAAGACGACCGCCCCCGCCGTGGAGCTCCCGGCAGGGCGGCCCTCCTTCGACACTCCGAACTCAGCGGAGGACGCCCTCCGTAACCTGGCCGCCCTCCTCGACGGCAAGCCGGAGGTCTGGCCACACGGCGACGTCGAAGACGTCTGTGTCGCCTGCTACGGCCCTCTCTACCGTTGGGATTCGGTCGCGGAGCTGTACCGTTTCCGTGGACGGCGTGGAGCTGAGTCCCGTGAGGCGTACCCGGCCGCGCTCACCGCCGCCCGCGCCCTCACGGATGGTGTTCTCGCGCTCCTAGGCACGGAGAAGCCGACCCGTGCCGACGTCCACGCGGCCCTGAACCGGATCATCGCAGCCGTGCAGTTCCCGGCGGGTTCCGCGGTCGCCTACGTGCCCGCGGGCGAGACGAAGCGGGTCGTCGTCCTTGTGAACTCCGGCCCCGCAGACGACGGCACCGTTGAGGTCCTCAGCATCGCGCAGGGCGGCCAGCCCCTTTGTGTCCCCCTGGCCAACCTTGAGCAGCTCCCCGAACTGCCCCCGGCCCCCGAGGGCGAGATCACTGACTGGTGGACGGTCGTGGACGCCAAGGGTGTGGAACTCGTCCGCGTGCAGGCCGACGACGACCCAGGAGCACGCAAGGCGGCCATGGGTGATGCGGCAGTCGCTGCGGCGTGCCGTCGCCGTAACGGGTTCGCCGTGCGGCGTCTTCGTACCTCTGAACTGTCCGTGCCCGTTGGGGAGCTGTGCGCCCCGCCCCGCGTCTCACCGGCGGAGCCCGCCGGTGAGGACGCCTACACCCTCACCCGCCAGACCGACGAAGAGGCCAATGAGTCCTGGCTTCTGCTGCACGACGGCGATTTGCTGATCGGGTTTGCGGACATCATCGACCGCGGGTTCGAGCTGTGGCTGGCTGAGATCGCGGTGCACCCCGATTACCGCGGCCGCGGCCTGGCCTCCCGCCTGTTGGACGCCGTGGTCGTCGAGAACTCCGGGCATGCCATCGCGCTCGCCTGCGATGCGTCGCCGGTGGATGACCTGGCCGAGTGGCCGAGCGAGGTTGCGGGTCTGCCTACCAGGCTGTTGGCCGCCTGGTACGACCGGCACGGGTTCCGTCCCGCCCCGAACGAGGAGGCCGAAGCCCGAATGGTCCGGGTGCCGTAGGGCTCCTCACCGCCGGTGCGCGGCACACGCTGCGCCCCGGCCTCTTCGCCCTCCGCCCGTACGCAGCCAGAGAGGCACCCAGCATGCAGATCACCACTGAGCGCGCCCGTGAGCTGAACAGCGCCGCTTACCTCGAGCAAGACCCGATCACCCCCGCAACCGTCGTGGCCGGAGTGGCGGTTCACGCGTACGTAGACCCCGAGGACGGCCAGGTCGTCGTGTCGGTCCACCTGGACACCGGTGACGTTCCGGACGACGTCGTCAGCGCGGAGGAGACCGTCCCCCCTGCGGATCATCGTCAACGGTGCCGTCGTCTTCAGCGAGTTCTGACCCACGGACTCCCTGGGGCGCGCGGCTAGCCGCTGCACCCTGCCCTGTATCGCCCCTTCCCGCCTCCTCCACGCCCTTGAGGACTTCCGCCATGCAAACCGTCGCCCTTGTTCGACCTTCCCTCCGCGGCGACGCCGGCGAGGCCCCGCGTGCCGCTTGCTCTGGGGGAGCAGCCCGTCTCAAGCGTTGCGGCCGCGTACGACCGGGAGTGCCTCTACAGCCCACCCGACCCCAGGTCGGGTCGCCACCCGTCCTACCCGCAGGAGATGCCAGATGACGCCGTACGAGCGCCTCATGGCCGAAGCCGTCCCGACCGGGCGGTTCGGCGATCCGGCCCCGAACAGCCCGGCACAGCGGGAGCTGGCGACTTCCGTGGCGCAGGAACAGGTCGCGCGCCGTGCCGCTCTCGCGGATACGCAACGTGACTGGCTCCTGCCGGACGAGCGGTCGGTACGCGACCGCGAGCGCAACCACACCCGGCCACGGCACCTCCGCCTCATCACCAACCAGGACGACACCCAAGCTGCCTGATCACCACGCCCAGGAAGCGGACGCGTTGGAACGTCACGCCCCACAGCCGGAGCCGAACGGTTGTGCCCGCCCGTCCATCGTCACGCCTGATCGCCCGCCCTGAGAACGGAGCCCTCTATGCCCAATCAGCTCGCCGTCGTCCAATCCCTGCGACAGGACGTCATCGGCCCCCACCACCACTACTACTTCGGTGAGATCGCCACCATGCCCACGGAGCCGTACGACGCGGTCACCGACGCGATGGCCGCGATCCTCGAGCGCGTCGCCGTCACCGTCGATTGGCGGCGCCTCCTCGTCGAAGCCACCTGGCGACACCTGAGCCTGCACCCGGACCACAAAGAGGAGCTAAACCAGTACAAGTCCGAGGCGGAGGACGTGGTGTGCGGGGAGTGCCTGGTAGAGGCCCTCCTTCAGGAGAACACGGGGGCGCCGGACTGGAGGAGGGAGCCATCCGCCGCAATGCGGCGCCAGGCGGTCGACTGGGCCACGATCGTCGCCGACGTGCTCCCGTACCGCCGGGGCGCCATTGAGCACCAGTATCGGACGCCGCACCGTGGCCAGTGAGCCCGCCGACGGCCGCACCCGCCTCGCTCTCGGAGCCCTCCTCGACAACGCAGCGACCCAGACCGGCATAGTCCATCCGATCCGCCTTCGGCCCGAAGGCCGCTATCAGTGCACCGACTGCCGAGCAGCCTGGCCGACTGAAGTGGACGCCCTCCGCTCGAACTTCGCCTGCCCCAGAGAGCCTCTGGCCCACGGCCTGACCCGGGAGCACCGCGTCTTCCCCCGATCGGGAGACCGATCTTGCGCGAGCTGGGGCTGCGAGGAGCCCAACTTCAGTCACGAGCATGGCCCCGACCCGTTCTGTGACATCCCCAGCTGCCGCTACTGCTGCCACGCGTGTGACTGCGCGGTATGCGCCGGAGCCCTGCACGCCCCCGCCCTGACCGTGCTCGAGGACATCCCCGAACATGAGCTCAACCTCACCCCGAGACGAAAGACCGCACGCATGAGAGAGCAGATCAAGCAGATCAACGCCGAGTTCAAGCCCGGCGCCCACGTCACCGTCACGGGCAAGGACACCCGAGGCCAACAGGTCACGCGCACCGGATACCTCCTCACCGAGGCCGCAGAGACCAAGGCCAAACACACGGACAACCACGGACGGAGCAAGAGAGTGCCTTCCGTGCGCCTGTGCGTCGGTGCGCTCGGCACCGATCCCAGCGAGCGCACCACTTGGGTCCAGCTGTTCCACGACCTGGGCAGCATCCAGAACACCCCCGAGCCGGAGGTCGGGAAGTGGCTCATGACCGAGCTGCGCGAGGTCCCCGGCATCCGAGCCAATAGCCACACCACGCGCTTCATGTACGGCGGCAAGGGCGGAGCACGCTCGGAGCCTACCCAGGGCACCGCCATTGAGGTCCTCAAGAACGGCCAGGGCGACTACAGACTGTGGGACGCGGGCACAGACACCGTCCTCGCCACATACTTGCTCTCCTCCAAGATCTGGTGGAGCCATCTCCCCAACGCAGTCCAGACCAAGACCGCGGACGCGACACGGAGTGGTTCATGAGCAACCCCGGACAGCACGAGGACGTCGCCGCAGGGGTGACCGTGACGGCAGACGGCTTGTACGCCCGCCCCTGCGTCAACCCTGCACACAGCGACTGCACAGCCTTCACCTTCGCCTTCGAATCCCAGCCAGCGAACGCCGAGGCTGATGAGTGGACCGTCGTCGGTGCTGGAACCGATGCCGCCAGTGCCCTCGTCCAGGCGCAGGCCTATCTGACGCAGCACCTCGACGCTGACCCCACGAGCCTTCATCTACTAGAGCCGGAGCAGGGCGAGCCCGGCGCCACCTCGCTCTACGGTTGGGCGGACGCACGCGACTGCCAGTTCGCCGCATCCACACCTTGACCAGCCCCTGCGCCCCGCGGCTGAGTTCAACCTAGCTGGCACGCACCGCACGGCACGATGTCCGAGGTCACCCGCACCCTGCAGGCCGACTGACCCACCGCCGGCACGCCGGCCAGGCCCTCGGATCCAACGCCCCTGCACCAACACCAGCTGCCCGGGGACCTCTGTCCGGTGCAACGTTTGGACAGTGATCTCTCTCCCCCAGTCTGGGGAGACTTCTCTCCCCGGCGGTCACAGAGATTTCTCTCCCTCAGCCTCACCTCCCTTCCGCATCGGTATAGCTGGTGCGGGGGGGTGGGGGGAGAGAGACCTCTCTCCCCCCACCGCCGAGGAAGGAAAGGAGAATTCCCCCCATCACGCGGCCTCCTGCTCCAGCCCACGGGGGGGGGGGTGACTTCTCCCCCTCTCCACCGCGCGCAAAGGGGAGAACTCACCCCCCCCGTTGGGCCCATCCGAAGACCACCACCCAGCACCCCAAAGTGGATGGGCGCTCTACGAGGCGCTCTACAAGGCGCCTTGCGAGGCGCACTACGAGGCGCCTTGCGAGGCGCTCCACGAGGCGCCTCATACCAGGGCCTCGAACACTCAAACCAGCACTTCAGAGGGCCGGTCAAGGGGGACTCCCCGCGCCGACTACTTCTCTACGAGACCCCCAAGGGCACTGCGGACACTGGCGAAGAGCTACTACCAGGGAAGGAAGAACGGAGGCACCAGGGACAGGAAGAGGACGGACAACAACCCACAGGGAATGCAACAGGACGGCAGAAGCAGAAGAGCAAGGAGGTACAAGCGAAGGAGACGGAGAGCAGACGCAAGGGGCCCCAGGAGGACAGATCCGAACGGACGAGAGGACAGGCCGACCAACGATTCACGAGGAGCACAACCAGAGTTCGGAGGCATCGACGGATGGAGAGGCAGGAGCGGGCAGCGAACGCCGAGGACGAGGAAGCAAGCAAGCCCCGCTCAGCAGACGCTGAGCGGGGCGGGGAGAGGGCGGGGCGCACGGGGAGAGTGCGCACGGGAAAGGATCGGGGCGCGGGCGCCGCTTAGCTACCTAGCGGCCCGGATCATCCGCCATGCGGCCGCACGGCCACGAGCATCGAAGCTCGCGGCTGCTCGGCCACGGAGCGCCCGTGCGCGCACGAATGCAGCGGCGGCGACCGGGTCCCCGCTCGCCGCACGGGTGAGTAGAGCAGTGAGGTTGTCGGAACGCATGGCTTGACCTTTCGTGGACAGGGGCAGTCAGACTTGGGGGTTGTCGGCGTAGGCCAGAACGACGTGTGAACCTTTCGCGTCATCTTCGGAGAGGTGAAAACCGGCGACCTCAAGGGCGGCAACCACGCGCGCCCGAACGTTGCCGTCGCCTCCGGTCCAAGGCTTGGGGGCCATAGCTTTCTCGGCCTCCGTGGAGTACCACCACCACACTGAGACTCGGCTCCCCCCGGTGTGGACATAGACGCCACTCCCCATGCGCTGCATGTAGCGGGCCATCTGGAGATCGGCGCCCCGGAGTACCTCAGCAACGGCTCTTCCCAACCGCTCGTTTCCGTCGAGCACAGAGCGGTTCGCCTCCATGATCTCGTCCATCTCCTCCTGTGTGGCGGGGCAGTAGCGAGTGGTCTTACGGGTCCGCTCGAAGGTGACCGTGACGGACCCGTCAGGGGCAGGAACGGCCCCGTGACGCTCGGCCCGAGAGTGGACCATGCTTGCTTCGGTAAGCCCGCGTCCGCCGCTTTCCCCCTCGTACCAGTTCCAGCCGGTCGCGGGAGTGGAGAGCTGTGTCATCGGTACGTCCTCCGTGTCAGGTTGGGATCAATGGCGGGCACGACGGGCGCCCTTGACTGCGGCATGGGGCGCTACTGCCAGAGCGGGGCGGGGCTCGCGAAGGGCTCGATGCCGGGCTGACAGCCGTACGAGCCGGGGGCAAGGTTTCGGAGTGCGGACAGTTCACCGTGCGAATCGCACTCAACACAAATGCCGCCCCGCCGGTCGCCGGTGGCCTCGAAGTCACAGACGCGGATGAGGTGCGGGCGCGTCAGAGGTGTTGCAATGGTGGACACGATCAGATTGGGCACGGGGTGTGCGGCGGCGCGCTTCATGGCGTCCTCCGTGCGCTCCCTGACATCCTCCCGGTCATCCATGGCGAATATCCAGGCCAGCCGTTCCGTCGAACCCGGTTCGCCGTACGGAAGCCCAGTTTCGGGGCAAGGCTTCGACTCCTCGCCGATGGGTGTAACGGCTGCGGCCTTCTTGGCGCGGCGAAGCAGATTGAACACGTGAGCCCCCAGAGGTGAAATGCTTTACGGAATCGAAAGATGCAACATAGTGGCGCCGACGGGATTCGAACCCGCGACCTCGACCCTTATAAGAGGTGCGCTCTACCGCTGAGCTACGGCGCTTTGTGGTGTTGGGCCCCTGGTCTGGGGGTTGTTGGGTCGCCCCAGACCAGGGGTGTTTGGGGGTGTTGTGGGGGGTGGGGCCGGGCGGCCCCGGTGGAGGGGGGGTGGGGCCGCCCGGCCCTGGTTGGGGGTTAGCTGATGGTGTAGCCGTTGAGCTTTTC
>NZ_JBEYTL010000034.1:0-45532 GCF_040643025.1 Streptomyces sp. NPDC047525
ACGGCGGAACCGATGTACCCGGAGGCGCCCAGGACGACGACCAGGGGGCGGCGGGACGCGTTTTGCCCGGCGCCGGAGGATGGGGGAGCGGTCATAGCTGGTGCCTCTTCTCGTGGCGGGTCGCTGCTTTTCGTGACGGGACGCCGCCCGCCCGCTCGAGGGGCACTCGTTTCTGGGTCCAGCGGGGACGGCGTCGCGTGTGCAGGGACCCGGCGGCGCGGCACAATCGGCCCCTGTCCGTCATGTGGTCCAGTCCCTGGGGGAGTTGTTCATGCGTGTGCTGATCGCGGCTTTCGCGCACACCTCGCATTTCCATGGCTTCGTGCCTCTCGCCGGGGCCCTGCGCGCCGCGGGACACGACGTGCGCGTGGCCAGCCAGCCCGGTTTCGCGGACGCGATCACCGGGGCCGGGCTGACCGCCGTACCGGTGGGCGACGACCACCGGCTGCTCGAGGCGATGCAGGAGAAGGGCGCGGAACTCCAGAAGTACTCCGCGGACATCGACCTGTCCCGGCCCGAAGGGTTCGACTGGGACTACCTGTTCAACCTGTACGACCTGTCCGTCCCCTACTTCTACTCGGTGATCAACGACGAGTCGTTCGTCCGGGACCTCGTCGGGTACGCCCGCCAGTGGCGGCCCGACCTGGTGCTGTGGGAGCCGTACACGTTCGCCGGGGCGATAGCCGCCCGGGCGTGCGGCGCCGCCCACGCACGGGTGCTGAGCGCGAGCGACCTGAACGCGCACTTCCGCCAGGAGTTCGTGGAGCGGCTCGCGCAGCGGCCCGCCGGGCAGCGCCCCGACCCGCTGCGCGAGTGGCTGTCCGCTGCCGCCGAGCGCCACGGGGTGGCGTACGACGAGGAGCTGGTGGTGGGCCAGTGGTCGGTCGACATGCTGCCCGAGCGGTTCCGGCTCGACCTGTCGCTGCCGACGGTGGGCATGCGGTACCTGCCCTACAACGGCCGGGCCGTGGTGCCGGACTGGCTCAAGGAGGCCGCGCCGCGACGCCGGGTGTGCGTGACGACCGGGTCGACCGGGAGCAGCTTCACCGCCGACCCGGGCGTCCTGCACTCCTACCTCCGGGTTCTCGCGGAGGTCGACGCCGAGCTCGTCGTCACCGCCGACGCCGCCGCTCTGGCCGGGATCGGCCCGCTCCCCGAGAACGTCCGGGTCGTCGACTTCGCCCCGATGGACGTACTCCTCGAGGGCTGCTCCGCCGTCGTCCACCACGGCGGCAACGGCACCTGGTCGACGGCCCTGTACCACGGGGTGCCGCAGATCATGGTGCCGTACCTGTGGGACACCATCCTGCGCGCGCAGCAGACGGCCGCCGCAGGCGCGGGAGTGCACCTGAAGGAGGGCGAGGTGAGCGCCGAGGACCTCCGCGACAGCGTGGCCCGGGTGCTCGCCGACCCCTCGTTCCTCGACCGGGCCCGCGCCCTGCGCGAGGAGGCCCGTGCCGAGAACAGCCCCCAGGACGTGGTGTCCGCCCTGGAGGAACGGGTGGCCGCCCGCTGAGCCCGGCACGGCGCGCTCACCCCGCGGTGTCCGCACCCAGCAGGCCCCGGTGCGCCTCCCACCCGTCGGCGATGTCCTGCTCCATCTGGTTCAGGCGGGCGGTCACGGCCTGGTCGAAGCCGTCGAGGAAGTACTCGTCGCCGGGCCGCGGCTCGATGTGCGGATGCCGCTCGACGAACGCGTCGACCACCTCGTGCAGGCTCCTGGTCGGGGTGACGCGCCCGGCGATGTAGCGGTGCGCGCCCGCGAGGTCGGGGAACCCCGACTCGCGGTAGAGGTAGACATCGCCCAGCAGGTCGACCTGCACCGCGACCTGCGCGTGCGCGCCGCCCCGCATGGTCTGCGGGCTGATGCGCAGGAGCTTGGTGTCCACCCCGCTGCGCAGACTGTCCAACGCGTAACCGAGATCGATGTGCAGCGTGGGCGTCCGCTCTCGTGCGTAGGCGGTGAAGTCCCGCAGTGCGTCGCGCAGTTGGGCACGCTCGGCGGGAGCGAGCAGGCCGTCCTCACGGCCGCTGTAGTCCTCGCGCACCGTCACGAAGTCCAGGGGACGGTCGGGGGAGTTCTCGTTCAGGTCGGCCACGAAGTCCACGAGGTCCATGAGCCGGTCGGCCCGCCCCGGCAGGATGATGTAGTTGAGGCCGAGCCGGAGCGGGGCGCTTCGCTGCGCCCGCTGCTCCATGAACGCGGCCAGGTTGGCGCTGACCCGTCCGAAGGCACGCGGTTTGGTGGTGGTGGCCTCGTACTCGGCGTCGTTGAGGCCGTACAGCGAGGTGCGGATCGCGTGCAGCGACCACAGCCCCGGCTGGCGCTCCAGCGTCCGGTCGGTGAGGGCGAAGGCGTTGGTGTAGAGCGTCATGTCCAGCCCGCGCCCGCCGCCGCGCGCCGCCAGTTCACCGAGCCCGGGGTTGGTGAGCGGTTCGAGCCCGCCGGAGAAGTACACCGTGGAGGGCTGGGTGGCGGGCACCTCGTCGATGACGGAGGCGAACATGGCGTTGCCCGCGTCCAGGGCGGATGCGTCGTAGCGCGCACCGGTGACGCGTACGCAGAAGTGGCAGCGGAACATGCAGGTCGGACCGGGGTAGAGGCCGACGCTGTAGGGGAAGGCCGGGCGCCGGTGCACCACCGCGTCGAGCGCGCCCGTCCGTTCCAGCGGCAGGATGGTGTTGGACCAGTACTTCCCCTCCGGGCCCCGCTGGACGGCCGCGCCGAGTTCGGGGATGCGGCGGAAGAGCCCGAGCAGGGTCGCGAACGCGGCGCGGTCCACGTCCAGCTGATGACGGGCCTGCTCCAGGGTGGTGAACGGCTGGGAGCCGTACCGCACGGCCAGGTCGACGAGGTGCCCGGCCCGTTCCCGGGCCCCCTCGCCGGTGTCGCCGAGGAGTGCGAGGCGGGTGCGCAGGGCGCGGATCGCGGCGGCGCGGTCCCCGCCGGGACGTGCCACGTCTTCGATCGCCTGCGCGGGCGTGATCGCCTGGGCGGTGTCCACGAGAACTGTTACCTCCGGGTCGGGCTTCGGACCGATGGCGCTCATGCGGGCACTGCCTGCGCCCACATCGCCTCGATCTGCTCGCCGCGCTCCGCGGCGAGCCGGATGATGCTGCACACCCGACGGATGTCCTCGAAGGACACCGACGGTCCGGTGGGCAGCGCGAGCACCCGCTCGGACAGGCGCTCGGTGTGCTCGAGCCGGAGCGGGGGATCGGTCCGGTAGGCGGGCATCAGATGGCAGGGCGGCGAGAAGTACAGCTGGGGGAAGACCTTCTCGGCCTGCAGGACGGTCCGCAGCCGGTCGCGGTGCAGGCCGGTGACGGCACGGTCGGTGAGCAGGATCAGGTACTGGTGGTTGTTGCGCTCCCTCTCGTCGAAGGGCAGCACCTCGATGCCGGGGACCCCGTGCAGTTCCGACCGGTAGAGGGCGTGGTTCTCACGGTTGCGTACGCGGGTCTTGTCGAAGGCGTCGAGGGAGGTGAGGCCCATCGCGGCCGAGCACTCGCTCATCTTGGCGTTCATGCCGACGGCCGTCACCGACTTGTCCCGGTCGATGCCGAAGTTGCGCAGGGCCACGAGCCGTTCGGCCAGTTCGCCGTCGTCGGTGGTCACCGCCCCGCCCTCGAAGGCCATGACCGTCTTGGTGGCGTGCAGGCTGAACACCTCCGCGTTCCCGAAGCTGCCGATCGGCCGGTCGCCGGAGGTGCAGCCGAAGGCGTGGGCCGCGTCGAAGAACAGCTTCACCCCGTGCTCCGCGGCGAGCTTCTCCAGCTCGGTGACCGGCGCCGCCCGGCCCCACAGGTGGACGCCCAGGATGGCGCCGGTGGCGGGGGTGATGAGCTCCGCGACCCGCGCGGGGTCGAGGCAGCCGGTGACCGGGTCGACGTCGCAGAACACCGGCTCGAGCCCCACCCAGCTCGCCGCGTGGGGAGTCGCCGCGAAGGTCAGCGACGGCATGATGACCTGGCCGGTGACCCCCGCGGCCTTGAGCACCAGCTGGAGCGCCGCGGTGGCGTTGCACGTGGCCACGCAGTACCGCACGCCGGCCAGGTCGGCGATGCGGCCCTCCAGCTCCGTGGTCAGCGGACCGCCGTTGGTCAGCCAGTCGTTGTCCAGGGCCCATTCGAGACGGGCGAGGAACCGGGCGCGGTCGCCCACGGTGGGCATGCCCACCAGGAGCGGACGCAGGAAGGCCTCGGGGCCGCCGAAGAGCGCGAGATCGGTCAGGGCACGCTTCACCGGGTCACCGCCAGGAGACGGGCAGCTCGAGCGGACCGCGCATGAAGACGTGCCGCCACGTCAACTCGGCGCTGGGGACGGCGAGTTCCAGGTCGGGGAAGCGCTTCAGGAGCACGTCGAAGAAGACTTCCGCCTCCGCCCGCGCCAGCGCGGCGCCGAGGCAGTAGTGGATGCCGTGGCCGAACGTGAAGTGGCCGCGGTCGTTGCGGTCGACCCGGAAGGACTGCGGGTCCGGGAACCGTGCCGGGTCGCGGTTGGCGGCGGCCAGGTTGATCAGGACCGTGCTCTGCGCGGCGATGGACTCCCCGCCGATCTCGACGGGCTCCAGGGTGTGCCTGCTGGTCATCTCGATGGGCGCCATGTAGCGCAGGATCTCCTCCACGGCAGATCCCACGAGGCCGTCGTCCGCGCGCAGCCGGGCGAGCTGCTCGGGGTGGGCCAGCAGCAGGAAGGACCCCGTGCCGAGCACGTTGACCGTGGTCTCGATCCCGGCGACGAGCAGCAGGAACGCCGTCGAGATCAGTTCGTCCTCGGAGAGGCGGTCCCCGGAGTCGCGCAGTTCGACCAGGGCCGACAGCAGGTCGTCGCCCGGTTCGTCGCGCCGGCGGCGGATCAGTGAGCGGATGCACTCGAAGAGGCTGCGGTACGACACCGCGTTGCGCTGTGCGAACGCCGGGTCGCTCTCCACGACGTGCTGGGACCAGAGCTGGAAGTCCGCGCGGTCCGCCTCGGGCACCCCGAGCAGTTCGCACATGACGGTGAGCGGCAGCGGGCGGGCGAGCGCGCCCACCAGGTCCCCGCCGCCGGTGGCGGCGAACTTCTCCACCAGGTCCTCGGCGATCTCCTGGATCCGCGGCCGGAGCGCGTTGATGCGCCGCATGGTGAATTCCCGGGAGACGAGCCCCCGCAGCCGGCCGTGGTCCGGCTCGTCGCTGCGGAACATGTTCCGCTGGAAGTACTCGACCAGGTCCGCCGGAATGCCGGTGGCCGCGGAGAGGTCGATGTCCGACTGCTTGGTGGGGTCGTTGCTCAGCCGGGGGTCGTTCAGGGCGGCGCGTACGTCCTCGTGACGGTTGACGAGCCAGACGAAGGAGCCGTCGTAGAAGCGCACCCTGGTCACCGGACGCTGCTCGAGGATCTCGCGGTACGTCGCGTACTGGTCGGTGTGGAAGAGCTCGCCGCTCAGGTCGAGGACCTCGGGCAGTTGAGGCTGGTTCATGATGTCCTTTCACCGGTGAGGGGCTCGGAACGCCCGGTGGCCGGGTGGGGCGTGAGAGGTCCGCGGGGGGTGGCCGACGGGCGGCTCCAGCGGCGCATGGCGGGCAGCTCGACCGCGGTGTGCAGGAGCCAGGCGGCGGCCCAGCAGACGAAGAACAGCACGACCGCCAGGCCGGTCAGCGCGGGCAGCCCCGGCCGGACGTCGTCCGGCAGCGCGGCGAAGAAGGCCGTGAGGATCATGTGGTGCACGAGGTAGAAGGCGAAGGAGAGTTCGCCGAGCCGCACCAGGCGCGGACGGCGCGCCAGGGAGGGCAGACCCTTGCGGTCGCGACTGGCGGCCGTGGGGATGAGCACGGCCAGCGGAAGGACGGTGGCGCTCGTCAGCGCCCACAGGTGGGGCATCTCGGTGACCATCGTCGTCACCCCGGCCACCGTGTAGCCGGCCACGCACAGGGCGGCGGCGAGCTTGACGCTCAGGAGGGGCCACAGCCCTTCGCGTACGAGCAGGGCGAGCACGATGCCGAGCGCGAACTCCAGGAGCCGCACGGGAGGCGCCGTGTAGACCAGCCAGAACTGGGTCTGGGTCCAGCCCGCGACCGGCACGATGTCCCCTGGCAGCAGCCGGGCCAGGTGCGGAACGGCCATGACCAGGGCCACCAGGACGCCCGCGGCCGGCCACAGCCCGCGCCGCGGCAGCCGCCGCAGGCCCCGGTAGAGGAACGGGAACAGCAGGTAGAAGAAGAGCTCGCAGGCGAGCGTCCACGAGATCGGGTTGACCGTGGCGGTGAGGATCATGTCCGGCACCCAGGCCTGGACGAGCAGCAGGGCGGCGGCCGTCGTCGATGTGGTCACCACGGCGCCGGTGACCCAGGCCAGGACGAGACCGGCCGACCAGGTGACGACGTGGCTCGGGTAGATCTTCACCACCCGGCGCCGCCAGAAGCGCAGCACCGTGTCGCCCGGCCGGGCCGCGTACGTCAGGACGAACCCGCTCAGGACGAAGAAGAAGGAGACGCCGACCGGTCCGGCCGGCAGCAGGAAGTAGGCCAGGTCGTGCGAGGCGGGATCCGCCTGCGGGTTGAACTGGCTGAGCGCATGGCAGACGAACACCAAGAGCGCGGCGAAGAACCTCAACCCGGTCAGCGACGGAAGCCGTTCGGACAGACTTCCCCGGTCGTCGGCCGTATCGGCAGGGGAAAGTGTGTGGGATTTTTCCGCGGGTAGCAAGGCTCACCGGCCCTTCAATTGGTTGCCGCTGTCCAGGATTTGGTATCGCCGTTTACGACCGGCCAAAATCGCTTCGTCCATATCATTGCGCAGGCCGGTCGAGACCAGCTAAAGGGAAGCTAGAGGATCGATATCCCATCGCTGGGATATGCGTATTCAATCGCTGAACTCACCTCTGTGACCTGTGGTTTCCTGAAATCGAGCCGGTTCGTTCGCCCCTGGATACCTTGGTCGGTGCGGCTGGCTGGTGTACGTTCAACTAGCCACTGATCAAAGGTAGTCGATCAATTATCGCGTCCCGGTCGACAGGCTAATTCTGTGGTGACGCTCCCCGTCGGTCAGGTCGCAGTCGGTGTGGCCGGCATTTCCGTGGGTCATGTCTTGCAGAGGCCCGCTCCCTGGTAATGCGCGGACGACTAGGAGTCAGGTGTGAACGGCAGTTCCCGTCATGGTGAGAACACTTCCGCAGCTGTCGAGGGGGCAGCCCGGCCGTGGGCCCTGTCGGGAGCGGACGCCGGCGCGCTGCGCGCCTGGGCGCGCCTGCTCATCGCCCACATCGAGGCACGACCGGACCTCGGCGTCGACGCGTTCGGCGCCGCGCTCGCCCACCAGGACCGGCGCCTGCCCCACCGCGCGGTGATCATCGGATCCACCCGCGAGGAACTCCTCGACGGCCTGGCCGCCGTCGCCGAGGACCGACCGCATCCGGCGGTCGCGCGCGGAGCGGCCGACGCCGTGGCGCCCGTCACCTTCGTCTACCCGGGCCAGGGCTCCCAGTGGCCGGGCATGGCCACCGAACTCGTGGGCGGATCACCGGTGTTCGCCGGCGCCATCGCGCGGTGCGCCGACGTCTTCGCCGCCGAGTCGGGCTGGTCGCTGACCGAAGCCCTCGACACCGCGGCCGCCGCCGGCACCACGCCCCGGGTCGAGATCGTCCAGCCCGCCCTCTACGCGGTGAGCGCCGCCCTCACCGAACTGTGGCGCTCCTTCGGCGTGCGGCCCGACGCCGTCGTGGGACACAGCATGGGCGACCTCGCCGCCGCCCACGCCACGGGCAGCGTGGACCTCCGGGACGGCGCCCGCGCGGTGGCGCTGTGGAGCAGGGAACTCATGCCCCTGGTCGGCAACGGGGACATGGCGTCGGTGGCCCTGCCCGCCGACGAGATCGAGCCGCGCCTGGCCTCCTGGGGCCCCGGCCTCGTCCTGGCCGGTGTCAACGGCCCCCGCTCGGTGCTGCTCGCCGGGGCGACGGAACCGATCGTGCGCTGCGTGGCGGAGCTGACCACCGAAGGGGTCCGCGCCCAGGTGATCGGCGTCTCGATGGCCGCGCACTCCCCGCAGATGGACGATGTCACCGACGGACTGCGCGCGGCGCTCGACTGGTTCACGCCCGGCGCGGGCACCGTCCCCTTCTACTCCAGCCTCACCGGCAGCGTCCTCGACCCCCGCGAACTGACGGCGGACTACTGGTGCGAGAACTTCCGCAGCCGCGTGCAGTTCGAGCGCTCGGTGCGGTCCTGCGCGGGCGACCGCGCGGGCGTCTTCGTCGAGGTGAGCCCGCACCCCGTCCTCGCGTCCGCCGTACGGCAGACCCTCGATGCGGCGGGCGCCGGGCACGCGGTGCTGCCCACGCTGCTCCGCGGCCAGGGCGGGCTGCGACGCTTCTTGACCGCGGCGGCGGAGGCGTACGTCCACGGGGTGGAGGTCGACTGGACCGCTGCCTTCCCCGGCGTCGAGCAGGCCCCGGGCGCCGAGCTGCCCGAACTCCCGCCCGCCGGGACGGACCTCGGCGCGCAGCCCGCCGAACCCGCCCGCCCGGGGCTCTTCGCGCCCCACGCGCCCGAACACGAGATACGCCAGCGGCTGGCCCGGCTGGTCGACGCGGAGACCGCCGCGGTGACCGGCGCCGGGGCCCGGGCCGCGGACCGCTCGCACACCTTCGCCGAGCTCGGGCTCGACTCCGTCCTCGCGGTGCAGCTGCGCAACCGCCTCGTGGCGGGCATCGGCCAGGACATCGGCATCGCCACGCTCTTCGACCACCCCAGCCCACGCGCCCTCACCGACGCGCTGTACGACCTGCTGCGCCCGCGCGCACAGCACACCGGCCCGGACGCCGGACCGGCCCCGCAGCAGCGGGAGCCGGGAGACGGCCACGCGGCGGACGAGCCGATCGCGGTCGTCTCCATGGCGGTGCGGCTGCCCGGCGGGGTGCGCACCCCCGAGCAGTTCTGGGAGCTGCTCTCGGGCGGAGGCGACGCCGTGGCGGGCCTGCCCACGGACCGCGGCTGGGACCTGGAGGCGCTCTTCCACCCGGACCACACGCGTCCGGGCACGGTGCGGCAGCGCTCCGGCGGATTCCTGCACGACGCCGCGGGCTTCGACGCGGACTTCTTCGGCATCCCGCCGCGCGAGGCGCTGGCCATGGACCCGCAGCAGCGGCTCCTCCTGGAGGTCAGCTGGGAAGCACTCGAACGGGCCGGTCTGTCCCCCGAGTCGGTGCGCGCCACCCCCACCGGAGTGTTCACCGGCGTCATCGCCCAGGAGTACGGCCCGCGCCTCGCCGACGGCGGCACGGACCTCGGCGGCTATCTGGTGACCGGCACCACCACCAGCGTCGCCTCCGGGCGCATCGCCTACACCCTGGGCCTCGAGGGACCGGCCGTCACCGTGGACACGGCCTGCTCGTCCTCGCTCGTGGCCCTGCAGCTCGCCTGCCGCTCCCTGCACGCGGGGGAGAGCGACCTGGCGCTGGCCGGTGGCGCGACCGTGATGCCGACGCCCGGCATGCTCGTCGACTTCAGCCGCCTGGGCGCACTGGCGCCGGACGGCCGGTGCAAGGCGTTCTCCGCCGACGCCGACGGCTTCGGGATGGCGGAGGGCGCCGGAGTGCTCCTCCTGGAGCGGCTCTCCGACGCCCGGCGCCTTGGCCACCCCGTCCTGGGCGTGATCCGTGCGGTGGCGGTCAACCAGGACGGCGCGAGCAACGGCCTCTCCGCGCCCAACGGCCAGGCGCAGGCCCGGGTGATCCGGCGGGCGCTGGCCGACGCCGGCCTGTCCGCGGCCGACGTCGACGCGGTCGAGGCGCACGGCACCGGTACCCGGCTCGGCGACCCGATCGAGGCGCAGGCCGTGATCGAGACGTACGGGACGGGCCGCCCCGCCGACCGCCCGCTGTGGCTGGGCTCGGTGAAGTCCAACATCGGGCACACCCAGGCCGCCGCCGGCGTGACCGGCGTCATCAAGATGCTGCTCGCGATGCGTCACGGCACCCTGCCGCCGACCCTGCACGCCGACCGCCCTTCCACGGAGGTCGACTGGTCCCGGGGCGCGGTGCGCCTTGCGACCGAACCGGTCGCCTGGCCCGAGGGGCCGGGCCCCCGCCGGGCGGGCATCTCGTCCTTCGGCATCAGCGGCACCAACGCGCACGCCATCGTCGAGGCGCCGCCCCGACCGGAGTCCGCCGTCGGCGCGGTGGGCGACGAGCCCGCCGGAGCCGACGGGCGGCGCGGCTCCGCCGTGGCGCCGTGGACGGTGTCGGCGCACAGCGAGGCCGCGCTGCGGACACAGGCGGGCCGCATCGCCGCGCACGTGCGCGAGCACCCCGAACTCACCGCGGCCGATGTGGCGTTCTCGCTGGCCACCACCCGGGCGGCGGCGCGCCACCGCGCCGCGTTCGTGGCACCCGGGCGAGCCGAGGCACTGGCCGCGCTCGACGCGCTGGCCGAGGGCGAGCCCCAGGACGCCGTCGTGGGTCTCGCCCACCCGCAGGCCTCGCCCGTCTTCGTCTTCCCCGGCCAGGGATGGCAGTGGGCGGGCATGGCGGTCCGTCTCTACGACGCCGTACCGGTCTTCGCACGCGCCCTGGACGAGTGCGCCGCCGCCCTCGAACCGCACCTGGACTTCCGTGTCCTGCCGTTCCTGCGCGCGGAGGCCGCCGCCGCAGAGGGCCGGCCCGACGCGGGCCTGTCCACCGACCGCGTCGACGTGGTGCAGCCCGTCCTCTTCGCGGTGATGGTGTCGCTCGCCTCGCTGTGGCGGGCCCACGGCGTCGAACCGGCGGCGGTGGTCGGGCACTCCCAGGGCGAGATCGCGGCCGCCTGCGTCGCGGGCGCCCTGTCCCTCGACGACGCGGCCCGCCTGGTGGCCGTCCGCAGCCGTGTCATCGGCAGGCTGCGCGGACACGGTGGCATGGTCGCGGTCGCCACCACCCCGGACGACCTGACGCGCCGACTCGCCCGCTACGACGGCCGATTGGAGACCGCCGCGCTGAACGGGCCGCGCTCCGTGGTGGTGGCCGGTCCCGACGACGACCTGAACCACCTCGTCGCCGCGCTCGAAGCAGAGGGCGTACGGGCCAGGCGCCTGCCCGTCGACTACGCGTCGCACACCGCGCACATGGAGGACGCCCGCGCCGCCCTGGACGAGGAGCTGGGACGGATCGAGCCGCTGCCCGGCGCCGTGCCCTTCTTCTCCACGGTGACCGGCGACTGGGCGGAGCCCGGGACGCTGGACTCCGCGTACTGGTTCCGCAATCTGCGCCGGACCGTCCGCTTCGAACCCGCCGTACGGGCGCTGGCGGAACAGGGGTACCGGGCCTTCGTCGAGCTCAGTGCCCACCCGGTGCTCACCACCGCCGTCGAGGAGACCGGGCTCGACGCCGGCGTCGACCTGGCCACGGTCGGGACCGTACGCCGCGGCCACGGGGGACCGGAGGACTTCGCCCGTGCCCTGGCGACGGCGTGGGCCGCGGGCGTCCCCGTGCGCTGGGACTCGGTGTTCCTCGGCGTCCCGGCGAGCCCGGTGCCGCTGCCCACCTCGGCGTTCCTGCCGGAGCGCTTCTGGTGGGAGCCCGTCCCCGACGCGGGCGCCACGCCCGGCGGGGCGGGACACGACGCGGCGGCCGACGCTCTGCGCTACCGCATCGACTGGCAGCGGGTGCCCGCCCCGGATCCGTCCGCGGCGGGCCCGCGCACCTGGCTCGTCGTCCGCGGCGACGGCGCCGCGGAGGCCGCCGCACAAGCGGCGCGCACCTCTCTCGAAGCGGCCGGTGCGACGGTGCGGGACCTGGTGCTCACGGCCGCGCCGACGCGGGCGGACCTGACAGCGGCCCTGCGGAGCGCCGCCGACGGCGCGGACCGGGTCGGGGTGCTGTCACTGCTCGCCGTGGGCGAGAGCGTGGGCGAGAGCGTGGGCCAGACCCTCGACGAGAACGGTGAGGGCACCGGCACGCCCCTGGGCCTGCCCTCGCTCGGCGGCACCGTCGTGCTCGCCCAGGCGTTCACCGACTCCGGTCTCGACGGCTCTCTGTGGTGCCTCACCGAGGACGTCCAGGTCACCTCGGCCGACGAGCGGCCCGTCGACCCGGCGCGGGAGGCCCTGTGGGGCCTGGGCCGTGTCATCGCCCTCGAACACCCCGATCTGTGGGGCGGGTTGATCGACGTGCCCGCCGGATCCACGGCCGGGATCGTCCGCTCGCTGGCCGGCGTGCTCATGGGCGGGAGCGGCGAGGACCAGGTCGCCCTGCGCGACCAGGAGGTGTTCGTACGCCGCTGGAAGCGGGCCGCGCCCAAGGCCGCACCGAACACATGGGAGCCCACCGGCACGGCGCTGGTCACCGGCGGCACCGGCGGCATCGGCCGGCACGTCGCCCGGTGGCTCGCCCGCCGCGGCGCCCCGCACATCGTCCTCGCCAGCCGCAGCGGACCCGACGCCCCGGACGCCGCGGAACTGGCCGCGGAGATCGGCGCGTTGGGCTCGAAGGTGACCTTCGCGGCCTGCGACGTCACCGACCGCGACGCACTGCGCTCGCTCCTGGAGAGCCTGCCCGATGACCAGCCGCTCACGTCGGTGTTCCACACCGCGGCCACGCTGGACGACGGCACGCTCGACGCCCTGACCGGCGAGCGGATCGAACGGGCAGGACGCGCCAAGACCCTGGGCGCGCAGAACCTGCACGAGCTCACGGCGGACGCGCCGCTGACCGCGTTCGTCCTGTTCTCCTCGTTCGCCTCCGCGTTCGGCGCGCCGGGCCTGGGCGGCTACGCCCCGGGCAACGCCTACCTCGACGGCCTGGCCCGGCAGCGGCGCGCCGACGGGCTGCCCGCGACGTCGGTGGCCTGGGGCACCTGGGCCGGCAGCGGCATGGCGGAGGGCCCCGTGGCGGAGCGCTTCCGCCGGCACGGAGTCGTGGAGATGGCTCCCGAAGAGGCCCTCGACGCCCTGCAGACGGCACTGGACCGGGCAGAGGTCTGCCCGGTGATCATCGGTATCGAGTGGGAGCACTTCCTGCTCGCGTACACCGCGCAGCGGCACACCCCGCTGTTCGACGCGCTGCCGGAGGCCCGGGACGTGCGGGAGGCCGTACGCCGTGCACACGGCGGGGCCGGGACACCGCTCGACGGCCTGGCGGACCTGCCCGTCGCCGAGCGCGGGCGGGCGCTCCTGGACCTGGTGCGCCAGCACGCCGCCTCGGTGCTCGGACACCGGGACCCGGAACGGATCGAGCCGCAAAGGGCGTTCCGTGAGCTTCGCTTCGACTCGCTGTCCTCGGTGGAACTGCGCAACCGGCTCTCGGCCGCGACAGGCCTGCGCCTGCCCGCGACCCTCGCCTACGACCACCCGCACGCGCGGGCCGTCGCCGCTTTCCTGGAGGCCGAACTCTTCGGCGGGACGGAGGCCGACGCGCCGGACCCGCGGCCCGCTGCGGGTGCCGGTGCCGGTGCCGGTGCCGCGGGAGGAGAGGACGACCCGGTCGTCGTCGTGGGGATGGCCTGCCGGTTCCCCGGCGGTGTCAATTCCCCCGAGGACCTGTGGGAGTTCATCACCGCGGGCGGCGACGCGTCGGGCGCGGCACCGGACGACCGGGGCTGGGAGAGGCGCGGCGCGCCGGGCACCGGTGCGGAGCGCCCCATGGGCAACTTCCTCGATGCCGCGGGGGACTTCGACCCGGCGTTCTTCGGGATCTCGCCGCGCGAGGCGCTGGCGATGGACCCGCAGCAGCGCCAGGTCCTCGAGGTCGCCTGGGAGGCGTTCGAACGAGCGGGCATCCTGCCGCAGACCCTGCGCGGCAGCGACACCGGAGTCTTCGTCGGCATGTCGCACCAGGGGTACGCGGCCGGACCGGTCGAAGGCGGTGACGAGGTCGAGGGCTACCTCCTCACCGGCAACACCGCCAGCGTCGCCTCGGGGCGGGTGGCGTATGTGCTGGGTCTTGAGGGTCCGGCGTTGACGGTGGACACGGCGTGTTCGTCGTCGTTGATGGCGTTGCATCTGGCGGCGCGGTCGCTGCGGGACGGTGAGTCGTCGCTGGCGGTGGCCGGTGGAGTGTCGGTGATGGCGGGTCCGGAGGTGTTCACGGAGTTCGCACGTCAGGGCGCGCTGGCCGCCGACGGACGCTGCAAGGCGTACGCCCATGACGCCGACGGCTTCGGGATGGGCGAGGGCGTGGGTCTGGTGGTCCTGGAGCGGTTGTCGGATGCCCGTCGTCATGGGCATCGGGTGCTTGCTGTGGTGCGGGGGAGTGCGGTGAATCAGGACGGTGCGAGCAATGGTCTGTCCGCGCCCAGTGGTCCGGCTCAGCAGCGGGTGATCCGGCAGGCGCTGGCTGCTGCTGGTCTGGTGGCGGGGGATGTGGATGTGGTGGAGGGGCATGGCACGGGGACGGTGTTGGGTGATCCGATCGAGGCGCAGGCGTTGCTGGCGACGTATGGGCGTGGCCGGGATGGTCAACTGCCGTTGTGGCTGGGCTCGTTGAAGTCGAACATCGGGCATGCGCAGGCGGCTGCGGGAGTGGCCGGTGTGATCAAGATGGTGCTGGCGTTGGGGCACGGGAGGCTTCCGGCGTCGTTGCATGCGGGTGAGGTGTCCTCGCATGTGGAGTGGTCCTCGGGCGGTGTGGAGGTGTTGCGTGAGGGGCGTGCGTGGCCGCGGGTGGAGGGTCGTGCGCGCAGGGCGGGGGTGTCGGCGTTCGGGGTGAGTGGGACGAACGCGCATGTGATCGTGGAGGAGCCGCCGGAGGCGGTGGCCGGTGGAGAGGCCGCTTCGGTGGGTGTGCTGGAGGCGGCGGGAGTGGTGCCGCTGGTGCTGTCCGCCCGCACGGAGACCGCCCTGGCCGCCCAAGCCGACCGGATCTCCGACTACTTGACCCGCCATCAGGACGTGGGTCTTCCGGACGTGGCCCGCACACTCGCCACGTCACGGCAGGCCTTCGACCGGCGGGCCGTGGCCCTCGTACGCGATGTGGACGACGCCGAAGCCACCCTGCGCGCCCTCGCCGATGGCCACCCCGTGTCCCGTGCCGTCACCGGTGTGGGGGGTGGGGGGCGGCGTGTGGTGTGGGTGTTCCCGGGTCAGGGTTCGCAGTGGGCGGGCATGGGGCGGGAGCTTCTTGAAGTGCCGGTGTTTGCCGAGGCGTTGGCGGAGTGTGATGCGGCGCTGGCGGAGGTGGCGGGCTTCTCGGTGGTGGATGTGGTCCGTGGTGTCGAGGGTGCGCCGTCCTTGGAGCGGGTCGAGGTCGTGCAGCCGGTGCTGTTCGCGGTGATGGTGTCGCTGGCGCGGTTGTGGCGGGCGTGCGGTGTGGAGCCCGATGCGGTGGTGGGGCACTCCCAGGGGGAGATCGCGGCGGCCTGCGTGGCGGGCGCACTGTCCTTGCGGGACGCGGCCCGGGTGGTGGCCCTGCGCGCCCGCGCCCTGACCGAACTGCGCGGCCGCGGCGCCATGCTGTCGCTTCACCTGGGCCGTGCGGAAGCGGAGAAGCTGCTGGGCGTCGCCGCGTCCGGCGACCTGGAGCTGGCCGCGGTCAACGGCCCCGACGCCGTGGTGGTGGCCGGTTCCCCCGAGGCGGTGCACCGCTTCAAGGAGCACTGCGCCGGGGAGGGCATCGACGCGCGGGTGCTCCCCGTGGACTACGCCTCCCACACCTCCCACGTGGAACGCCTGCGGGATGCGATCACCGAACCGTTGTCCGGCATCACCCCCCGCACGCCCGACATCCCCCTCTACTCCACGCTGCGGGGCGCGTTCGCCGACGGGCCCGATCTCGACGCCGTCTACTGGTACGAGAACCTGCGCCGCACCGTGGAGTTCGAGGCCGCGATCGAGGCGCTCGGCGGGGCGGGCCACGACGCGTTCGTCGAGGTGAGCCCCCACCCGGTGCTGTGCGGCAGCATGCAGGACACGCTCGGCGACGCGAGCACCGTGGTGGGCTCCGTCCGGCGCGGCGACGGCACTCCCGGACGCTTCTTGGCCTCCCTCGCCGAGGCGCACGTGGGCGGGGTCGCGGTGGACTGGCGGGCCGTGCAGGGCGAGGGCGCCCCGGCCGCCCCGGCGGACCTGCCGACGTACCCCTTCGACCACGAACGCTTCTGGCTGTTGCCCGACGTGACCGGGCCCGCCCGTGCGGCCGACGCATGGCGCTACCGCGTCGGCTGGCAGGAGATCGCCGCCACCGCCACCGCCACCGCCACCGCCACCGCCACCGGCGGCCCGGCCGGACGCTGGCTGCTCCTGCTGCCCGCCACGATCGGCGGCAGCGCCGGACACGCCTGGTGCGACGCCGCGGCGCAAGGCCTCACCGACCACGGGGCCGTGCCCCACCCCGTCACCGTCCCGCTCGACGATCCGCACGCGCTGACCGGCGCCGTACGCGAAGCCCTCGCCGGTCAGGCCGAGTCCGGGACGTACGCGGGGGTGCTCTCGCTGCTCGCCCTCGGGGACGCGGACGCCGGAGCCGAGGCCACGCTGGACCTCCTGCGCGTACTGGAGGCGGCGGACATCGACGCGCCCCTGTGGCTGGCGACGTGCGGCGCGGTCGTCACCGGCGCGGACGATGCGGTGACGTGCCCGGCCGGAGCCCAGGTGTGGGGCCTCGGCCAGGCCGCCGCCCTCGAACGCGGGGCGCGGCACACCGGCCTCGTGGATCTGCCGCAGGAGCCGACCGAGGCCCAACGCGCCCTGTTCACCGGCGCGTTGACCGGTACGGAGGACCAGCTCGCGGTCCGGAAGGGCGCCGTTCTCGCGCGCCGACTGCTGCCCGCCCCGCAGGCCGCGGACCGGGCGCGGGGCGCCGCCGAGGCGGTCGTGCCGCAGGGGACGATCCTCGTCACCGGCGGCACCGGCGGCCTCGGAGCGCTCACCGCCCGCCGTCTCGCGGCCCGGGGCGCCCAGCACCTGGCCCTGGTCAGCCGCCGCGGCGACGCGGCACCGGACGTGGCCCCGCTGGTCGACGAACTCACCGGCCTGGGCGCCCGGGTCACCGTCCACGCCTGCGACATCGCCGCCCCAGAGGCGGTGACGTCCCTGGTCGACGAGTTGCGCGCGGACGGTGCGACGGTCACCGGGGTCGTGCACGCGGCCGGGCTGAACCAGCAGACCCGCCTGCGGGACATGACCCGCGAGGAGTACCGGGAGATCCTGGCCGCCAAGGTGCACGGTGCGCGCAACCTCGCGGACAGCTGCCCCGACCTGAGCCTCTTCCTGCTCTTCTCCTCCGGCGCCGCCGTGTGGGGCAGCGCCGGGCAGGGCGCGTACGCCGCGGGCAACGCCTTCCTCGACGCCTTCGCCCAGCACCGCCGCGCCCAGGGCCTGGCCGCGACCTCCGTGGCCTGGGGGCTGTGGGCGGAAGGCGGCATGACGGACGACGAGCAGGCCGTCGCCAGGCTCCGGGACCAGGGCGTGCGCCCCATGCCCGGCGACCGGGCGCTGGAGGCCCTGGAAACGGTGCTGGCCGGTGGCGAGACCGCCGTGGTCGTCGCCGACGTCGACTGGCCGCGCTTCACCGAGACGTACGAGGCCCTGAGGCGACGGCCGTTGCTCGACACGGTCCCCGCAGCCCGGACCGCCGCGTCCTCGGCACCCCAGGCACCGGAGGCGGGAGCGGCCCTGCGCGAACGGCTCGGCGGGCGGCCGCCCGCCGAGCAGCACCGCGAACTGACCCACCTGGTGCGCTCCCACGCCGCCGCGGTCCTGGGACACGAGGACACCCGCACGGTCGGGGTGGACACGGCCTTCCGTGCACTGGGCTTCGACTCGCTGGGAGCCGGGCGGATCCGCAGGAGCCTGAGCGGGGCCACCGGCCTCGCCCTGCCCTCGACCCTGATCTTCGACCACCCCAACGCGGCCGCTCTGGCGGACCATCTCCACTCCCGGCTGTTCACGGGCCCCGACCACGAGGACGTCGTCACGGCGGCGCTCGGTGGCCTGGACCGCCTCGAGGCGCACCTCGCCCAGGTGGCCGGGCCGCGGCGCGCCGAACTGGCCCGGCACCTGGACCGCGTACTGACCGCCCTGCGGACCGGCCCCGGCCACGACGGCATCTCCCGCACCCCGCCCTCCACGGAACCGGACCTCGCCGAGGCCGGATTCGACGAACTGCTGGAGGCCCTCGGGCACGAGCTCGGTGACAACGGCCAGCCGACGGCGAACAGGTAAGGAATCAACACGGTGACGAACGACAACGACAAGGTCGCTTCATACCTGCGTCGCGCGACCCTTGACCTGCGCGCGGCCCGGCAGCGCATCCACGAGCTGGAGGCCGACCCGATCGCGATCGTCGGCACGGCCTGCCGGCTGCCCGGCGGGATCGACACCCCGGAGGACTTCTGGGACGTGCTCGCGGCGGGCGAGGAGCGGCTGTCCGGCTTCCCCGACGACCGCGGCTGGGACCTGACGGGCCTCTACCACCCGGACCCGGACCACCCCGGCACGACCTATGTGCGCACGGGCGCGTTCCTGGAGCGCGCGGGGGAGTTCGACGCCGCCTTCTTCGGCATATCCCCGCGCGAGGCCGCGGCGATGGACCCGCAGCAGCGCCTCCTGCTGGAGACGTGCTGGGAACTGGTGGAGAACGCGGGCCTCGATCCGCACGCCCTGCGCGGCACGGACACCGGCGTGTTCCTCGGCGTCGCCCGGCACGGCTACGGCGACGGGGCGGGCTCCGCCGAGGACGCGGAGGGATACACGGTCACGGGGGTGGCGCCGTCGGTGGCGTCCGGCCGGATCGCGTACACCCTCGGGCTCGAAGGGCCCGCCATCACGCTGGACACGGCCTGCTCCTCCTCCCTGGTGGCACTGCACCTGGCGGTGGCGTCGCTGCGCCGCGGCGAGTGCGAGGCGGCGATCGTGGGCGGCGCCGCCGTGATGGCCGGTCCCGAGGTGTTCATCGACTTCGCCCGGCAGCGCGCCCTCGCGTCCGACGGCCGCTCCAAGGCGTTCGGCGCGACGGCGGACGGCTTCGGCTTCGGCGAGGGTGTCGCGGTGCTCCTCCTGGAGCGTCTTTCGGTCGCACGGAGCAAGGGGCACACCGTGCACGCCGTCGTCCGCGGCACCGGCATCAACCAGGACGGGGCCAGCAACGGCCTGTCGGCACCCAGCAGAGCGGCGCAGCGCAAGGTGATCGAGCAGGCGCTGGCCAACGCGGGCGTCGCACCCGCCGACGTCGACGCGGTCGAGGCGCACGGCACCGGCACCACCCTCGGCGACCCCATCGAGGCCAACGCCCTGTTCGACACCTACGGCCGGCACCGCGACCCGCAGCGGCCGTTGTGGCTGGGATCGGCGAAGTCGAACATCGGCCACACCCAGGGCGCCGCGGGCGCGGTCGGCATCCTCAAGATGGTGCTCGCCCTCCGGCACGAGCGGCTGCCCCGGACCCTGCACGCACAGGAGCCCTCGCCGCACGTCGACTGGTCGTCGGGTGCGATCGCGCTGCTGGCCCAGGAACGGCAGTGGCCGCGTGGCGAGCGGCCCCGGTACGCCGCCGTGTCGGCGTTCGGCATCAGCGGCACCAACGCCCACGTCGTCCTGGCGGAGGCAACGGAGCCCCAGGAGACCGAGGAAGAACGTACGGCGGCGCCGCAGCCGGTGACGGAGCGCCGCCCGGTGCCGCTGGTCGTCTCCGCGCGGACCGAGGAGGCGCTGTACGCCCAGGCGCAGCGGCTGGCCTCCGTCGTCGCGGACGAGAGGGTCCAACTTCCCGACCTCGGCCTCTCGTTGGCCACGACCCGGGCCCGGCACGAGCACCGCGCGGTGGTCCTGGCCGGCTCCCGGGAAGCGGCCCTGCGGGGGATGAGCGAGGTGGCGGCAGGCCGGGCGCGGGTCGGGGGCGCCGTCGAATCGGGCGGGCGCTCCGCCGTGTTCCTCTTCCCCGGCCAGGGCTCGCAGTGGGCCGGGATGGGCGCCGACCTCCTGGAGTGGTCCCCGCTCTTCGCCGAGACGATCCGGGCCTGCGACGAGG
Source organism: Streptomyces sp. NPDC047525 (assembly GCF_040643025.1). Lineage (NCBI taxonomy): Bacteria > Bacillati > Actinomycetota > Actinomycetes > Kitasatosporales > Streptomycetaceae > Streptomyces > Streptomyces sp. NPDC047525. The sequence goes on from NZ_JBEYTL010000034.1 coordinate 19,923, forward strand.
CGATGGCCCCGTGGCAGGACTGGTCGGTGGCCGCGGTGCTCCGGCAGGAGCCCGGCGCCCCCGGGCTCGACCGGGTCGACGTGGTGCAGCCCGCGCTGTTCGCCGTGATGGTGTCGCTGGCCGCGCTGTGGCGCTCCTACGGTGTGGAACCGGCGGCGGTGGCGGGGCATTCACAGGGCGAGATCGCCGCGGCGCACGTCGCCGGGATCCTCACGCTCGAGGACGCCGCCCGGCTCGTCGTCCTGCGCAGCCGCCTGCTGCGGTCCCTGGCCGGGAAGGGCGCGATGGCGGCCGTGGCGCTCGACGAGGCGGCCGTACGCGATCTGCTCGCACCGTACGGGGACGCCGTCGAGGTGGCCGCGGTCAACGGGCCCGCCTCCGTCGTCGTCTCCGGTGAGCACGAGGCCGTGCACGCTCTCGTGGCGGCCTGCGCCGACCAGGGGGCGCGGGCCCGGGTCATCGACGTCGACTACGCCTCGCACTCCGCGCAGATGGACCAGGTGCGCGAGGAACTCGCCGACGCGATAGGGGACATGAGCCCCGCCGCCGCGCGCGTGCCCTTCTACTCGACGGTGACCGGCCGCCCGATGGAGGGCGAGGAGCTGGACGCCGACTACTGGTACCGCAATCTGCGCGAGCCGGTGCGCCTCCACGACGTCGTGGGGCTCCTCGACGACGCGCACCACGACGCCTTCGTCGAGATCAGCCCGCACCCGGTGCTCGCCGCGACGGTCGAGGAGACGCTCGACGCGCGGGGCCGTGAGCCGGGCGAGGCCGTGGCCGTCGGCACCCTGCGGCGGGGCGCCCCGGGCCCGGAGTCGTTCCTCACCTCCGTGGCGCGGGCCCACGTCGCGGGCGTGGACGTGCGCTGGCTGCCCGCCTTCCCCGACGCGCGGCGCGTGCCGCTGCCCACCTACCCCTTCCGGCGCAAGCACTACTGGACGTCGGCCGCCGCGCCGGTCCGCGGCGCCGATGACGTGACCTACCGCGAGGCATGGACGGAACTGCCCGCGCCGCCGCCCGCCGCCAAACCGTCCGACGCGCACGGGACATGGCTGGTCGTCACCGCGGCCGACGCCCCCTCCTGGGCCGCACCGCTGACCGAGGCGCTGCGCGCATCCGGCGGCACACCGCTGGCATGCGTCCTGGCCCCGGACCTGGGCCGCGCCGAGGCCGCCGCGGCCGTCACCGCCGCCACGGCCGGAACCACCGGGCTGCGGGGTGTGGTGTCGCTGCTCGCGGCCGACGAGACGGACCACCGCGGCCTGGCGGGCGTGCCCGCCGGCGCGGTGGCCACCCTGACGCTCCTTCAGGCCCTGGGCGACGCGGGTGTCGAAGCGCCGTTGTGGTGCCTCACCCAGGGCGCCGTACGGACGCCCGGCGACGAGGGCATCACGTCGTACGCGCAGTGCGCCGTGCACGGCCTTGGCCGGGTCGCCTCCCTGGAGCTCGGGCAGCGCTGGGGCGGCGTACTGGACCTGCCGCACGACGCCGTGGACGAGACCCTGCTGGCCCGGGTGCCCGGCATCCTGGCGGGCGGACGACCGGGCGAGGACCAACTCGCCGTACGCGCCGATGCGTTGTACGGGCGGCGCCTGGTGCGGGCGCACCTGCCGGCCGCCGCCGACGGGCCGGCCGCGCGCCCGCACGGGACCGTGCTCGTCACCGGAGCGGACAGCCCGATCGGGCAGCGGCTCGCCCGGTGGGCGGCCGACAGCGGCGCCGACCACCTCGTCCTGGTGGGCGAGGCGGACGAGGACCTGCTCGGCGCGCTGCGGGACGGTACGACGACGGTCACCCGCTGCGCGGCGGACGAGAGCGCCGTGCGGGCCGCCGTCGAAGCCGCCCCGCACGCCGTGAGCACCGTCCTGCACGCCGCGACCCGCCTGGAGTTCGGGCCGCTCCTCGAGACCCGCCCGGAGGATTTCGCGGCCACCGTGCACGCCAAGACCGGCCTGGCCCTGACCCTCGCGCGGGTCCTCGACGCACAGCCCGTGGAGCGGGAGATCCACTGCTCCTCCGTGGCCGGCGTCTGGGGCGGCGCGGGCATGTCCGGCTACGCGGCGGGCAGCGCCGTCCTCGACGCGTTCGCCGCGCACCGGCGCGGCCGGGGCCACCCGAGCACCGCCGTGGCCTGGAGCCCCTGGGCCCTGCCCGGCACCCCGGACGGCACCCCGGACGGCACCGCGCGGCCCGCGGCGCAGCGCGGACTGCGCGCCCTGACGCCCGAACGCGCCCTGAGCGTGCTGGAGTCCGTCCTTGACGCGGGGGAGGGCGCCGTCGCGGTGTCCGACGTGGACTGGCCCGCCTTCGCCGCGGGCCGCCGCGCCGTCCGGCCGACCGCGCTGTTCGAGGAGATAGCCCAGGCGCGCGAGACGCCGGAGCCCGCGGAGGCGAGCGCCGGAGGGGGCAGCGGCCCGGCCACCGAACTGGCCGCCCGGCTGGCAGCGCTGCCGCCCGCCGAACAGGAGGACCTGCTGACCGGCGTGGTCGGCGAGGCCGCCGCGGCCGTGCTCGGCCACGACAGCGCCCTCGACGTCGACGGACGGCGGGCGTTCACCGAACTGGGCCTGGACTCGCTGGGCACGATGCAGCTGCGCAAGCGGCTCGCCGCCGCCACCGGCCTGCGGCTGCCCGCCTCCCTGGTCTTCGACCACCCGACCGTCACCCGCCTCGCCCGCCACCTGCTCTCCCTGCTGGGCACCGGACCGCGCCGGGAGCGCACCGCCGAGGCGGCCGGCGGCACGCGGACCGGCGAGCAGGAGCCGATCGCCGTCGTCGGCATGGGCTGCCGCTTCCCCGGCGGCATCGGCTCGCCCGACGCGCTGTGGCGGGCCGTCGCCGACGGCCAGGACCTCACCGGAGGCCTGCCCCGGGACCGCGGCTGGGACCTGGACGCCCTCGTCCACCCCGACCCCGGCCACCCCGGCACCAGCTACGCCGACCGTGGCGGATTCCTCACCGACGCGGCGGGCTTCGACGCGGACTTCTTCGGCATCACCCCGCGCGAGGCCCTCGCGATGGACCCGCAGCAGCGGCTGATGCTCGAGGTCGCCTGGGAGGCCGTGGAAGGGGGCGGCATCGACCCCGACCTGCTGCGCGGCAGCCGCGTCGGCGTGTTCGTCGGGTCCAACGGCCAGTCGTACATGCCCCTCCTGGAGAGCGAGGCCGACCGGGTCGAGGGCTACCAGGGGCTCGGCAACTCGGCCAGCGTGCTGTCCGGCCGGCTCGCCTACGTCTTCGGCTGGCAGGGCCCGGCGATGACGGTGGACACCGCGTGCTCGTCGTCCCTGGTGGGCATCCACCTGGCGATGCGGGCGCTGCGCAGCGGCGAGTGCGCCATGGCGCTGGCGGGCGGGGTCACCGTGATCTCCGACCCCTACACGTTCGTGGACTTCAGCAGGCAGCGCGGGCTCGCCGCCGACGGGCGGTGCAAGCCGTTCGCGGCGCAGGCGGACGGCTTCGGCCTGGCCGAAGGCGCCGGCGCGCTGCTCCTCGAACCCCTCTCCCAGGCCCTGGAGTCGGGCCACCCCGTGCTCGCGGTGCTGCGCGGCAGCGCGGTCAACCAGGACGGCGCGAGCAACGGCCTGGCCGCGCCGAACGGCCCGGCCCAGGAGGACGTCATCCGCCAGGCGCTCGCCGACGCCCGGCTGGCGGCGGCCGACATCGACGTGGTGGAGGCGCACGGCACCGGCACCCGGCTCGGCGACCCGATCGAGGCCGGGGCGCTGCAGGCCACCTACGGGGTGGAGCAGCGTCGACGGCCCCTCGCGCTGGGCTCGGTGAAGTCCAACATCGGCCACACCCAGGCGGCCGCCGGTGTCGCCGGCGTGATCAAGACGGTGCTCGCGATGCGGCACGGCGTGCTCCCGCGCAGCCTGCACGCGGAGGAACTCTCCCCCGAGATCGACTGGTCGGCGGGGACGATCGAGGTCCAGCGGGAGAACGAGGACTGGCCGCGCGGTCCGCGGGTGCGCCGGGCAGGGGTCTCCTCGTTCGGCGTCAGCGGCACCAACGCCCACGTCGTCCTGGAAGAGGCCCCGGCAGACCCGGCCCTCACCGGCGACCCGGCCTCCACCGGCGATCCGGCCGAACTGCCCACGGACTGCGCCCTGGTGGCAGACGCCGTGGCGCTCCCGCTCTCGGCCCGGACGCCGACCGCGCTGGCCGCGCAGGCGCGTGCGCTGGCCCACGTGCTGCGCACCTCACCGGAGATCTCCCTGGCCGACACCGCACGCACGCTCGCGGCGGGCCGGGCCCGGTTCGACATCAGGGCCGGGGTGCTCGCCGACGACCGGGAAGCGGTCTGCGCGGCCCTCGACGCCCTGGCCGCAGGCGAGGCCGGGGCCGACGTGGTGCCGCCGCGCGCGGCGGCCGACCGCAGGGCCGTGCTGGTCTTCCCCGGCCAGGGCTCGCAGTGGGCCGGTATGGCCCGCGACCTGCTCGACCAGTCGGAGGTCTTCGCCGCGTCGATGGCGCAGTGCGCGGCGGCGCTGGCTCCGTACACCGACTGGGACCTGCTCGCCACGGTGCGCGGCGAGGGGCACCAGGACGCCTTCGAGCGGCCCGACGTCGTCCAGCCCGTGCTGTTCGCGGTGATGGTGTCGCTGGCACGGCTGTGGCGGGCCCACGGGGTGGAACCGGCCGCCGTGGTCGGCCACTCGCAGGGCGAGATCGCCGCCGCCTGCGTCGCCGGAGCCCTCACCCTCGACACCGCGGCGAAGGTCGTGGCGCTGCGCAGCAAGGTGCTGCGCGAGCTCAACGGGCAGGGCGGCATGGCCTCGGTCACCGCCACGCCGGAGGCCGCCGAGGCGGCCCTGGCACCGTGGGAGGGCCTGCTGAGCGTGGCCGCGGTGAACGGGCCGCGCTCCCTCGTCGTCGCCGGACAGGCCACCGCCCTGGAGGAGTTCCTCCGCTCGCCGCAGGGCGCGGCACTGTCCCCGCGGCGGATCGCCGTGGGCTACGGCTCCCACTCCCCGCAGGTGGAACAGGTCGAGCGGCGGATCGCCGACGAACTGGGCACGGTCGAGGCCCGGTCCGCCGACGTGCCCTTCTGCTCCACCGTCACCGGCGGCCCGCTCGACACCGCCGGGCTCGACGCCGCGTACTGGTACCGCAATCTGCGCGGGACGGTCCGCCTCGACGAGGCCGTACGGCATCTGATGGACCAGGGCTTCGACACCTTCATCGAGGTGAGCCCGCACCCGGTGCTGCTCCCCGGCATCGAGGAGACCGCCGACGACCTCGGCCGCGCCGTCGTCACCCTCGCCTCCCTGCGCCGGGGCCGCCCCGGCGCGCGCACCTTCCTGCGCGGCCTGCTGGAGGCCCGCGCCGACGGCCTGCCCGTCGACCTGACACCGGCCGTCGGGGCCGGCGGCACGGCGGCGCCGCTGCCGACCTATCCGTTCGAGCACACCTCCTTCTGGCCGCGGCCGCGCCGCACCCGCGGCGACGCCGCCGCACTGGGCATGGACCCCGTGGCCCACCCCGTCCTGTCGACGGCGCTGGAGACGCCCGACGGCGGACACCTCCTGACCGGGCGGATCGCGCTCGGCGACCAGCCGTGGCTGGCCGACCACGCCGTCGGCGGCCGTCCGCTCCTGCCCGGCAGCGCGCTGGTCGACCTGGCCCTGACGGCCGGCCGGCACGCGGGCACGCCCGCCGTCGAGGAACTGGTGCTCTCCGCCCCGCTGGTGCTCGGCCCGGCCACCGCCGTGCGCGTCACCGTCGGCGCCCTCCAGGAGCACGGCACCCGCACCGTGGACGTGCACGCCCGCGACGCGCGCACCCCCGACGCGCCCTGGACCCGGCACGCGACCGGAGTCCTCGGCGAGGCCGCGAGGCCACCGGCGGCCCCGGCGGCCTGGCCGCCGCCGGACGCCCGGCCCATCGACCTCGACGCGGCCTACACACGCCTGGCCGACCGGGGTTACGCCTACGGACCCGCCTTCCGGGCGCTGCGCGCCGCGTGGCGGCGCGGCGACGAGGTGTTCGCCGAGGCCGAACTCCCCGCCGCCGTACGGCCCGACGGGACGGGCGACGAGGGCTACCCGCTGCACCCCGTCCTCCTCGACGCCGCGGCGCAGACCCTCGGCCTGAGTTCCCTGGCCGACCGGGAAGGGGCGTTCCTGCCCTTCTCCTGGAGCGGGACCACCCTGCACGCGTCCGGGGCCACCGCCGTCCGCGTCACGGCGGCCCCGGCCGACGGCGCCGCGATGAGCCTGTCGGTGACCGACCCCACCGGAGCGCCCATCGCCCAGGTCGGCGCCGTGACCGTGCGCCCGGCCGGCGGCGCGCCGCGGCACGACGACGGCGAGGAGGCGGGCGCCGACGACCTCTACCGGCTGTCCTGGCGGCCCCTGCCGCAGACCGGCGCCGCCCTCGTGCGCTGCGCGACCGTCGGGGGCGGCCTGCCCGGCCTCGGCAAGGACCACCCGGACCTGGCGGCCCTGGCGGCGGCGGTCGCCACGGGCGAGCCGGAACCCGATGCCGTCTTCGTGCGCTGCCTTCCGTGGCGGGCGGCCGACCCGGCCGCCTCGGTACGCGAGAGCGTGCTGCACGCGGCCGGACTCGTCCGCCGGTGGCTCGACGCACCGCAGCGCTCCGGCCGCCTGGTGTTCCTCACCCGGCACGCCGTGGGCGCGGGCCCCGCCGACACGGACGCGGACCCCGCGCAGGCCGCGGTCTGGGGCCTGGTCCGCTCCGCACAGGCGGAGTCGCCGGGGAACTTCGTCCTCGTCGACAGCGACACGGACCCGGCGGCCCTCACCCGGTTCCCCGCCGTGCTCGACCACCCGCAAGTGGCGCTGCGCGGCGACCTCGCGCTCGTACCGCGGCTGTCCGCCACCCGCGGCGCCGCGGCCCTGCTGCCGCCCCGGACACCCGCCCGCCTGGAGCCCGCCGGCACCTCCCTGGACGCCCTGGCGTTCGCGGCGACGCCGGACGCCGGGCGGCAGCCGGGCCCGGGTGAGGTGCGGGTCGAACTGAGGGCCACCGGCGTCAACTTCCGCGACGTCCTGATCGCCCTGGGCATGTACCCCGGTGCCGCCGTCATGGGCACCGAGGGGGCCGGGGTCGTCACCGCCACCGGAGCGGACGTCACGGGCATCGCGGTGGGCGACCGGGTCATGGGCCTGTTCGAAGGCGCCTTCGGACCGGTGGCGGTCACCGACCACCGCCTGGTGGTCCCCGTCCCGCAGGGGTGGAGCAGCACCGAGGCCGCCGCCCTGCCCATCGTCTTCACCACCGCCCACTACGCGCTGCACGACCTCGCCGGTCTGCGGCCCGGACAGGCCGTCCTGGTGCACGCCGCCGCCACCGGCGTCGGCATGGCCGCCGTCCGCCTGGCCCGCCTCGCCGGGGCCGAGGTCTTCGCCACGGCCAGCCCCGCCAAGCACGACATCCTGCGCGGACTCGGCCTCGACGACGACCACATCGCCTCCTCCCGGGTCACCGGCTTCGGCGAGCGGTTCCGGTCCGTCCGGGACGGCCGCGGCATGGACGTCGTGATCAACTCGCTGACCGGCGCGCTGCTCGACGAGTCGGCCGGGCTCCTCGCACAGGGCGGGGCGTTCGTCGAGATGGGCAAGACCGACCCCCGCTCCCCGGACCAGTTCCCCGGGCGCTACCTGCCCTTCGACCTCGCCGACGCGGGTCCCGACCGGCTCGGCACCATCCTGGCCGAGGTCGCCGCGCTCGTGGCCGACGGGAGGATCAGCCGCCTCCCGGTCACGGCGTGGCCGCTGCAGCGGGCCTCGGCCGCGCTGCAGCACATGAGTACGGGGCGGCACACCGGAAAGCTGGTGCTCGTCCAGCCCGCCCCGCTCGACCCCGACGGCACCGTCCTGGTCACCGGCGGAACAGGCACCCTGGCACGGCTCGTGGCCCGTCACCTGGTGACCGAGCACGGGGTGCGCCACCTGCTGCTGCTCGGCCGCCGGGGACCCGCCGCGCCGGGAGCGGAGCAATTCGCCGCGGAACTGGGCGAGTTGGGCGCCGCGGTGACCACGCTCGCCTGCGACGTCTCCGACCGCGCCGCGCTCGCGGCCGTGCTCGACACCATCCCGGCCGACCACCCGCTGACCGGCGTCGTCCACGCCGCGGGGGTCCTCGCGGACGGCCTTGCCGCCTCCGTGGAGCCGGACACGCTGGCCGAGGTCCTCGCGCCGAAGGCCGACGCCGCCTGGCACCTGCACGACCTCACTGCGCGGGGGGAAGTGAACTTCTTCGTCCTGTTGGGGTCCGGTGCCTCCGTCCTGGCCGGCCCCGGCCAGGGCGCGTACGCGGCGGCCAACGCCGCGCTGGACGCGCTGGCCCGCCACCGGCAGGCGCGCGGGCTGCCCGCGACCTCGCTCGGCTGGGGCCTGTGGGAGGAGGCCAGCGGCCTGACGGGCACCCTCGACGAGCGGGACACCCGGCGGATGGCGCGGGCGGGCATGCGGCCCCTGCCGACCGCACGCGCCCTGGCCCTGTTCGACCTCGCGATCCGGCGCGGCGACCCGGTCCTGTTCCCGCTGCACCTGGACACCTCCCGGCCGCAGGACCCGGACGCTGTGCCCGAGGTGCTGCGCGGGCTCATGCACGCGCCGTTGCGCACGGCCGCCCGGGAGCAGTCCGGCGGTGAGGGGCTCGCCGCACGCCTCGCGCCGCTGCCGCGCCCCGACCGGCTCACCGCCCTGACGGAGGCCGTACGGGCCCAGGCCGCCGCCGTCGCCGGATACGACACGGCCGAATCGGTGGCGCCGGGGCGGCAGTTCAAGGACCTCGGCTTCGACTCGCTGGCCTCGGTCGAGCTGCGCAACCGCGTGGGCAGCGCGGTCGGCCTGCGGCTGCCGAGCACGCTCGTCTTCGACCACCCGACACCCGAGGCGGTGGCCGCCTACGTGGACGGCCGGCTGTTCGCGGATGCGCCCGGCGCGTCGCGGACGGATCCGGGCCGCCCGGTCATCGAGCACCTGAACGCGCTGGAGGCGGCGATGGACGGCTGGCGCGAGCGCACCGGGTCCGGTGAGGACGCCGGGGACACGTCCGGTCAACGCAGGTCGATCGAGGCGCGGTTGACCGCCCTGCTCGGCAGGTGGAGCGCAGGCGGCGGGGATTCCCGTACGGCCGTCGACGTCATCGACGACGTCGACGACGAGGAACTGTTCGAACTTCTCGATCAGCGGTTCAGTGAGGGGAAACGATGAACGGGGAGCAGGAGACCACCGAGGACAAGCTGCGCCGCTATCTGCGGCGCACGGTCGGGGACCTGGAGACCGTCAGCGCCCGGCTGCGGGAGACCGAGTACCGGGCGGGCGAACCGATCGCGATCGTCGGCATGGGCTGCCGGTTCCCCGGCGGCATCGACAGCCCCGCCGCCCTGTGGGACTTCCTCACGCAGGACGGCGACGCCGCCACGGGCCCGCCCGCCGACCGCGGCTGGGACACATCCGCCCCCGACGCCCGCAGCGGAGGGTTCCTGCACGACGCCGCGGGCTTCGACGCGGACTTCTTCGGCATCTCGCCGCGCGAGGCGCTGGCCATGGACCCGCAGCAGCGGCTCCTCCTTGAGGTCGCCTGGGAGGCCCTGGAGCGCGCAGGCTTCGACCCCGCCTCGCTGGCCGGCACCGCCACCGGGGTCTTCGCCGGGGTCGGCGCCGTCGACTACGGGCCGCGCCCCGACGAGGCGTCACCGGACGTCCTGGGCTACCTGGGCACCGGCACGGCCTCCAGTGTGGCCTCCGGCCGGGTGGCCTACACGCTGGGTCTGGAAGGCCCGGCGCTGACCGTGGACACCGCCTGCTCCTCCTCCCTCACCGCGACCCATCTGGCCATGCAGTCGCTGCGCCGCGGGGAGTGCACGACCGCGCTCGCGGGCGGCGCCACCCTGATGAGCACTCCCGGCGCGTTCACCGAGTTCCACAGCCAGGGCGGGCTCGCCGCGGACGGCCGGTGCAAGCCCTTCGCGGAGGCCGCCGACGGCTTCGGTCTCGCCGAGGGCGTCGGCCTCCTCGTACTGCAGCGGCTGTCCACGGCGCAGCGGGAAGGCCGCCGGGTGCTGGCCGTGCTGCGCGGCTCGGCGGTCAACCAGGACGGCGCGAGCAACGGCCTCACCGCCCCCAACGGCCCGGCCCAGCAGCGGGTGATCCGCCAGGCGCTCGACGACGCCCGGCTCGGCCCCGCCGACGTCGACTACGTCGAGGCGCACGGCACCGGAACCACCCTCGGCGACCCCATCGAGGCACACGCCCTCCTGGAGACCTACGGCGCCGGACGGCCCGACGGCACCCCGCTGTGGATCGGCTCGGTGAAGTCCAACATCGGCCACACCCAGGCCGCCGCCGGTGTCGCGGGCCTGATCAAGACGGTGCTCTGCCTCCGGCACGGCCGGCTGCCCCGCCTCCTCCACCTCGACGCGCCCTCCTCGCGCATCGACTGGGAGACGGGCGCCGTCGTCCCGCTCGGGGAGAGCAGGCCGTGGCCGAGCGGCTCCCGGACGCGCCGCGCGGGCGTCTCCTCGTTCGGCATCAGCGGGACCAACGCGCACATCCTCGTCGAGGAGGCACCGGAAGCCCACCCGGACACCGAGAACCCGGAAGCCCACCCGGTCCCCGAGAGCCGGAAGGCGGGCCCCTACCCGCTGCTTCTGTCCGCCCGGACCGAGGACGCCCTGCGGGACCAGGCGATGCGCCTCGCCGCCCACTTGGAGCGGCCCGATGCCGCCCCGCTGCCCGACGCCGCCCTCACCCTCGCCACCCGGCGCACCGCGTTCGCGCACCGCGCCGTCGTCGTCGGCGACCGCGCAAACGCGCTGGCCGCCCTGCGCGCCGTGGCCGGGGAAGAGCCGCACGCCAAGGCCGTCACCGGCACGGCACGGCCCGGCCGCAAGGTCGCCATGGTCTTCCCCGGGCAGGGGTCGCAGTGGGCGGGGATGGCCGCCGAACTGCTCCTCGAATCACCGGAGTTCGCCCGCTCCATGCGGGAGTGCGAGCAGGCACTCGCCCCGTACGTCGACTGGTCGCTGACCGAAGTGATCGCCGACGGCGCGCCCCTGGAGCGGGTGGACGTCGTGCAGCCCGCACTGTTCGCGGTGATGGTCTCGCTGGCCGCGCTGTGGCGTTCGTACGGCGTCGAACCGGCCGCGGTGATCGGGCACTCCCAGGGGGAGATCGCGGCCGCCTGCGTCGCAGGCGCCCTGTCCCTTCAGGACGCCGCGAAGGTGGTCGCCGTGCGCGCCAAGGCGCTGCGGTCCCTCGCCGGCACCGGTGGCATGGTCTCCCTGGCCCGCACCGAGGCACAGGCCCGAACCCTGCTCGCGCCCTACGGCGGCGCCCTGTCGATCGCCTCGGTCAACGGCCCGGGTGCGGTCGTGGTGGCCGGCCCCCGCGCGGAGCTGGACGCGCTGCTCGACGCCTGCGCGGCCGACGGCGTCAGGGCGCGCAACATCCCCGTGGACTACGCCTCCCACTCGCCCATGGTCGAGCCGCTGCGCGAGGAGCTGACGGCCGCCCTTTCCGGTGTCGTCGCCCGGTCCGCGGCCGTGCCCCTGTGCTCCACGACGACCGGAGAGCCGATCGACACCGCCCTCATGGGCGCCGACTACTGGTACCAGAACCTGCGCGAACAGGTGAGGTTCGAGACGGGGACGCGCCTGCTGGCCGAGGCGGGCTTCGACGCCTTCGTCGAGGTGAGCCCGCAGCCCGTCCTCGCCGCCGGCATCGAGGCGACCGTGGAGGCGATGGGCACCGACGCCGCCGTCCTCGGCACCCTGCGGCGCGACGCGGGCGGCACGGACCGGTTCCTCGCGGCGCTCGCCGAGGCCCATGTGCGGGGCGTACGGGTCGACTGGCGGGCCGCACTGGCGGACGGCACCGTGGCCGAACTCCCCTCCTACCCCTTCCAGCACCGCCCGTACTGGCACACGGCACCCGGCCGCCGCACCGAACCCGCCGACCAGGGGCGGCGCTACCGGGTGGAGTGGCGGGACGCCGCGTGGCAGGCCGCTCCCCTCACCGGCCACGTGCTCCTGGTGACGGGCCCTGATGTCCCGGGCCCCTGGTACGAGTCGGTCCGCACGGCCCTGGAGAGCGCCGGTGCCACGGTCGGCCCCGTCGACTGCGGCGGACAGGAACGCGCCGCGACGGCGGCACTCCTGCACGCGGCCGCCGGTGAACCGACGGCCGTGGTCTCGCTGCTCGCCCTGGACGCCGACGACGGATCCGCCGACGCGCCGCAGGTGCCCGCGTGGCGGACCCTGACCCTCGCCCAGGCCCTGGGTGACGCCGGCGTCGAGGCGCCCCTGTGGGTGCTGACCCGGCGCGCCGTGAGCGTGAGCGAACAGGACGGCGAGCCGGACCCCACGCAGACGGCGGTGTGGGGCCTCGGCCGGGTCATCGGTCTGGAACACCCCACGCGCTGGGGCGGGTTGATCGACCTGCCCGCGCCGGACGACGCGGACCTCGTGGCACCGCTGGCGGCGGTGCTCGCCCGGCCACGGGACGAGGACCAGGTGGCACTGCGCGCGACCGGGGCCCGCGTCCCCCGGCTGGTGCCCGCCCCGGCCGGCGCCCCCGCCGCGGCACCCGGCCGCTCGCCGCACGGCACGGTCCTGGTGACCGGAGGCACCGGCGGCGTCGGCGCCCATCTCGCGCGCCGCCTGGCGCGCGCGGGCGCCGCACATCTCGTCCTGACCAGCCGCAGCGGGCCCGACGCCCCGGGCGCGGACGAACTGGCCGCGGACATACGCGCGGCGGGCAGCGGAGTGACCCTCGCCGCCTGCGACGTCTCGGACCGGGCCGCGCTGGCCGCGCTGCTCGCCGCCGAGCGGGAGGCGGGCCGGAGCGTCGACGCCGTGTTCCACGCGGCCGGCGTCCCGCAGTCCACGCCGCTCGGTCACATCACCGAGGAGGAGTTCACGCACGTCACCGCCGCGAAGACCGCCGGGACGGCGTACCTCGACGAACTGTGCCCGGACGCGCGGACGTTCGTCCTGTTCGCGTCGAACGCCGGAGTGTGGGGCGCGGCACGGGCGGGCGCCTACGCGGCGGCCAACGCCTTCCTGGACGGCTTCGCGCAGCGCCGTCGCCACCGCGGACTGCCCGCGGTGTCCGTCGCGTGGGGGCTGTGGGACGGACCCGGCATGGCCGGGGACGCGGGCCAGGACTTCCTGCGCCGCCAGGGCGTACGGCCGATGCAGCCCGAGCAGGCCCTCGCCGAACTGGACACGTGCCTGGAGCGCGACGAGGTCTGTGTCTCCGTCGCCGATCTCGACCGGCCGGCGTTCCTGGACCTCATGGGCGCCGCACGCCACCGTCCGCTGTTCGACGAGCTCGCCCCCGCCGCACCCTTGGCGGAAGCGCCGGAGCAGGAAGCGGGCCAGGGCCGCTCCCGGCTGCACGACAAGCTGCTGCCGCTGTCGGCCAAGGAGCGCCGGGGCCACCTGCTGCACCTGGTGCGGGGCGAGGCCGCCGCGGTGCTCGGGCACCCGGACGCCACGGCCGTCGACCCGGACCGGGCCTTCCGGGACGCCGGGTTCGACTCGATGACCGCGGTGCAGCTGCGCAACCGGCTGACCGCGGCGACCGGCCTGCGTGAGGCGTCCACCCTCGTCTTCGACCGGCCCAACGCCGCAGCACTCGCCGACTACTTGCTCGAGCGGCTGTTCGGCTCCGAACAGCCCCCGGCCGACGTGCCGGACCCGCGGCCAGCTGCGGGTGCAGGTGTCGCGGGGGGCGAGGACGATCCGGTCGTCGTCGTGGGGATGGCCTGCCGGTTCCCCGGCGGTGTCAACTCCCCGGAGGACCTCTGGGAGTTCATCACCGCGGGCGGCGACGCCGTCTCGGAGCTGCCCACCGACCGGGGCTGGGACCTGGACCGCCTCACGGACACCGCCGCCGACGGCACGGCAGGCCCGCGCTACGGCAGTTTTCTCGATGCCGCGGGGGACTTCGACCCGGCGTTCTTCGGGATCTCGCCGCGCGAGGCGCTGGCGATGGACCCGCAGCAGCGCCAGGTCCTCGAGGTCGCCTGGGAGGCGATGGAGAACTCCGGCATCGACCCGCGCTCGCTGCGCGGCAGCGCCACCGGCGTCTTCCTGGGCGCCGCCTACCAGGGCTACGGCCACGGCGTCGAGCTCCCCGAGGGCAGCGAGGGCTACCTCCTCACCGGCGGCTCACCCGCGGTCACTTCGGGGCGGGTGGCGTATGTGCTGGGTCTTGAGGGTCCGGCGTTGACGGTGGACACGGCGTGTTCGTCGTCGTTGATGGCGTTGCATCTGGCGGCGCGGTCGCTGCGGGACGGTGAGTCGTCGCTGGCGGTGGCCGGTGGAGTGTCGGTGATGGCGGGTCCGGAGGTGTTCACGGAGTTCGCACGTCAGGGCGCCCTGGCCGCCGACGGACGCTGCAAGGCCTACTCCGAGCAGGCGGACGGCTTCGGCTTCGCCGAGGGCGTGGGTCTGGTGGTCCTGGAGCGGTTGTCGGATGCCCGTCGCCATGGGCATCGGGTGCTGGCTGTGGTGCGGGGGAGTGCGGTGAATCAGGACGGTGCGAGCAATGGTCTGTCGGCGCCCAGTGGTCCGGCTCAGCAGCGGGTGATCCGGCAGGCGCTGGCTGCTGCGGGTCTGGCGTCGGTGGATGTGGATGTGGTGGAGGGGCATGGCACGGGGACGGTGTTGGGTGATCCGATCGAGGCGCAGGCGTTGCTGGCGACGTATGGGCGTGGCCGGGATGGTCAACTGCCGTTGTGGCTGGGGTCGTTGAAGTCGAACATCGGGCATGCGCAGGCGGCTGCGGGGGTGGCCGGTGTGATCAAGATGGTGTTGGCGTTGGGGCACGGGAGGCTTCCGGCGTCGTTGCATGCGGGTGAGGTGTCCTCGCATGTGGAGTGGTCCTCGGGTGCGGTGGAGGTGTTGCGTGAGGGGCGTGTGTGGCCGCGGGTGGAGGGTCGTGCGCGCCGGGCGGGGGTGTCGGCGTTCGGGGTGAGTGGGACGAACGCGCATGTGATCGTGGAGGAGCCGCCGGAGGTGGAGGCCGGTGGAGAGGCCGCTTCGGTGGGTGTGCTGGAGGCGGCGGGGGTGGTGCCGCTGGTGCTGTCCGCACGTACGGAATCCGCCCTGGCCGCCCAAGCAGGCCGTCTGACTCCGGTGCTGGCGGACGCGGACGCATGGGAGGGCCTCGGCCGCTCCCTCGCCACCGCACGCACGCACCACGAGCGGCGCGCCGTCCTCCTGGCCGAGGACCCCGAGACGGCGCAGGACCTGCTGCGACGGTTGCAGGAGGGGCTGCCGGCCCCCGACCTCCTCACCGGTGTGGGGGGTGGGGGGCGGCGTGTGGTGTGGGTGTTCCCGGGTCAGGGTTCGCAGTGGGCGGGCATGGGGCGGGAGCTTCTTGAAGTGCCGGTGTTCGCGGAGGCGTTGGCGGAGTGTGATGCGGCGCTGGCGGAGGTGGCGGGCTTCTCGGTGGTGGATGTGGTCCGTGGTGTCGAGGGTGCGCCGTCCTTGGAGCGGGTCGAGGTCGTGCAGCCGGTGCTGTTCGCGGTGATGGTGTCGCTGGCGCGGTTGTGGCGGGCGTGCGGTGTGGAGCCCGATGCGGTGGTGGGTCACTCCCAGGGCGAGATCGCGGCGGCCTGCGTGGCGGGCGCACTCTCGTTGAAGGACGCGGCACGGGTGGTGGCCCTGCGCGCCCGCGCCCTGGCGGAACTCGCCGGTGCCGGCGGCATGACCTCCGTATCGCTGCCCGAGGACCGCACGCGGGAACTGATCGCCGACTGGCCCGAGCGCATCAGCGTCGCCGCGGTCAACTCCCCGGCCTCGGTCGTGGTGGCCGGTGACCCCGAAGCGCTGACCGCGTTCGAGGAGCGCTGCGCCGCCGACGGCATCCGCGCCCGGCGCATCCCCGTCGGCTACGCCTCGCACTCGCCCCACATGGAGCGGGTCCGCGAGCGCGTCCTCGCCGACCTGGCCGGCGTGAGCGCGCGGCCGTCCGGGACGCCGCTCTACTCCACGCTGCGCGGCGAACGCTGCGACACCGGTGTCATGGATGCCGCGTACTGGTACGACAACCTCCGCTCCCCGGTCCGCTTCGAGGCGGCGATCGACGCCGCCCTCGCCGACGGCTACGACACCTTCGTCGAGGTGAGCCCGCATCCGGTGCTCACCACCGCCGTCCAGGAGACCGCCGAGCGCTCCGGGAGCGGGGCACTGGTCCTCGGCAGCCTCCACCGGGACGCGGGGAGCCGGCACTTCGTCCGCGAACTCGGCCGCGCCCACGCGGGGGGAGTACCCGTCGACTGGGCCGCCGTCCTCCCCGCCGGTGCACCCGTGCGGCTGCCCAACTACCCCTTCGAGCACAAGCGTTACTGGCTGGCGCCCGAGATACCCGACCGGGTGGCCGACTGGCGCCACCGCGTCGAGTGGCGGCCCTTCTCCCCGGACGCGGCCCCCCTCCCGGGCCGGTACCTGGTCGTGGGATCCGGCACCGACCCGCGCCAGGACGCCGTGGCACGTGCCGTCGAGGAGTCCGGCGGCACGGTGCTGCGGCTCACGACCGACGCCGTCGCGGCCGGACGGGCCGGGCTCACCCAGGAGGTGCGCCGGTCGGCGGCGGAGCTCACGGCGGTGATCTCCCTGCTGGCCC
The DNA here is from genome assembly GCF_040643025.1 of Streptomyces sp. NPDC047525. Classification (NCBI taxonomy): domain Bacteria; kingdom Bacillati; phylum Actinomycetota; class Actinomycetes; order Kitasatosporales; family Streptomycetaceae; genus Streptomyces; species Streptomyces sp. NPDC047525. The sequence continues at coordinate 36,536 of NZ_JBEYTL010000034.1, forward strand.
TGGAGGCGGAGGACGACGACGACCTGCGGGCCGTCACCGCCACCCTCGCCCTCCACCAGGCCCTCGGCGACGCGGGCAGCGAAGCGCCCCTGTGGCTGGTGACGCGCGGGGCGGTGGCCGTCGGCGAGGCCGACGAGGCCGACCCGGCCCAGGCCATGGTCTGGGGCATCGGACGGGTCATGGGCCTGGAGGCCCCCGAGCGCTGGGGCGGCCTGCTCGACCTGCCCGAGCAGCTCACCGAGCCCGTACTGCACCAGCTCACCGCCTGCCTGGCGGGCGCGGGCGACGAGGACCAGATCGCGCTGCGCGAGAGCGGCTGCCACGTCCGGCGCCTCGTCAGGGCCCCGCTCGCGCCCGGCGCGGCCCCCTGGCGGGCCACCGGCACGGCGCTGGTCACGGGCGGCACCGGCTCCCTCGGCGGCCACGTCGCCCGGCACCTGGCCCGCACCGGGACCGAGCACCTGGTGCTGGTCGGCAGGTCGGGCGGACAGGCACCGCACAGCGCGGGGCTGGCGGCGGAACTGACCGCCCTGGGCGCCCGGGTGACCTTCGCCGCCTGCGACGTCACCGACCGCGGACGGCTGACGGACCTGATCGAGTCACTGGAGCGGCAGGGGGAGCGGATCGACACGGTCATGCACCTGGCCGGCGTCCCCGACGGACGGGCCGTGGCCGACCTCGACCCGGACGAGCTGGCGCGCGTGACCCGGGCCAAGACGGTCGGCGCCCGGCTCCTTGACGAACTCTGCCCCGACGCCACGACGTTCGTGCTCTTCTCCTCCAACGCGGGGGTCTGGGGCAGCGGCCTGCTCGGCGCCTACGCCGCGGGCAACGCCCACCTCGACGCCCTCGCGCACCGGCGCCGGGCCCGGGGGAAGGCGGCCACCAGCGTCGCCTGGGGGGCCTGGGCGGACGGCGGCATGGCCGACGCCGACCTGCCCGGCCTGATCCGGCGCGGGCTGCGCCCGATGGCTCCCGACAAGGCGGTGCGCGCCCTCCAACAGGCCCTGGAACAGGGCGACATCTGCGTATCGATCGCGGACGTCGACTGGAACCGGTTCGCCGTCGGATTCACCGCGGCGCGTGCGCGCCCGCTCATCGAGGACCTGCCCGACGCCGTCCGGCAGGCGCCCGGCGCGTCCGCCACGGACGGGCCAGGACACGGCCCCACCTGGCGGGAACGGCTGTCCGGCCTGCCCGCCGACGAGGCCGAGGCGACGCTCGCCACATGGGTCCGCGCCCAGGTGGCGGCCGTGCTGGGGCACCCGGACCCCGACGCGGTGGAACCCCACCAGCGCTTCACCGAGCTGGGGTTCGACTCCCTGACGGCGGTGGGGCTGCGCAACCGGCTCCAGGAAGCCACCGGCCTGGCCCTGCCCACCACCCTGGTGTTCGACCACCCCTGCGTCACCGACGTCGCGGCCCACCTGCTGCCCCTGCTCACGTCCACCACATCGCAGGCCCTGGCCAGCGCCGACGGCGGCATGCTGCGCACCCTCTACGAGCGGTCCGTGCAGGAAGGACGCCTCGACTCCTACCTGGAGCTGCTCGGTGAACTGGCCGGCCACCGGGACCGGTTCGAGACCCCCGAAGACCTGGCCGCCCCGGTCGGCCTGGTGGATCTGGCGCCCGGTCCCGGGCAGGTCCAGGTGATCTGCTGTGCCGGTACGGCGCCGGTGGCGGGGCCGCACGAATTCCTCCGGATCGCCGCCGCCCTCAAGGACCGGTTGCCGGTGTCCGCGCTGCCGCAGCCCGGCTACGAGCCGGGCGAGCAGCTGCCCGCGTCGCTGGCGGCGGTCCTGGGCGCCCAGGCGGACGCCGTACTCAAGGCGGCGGACGGCCCGTTCGTGCTCGTCGGCCACTCCGCGGGCGCCCTGATGGCGTACGCCCTGGGCGCCGAACTCGCCGACCGGGGCCGCCCGCCGCTGGGCATCGTCCTGATCGACGTCTATCCGCCGGGACAGCAGCAGGCGGTGCACGGCTGGCTCACCGAGCTGACCGACACGATGTTCGGCCGCGAAGGAGTGCGGGTGGACGACACCCGGCTCACCGCGCTGGGCGCCTACCACCGCTTCACCAGCGCCTGGCGGCCGCGGGACCTCGGCGTCCCGACCCTGCTCGTCCGCGCCACCGAGGCGCTGGGGCAGTGGCCCGAGGACGAGTCGTGGCAGTCCACGTGGCCCTTCCCGCACGACTGCGCGGACGTGCCGGGCAACCACTTCTCGATGGTGCAGGAGCACGCCGCGGCCGTCGCCGACCGCATCCACACATGGACAGGGAACCTGGCATGACAACCACAGACCGAAGCCGGCTCGGCAGCCGGCTCCAGATGGCCCGCGGCTGGTACTGGGCCTTCGGCGTGAACGGCGACCCGTACGCGATGCTCCTGTGCGGGCAGGACGACACACCCCACCACTGGTACGAGCAGATCCGCTCGGCGTCCGACGGGCTCTTTCGCAGCCGCTCCGGAGCCTGGGTCGTCACCCGGTACGACACGGCCGCTCAGGTGCTGCGGGGCCCGGGGTTCACCCGGGCCGCGGGCGAGGCGGCCGCGGACTGGGCGCGGCCGTTCCTGGACGTGCGGTCGGCCGCGGGATTGCCTCTCACAGCGGTGGACGAACTGGCCCTGGAGTACCGCGAGGTGCTGGCGCGTACGGGGGCGCGCTTCGACCTGATGCGGGACCTGGCGCGCGAGACACCGGTCCACGGCGTCACCGCGCGCCTCGGCCTGACCGGCGAGGACGCGCGACGCGTCGCCGCCCTGCTGCGGTCGAGCGCCACGGCACTGGACGCCCGGCTGACCCCGCAGCCGCTGGCCGTGACCGAACGGACCGTGGCCGCGCTGGCGGACCTGCGTCAACAGGCGGGCCCCGAAGCCGTGTTGGCGGGCGCCGGATGCGAGGCGGCGGCCAACACCGTGGGCAACGCCGTGCTCGCCACCCTGCGCACCCCGGGCCTGGCCGGCCGCCTCGCCGAGGACCCGGACCTGGCGGACCGTATCGTGGCCGAGACGCTGCGCACCGCGCCCCCGGTCCACCTCGAAGTCCGCCACGCCACCGCCGGACAGACGCTCGAGGGGACGCGGATCGCGGAGGGCGACGAGGTGGTGGTGGCCGTCGCGGCGGCCCACCGGGACCCGCGGGTGTTCGCCGAGCCCGACCGGTTCGACCCCGACCGGTTCGACGTGGACCGCGCGCTCACGCCCCCGCCGGTGACCTCGAACACCGACCACCCGGACGGCCTCGAGGACTTCGCCGCCCGGCACGCCGCCGCGGCCCTGCGCGCCCTCGCCGATGTGCTGCCCGGCACGGCACTGACGGGCCCCGTGGTCCACCTCCGCCGTTCGCCCGTACTGCGGGGCATCAGCAGGTGCCCGGTCGAGATCAAGGACTTCTGATGAGAATCGTCTTCTCCGCCATGACGAGCAAGACCCACTTCTACCCGCTCGTTCCGCTCGCCTGGGCCTGTCGCGCGGCCGGACACGAGGTCCGGGTCGTCGGATCACCGGGGTTGACCGAGATCACCACCGCCGCCGGCCTGACGGCGGTGCCCGTGGGCCAGGACGTGGACCTCGTCGGGCACATGAGCGCGGTCGGCGAAGACATGATCAAGTACGTGCGCTCCCTGGACTTCGCCGACGCCACGTTGGCGAACGCGGGCTGGGACCACCTGCTGGGCATGCAGACCGCCCTGACGCCCAACCTCTTCGCGCTGATGACCCCCGACTCACTGATCGACGGGATGGTCGACTTCTGCCGCACCTGGCAGCCGGACCTGCTGATATGGGAACCGTTGACCTTCGCCGCCCCGATCGCGGCCAAGGTGACCGGCGCGGCCCACGCCCGGCTGCTGTGGGGCCCGGACATCACCACGAAGTCCCGCCGCGCCTTCCAGGACCTGCTCGGCCGGCAGGAGCCCGAGCACCGCGAGGACCCCTTCGCGGAGTGGATCGAATGGACCCTGGAGCGCCACGGGGTGCGGCCCGAGCCGGGTTTCGACGAGGAGATGGCCGTCGGCCAGTGGACCATCGACCCCGTACCGGCCAGCATGCGCCTCGACCTGGGGCTGCCGACCGTGGGCATGCGCTACGTCGACTACAACGGCCCCGCCGTCGTACCGGACTGGCTGCAGAAGCCGCCGGCCGGGCGCCGGGTGTGCCTCACGCTCGGCGTCGGGGGCCGCGACAGCGGGGTGGAGGCCATCGCCACCAGCGAGGTGCTGGAGGCCGTCGCCGACATCGACGCCGAGTTCGTCGCCACGCTCGACGCCCACCAGCTGGAGTCGGTCGCACGCGTCCCCGACAACGTCCGCACCGTCGACTTCGTGCCGATGCACGCCCTGCTGCCCACCTGCGACGCGATCGCCCACCACGGCGGCCCCGGCACCTGGCACACCGCGGCGGTGCACGGCGTGCCGCAGGTGCTGCTGCCCCACGGATGGGACACGGACGAACGGGGCCGACTGGCCGCGGAAGCAGGCATGGCCGTGTCCTTGCCGGTCGGGGAACTCACGGTCGACCGGTTCCGGGAAAGCGTCATCCGCGTCCTGGAGGACCCCGCATTTCGTGAGGGCGCCGCGAAAGTACGCGACGAGATCCTGTCCGAGCCCGCGCCGACGGAAGTCGTCCGTGTGCTGGAGCAGATGACCGCCGCGCGCAGGGCGTGAGAGCCGTACACAAAAGGCTGTGCCCGAAAGGCCGAGCCCGAAAGAGCCGGGCTCGCCACGCATTCGTAACTCGCTAGTGAACGACTTGAGTTGGGGACGAGGCGCCTTGTGGGGCGCACGGCGATCTCGCTAGCGTCGCCGCCGTCGCGACTTTATGGATACGGAGACGCCACATGACGGGGAGAGGGAAATGAAAAGACGAATATGGGTGCCCTCCGTATTTCTGACGGTTCTGGCGCTGCTGAATCTGGGGTCCGCACCGGCGGCTCCCGGCCGTGCGGAAAGCCGCACCGACCGGCTCGTCGCGCAGATGACGCTGGACGAGAAACTCTCGTTCGTGCACTGGGACTACTCCACCACTGACCCGACGGCACTGGTCTATCTGCCGGGCGTGCCCCGTCTGGGCATTCCGCAGGTGCGGGCCACCGACGGGCCCGCGGGGGCGACGATCCACCGGCCCTCGATCGCGATGCCCGCACCCGTCAGCCTCGCCTCGTCCTTCGACGACGGGCTCGCCAAGCAGTACGGACAGGTCCTGGGCCGTGAGGGCCGGGCCTTCGGCGTGGACGTGATCTACGCCCCGATGGTCAACAGCATCCGGGTCCCGCAGGCAGGGCGGAACTTCGAGACGTTCAGCGAGGACCCGCTCCTGACCGGACGCACGGCGGCCGCCGAGGTCAAGGGCATCCAGAGCCAGGGCCTGATGGCGACGGTCAAGCACTACGCCGCCAACACCCAGGAGAACAACCGCATGGGTGTCGACGTCAAGGTGGACGAACGTACCCTCCAGGAGACGGAGATCCCCGGCTTCGAGGCCGCGGTCAAGGCCGGCGCCGCCTCGGTGATGTGCGCCTACCCCAAGGTCAACGGCGAAGCGGCCTGCGGCAACGGGCACTTGCTCAACGACATCCTGCGCGAGCAGCTGGACTTCAAGGGCTGGGTCACCTCCGACTGGATGGCCACCCAGAGCACGGACGCCATCACCAAGGGGCTCGACCAGGAACTGGGCATCGACTCGACCGTCGCCATCCCGCCCGGCGGCGAGGTCCCCGGCGGCAAGTACTTCGGTGACACGCTCAAGAAGGCCGTCACGGACGGCACCGTCCCCATGGCGGTCCTTGACCGCGCGGTGAGCCGCATCGTCGGACAGATGGAGCGCTTCGGCCTCCTCGACGAGAACCCGGCGCCGCGGCCCGAGCGCGATGTCGCGGGCGGCACCAAGGTGGCCGAGAAGATCGCCGAGTCCGGCGCGGTGCTGCTGCGCAACGAGGACCGGACGCTGCCGCTGGACCCGGCCACCACCGACGACGTCGCGGTGATCGGCCCGTCGGCCAAGGACCCCAAGGTGACTGGCCTCGGCAGCTCCTACATCGTTCCCGACGTGGCCACCCCGCCGCTGGAGACCATCACCAAGAAGCTCGGCGCCGACGCGAACGTCTCCTACGCCGAGGGCGAGACCCTCGAGGGCGAGCCGATCCCGGCGTCCGCCCTGGAGCCCGACTTCACCGCGGGCAAGGTCCTGGACCCCGCCCAGAGCGGCGTCATCTACGACGGCAAGCTGACCGTGGAGAAGGACGGGCTCTACCGCATCGCGGCCCGCGTCACCGGCGGCAACGGCGCCATCCAGATCGACGACGGCGCACCGATCAGCATCGGCGAGGTGTTCGGCAAGCTCACCAGCGTCCCGCTGAAGCTGACCGCCGGCACCCACACCGTCAAGGTCAGCGGCGGCGCCGTCGTCGGCAAGCCGATGACCCTCGACCTGCGCTGGGTGACCCCGGCCAAGGCCCAGGACGCGATCGACCAGGCCGTCGCCACCGCGCGCAAGGCCTCCACCGCAGTGGTCTTCGCCTACGACGACGGAGCCGAGGGCAGCGACCGCGCCTCCCTGTCCCTGCCCGGCCGTCAGGACGAGCTGATCGAGGCCGTGACGGCCGTCAACCCCCGCACGATCGTCGTGCTGAACACCGGTTCGTCCATCACCATGCCCTGGCTCGACAAGACCCGGGCGGTCCTCGACATGTGGTACCCCGGACAGGCCGGGGCGGAGGCCACCGCCGACCTGCTGTTCGGCGACGCCGAACCGGGCGGCCGGCTCAGCCAGACCTTCCCCACCTCCGAGAAGGCGACCCCGGTCGGCTCCGACCCCGAGCGCTACCCCGGCGTCGACAACGTCGTGAAGCAGACCGAAGGCATCTACACCGGCTACCGGTGGTACGACCACGAGGGCGTCAAGCCGCTCTTCCCGTTCGGCCACGGCCTGTCCTACACGTCCTTCGCCTACGAGAAGCAGACGGTCAAGCGCACGGCCGACGGCCTCGACGTCGAGGTGACGGTGCGCAACACCGGCAAGAGGACGGGCAGCGACGTGGTCCAGGTCTACCTCGGCCCCAGCCCCAAGCTCTCGATCGACCAGGCGGACAAGGCGCTGGCCGGCTACGAGAAGGTGGAGCTGAAGGCGGGGGAGTCCCGCCGCGTGCGCATCCACGTCGCCGAACGCGCCCTGCAGTACTGGGACACGTCGGCCGACGGCTGGAAGCTCGCCGGCGGCGAGCGCCGCGTCCTGGTCGGCTCCTCGTCCGACGACGTCCCGCTCGGCGTGAACGTCCAGACCGACCGGCCCGCCGAGGGGAAGCGGCCGTGACGGACAGCGCGGCCCCTCAGCCGGACCCCGAGCCGTACGTACGGCTCGGCCGGCTCGCCACCCGGGTGAGCCGGCTGTGGCTCGGCACCGTCAACTTCAGCGGCCGCGTCGAGGACGACGACGCCCTGCGGCTGATGGACGAGGCGCTCGACCGCGGCATCAACTGCGTGGACACCGCCGACATCTACGGCTGGCGGGTGCACAAGGGACACACCGAGGAACTGGTCGGCCGCTGGCTCGCCCAGCAGGGCGGCCGCAGGGACAACGTCGTTCTGGCGACCAAGGTCGGCGGCGAGATGAGCGAGCGGGCCAACGACGGCGGCCTGTCCGCCCGTCACATCGTCACCGCCTGCGAACAGTCCCTGCGGCGCCTGGGCGTGGAGCGCATCGACCTCTACCAGATGCACCGCATCGACCGCGCCGCACCGTGGGACGAGGTGTGGCAGGCCATGGACCACCTGGTGAGCAGCGGAAAGGTCTGCTACGTCGGCTCCTCCAACTTCGCCGGGTGGCACATCTCCGAGGCGCAGGCGAGCGCCCGCCGCCGCAACACGCTGGGCCTGGCCTCCGAACAGTGCCTGTACAACCTGGCGGCCCGCCACGCCGAACTGGAGGTCCTGCCGGCCGCGCACCACCACGGCCTGGCGACCCTCGCCTGGTCACCGCTGCACGGCGGCCTCCTCAGCGGCGTACTGGACAAGCTGAACTCCGGCACCGCGGTCAAGTCCGCCCAGGGGCGGGCCCAGACGCTCCTGCCCTCGCTGCGCCCCGCCATCGAGGAGTACGAGGCGTTCTGCCGCGGCATCGGACACCATCCCGCGGAGGTCGGCCTGGCCTGGGTGCTGTCCCGGCAGGGCGTCACCGGTGCCGTCATCGGACCGCGCACCGTCGAGCACCTCGAATCGGCGCTGCGCGCCACCCGCCTGCACCTCGACGACGACCAGCTCGCGGGGCTCGACCGGATCTTCCCGCCGGTCGGCCGGGGCGGCCCGGGGCCCGAGGCCTGGGCCGGCTGAGGACCACCACCCGTTTCCATCACCGCGCCCACGACGCGGCCACGACACGACCACGACACGAAGGACGGATCGCATGACTTCCGGAGCGCAGGCGAACGAGGAGACGGTCGAGGACAAGGTCGTCGACTTCTACGACAACTTCACCGAGACCTTCAGGGACATCTGGGGCGACAACCTGCACGTCGGCTACTGGCTCGACGAGACCGACGACGCCCCCATCGAGAAGGCCACCGACCAGCTCACCGACCAGCTGATCGCGCGCCTCGCCCCGCAGCCGGGCCAGCGCATCCTGGACGTGGGCTGCGGCGTCGGACAGCCGGCCTTCCGGCTCGCCGGCGCGGCCGACGTCGAGGTCGTCGGCATCTCCATCAGCTCCTACCAGGTCGGCCGCGCGGGCGAGCGGGCCCGCGAGCAGGGCCTGGCCGACCAGGTGACCTTCCAGCACGCCGACGCGGCCGAACTTCCCTTCCCCGACGCGTCGTTCGACGGCGCCTGGGCCTTCGAGTCGCTGATCCACATGCCGGACAAGGAGAAGGTCCTGCGCGAGATCAAGCGCGTGCTGCGCCCGGGCTCGACCCTCGTCCTCGCCGACATGTTCAGCCAGCCCGACACGGAGCTGACGTTCCAGGACATCATCACGAGCCCGGAGATGGACGACTACCGGGCCGTCAT
>NZ_JBEYTL010000035.1:0-43101 GCF_040643025.1 Streptomyces sp. NPDC047525
TAGCTCGGTGCGTGCGGTCTGAAGTATTTGTATCGCGCACCGAGTTACAGGCAGTCCTCCGCCACGTCTCCGTTCTGTCACAGGCGCACCGCCCTCGACAGGCTTCACCACCAAGGAGCCTCGTGCAGCGTCGATCGCCCATCGACCGGCATCCGCACCCCCCTGCGCCATGAGCCCTCCGGCCCATCCCTTGCTGCATCTATCGAGATTCGATAGATTAACATCGTATGTCGATGGAGGATGGGTCATGGGGAAGCTGACAGTGCGCGCGCTGCGCGCCGTGCTCGTGGTGGTGCTCACCGGCACCGTGTTCGTACAGGTATTGATGGTGTGGGCGTTGGTCAGTGGGAATGACCCGGAGGACGGGTCGCTCCCGCTGACCCCGTTGCGCGTGATCACGATCCTGGGCATCGGGACGGTCCAGGTCGCGCTGGTCTGTGTATGGCGACTGGTGACGATGGTGCGACGCGGAACCGTGTTCTCCCACGCCGCCTTCCGGTGCGTGGACGGCATCATCGGCGCGATCGTTGCGGCTGCTCTCGTGTGGTTCGCGGTCACGGCCCTGAATACGCCCGGCCAGCGGGACGACCCGGGCGTCACCCTCATCATGGGCGGGATCGGCGTGGCCATCCTGGGCGTCGCGCTCATCGTGCTCGTGCTGCGGATGCTGCTCGCCCAGGCCGTCGCCCGCGACGTCGAAGCAGCGCAGATGCAGGCCGAGTTGGACGAGGTGATCTGATGCCGATCGCCGTCGACATCGACGTCATGCTGGCCAAGCGGAAGATGTCCGTGGGTGAACTCGCGGACCGCGTAGGGATCACGCCCGCCAACCTGGCGGTACTCAAGAACGGCCGCGCCAAGGCGGTGCGTTTCGCGACGCTCGCCGCGCTCTGCGAGGTGCTCAAGTGCCAGCCGGGCGACCTGCTTCGGTGGGAGGCCGAGGAGACCGAGGGCGAATGAACCGCGCCTGCTGACGCATCATGGCCGCACCGGCAAGTCTTCAGCGACTGCCGGTGATGTCGAGGCGGTCACCGATCAAGTGCAGGCAGGCGCCCTCGTGATGTCAGGCGGCGCGCTTCACGTGGCGGACCAGCCACATCAGCATGGCGTCCAGGTCGGCGGCGGCCGAGAGGACCCGGTCGAGCGCCTCGGAGGTGTGCAGCCACTCCTCGCAGCCGAGGGGACGGGCGGCGATCAGCGAACGGTGGCGCAGCAGGTCCGTACGGGAGTGGTCCGTCGGATAGCCGCGCGGAGGGCGTTTCATCACGTCCCCGGAGATGTCGTAGCCCTTCTTCCGCACGTCCTCGACGATGGCGGACAGCTCGCGGCCGCTCCCCTCCGAGGCCACGGCTTTGCGGAACATGTCCACCTGGCCGGGATCGGGGTACCACCAGGCGCCCTGGATCCGCAGGCCGTCCAGGGAGAACCGGAGGCCGATCTCGACCTTGCGGCCGAGCCGGATCACCGCGCTCTGGTGCTGCCACCACCAAGAGTCGGTGCGGTAGTGCCAGACGGAGAAGTCCTCGTATCGGGGGTCGGTGTCCGCGACCTCGTTGAGCAGGGCGATCATCGGCTGCCTGACCAGGCGTTCACGGTCCGCGCGACAGCGCTCGCGGGTCGCGTGGGTCGGTTCGCCCTGGAGCTGCCACAACACGTCCATGGCCTGCTCCGGCCAGCCTGTGAACTGTCCGCGCATGCGGGCAGGTTAGCTCACCCATGGTCCGTACGCGGCAGACGTAAGCGGCACACTGGAGGGTGGCCGGCACGCCGTATCGGGTGCCCCGGGTCGCGCGAGGGCGCGCGGCCCCTTAGACCGGATGTATGAGCGAGAACGAAGAGCAGGTCCACCGTCCCGGCGAGATCGTCCCTGAGTCGGGGATCTATGAGTGCGAGTGCGGAGAGCACCACCGTTACAGCGCCGACGTGCGCGGCCACCGCTTTCCGCCGCTGAGCGCGGCCTGCACCGGCAGCGGCTGGAAGCTCGTGATCTCCGCGCACGATTCCTGATGGCTCGAGCGGGATGACGCTCCGCCCGCCGGTGCAGCACGCGCTCCGCGCTGGGGCACAGTAAGAGTCCAGCGTCTGCGCCAGGACCTTGACCGCGGGGAGATGACAGGCAGCTTCAGCCAACGTCACCGGAACAAGGAGAGAAAGCAGCCATGAAGGACGAATCAACGACCGTCGGCAAGCCGGCGGTCGTCGACCGGGCCACCTTCCAGGCCGAACTGGACAACCTCCGCACCCGGGAGAAGGCACACACCCGGGAAGGCGACGCGATCGCCGCGGCCCGTCGGCGCCTGCCCATGGTCGAGGTCGACCCGGACCTTGAGCTGATCGGGCCAAACGGACCGCTCACTCTGCGCGACGCGTTCGAAGGCCGTCGGCAGCTCGTCGCCTACTACTTCATGTGGTGGCCCACCCGGCCCGCACCCGAGCAGTGCGAAGGCTGCACGTTGTTCCTCAGCCAGGTCAGCGAGCTGTCCTACCTGCACTCCCGTGACATCACTTACGCGGTCTTCAGCCAGGGCCGCAACACCGCGTTCGGCCCCGGCGACCCCCAGGTGTCCTACGAGGAGAGCCTCCGCTACCGCGACTTCATGGACTGGACCCTGCCGTGGTACTCGGCGCAGCCCTCCCTGGACACGCTCCTCGTCGGTCGTGAGATCGGGTTGTTCCACCTCGTGTGCTACGTCCGGGAAGGCGACCGCGTCTTCGAGACCTACTGGACGAACCGCCGCGGCGTGGAGGCGATGGACTACAGCTACGCGCTCATGGACCTCGCCGTCTACGGACGCCAGGAACCGTGGGAGGACTCGCCCTCCGGCTGGCCACAAGACTGCTCCATGAGGACGGACAGCGGTCCACCCGCATGGCCGCCGGTGTCGGGGGAGTCGGGCGGACGCCCCATCGCCCAGTGGCCGCGACTCGACGCCGGAAACTCCGACGACCTGGCCGTTGGCCCCTGATCGTCTGTGCGCCCGGTGGGTGTAGCGGCCGGAGTGACCGTGTGTCAACGGCGCTGCAGCAGGCCCCGGACGTACGCGGCCTGGCCAGTGTGCTGCAGATCGTCGGAGATGACGCTGATCAGCCGGACCCCGAGGGTGACGGACGGCGTCCACTGCTCGTCGACGACGCGGTCGAGCGCTGTGTCGTCGAGTGCGCGCACGAAGGAGAGGGTCTGCTCGTGGACGGCGTCGTGGTAACCGCGCAACTGGTCGGCGGAGACGCCACCGAGCGACGCCACCTGCTTGGGCGTGTGCCCGTACCCCGTCTCCTCCTCACCGAGCGGTAGTTGGAAGCGGTCGTACCAGCCCTGGGCGGTCCACACCTGGTCCAGACCCGCCGCGTCAGCGACATGATCGTCCTGGACGCGGGTGAGGTGCCACACCAGCCAGACGATCGAATTGGCCTCGTCGTCAGGACGGAAAGCAAGCTCCTCGGGCGACAGGCCGTCGACGGCAGCGTGCACTTCCTCCTGGACACGATCGAACGCGTCCGCCAAAAGCTCTGCAGTGTTCATCCATCCATAGTCACCGCCGCGCCGGGAACGCGCCGGAATGGAAGGTGACGACGGCCTGTCGTTGGCTCTCAACCCACTGGTGGACTCCCTCGGGTCGCCCGTCAGCTTGACTGCCGCTGCGTTGTCTCGGCGAAGGCCAGCCCTTGCAAGGCGAGTCGTTCCGTCTCGAATCGGCCTTCGGTCGTGGCCTCGACGTCGAATCCGTGCGTGACCTGCGGTGGGTAGCCGATGAGTTCGAGCGCCCGGCTGGGCAGCGCCTGCTGGGCGGATTGCTGGCGCCGTGGTGCTGGTGTGGATGGGAGCGCCTTCAGCGGCAGTCCGTTCGGCGCCGGATGGAACAGGTCTCCGGAGCGCTGTTGGTCGGGCTGGGGGTGCGCCTGACTACCGAGTCCTAGGGGGATTGCCGGTGGCGAGCAACGCTCGCCGGAGCGCTCAGGAGAAGTCCGCGGCGGTGAGGCCGTCGGGGTGTCCAGGCGGCCACTCCACCAGCTCGATCCGGTAGCCGTCCGGGTCGGTGAGCCACGACGTCTTCGGGCCGTGAGGTCCGCCTGGGTACTGGACAGGTCCCGGCTCCAGACCGGCGTCGGTCAGCCGCTCCAGGGCGGCGGCCAGTGTGTCCACCTGGATTGCGAGGTGGTCGACACCGCTGCCCACGTCGACGGGTCCGTCGAGGGGGCGGTGGACCAGTTCGAGCGAGGCCGCCGGTTCGCCGGGGAACTTGAGGATCACGAGGTGGCTCCCGTCGCCACCGTCGACCCTGCCCAGCTCGGCGTAGCCCAGGGCGGTGTAGAAGTCGAGCGAGCGGTCAAGGTCGGTGACGCGGTAGGCGACGAAGAGCGTCTTCATGCGGTCTCCTCGGGTCGGCGGACCCGGTAGCGAAGGTGTGTGACGTCTCGGTCCTCGAGCCGTCGGACGAGGTCGAGTTCGATGTGATCGCCGCCGAGGTGGTCGAAGAGTCGTCGGCCGTCCCCGAGGAGGACCTGAACCAGGTGGATCTCCATCTCGTCGATCTGCCCGGCCCGGAGGAGCGCTTGGGCCGCGCCCGCCCCATGGACCATGACCGGCCGGTCCCCGGCGGCCGCACGAGCCTGACGGGCGCAGTCCTCGACGTCGGTGACGAATCGCGCGTGGCCGGGTGGCACGTCCCCGTCATCCACATGGTGGGTGAGGACGAAGATCGGCACACCGTCGTGATGGTCGCCCTGCCAACGCCCGGCGAGTTCGAAGGTCCGACGGCCGGAGATCAGCGCGCCGGTCGCCAGCGCCTCGCGATAGACCTGTCCGCTGGGACCATCGGATTCCCGGTCGTCGAGCCAGTTGAAAAGACGTCCACCGGCACGTCCGAGCTCTTGGCCCCGTCGGTCGTCCGGACCGGCGATGTAGCCGTCGAGCGACATCGACATGTACAGCCGAAGCGGATTGCTCATTCCGGCCTCCATCTCTCCTCCATGGCATCGGGATGCGCCGCTTGCCGCCCCATCGGGGCGGGACCGTCAAAGAGAAAGACTCCAGGCAGCAGACAGACTCATCGCCTCGGCGAGGCGTAGTTCGAGAGCAGTGTGCGACGAGATCTGCGCCGGGGAGCGAGCTACGCACCGTCGTTGCCGTCGCGCAGGGAATGAATCATGCTCCGCAGACTCCGGAACGCGCCTGCCTGCTCGGTCTCGGTCATGTCGGCCAGCATTCTGACCTCGACGGACCGGACCGCTGCCGTCGCCTTCTCGAGGCTCCGCCGGCCGCGAGGCGTGAGCCGCGTGGGAAGGACCTTCCCGACGGGAGCCGCCGCGGGCCTGGTCACGTAGCCGTCTCGTTCCAGGGCCTGGAGCAGCACGTTCATCGTCTGCCGTGTTACGAACGCGCCCCGCGCGAGCTCGGAGTTCGACAAGCCCGGCCGTTGAGCCAGCAGCTCGAGGCAGGAGTAGTGCGTCACGCTCATCCCGAGCGGCCGCAGCACCTCCTCCATGGCTGCGCGCAGGGCGCTGGACGCCTCTTTCAGCAGGTAGCCCAGGGACGTCTCCAGGTCGACGCCGACACCGTCTTGATTCATGTCAGTATTCTGACATAGCTTGATGCGTGTCAGAAAGCTGACACGGAAAGAAGGAGCATCATCATGCCCGCCACCGGTCCTGACTTCATCTCGCTCCAGGCGCGCGACCTCGACGCTTCGCAGGCGTTCTACGAGCAGTACCTCGGCCTCGTGCGCTCGCAGGCCGGACCTCCGCACGCCGTCGTCTTCGAGACAAAGCCGATCGCGTTCGCACTCCGCGACGCCCTTCCCGGCACCGATCTCGCATCCGTTGCCCAGCCAGGCATCGGTGCGGCGATCTGGCTCCACGCCACGGACGTCCAGGCCATTCACGATGCTCTCGTCGCCGACGGTCACACCATCGTCTCCGCGCCGATCGACGGCCCCTTCGGCCGGACATTCACCTTCGCCGACCCCGACGGCTACCAGGTCACGCTCCACGACCGCACCTGATCGGCCGCGCGCCGCGGACCGTGCCGGGGGAGTGGGCGGGGGACGTGACGTTGGTGCCGTGCGCCCCGCGCTCACGGAGACGGCCCCCGGTCGGCCCCGTGATGCGTACGTTCCTCGACTGCTCCGCGGTCGGGTCGTCGCGTCAGAAGCCTTGACAACTCCATTGGTCTGGACCAACTATGCGCACAGCAGCGGTGGCCACCGTCGTTCACTTCCGTCCTCACCTCTCCCTGGAGGCATTTCGTGGACCGTGTACGGCAGGGCAGACCCGGCGTTCGCCGGAGAATCGGCGCAGCGATCGCCGTCGGTGCGGCCGCCGCACTCACCGTCACCGCACTCGCCGCGCCCGCGCAGTCGGCGGACGTCAAAGCGGCGTACACCAAGGCGGCCGACGTTGCAGCGGCGGACGTCAACGTCGCCAAGAACGCCGGGTTCGAGGCGGACCTGAGCAACTGGACCTGCGCCGCGAACAGCGGTACCGCCGTGACTTCCCCCGTGCACGGCGGCACGAAGGCGCTCAGAGCCACCCCGTCGGGCCAGGGCACCGCCGAGTGTTCCCAGATCGTCTCGGTGAAGCCCAACTCGACGTACAAGCTGAGCAGTTGGGTGCAGGGCAGTTATGCCTACCTCGGCGCCCGTGGCACCGGTACGACCGACGTGTCGACCTGGACGCCGGGCAACTCGTCCTGGCAGCAACTCTCCACCAGCTTCACGACCGGCGCGAACACCACGTCGGTCACCGTGTACACGCACGGCTGGTACGGGCAGAGCGCGTACTACGTGGATGATGTGAGCGTGCTCGGACCCGACGGGGGCGGCGGCACCGACCCGGTGGAGATACCGTCCGTGCCGGCCGGCCTCGCGGCGGGCACGGCGACGTCCACGTCGGTGGACCTGTCCTGGACCCCGGTGTCCACGGCCACCGGATACACCGTCTACCGCGACGGCGCCAAGGTGGCCTCGGTCGGCGGCGCCTCCACGACCGTCACCGGTCTCACGCCGGACACCGCCTACAGCTTCCAGGTGAGCGCCTCGAACGCGGCGGGTGAGTCCGCGAAGTCGACGGCGGTGTCCGCGCGGACCGCCAAGGGTGGTGGCGGAGACGGCGGCACCGTGCCCAAACACGCGCTGACCGGCTACTGGCAGAACTTCGACAACGGCGCGACCGTGCAGAAGCTGCGGGACGTGTCGTCGCAGTACGACATCATCGCCGTTTCCTTCGCCGACGCCACCACCACGCCGGGCCAGATCACCTTCAACCTGGACCCCGCCGTCGGCTACTCCTCCACCGCGGACTTCAAGGCGGACATCGCCGCGAAGAAGGCCGCGGGCAAGTCGGTGATCCTCTCGGTGGGCGGCGAGAAGGGCACCATCTCGGTCAACAGCGACGCCTCCGCGACCGCGTTCGCCAACAGCGCCTACGCGCTGATGCAGGAGTACGGGTTCAACGGCGTCGACATCGACCTGGAGAACGGACTCAACCCCACGTACATGACCAAGGCGCTGCGCCAGCTCGCCGCGAAGGCGGGCCCGAACATGGTGCTCACGATGGCGCCGCAGACCATCGACATGCAGTCCACGTCCGGCGGGTACTTCCAGACGGCGCTGAACGTGAAGGACATCCTCACGGTCGTCAACATGCAGTACTACAACAGTGGTTCGATGCTCGGCTGTGACGGCAAGGTCTACAGCCAGGGCAGCGTGGACTTCCTGACCGCGCTCGCCTGCATCCAGCTGGAGGGTGGCCTGGACCCGTCGCAGGTCGGGCTCGGCGTCCCGGCGTCCACGCGTGCTGCGGGCGGCGGTTACGTGGCCCCGTCCGTCGTGAACAACGCCCTCGACTGCCTGACCCGGGGCACCGGCTGCGGCTCCTTCAAGCCGTCGAAGACGTACCCGGGGCTGCGGGGCGCCATGACGTGGTCCACGAACTGGGACGCGGCGGCGGGCAGTACGTGGTCGAACTCCGTCGGCCCGAAGGTGCACGGCCTTCCGTAGTGAACGAACTACCTGGCGGGGCGGGCGGACCGAAGGACGGTCCGCCCGTCCCGCGAGGGGTCCGACCGTGACCCCATTCTAATACCGGTATAGTTTGACCGGTATAGTTGTTGGTCCCGTGAGGAAAGTGGCACATGATCGAGATCCTGAACCCCGCTCTGCTGGTCCGCGCAAGAGACACAGGCGCCCTGGTCGCAGACATCCTGCAGACACTGAAGGGCCGGAGCGCGGTCGGCACGAACCTCCTGGACATCGACCGGTGGGCCAAGGCCATGATCGCCGAGGCGGGGGCGCTGTCCTGCTACGTCGACTACGCACCATCCTTCGGGCGCGGCCCCTTCGGCCACTACATCTGCACGGCCGTCAACGATGCCGTGCTCCATGGGCGGCCCTACGACTACACGCTCGCCGACGGCGATCTGCTCACCCTCGACCTCGCCGTCTCCAAGAACGGAGTCGCCGCAGACGCCGCCATCAGCTTCGTCGTGGGCAATGCGCAGCCCGCACAGAGCGTCGCGATGATCAGGGCAACCGAACGCGCACTGGCCGCGGGGATCGCGGCCGCCGGACCCGGAGCTCGTGTCGGCGACATCTCCCACGCCATCGGCACGGTCCTCCACCAGGCCGGATACGAGATCAACACCGAATTCGGAGGGCACGGCATCGGGTCGACGATGCACCAGGACCCGCACGTCGCGAACACCGGACGGCCTGGCCGTGGATACAAACTGCGCCCCGGGCTGCTGCTGGCGCTGGAGCCGTGGGTCATGGCGGACACCGCCAAACTCGTCACCGACGCCGACGGGTGGACGCTCCGCAGCGCGACGGGCTGCCGGACGGCACACAGCGAGCACACCATCGCCATCACCGAGGACGGAGCCGAGATCCTCACGTTGCCGAAGTCGTCGAAGCCGTAAGGCGCTGCTGCCCCCGCGTTGCTCTGCTGCGCAGCATGGACCAAGGGGCAGCCGGGTGGTGGCTACGGGCCGCGCGGCGGAGCCGTCGACGCGCGCAATACGGGGGCCGCCGGCAGGCGCGATGTGACCGTGCGCCGGTGGCCGTCGAGCAGCTCGTGGAGGCGGGTGACGGCAAGTGCCCCGGCTTCTCGGAGCGGCACGTCGAGCGCGGTCACCGGGGGCGTGGTCGCGCTGAGCGTACTGAGGTCGTCGGCCGCGGCCAGACTCACGTCCTCGGGCACGCGTCGTCCGGCCACGCCGAGGCCGTGCAGCAGCCCGAGCGTCAGGTAGCTGTTGTAGGCGAGGACGGCCGTGGCCTCGCCGGGCAGTACGCGTGAGGCCTCGATCCCGGCGTCGAACGTGGGCGGCAGGGGCCCGAGGACGTGGACACGGGCGCCTGCCGCCGACGCCCGTGCGGTGAGAGCGGCCCGTCGCTGTTCGTCTGCCCAGGAGTCCGCGGGGCCGGAGACGTAGGCGATGTCGCGGTGGCCCTGTGCCAGCAGATGGTCAAGGAGTTCGGTCAGGCCCGTGGCGGTGTCGGCGACCACAGCGGGCAGTCGGCCCACCTGGCGGTCGACGAGCACCAGCGGGCGCCGTCGGAACCGCTCCCGCAGCGCGGCGTCCGTGCCGACCGGCGTCACCATGATCAGGCCGTCGGCCTGCTCGGAGAGCCGGTCGGCGAGGGCGGCCTCACGCTGCGCGTCATACTCCGAGACCGCGATCAGCAGATGACTCTCGGTCTCCTCCGCCGCTTGCTGTGCGCCCATCACCAGCGGCGCGAAGAACGGGTTCGAGAGAGTCGGCACGATCAGGCCGATCAAGCCCGTACGGCCCGTGGTCAGCGCACGGGCTGCGGCGTTGGGCTGGAAACCGAGCCGGTCGGCCGCCTCCCGGACACGAAGCCGCGTGCTCTCGGCGACCAGTTCGGGGCGCTGCAGTGCCCGCGAGGCGGTGGCCTTGGACACCCCCGCCGCACGCGCCACGTCCAAGAGCGTCGCCATGCCGTCCCCTGCCTCATGTGCCCGGCAAGGATCGAAGATCCGTCCGAGGCCAGTGTTCACTTTCGCCTGATGCCGTGCCATGATACCCGCAACCGGTCTCTGCAACCGGTTTCATAGACCGGTTGCAGAGACCGTTCCAAGCCGGGTTCCCCGCGCGCCCGCACTCTGACACGCCGACAACCGCGTGCCCGCCCTTCACCCCGCCCGAGGTCCCCATGCCCACCACCGCTCCGCCGCCCGGCGAGCAGACCGACGCTGCCACCCCGCCGCCCGCCTCGCCCGTCGAGCGGGTCTTCGGCGTCCGTGACCGCGGCAGCAGCCACCGCACGGAACTCGTGGCGGGCGCCTCGATGTTCATGGCCGCCGCCTACGCCGTCGTCGTGGTTCCCGGCCAGCTGGCCTCCGCCGGTGTGCCGCACGGCGCCGCGACGACCGCCGTCATCATCGCCATCGCCCTCGCGACGCTGGCCATGGGCCTGATCGCCAACCTGCCGTTCGTCGTCGCCCCGGGCCTCGGCGGCGTGGCCCTGATCGCGTTCACCATCGTCGGACAGGACCATGTCCCCTGGGACACGGCGCTCGGCATGGTCTTCTGGTCCGGCGTCGCCTTCCTGCTCCTCACCCTCTTCGGCATCCGCGACCTCGTCACGCGGCTCATGCCGATGAACCTCAAGTACGCCATCAGCGGCGGCCTGGGCCTCTACATCGCGCTCATCGGATTCCGCGACGCCGACCTCGTCGTCGGCAACGCCGACAAGGCCGCTCTCGCGGTCGGCGACCTGTCCGAGCCCACCGCGCTCCTCGCCCTGGCAGGCCTGCTGCTGCTCACCGCCCTCGCCGCACGCAAAGTACCGGGCGCCTTCCTCATCACCATCGCAGCCGTCACGCTCGTCGGCGTGCCGCTGGGCGTGACCGACGTCCCCGACAGCCTCTTCGCGGCCCCCGACTCGCCCGGCCCCCTCCTCTTCAACATCGACATCCTCGGCGCTCTCAAGCCCGAATACTTCCCCTACATCTTCGCGTTCTTCGTGTCCGAGTTCTTCTCCATGACCGGAACCCTCCTGGCCGTCTCCGGACGCGCCGGTCTCCTGGACAAGGACGGCAACATCCCCGGCTCCCGCCGCCCCTTCCTCGTCGACTCCGTCTCCGTGATGGGCGGTTCAGCCGTGGGCGCGCCCTCGATGACCGCCTACCTGGAGTCGTCGGCCGCCGCCGACGCCGGCGGCAAGACCGGCCTGGCATCGGTATGGGCCGCGTGTGGCTTCGCACTGCTGCTGCTCGTCACCCCGTTCGCCACCCTGATCCCCTCCGCGGCCACCGCACCCGTGCTGATGTTCATCGGTCTGAACATGCTCGGCGCGCTCAAGAACGTCGACTTCAAGGACCCCACGAACGCCATCCCGGCCGCCCTGACCGTCGCCACCACGCTGTTCTTCGGCAACTTCGGCACCGGCATCGCGACCGGCCTCGCGGCCCACGTCCTGGTGAAGACCGTCAGCGGCCGGATCCGCGAGGTGCCCTGGCCGCTGTGGATCGTCATGATCCCGCTGGGCTACTACTTCTACACACTCGTCCCCTGACCGCCCCGTCGCCCGAGACGACAACCCTCTTCCGGCGCGGGCCGCGCCCGCCCGCCCGCGCGTGACGACACCCTTTGCAAGGAGCACGACCACATGAGTGAGCAGCACGACCTCCGGATCAGCGGCGGGCGCGTGATGTCCACCTTCACCGGTGAGGAGTTCGCCGCGGACGTACTGGTACGGGGCGACCGCATCACCGCGGTGCTCCCGCCCGGCACCCCGGCCACGGCAGGGGAGGAGATCGACGCGACCGGCATGCTGATCGTCCCCGGCTTCGTGGACGCCCACATGCACATCGAGAGCGCGTTCCTGACGCCTCAGGAGTTCGCGGCCGTGACGCTGGCCCGCGGCACGACGACGGTCCTCGCCGACCCGCACGAGATCGTCAACGTCGCCGGCCGGGACGCCATGCGCTGGATGATCGACGCGGGCGGCCAGACCGCCCAGACCCAGCTGTGGGGCGTGCCCTCGTGCGTGCCCGCGCTGGAGGGCCTGGAGCACGCCGGAGCGGCCCTCTCCGCCGACGACATCGCGGACATGCTGGGGTGGCCGGGTGTCATCGCGCTGGGCGAGGTCATGGACTACCGCGCGGTCGTCGCCGGCGACCGCCGCATGCACGAGATCACCGCGGTGGCCCGCGCACACGACGCGATCCTCGACGGCCACTGCCCGAACCTGACCGGCGCGGAACTGAGCGCGTACCTGGCCACCGGTGTGGACTCCGACCACACCAAGAACCGCACCGAGGTGGTCCTGGAGAAGGCGCGCCTGGGCATGACGATGATGCTCCAGGAGAAGTGCCTCACCCCGGACGTGGCGACAGCCTTGCTGTCCTTGCCCCAACTCCCGCCGCTGTGCCTGGTCACGGACGACCTCGCGGCCGACCACATCGTCGAGCGAGGCCACCTGGACCACATCGCGCGGGTCGCCGTGGCCGCCGGGTTCCCGCCCCATGTCGTCCTCAAGGCCCTGACGTGGACGCCGGCCCAGCGTCTGCGGCTCCACGACCGAGGCGTCGTCTCCCCGGGCAAGCGCGCCGACCTGGTCCTGCTGCGGGGCGAACTCGCCGCGTTCGAGCCCGCGTTGGTGCTGGCGGGTGGCCGCATCGTGGGCCGCGACGGCGCTCCCGAACAGGCGACACCCGCCTCGGAGACCCTTGCCGTACCGCCCCTGGACAGCCGCGTGGACGTGGAACCACAGGAGGCGGACGGATACCGCTGGCGCGTGGACCTGCCGGACGGCACGCACCGCTTCCGGGCGATGAGCGTCAACCCGCGCGACACCTACACCGAAGCGACCGAGGTCGAACTCCCGGTCTCCGACGGTGAGGTGCACTGGGAGGGCCGGACCACACTGGTCCGCGTACGCAACCGCTACGGACGCCCCGGCATGGTCTTCGCCCCGCTCCTGGGCCGGGATCTGGGTGAGGGCGCCGTGGCATCGACGTACGCCCACGACAGCCACAACCTTCTGACGATCGGTACCTCACGCGCGGCGATGGCCGCAGCCGCCGCGACCGTCGTCGCCGACGGGGGAGGGGTGGCCGTCGTCAGGGGTGCCGCGGGTGAGACCGTGGCGGCGCGCATGCCGCTGCCCGTGGGCGGCGTTCTGTCCGCCCGCCCGGCCCACGATGTCGCCGCCCAGGCGGCCGCGGTGCGAACGGCTCTGGAGACCTGGGGCTGGAACCACCTCAACCCGTTCATGAGCGTGTCGACCCTGACGCTCGCCGTCTCACCCGCCCTCAAGATCACCGACCGCTCGCTGGTGGACGTGGCACGCCGCGAACCAGTGGCAGCGACGGTGGGGGACTGACCAGCCACGGCGACGGCTCCCGACGGGGTGACCGCACGCTGATCGGGCTGACGTCCATGACGCAGACGACGGTGACCATTATGCGGACATGTGTACGGACGATTTCCGGCCGGTGCGACGATTCGCCGGTACGTCCGCACCACCCCGGAAGGCGCTCGTGAGCTCCACCTCCCCCTTGTCCGGCAGCACGGCCCCGGCGACCACGCCGGGCACGGTACTGATCCGCTCCGCGGCGGACATCTCTGACCTGGTCAACTCGGGCACGGCCCGCGGTCAGCACGCCAAAATGATCGTGATCATCGCGCTCGGCGGCATCTTCCTCGACGCCTACGACCTGAGTTCCCTCGCCTACGGGCTTCCCGACATCACGGAACAGTTCGGCCTCAGCTCCGCCATGGCCGGCACGGTCACCGCCTCGATCAGCGTGGGATCCCTCGTCGGTGCTCTCGTCGGCGGCTGGCTGGTGGACCGGATCGGCCGCTACCGGGTGTTCATGGCGAACATGCTCTTCTTCGTCGTCACCGCGCTCGTGTGCGCGCTGGCGCAGGACGTATGGACCCTGATCGCGGCGCGCTTCGTGATGGGCATCGGCGTCGGCATGGACATCCCCGTCGCGATCGCGTTCCTCGCCGAATTCTCCCGGCTGCGCGGCAAGGGCAGCAAGGGCTCGCGCACGGCTGCCTGGTCGCCCGCCTGGTACACCGCGACCAGCGGCTGCTACCTGGTGATCATGCTCCTCTACTTCGTCCTGCCCGACGCCCAGCTGGGCTGGCTGTGGCGATTCACCGTCGGCTTCGGCGCCATACCCGCGCTGCTGGTACTGCTGCTGCGCCGGCGCTACATGAACGAGTCCCCGACCTGGGCCGCCGACCAGGGCGACCTGGAAGGCGCGGCGCGCATCCTCCGCCAGTCCTACGGCGTCGACGCGCGCGTCGCCGACGATGTGCCCGCGCAGGCGCCCCGCCCGCCCAGGCCCGGCCTCGCCGCGTACGCACGGCTCTTCACCCCTCCGTACCGCACGCGCACCATCCAGTCGGTGACGGTCGGTCTGGCGGAGACCTTCGGCTACAACGCAGTCGCGTTCGGGCTGCCGATCATCATCGCCACCCTGATGACCCAGGGCCCGCTGACCACGATCGCCTCCTCCTTCGCCCTGAACCTCCTCTTCGCCCTGACCGGCGGACTGCTCGGCATCCGCTGGGCATCGACCCGCGGCGCCTGGCCGATGATGACGCTGGGCTTCGCGATCCAGTTCGTCGCCATCACGGTGCTCGGCCTCATCGCGGCCCCCTCCGGGACGGCCGCCGTCACGGCGGGGATCCTGATGCTCGGCGCGTTCATGTTCGCCCAGGGATTCGGCCCCGGCGCACACATCATGAGCTACGCCTCGCTCGGCTTCCCCACGTCGATGCGCGGCGTCAGCATCGGCTTCAACCAGGCGGTACTGCGCCTCGGTTCGACGCTGACCCTGTTCTTCTTCCCCATCCTCAGCAGCGGCCTCGGCACCGACGTCTACTGGGTCATCCTCGCCGCCCCCGTACTGGGGCTGATCGCACTCCTGGCCAAGCGCTGGGAACCGGTCGGCTTCGACGCGGACGCGGAGGAACGGAGCTCGTCAGCCCGGCTCGCGGCCGGTCAGTGCCAGAACTGAGCGAGTACGCCCTCCTTGAAGGGCGCAGGCGAAACGGCGAGCTCGCCCGCGAACGGATGGTCCAAGGTCAAGCACAGCAGCAAGCTCACGCCGATCAGTGCGGCTACCGACACGACGAACATCAAATTCGCACGCACGCTCCTGATGCCGTAGAGCAAGGTCAGGGGAAGCATGACGAGCGCGCCGCCGTAGACGAGGACGTTCAGGAGCGATGGCAGGGACTGCTCGGAGTCGGCGAGCCGGGTACGGCGTGCGCCTGCGATCTCGCCCAGCGTCGAGACGGACTGCGCGTAGTAGGTCTTCTCGGCCTCGGTCTGCGGCTCGTACTCCTGGAACACCTGGTACAGCGCGGTCACTTCGGGATTGGTGATCTCGGGGTCGGGCTCTCCGGCGCGCATCAGCGGCCATTGCTCGTCGACGACGACACGCACGTACGCCCCGACGGCGTTCGTCACCCGGCGCTCCTGGTCGGCCGGGAACGCAGAGGCATCCCGCAGCACCTCGGCGGTCTGGCTGGCCTCGAGCGCGACGTTCGTCTCGGCCTCGTTGAGGCCCTCCCACTCGGCCACGACGACGAAGGCCAGGATGATGCCGTAGATCGCGGCGTACATGCCGAGCACGACCCCGATCATCTCGTTGTGCGTGCCGTTCGCGTGGTGAGGGAAACTGCGTCTCAGTACGAGCGTGCCGGCCACGGCAGCCAGTACGGCGCCGCCACCGAGCAGCCCGGCAAGCGCGACAGTGGTGAAATTGTTCAACAGCCAGATACCCACGGCCTCATAACGCCGGGCCCCGGTCCGGGTTACCCCTCGGCTGGGACGAGCCAGATGGCGACCGCCGACGCGAGCCCGCTGCCGGATGGTCAGCTGCCGGATGGTCAGCGCTTTCGCACCGCACCGAGCTGAGGGCGGTCAAGGCCGGGGTCGGTGAACCCTCGTGCGACGGCGTGCAGGACCTGGGCCATCGTCTGGGCCGCGGGCGTGGCGGCGCGCTGGGCGGGGCTGGCCAGGAGGATGCGGCGGACCGGTGGGACGGCGTCGGGGGACTGGTCGTGGGACAGGGAGAGAAGGCGTACGTCGCTGCGCCGGTTGGTCAGGGCCAGCCGGGGCGCGAGAGCCAGGCCGAGGCCGGCGGCGACCATCGCCTGCGCTTCCTGGTAGTCGTGGGAGGTGTAGGCGATGCGCGGTTCGAAGCCTGCCTGATGACAGGCGCGCCGGAGCACGTCCGCGACCGGGTGGTTCTCGGCGCGGATGATCCACTCCTGGGCCGCGAGCTCGGACAGTCGGACACGGTCGGAGGCGACCAGCGGTGAACTGGCCGGCACGACAAGGACCGTGGGGTCTTCGAGGAGCGGTGTGAGGATCAACTGGTCGTCGTCGACGCGGTTCCAGTCGTAGTCCCACAGCAGTGACAGCTCCACCTCACCGGTGTGCAGCATCTCCCGCAGCTGGGCCAGGACTCCGGCCCGTACGACCGTGCGTACCTGCGGGTGGGCGCGGCGGAAGCGGGTCAGGGCCAACGGAAGCAGTGAGGCGCTGGCCGTCGGGAAGGAGCCGAGGGTGACGACGCCACGGTCCAGATGGCCGAACGCCTCCAAGTCGGCCTCCGCTGCCTGGAGTTCACGGCGGATGGTGCGGCCCCGTTCAGCGAGCGCGGCGCCGGCCGCGGTGGTGCGCACGCCGCGCGGCAGCCGCTCGATCAGCGGCTGCCCGGCCTCGCGCTCGAGCAGGGACATCTGCTGGGAGGCGGCGGACGTGGTCATGGACAGCGCCTCGGCGGCGGCGGTGAGCGAGCCGCGCTCGGCGACCTCGGCGAGCAGCAGCAGTCGGCGGACATTGAGCATGCAGTGACTTTAGCCCAGCTAAACCTGCCTCAAGAAACGAGACATTGTGCTCAAGCCAACGGCTCTGCGAGAGTCTGCGCAACGCAGCGGCCCCGCACCCGATGCGCTAAGAGAAAGACGCTCTGACATGCACGTTCCCGCAACTCTCGTACGCGGTGGGACCAGCAAGTGCTGGCTCTTCCCCCAAGTGCACATGCCCGCCGACCGCGACCGCATCGAACGCATCCTGGTCGACGCCTACGGCGCGGCGGACCCCGTTCAGCTCGACGGCATCGGCGGCGCCACCCCCACCACGTCCAAGGCCGCCGTGGTCGGCGCCAGCGCCCACGACGGCGTCGACATCGACTACCTCTTCGCGCAGGTCGGCATCGGTACCGGCACGGTCGAGTGGGGCAGCAACTGCGGCAACTGCGCCACAGCCATTGCCCTTTACGCCGTGGCCGAGGGACTGGTGCCGCTGAGGCGCGACCGCACCCCCGTGGTCATGCGCAACCTCAACACGGGCGCCGTCCTCGAAGCCGAGGTCGACACCCCGGGCGGCCGAGTCCAGGAGTTCGGTGACCGTACGGTCCCGGGCACGCTGGCCGGAGGCGTGCCGGTAGGCCTCGCCTTCCGTCACCCATCGGGCGCCGCGACAGGCCACCTCCTGCCGACCGGCCGCCCCGCTGACGTACTCCAGGTCGGTGAGCGGTCGTTGGCCGTGAGCATGGTGGACGCCGGTGCCCCGGTGGTCCTGGTGGACGCACTGCGCGCCGAGAGGACCGCAGCCGAGACGCTGGAGCAGATGCGCACGGAGGTGCCCTGGCTGCGTGCGGCCCGGCATGCCGCCGCGGTCCGCATGGGCCTGGCCGAACCCGGGGCGGCACCCGGTGACGCGGTGCCCAAGGTCGGCCTCGTCGGTCCTCCCGCCGCCTACACCACCACCCTCGGCGAACACGTGGCCGCGCACGAGTACGACGTGTCCGTACGGATGCTGTCGATGAACTCCCCGCACCCGGCCATCGGCCTCACCTCCGCGGTCGCCGTGGCCGCCGCCAACCTCACCGAGGGCACCGTGGTCGCCGAGGCGTCCACCGCCGCCGGGCGCGGTGTCCTGCGCATCGGCACGCCCGCAGGTGTGCTGGCCGTGGAATCCTCGGGCACCGGCCCGGACCGCGTCACCGTCGCCCGGGCCGCGCGTGTGCTGTGCCAGGCCCGCATCCTCGTACGCGATCCCGCGCTGCCGGCCGTCGCCTGACCCCTGCCGCCTCTCCCCGGTGCGCCGCAGCCACCGGCCCCTCTCGCCCGCCCCGCCCCCTTCCGCAGGACAAAGAGGACAATGATGTCTCCTGAGCTGGTATCCGTCGGCGCGCTGCTCGTCATGTTCGTCGTCGGCACCGTCCTGCCGATCAACATCGGCATCCTGGCCTTCGTCGCGTCGTTCGCGATCGGTACGACCGCACTGAACATGACGGAGGATCAGATATTCGAGGGCTTCCCCGTGGAGCTCTTCCTCACCATCGTCGGCGTCACCTATCTGTTCGCCGTGGCCCGCCGCAACGGCACGGTCGATCTCCTGGTCGCCGCCGGAGTCCGCCTGGTGAGGGGGCGTACGTCCCTGATCCCCTGGGTGCTGTTCCTCCTTGCCGGGGTGCTGACGTCGCTGGGCACCTTCACCCCTGCCGCCGTGGCGATCCTCGTACCCATCGCGATGAACTTCGCTTTCCGCTACGACATCAACCCGCTGATGACCGGAATGATGGTGATCAGTGGTGCCCACGCCGGAGCCTTCTCGCCCATGGCCGTCTCCGGGGCCCTGGTGCTCGGCATGGTCGACGACACCGAGCTGTCCGTCGCCCCTGCGACGCTCTTCTTCGCCAGCTTCGCCGTCAACCTCCTGCTGTCCGTGCTGACCTTCGCCGCCCTGCGGCGCCGCACGATGACGACGGACCCGACCACGCCGCCCGAACAGGAGGCGACGAACGGCGACACGGAAGCACAGCGAGCAACCGGGCACCAGTGGGCCACACTCGCCGCCCTCGCTGCCCTGGTGGTGTGTGCGCTCGGCTTCCAGATGCAGATCGGTGTCCTCGCGCTGGCCGCCGGAGCGCTCCTTGCCCTCCTGGACATGAAGCGCCAGGAGAAGGCGGTGGACGGCATCAGCTGGCACACCCTCCTGCTGGTCGGCGGCATGATGACCTACATCGCGATGCTGGAGCACGCCGGGATCATCGAGAAGATCTCCCAGCACGCGGCCGACTTCGGGGCCCCGCTCGTCGTAGCCCTCCTCCTGTGTTTCACGGTCGCCGTCACCTCCGCCTTCGCCTCCTCGACCGCGATCCTCACCGCGATCATCCCGATCGCCGTTCCGCTGCTGCTGACCAGCCACCTCAGCTCGACGGGCCTGATCGCCGCACTCGCCGTCTCCACGACGATCGTCGACGTCTCACCGTTCTCGACCAATGGCGCGCTCGTGCTGAGCAACGCACGGGGAGTGGAACGACGCGGCTTCTACCGCCAGGTCCTCGGCTACACCTGCGGCATCGTCGCAGCGGGTCCCGTGGTGGCCTGGGGTGCTCTCGTCCTGCCCTGGTCCTGAATCCTGCCGTGCCGCGACCGGCGGTGGCTGCCTCCTTGCCTCCCCCTGGGGTCACAGCCTCTCCCGGCCGGGTGCGGCCCGCTTCCGTGTCGGCCACGGAAACCAACGCGGACCCAGCTGTTTGCGCGGCGTCCGGTTCTCAGAATTGGACGCCGGAGGTGCTCCCGCGCCGACCGCGGCAGTCTCATCCGGGGCGACGCGACGCAGCAGGAATCCGGCGGTCAGGGCCATGACGAACATCGCCACCGCGTACACCGCCGAGGGAATGGCCATCCGGGTGCTGTCCAGCAGCGAAGGGCTGAGGGCGATCGCCATCGACAGGGTGGTGTTGTGCATGCCGATCTCGAAGCAGGTGGCGACGGACTGCCGGTGGTCGCCGCGGGCCAGCCGGGTCGCGCCGTAGCCGATGGTGAGGGAGATCGCGCCGAAGAGGAAGACGACGAGGCCGACGTCGGCGAGATAGCCGAGCACGTTCTTCCGCTCGGCGGCCAGCGCGGCGATGATGATGCCGACGAGCGCGGCGATCGCCGTCACCTTGACGATCCGCGTGGAGCGCTCGGCGAAGTCCGGACGGCGGTGTCGGACCAGCATCCCCGCCGCGACCGGCACCAGCACGACGAGGAAGACCTGAACTGTCTTGTCGAAGCGAAGTCCCAGCGCCTCGTCCGTGCCGGTCATGAAGTGGTCGAGGGAGAGGTTCACGACGATCGGCAGCGTGACGACCGCGATGACCGAATTGATGGCGGTCAGCGAGATGTTGAGGGCGACGTCGCCGCCGAAGAGATGGCTGAAGATATTGGCCATCGTGCCGCCGGGAGAGGCCGCGAGCAGCATCATGCCGACGGCCAGCGCGGGACTCAGGTCGAAGGCCAGCACCAGGCCCAGACAGACGGCGGGCAGCAGTACCAGCTGGCAGACAAGCGCGACGGCCACAGGCCGCGGATACGCCGCGATCCTGCGGAAGTCGGCCACGGACAGGCCGAGTCCGAGACCGAACATGATCACGGCGAGGACGGCAGGCAGCAGATAGGTGGTCAGCGGCGAGTCCACGGGAACAGCCTCCGGGAGGCTGGTCGAAAAGTCCACGGCCATGCAGAACGGCTCCCGCAGCGTGAAGGCGGATGATGCCGAGCCGGAGGCCCTGGGCCAGTATCAGGTGGGTCGCACGAGACGCTGAGGTGTACGCCTTCGCCCGTGAAGCGGCAGCCCTACGGGATTCTCCCGTTCCGCAGCAGGGGCAGCACATATTCAACTCGCCCTTGCGCACGGTGACATGGTGAGCTGCGAGGCAGGAATGCGATTGACGCTGCGGAGTTGTTCGTGAACCATTCCGGACCGTGACGATGAACACCGCTAGTGAACAGCCTGCCCACGGACAAAGCTCTCCGGCCAACCGTCCGCTCGCCCTGATTACCGGGGTGGGCCGCACCGTTGGTATCGGGGCGGGCATCGCCCGTCGGCTGGCCGCATCGGGGTGGGACATCGCCTTCACCTACTGGACCCCTTACGACGACCGTATGAGCTGGGGGATCGAGCCCGGCGCGACCGAAGCGATCAGCCAGGCTCTGGCCGAACAGGGTGCGTCCACCACCGCAGTTGAGGCGGATCTCGCCGACCCAGATACCCCGGCACGTGTCTTCGACGAGGTCGAACAACGGATGGGCGGTGTCACCGCACTGGTGATGAGCCACTGCGAGTCTGTCGACTCCGGGCTCCTCGACACCACCTTGGAGAGTTTCGACCGGCACTTCGCCGTCAACGCGCGCGCCACCTGGCTGCTCATCCGCGAGTTCGGACGCCGCTTCGCCGCAGAACGGGGAACCGGACGGATCGTCAGCCTCACCAGTGATCACACCGTTGGCAACCTGCCCTACGGAGCCAGCAAGGGTGCCCTGGACCGCATTACCCTGGCCGCCGCCCACGAACTCGCCCACCTCGGCGTCACCGCCAACGCGATCAACCCCGGACCGGTCGACACCGGCTGGATGCCCGAGGAAGTCCGGGAGGACTGCATCCGCAGCGCCCCCCTCGGCCGACTGGGCACTCCGCAGGACACCGCGCACCTCGTCGACTTCCTGTGCTCCAGGGAAGGCGAGTGGATCAACGGTCAACTGCTGATGAGCAACGGTGGCCTCGCATAGAACCACACGGAGCGGTCCCACCACCTTGCGGACGACCAGCGAACGTCGGCAACAACGGGGCGGCCGGCTCCCAGAGTTCATCAGGGACCAGGAGCTTCGAGTAGCGCGGCACCCACGACCGGCAGCATGCCGCACGAACTTCAACTCACGTGGGCTTACCTCTAAGCCTTGATCGGTGCGGCCGACTTGGCGGCCTGCTCGATCTTCGCGCAGTAGGCTGCACGGGCTTCTTCGTCGATCTGCTCCTCGTTCTCGGCACGGACTCCGGTCCGGCCGTCGACGCCCTCGCGCAGGATATCGGCGTGCCCGGCATGCCGGATGGACTCGCCGAGGACGTGGACCATGACGGCGAACAGGTTCGTGTTCGGACAAGGCTCCGGCCACCACGGCACGTGGCCGGGGGAGTCGAGGGGAAGCTCGTTGATCGTGGCGTCCGAGTGTTCCCATGTACGCCGGTAGAACCCGATGATCTGCTCGCGGGTCTCGTCCTCGGTAGCCCACTGATCGCTGCCGTCGGAGTCCTGCCACCGGGACAGCGGTTCCGGGCAAGGGCGGTCGAAGACCTCGCCGAAGTACCTGGCCTCGACGGTGGTCACGTGTTTGACCAGGCCGAGGAGGTTGGTCCCGGTCGCTGTCAAAGGCCGGCGGACGTCGTATTCGGACAGGCCGTCGAGTTTCCACAGCAGCGCCTTGCGGTCCCGCCGCAGTCTCCCGTGCAGGTTGTCCTTCGCGAATTCATCGATCATGCGGCATGAGCCTGCCACGGGCTGCTCGTGGTCTCAAGATCCCGTACGCGGTCCCCAACGACTGGCGGCGCGGCCGAGACCTGGCCCTGGCCGCCGCCCCTGACGCCGGGCAGGTCGGCCTGGTCGGACTCGGCCGCGCCCCCGAAGGCGGGTTCCGCTCACGGTCCGCGCCAGAGGTTGGCGAAGGCCGAGTTCTCGATGGTGCGCCTCTGACGCACGGCCTCCAGCTCCATCACCGCGTCGTGGACGGCGGCCAGCACGGTCGTCACCGCCTCGTCATCGAGGCCGGGCTCATCGTCGGACTGTTCGTCCTCGATGCCCACGACCGAGGCGAGGGCGGCCAGGACGGGTTCCTTCTCTTTCCAGCGGTCGGCCGCACGGCGGCGCGCGGGCGTATCGACCGGTTCCACGCGTGCCGAGCCGAAGGGCAACCGGCCGCGTCGCTGCGGCTTCAGCTCATCGTTCTCCTCCAGGGCGGCCTGGTACGCGGCCGAGAGGTCGCGGCCCCGGCGCCACAGCCAGTCCTCGATCCGCTCATAGGGCGCCTGCCGAGTGAGCCCTGCCGCGGCCTCGCCCAGGAACCGATCGTCCGGCGTCGGCTGTCCACCCGGCACGATGCGGTCGCCGTCCACGGCGACCGCCCCCGCACCGATGAGATCGATCAGCTCGGCTCCCGCGAGTGCGAGGGACAGGTCGCCCTGGCCCACGGAATGCTTCAGGTCCATGGCGACGATGAACAGGTCTTTCGCCGTGGTCATGAACGGCTCCCCTCGGAGACATCGACAAAGGTGCGTCCTCACCGACCGGGCCCGCGTCCGAGGCCGGCCCGGCGGCCTGGCGACTGTCACCATCAGTATCGCCCGCGCGCCCGAAAGCCCGCGCCGATCGACAGCATCGGCACGGCCTGGTCGAGCGCGGTGGCGAAGCCGGGGTGCTGGAAGGCGACGTACGTGGCACCTCCGCCGGCGTCTCCCACTGGCCACCGCAACGCGGTAACCGTCAATTCTCGCGGACCGTAATGTGGTCCGGCCGTGCCATGCCCCCGCCCGGGATATACCGGGCGGGGGCATATTTCGCAACATGCGCAGCCGACCAGGTGAGGGCTACGTGTCCGAGTGCACGAGGCGCGTGAGAGCTCGTAGGCCGGTGACGACCTCGGAGGCTCGCGGGGCCTGGTCCGGATCCGTGAGCCATTGGGTCATCAGGCCGGTGAACAGGGCCAACTGCGCCGAACCGAGGGTGCGGGCGGTCGCGTCGTCGACGGCGTCCTCGGGGGTTCCGCGCAGGAGTGCGGCGAGACCGCGGCGACCCTCGGCCTGACCGGTGGCGAGGTAGCGGCGCAGGTCGTCGGAGTGCTCGGCCTGTACCAGTGCTTCGAGGGTGGCGAGCCAGAGCGTGCGGTCATCGGCGAAGGACTGGATGACCGCTGCCCACAGGGCCTCGTACCGCTCGGCCTCGCTCGCGCCTTCGGCGCCGTACGCCGACAGGACCCGACCGAGCCGAGTGCCCCATTCATCGATCGCCTCGATGAGAGCCGAGGTCAACAGCGCCTCGCGGGAGCCGAAGTGGTAGCCGATCGCGGCCATGCTGACGCCTGACGCGGCCGCGATGTCGCGCACGGTGATCCGACCCCAGCCCTTCTCCTCCAGGCAGCGCCGGGCGCCGGACAGCAGGTCTTCACGGTTTCCCATGGCAGGGCAGGTTACCGGACGTCTGGCGCACCCGCCTTAGGCGATCGATCTATACAAACGTATTGCGCGCATGCGCAAACCCTGGCTATGGTCGTCCCGTTCACATCGACCAACACCTTCAGGGCTTACGGGAGTTGACATGAATCTGAATCGCCGCCGTCTGATCGGCCTCACCGCCGCCACTCTCGCCGCGGGCACCCTCCTGCCCCTCGGCACCGCCTCTGCCCAGGCCACCGACCCGCCGCTGAGTGCGCTCCAGCGCCGCGCGGTCCCCCTGAACGATCTCGACAGCGTCGTCCGGATGATCGGCGACGCGCGGGTCGTGGGCCTGGGTGAGGCGGGCCACAGCGGTCACGAGTTCTTCACGCTCAAGGCGCGCGTCTTCAAGAAGCTGGTCGCCACCCGAGGCTTCACCACCTTTGTCCTGGAGGCGAGTTGGAGCACCGGCCTACGCCTGGACAACTACGTGACGCACGGGGTCGGCGACCCGGAGCAGATCATGAGTGAGGAGTTCCAGGGCCAATACGTCTTCTGGAACACCGACGAGCACCTGGACCTCATCCACTGGATGCGGCGCTACAACGTCAGCCATCCCGACCGGCCCCCGCTCCACTTCGTCGGCAACGACCTCGGCTATCCCGGGGGCGAAGCCTTCGACCAGGTCACGTCGTACGTCACCACGCACCGGCCCGGCCTTGCCCAGCAGATCGACACTTTGTACGCGGGACTCCGGCCCGCCCGAGGCACGCAAGCCGGTGCCTGGATGGCGCAGCAGCTGGGCAAGGACACCGCGTCGCGCCGCGCCGAAGCCGATCGCGCCGAGCACGCCCTCACCGTCCTGCGTGCGTCCGGGCGGCCGCGGGGCTCCAGGGACCGGGCTTACGACTGGGCTGTGCAGAACGCCACTGCCATCGCCCAGAGCTTCACCGGATATGCCTTCCCCGACGACGAGTTCCCGGAGCGGATGCGCTACCGGGACCACGTCATGGCCGACAACACCGCCTGGTGGCTGGCCCACACGAACGGCAAGATCCTGCTTGCCTCCAACAACGGCCACGTTGCCTACACCAGTGACAATCCGCAGGAGTTCCCCGAACCGGTCGGCGCGTTCCTGCGCAAGAGCCTCGGCGCGCAATACGTGAACATCGGCCTGACGTTCAACGAGGGCAGCCTCAATGCCCTGCCCGACTACACCGCACAGCAACCGCAGAAGTACACCGTGGACCCCGCGCCGGCCGGACACAACGAACACACCCTGGACCAGGTCCGCTACCGCGACTTCGCCCTGGACCTGCGCACCGCCCCGGCCGCGGCCCGCACTTGGCTCGACGCCGCCCGCCCCACGCGCTCCTACGGTCTGTACTGGTCGGACCGGGCCCCTGAAACCGCCCTGGCCCGCTCCTACGACATACTCGTCCACCTGCACCGCGTCGAGGCCGCGCACCTCCGATGAACCAAGTGTCCAAGGGGCCACTCCTGTTCCTGGCTGGTGCTTTCCCGGTCCGCTGGCTTGGGAGCTGAGCATGCGTCCGGTACTCGTCCAACAGGCGCGCCGCCAGCCCGGCGAGGCTCTGAGACCATGACGGCGTGACCGAGCCCTCCGTGCAGCCACCGCCCAAGATCCAAGTCGTGCAGGTGGACACACTCGACACAGATCTGCTCGCCCTCGTGGTGCGCTGTCTGGCGACAACACGCCTGGGGGCGCGCTTCTACTGCGTGAGCCAGTACGGCCGAACCGTTGAGCTGACCCTGACGGAGATCCGACGCTATCCCACGGTGACGGTCACCGAAGTGGACCCACCCCACCCTGCTCAACTCGTCCTCACTGGACCGGGTACAGGCAGGGACGGTCTTCGACTCTGGGCCGGGGACGTCCTCCGCGGCATCAACCCAGTCGCCTAATGCTGCACTGGAGGGAAGCGGGGGGCTGATCTAAGGAGGGCCGAGTGCGACTCCCCGCCCGCGCCCGGAAGGGATCGACTCGACTTCCTCCTGCCCCCCGTGTCCTGCTCACGAGACCGGAGACATTGCACCGACCCCCGCGGGGCAGGCATTCTTCGGTCCGGTGATCAGCCGAAGATGAGTTCAACATCTGCGTTCACGCAAAACTTCATGACGGTGACCAACTGGCGGGTGTCGTCCATGCGGCGTTGGACAACCAGGTCACCGCCATCGTGTTGCCGCTGACTGATGATCGCTTCCAACCGGGGCAGCATGCCTGCGCATTGGCCGGGTGTGAGGTCCGGACCATCGTCATCTGGATGGTCGAGCAGAGGCGTCAGTGTTGTTGAGACGCTGCTCCACTGGCGTTCCCCGCCGAAGCTGCACATCTCAGAGAGGTCGAACCCCTCGGCCTGGGCCAGCCACTGCCTGAACATGCTGAAGCCGTGGGCGGACCAGGAAATGTCCGGGCTGGTCACATCGGCATCTCCGGGGAAGAGCATGAGCCCCATCCTTGTCCTCCTCGACCGTCCCATGCCAAGGATCGCCCCTGTGTGGCAGGTCGGCAACTGAAAAGATCTACCGCATAGTTGGTGTCATCACGGCGTCATCGACCACCACTTCCCGCCAGCCGAGGCATGGGCCTGCTCCTGATTCAGGTAGATACGGATGAAGCGCTCAAGCTCTCCGGTCACGACCACTCCTGACGGGACGACACCAGGACTCAGGGCGGGCGGGGCTGAAGGCGGAGTGCGCAGCCGGTGGACTGACCGGGGGACCTCTGCTGCTCGGATTCCTCGGTCACCGGTGTCGGCCCGCCCGCCGGACCAGCCGACACCGGTGACCGAGGGGCGCAACGTCCGTAGGGCGCAGTCAGTGGCTGTTCAGTGGCTTGCCGTACTTCTGAGGTGTGGAGAGGTACGGGAGGCCGAGTGTGCGGGGCGAGAAGGCCGCCGAGTCGCGGGCCGAGCCGCGGGGGAGCACCCATACGGCGCCCAGGGAGGCATTCTCGCCAGGGGAGCCGACTGTGACATCCGGTACGCCGTCGGCGTTGTAGTCACCCGAGGCGACCCCCGCGCCGAAGGCGTCACCCGACTCCGCGACGCCCGGGACGCCGGACGTGTCCTGGTTCCAGGCGACGGAGGTGGCTGCGCCGCCTGCGTCGAGCAGGCCCTGAGCGCCTCCGTGGAGCAACCAGGCGGCGCCCGCTCCCGCCTTGCTCGAGATGGCTTCACCGGGAGCGCCCGCGATCAGGTCGTCGCGGCCGTCGCGGTTGATGTCGGCGACGGCGAGGGCGGCGCCGAAGCGGTCGCCGTCTTCGGCCACCCCCGGGACGCCTGCCGTGTCCTGATTGAGGGTCTGGGCGCGGCCGCCGAACGAGCCGCCCTCGGGGCTTCCGTAGTGGAGGTGGATGCCTCCCCCCTTGGCGAGCTTCTCGGGACCGCACGGGTCGTCGATGTTCTCGTCGGCGATCTCACGGCATTCGCCGAGCGCCAGGTCGTCGTTCCCGTCACCGTCGAAGTCGCCGGCGGCCAGCGCGGTCACGCCGGCGTTGTCCGTGTTCCAGAAGTTGGCCATCTCGGCCCGGTCGGCGTCCCACTTCCACAGGCGTACGTGGGACTGCGTGTTGGGATCGCCCGCGGTCCAGTACGCCACGGCCAGGTCGTCGCGGCCGTCGCTGTCGAAGTCGCCGGTGGTCAGGATGGGGGGGCGGCCTCCCATGGGGGCGGTGACGACGGTGGTGATCATGCTGTCTTCACCCTGGATGACACGAGCGACGACCTTGTCCGTGCCGCCGATGACGATCACCTTGTTGTCGCCGCCGGTCAGGTCGGCTGCCGTAACCGATTTGCCGTACGCAGCTGCCGGCGACGGCCCGGTCAGGACCGTCGACGCCGGTCCTGGGCCGTTCTTCGACCCGCCTACGGCGATGACCATGCCCGCGTCCGCACCGCGGTCGGTGACGTCCTCGCCGGGGACACCGACGAGCAGTTCCGCGATGTCGTCGCCGTTGAGGTCCGTCAGGGTCACGGACGCGCCGAAGCGGTCGCCCGCCTCCGGGGCGCCGGGAACCTCGGGAGTGGCCTGGGTGACACGGATGCTTCCGTGGGCGCCGACGCCCTTCGGGCCGCCCCAGACGACGTTCACGTACCCCGCCTTGGCCTGGCCGTCGACGGTGCCGTCCGCGACGCCGACGGCGAGGTCCGCGTAGCCGTCGCCGTTGAAGTCGCTCGTGGTGGCGGAGGGTGCGGCAGCGGTGGCACCGGACGGGAGCACGAACCCGGCGGTGACCGCAGCGGCGGTTGCGATGGCGTACGTCAGGATGCGGCGGCTGTGTGGCATGGCGGCTCTCACTCGGTCGACGGGGCGCGGGTCTGTCTGGTGTGACCGCCGAAGGGCGGAGCTGGTTGTACGGAGTTCACCGCTGGTTGGTTCCGGGTTCACGGTGGGCGAGCGGGACCTCCGGTGTTACGGGTGCCTCCGAAGAAGCGCGGGGGGTGTCCCGCGGAGATGCTCCGCGGGACTTGCGGGACATCTGGTGCGTCAGCTGGGCACGGCCCTCGAGCGCAGCCCGCCGACGATGGCGCGCAGGGTGAGGGTGCCGGTGCGAAGCCCGGTGTCGAGCTCGGGCGAGCCACCAGCGGGGGCTTTGACGGGCGCGATACCGGGCCACGGGAACGTGCCTACCAGCCAGCTCTCTGGCTGCCGTAAGCCTCCCAGAGGATCACCGGCTCGTTCATCGCCGTCAACGCGCTGACGCTGGTGATGAACAGCCAACTCCGCCCGGTCAAGTGGTGAGTGGGAACTGCGCGAGAACCTGCCAACCGTCGGGTGTGAGAGCGACCACGTGTACAGCGGACACCGCAGTGCGGATGGGCAGACGGCCGGTGACTCGGCGCGCAATGTCGGCTGCGGTGTCGGAAGTCGCGTCCAGCGATACGGTGACGTGCACCGGTGGGTCCTGCCCGAACCGGCCGGCGTAGGGGACCTGTTCGGGGAACGCGGTGCGAACGGCGGTGGCCAGGGCGCGCAGTTCGGGCACCGGGATGCCGATGAACGCACCGGCCTGCTCGACCTCGGCCAGCCGCAGGGGAATCCGGCCGCCCTCCGGCGCGGACCGCACCAATACGGCCCGCAACCGCTCCAGCTCCTTCGCGTCGATCTGCTCGGCGGGCAGCCACGGGTAGAGCAGCGTTGCGTGTGCGGGCACGCCCGGCCGCACCACCTGCGCATCCACCTGGGCGGTCAGCTCCAGCAGCGGGTCGGCGTCCGGCAGCAGTACCAGGACTGCCGTCGTTCCCGGCGCTGGCATCGTCGCCCTCACCCTGCCTCTCGCGTCGAGTTGCGCCGTACCAACCTGAAACAGAGAGACCCGCATCCCTTCAGGTCAGGCATGACGACGTTCGTGACCGGGCGCTTCGCGTGCTCGAAGCGATCTTCGGCACCGGTCGCTGAGTAGAAGTGTCACCGACAGCGCGTATCTCTGTCACCAGCACATGCCCGACGCTCCCACCCGAACCGTCACGCGTTGACCCACCGTCCGAGGCCTTCGCCCCGTTGCTGGGGCGGTGCGGGGCGATCGCGGCGGCCTGGCGGTGCAGTGTCGGCTGCGGGGCCACCGGTCGGTAGCGTGCCCATGGCGCACGCCGGTCGGCTGAGTGATGGCTCCGCCTTGCGGCTCCTTCTTATGGCTCCGGAC
Source organism: Streptomyces sp. NPDC047525 (assembly GCF_040643025.1). Classification (NCBI taxonomy): domain Bacteria; kingdom Bacillati; phylum Actinomycetota; class Actinomycetes; order Kitasatosporales; family Streptomycetaceae; genus Streptomyces; species Streptomyces sp. NPDC047525. The sequence continues at coordinate 29,635 of NZ_JBEYTL010000035.1, forward strand.
AGGGCTGGCCCGGGGTGCGTGGGTGGGGTGTCATGTGGATGTCGTCCTGCGCCCAGACGACGAACCGTTCGATGGGCGTCACCTCGTGACCCGGCACGGGCGTGAAGTGGAAGCGTTTGAGCAGTACGGCCAGGACGAGTTCTGCCTCGATCATGGCCAGGGCGGCGCCCTCGCAGCTTCGGGGACCGAGCCCGAAGGGGATGTAGGCCAGTCTCGGCCGCTTGGCCACCTCGTCCGGGGTGAACCTCTCGGGCATGAACTTCTCGGGTTCGGGCCAGTAGTCGGGGTTCATGTGGACGGCCCAGAAAGGATAGAAGACCGTGGCCCCCGCCGGGATCTGGTAGTCGCCCAGGACGAGTTCCTCGGTCGTCTCCCGCGCGCCGTAGGGGCCGGGCGGGTAGAGCCGCATCGACTCCTTGAGCGTCATGTCGAGAAGGGTGAGCTCGCGCAGGTCGGCGTAGCCGGGTGCCGGGCGGTCACCGAGCACGCGGTCCAGCTCGTCCGCGACCCGCTCGGCGATCTCCGGGTGGCGGCCCAGCAGATGCAGTGTCCAGGAGACGGCGACCCCGGTGGTGTGGTGCGCTGCCAGCATCGTCACCATGACGGTGTCGCGGATGCGTGCGGGGCTCTCACCGGCCTCGACAAGCGCCCCGATCAGATCGCTCTTGTCCGCACGGCCGCCCGAACCGTGCGCGGCGATCACCTCGTCGACCGTCGCGCGCAGATAGGTGAGGGCCTCGACGGCCTGGGTGGCCCGCTCCTCTTGGGTGCCGGGGACGGGCACATGGTAGAGGCGTCCGAGGTATTCGGTGAGCACGTCTTCGAACGCGGCGATGATGCGGTCAGGGTCCGGGGCGGCGCTGCCCAAAGCGAACTGGCAGATCATTCGGAGCGCCAGCGCGGTGAGGTCCTTCTGCAACGCGACTGGCTCGCCGGGCCCCTTGTGCCCGGTGGTCTCCCGCACTGCTCGCTGGTCCCATCGGTCGGCGAGAGCCGTGGCCATTTCCGTGAACTGCGCGAAGTGCCGCTCGTGGGAAGGGCGTCCGGCCAGCACCGACAGCAGCACGCGCCGCCACGGGGCGTGCTGCTCGGCGTCGAGTACTTGCAGGTTGTCCGCCTCGCACAGCGGGGCCAGGAACTCGAAGAGCTGCTCTGGGCGTTTGTTGATATGAGCCGTGGCCTCCAGCAGTACGGGGTCGGCCACTGATACGGCTGTTTCGACGCCAGGCAGTTGGAACCGTACGACGGGCCCGTACTCGGCGTGCAGGCGTAACTGGTAGTTGTGCAGTCCCCCTGCTGCCGTGACGGCGCCGACCCCGCCGTCCGCGCGGGGCTCAGGCCCGGGAATACGCATCGCCGTACCTCCTCAGTGACGGAAGCTCACGGACGAAGCCTAGGTGCGTAAGGCCGGTGTCTGATCTGGTGGCGTGTTGGAGCGGGCGGCTCTGGTGCGGTGCGGGTTCTGGGGGTTGAGCCAGCCGCAGTCGCCGTTCTTGGCGTGAAACGTCTAGGAAGTGGGTCTGTGAGGTGCTCCCGGCCCGGCCCGGCCTCGCCGTCACGGCCCAGGTCGCCCGACCGAATATGAGGCGCCTTCACGCTCGACCGTGAACGCGCTACGGAGCTCCGGTCCGTGCCGGTGGAGGCGATGGCACCGGAGTGCTACCTGTCGGGTGCCTTGGCATGGGTGCCGGCGCTCACGGTGACTTCGGCCGTTCTGCCGACCGGCAGGTGATCTGCGCCGGATGCCGCGCCAGTGCCGCCAGATGGCCTTGTGCTGTCGGGCCAGGGGGTGGTGGGGGATGGTCACATCGAGTGGCCTCGCCATGGAAGTCTCAACCTCAACCTCAGCGTCAGTGTGAGTCTTCGGGGCGCTGTGGACGCAAACTCACCGGCCTGTGGCGGGCTCTTGACGCCCTGAGATGAGGTGCTGAGCGGCCCGATGTCCACGGTCGAGGGCGGGTACCCCAGTGCCTTGGCCGGCAGATGCGCCGGCGGCTGACTGGAATCAGGCTGCCTGCCCCTGAAGTGCCCAACGCAGGGTCGGCCGCGTCCCGTAGCGCCACGCGGGGGCACGTCGGGTGGCGCGTGCGCAGGCTGGTCGGGTACCGCGCAGTGCACGAGCGCCGGTGCCGTGAGGCCGGCGGCACGGTCGCCAATGGCTAGGCCCATGCGTGGCAGCCGGTGGAGTTGGGCGGCGTGCGGGCGGCAGCGCAGGGAGGGCGGGGGGACTGGGAGGCTGGCCGGCAGTTCGAACTGGCGGGATGCTCAGGGGCAGCTGCTACCCGTCAGGGGGACTCATGAAGGCCATCGCCCAAGGCTCGTACGGCACCGCCGACGTCCTGGAACTACGCGACATCGACCGCCCCGTTCCCCATGACAACGAAGTGCTGATCCAGGTGCGCGCCGCCGGGGTGGATCCGAGCGTCCTACACCTTATGACGGGCAAGCCCTACATCGCCCGCCTCGCCCTGGGACTGCGCAAACCCAAGAACCCGGTTCGCGGCTGGGACGTCGCCGGAGTGGTCGAAACGGTCGGTGCGAAGGTGACGGGTTTCAGGCCGGGTGACGAGGTCTTCGGCAGCGGCGACGGCTCGCTGGCCGAGTACACCTGTGCCAGGGCGGACAAACTCGCACCCAAGCCCGGCAACCTCACCTTCGGACAAGCCGCGGCTCTCCCCGTGTCCGGCGTCACCGCCTGCCAGGCCCTCAGCGGCAAGGCGCGCCCGCAACCGGAGCAGAAGGTCCTGGTCATCGGCGCCTCCGGGGGCATCGGAACCTACGCCATCCAGCTCGCCGTCTCTTACGGAGCCGAGGTCACCGCCGTCTGCGGCCCCGGCAGGGCGGACTTCGTCCGGGCCCTGGGCGCCACCGACGTCATCGACTACACCAGCCAGGAGATCACCGACGGCAAGCACCGGTTCGACGTCATCCTCGACGCCGCCGGCAACCGCCCGCTGTCCCTGCTGCGCCGGGCACTGGCGCCCAGGGGCGTCCTGGTGATGGCCGGAGGTGAAGGTGGCGGTGACTGGGTGGGTGGCCTGGGCCGCCAGCTCCGCGGCTACGCGCTCTCACCGTTCCTCGGCCAGGTGCTGAGAAGCCTGATCGTGACTGTGCGCCACAAGGACCTGATGGCCCTCAAGAGGCTCGCCGAGGCAGGCACGATCACACCGGCCCTCGACTGCACTTACCCGCTCTCCGAAGCCGTCGCCGCGATCAAGCACCTGGAGACGGGCCATCCCCAGGGCAAGATCGTCGTGACCGTATGAGCTGAGGGTGATCGCGGCGAGAGCCGGTTCACAGGACATGCCGCGGTGCGGGGACGACGCAGAGCACACGAGAGGCCTTTTGCCCCGATGCTGCGGTAAGGCGGGCAAACTGCCCGTGCCGGCAGGTGACGCAGGGGCGGGGACAGCCCACATGACGGGCCCGGCCGCCCTCTGTGGCCAAGCACACCCACTCCATGCCCGGCCGAGGCGGCCCGGCCCCTGACGCTCGCCGCAGGCCCGGCCTGATGCCGGGAGGGCGGAAATTTGGTGTGCGGGGCCGAGGGAACCGGGTAACGTCATGGGCATGTTCTTCCAGGCGCTGATTTACGAGTGAGCGTGACGGGCCCCTGCTGACGCCCTCCGACGTCGCCGCGCCCGTCACCCCGCCGATGAATCCGTAGATCACTTCACACTAATCCGGGAGAACCCGTGAGCAAGAACATCAACAATCCTGTGGGTATGGGCGGCGGCAAGCGCAAGAGGCTGTCTCGCGCTGAGCGGCAGAACAACGGCCCGCACCGCAACCTCGACCGCCAGGGTGCCGCTGAGCAGAAGGCGGAGTTGGTGCGCAAGATGCGCGAGAAGACAGGCGCAGCCGAGGCAGCCGGGCAGGCGGGAGACGACAGCGCACAGAGCTGACGCAGCGCCGCCGCAGGGCGGCACCGCACGGGGCAGGGCCCGGACCGCGACACGCGGTCCGGGCCCTGCTGCCGTACCGGAGTCTGGTGCCGTCCCCCGCAGCACGTGCCGGACTGCGCTGGGGTACCGCTCGAGCACATGATCGTTCGGCAGCGGCAGACCCCACGCAGCCCGGGGCAGAGGGGACCACGGCCCGTGGTCCGAAAGGGATCACGCTCTCTTCGCGCTGTACGTAGGCTCTGGAGGCGCGCGGCCGGCCGGGGGCGCGCCGGGCCGGTGCCCGAGGGGTTGGAGGAGGGGAGCGTTCCGCTGTGACACGTGCTCAGGAGGACAAAGTCCTGGCCCGGATCGCCCAAGGGCTTGTCTACACCGAGTCGGAAGCGGCCTTCCAGGGCCCGCGGCGCCGCACCGAGCAGATCTTCGAGTACAACCACACACCGCCGAGCGAAACGGACAAGCGCCGCTCGCTGCTCGTGGCGATCTTCGGCTCGGTCGGTGAACGCACGGTGCTGCTGCCGCCGTTCCACGCCGGGTTCGGCAGCAACGTCCACATCGGCGACGACTTCTTCGGGAACGTGAACCTCACGCTCGTCGACGACGTGGACATCCGCATAGGCAACGGCGTCATGATCGCGCCCAGTGTGACGCTGACCACGACGGGACACCCGGTGCATCCCCAACGGCGTGCTGACTTCGGACGGTTCTCGGAACCGATCGTGATCGAGGACAAGGTGTGGATCGGCAGCAACGCGGTGGTCCTGCCCGGCGTCCGTATCGGATACGGGTCGGTCATCGGCGCCGGCAGCGTCGTCAGCCACAGCATTCCCCCGATGACCGTCGCGGTCGGCACCCCTTGCCGGGTGGTCCGCCCCATCACGGACGAGGACCTCACCACACGTTCCGCCGCCCAGTAGTGGCGGTCACCCGACTTCTGACGCCGGACCACACCACCCAGCATCCGCTGGGCGGATGGATGGTCCGGACGGGGGAGACCCTCGGCGGACGACCCGCATACGGTCCAGGGGCGGGCCGGCCCGGCACCAGCTCCTCGCCGTGCTCGCCGTGCTCGTGTCCGTCGCTCGGCTGGCGCTCCCGGCCTGGACAGGGATCGCCGCCCTCCTGAACCTCCGTGTGCGCGACATCCACCGGATCAGGCCTCGCCAACAGACGCAGAACCGGACACGTGATGCGGCAAGTCTCGTATGGCTTATACCAGTTGATGCTTTGCCGCTATCACTAAATGGCATCGGTACGAACGCGCCCCGCCGTCCCGATACTCGTCCCGACCAAAGGCCGCCCGTAGGCCCCTGGTCCCGGGACCCCGGGCATCCCCGTGCCTCAAAGGGTCCCGGCAGCCCTGGCCATCCAGGCCATCGGACATCCGGAAGGGACACACCCCCATGAACAGATCCCGCACCAGATTCCTCGCCATCCTCGGCGCCGCTGCCTTCGTCAGCTCGCTCGCCGCCGCCCCCTCGGCGTTAGCGGCGCCCGCGCCCGACGCCGCCAGCCCCGCCTCCACGAACGCCACGTCGGCGTACGCGGGCTCCGCCGAGGACCAGGTGGCCAACCGGCAGTTCTTCGACGCCGTCATGAAGTCGGCGCTGAAGAAGCAGGCAGCACAGCCGGGCATCCAGGTCGTCACCGTCCGCTACCGCACGAGCAGGGCGCCGAGCTTCCGCAGCCAGATAGCGCAGAGCACGCAGATCTGGAACTCCTCCGTCAGCAACGTGAAGCTCCAGGAGTCCAGCTCGGGCGCTGACTTCGAGTACCGCGAGGGCAACGACTCGCGCGGCTCGTACGCCTCCACCGACGGGCGCGGCCACGGCTACATCTTCCTGGACTACCGGCAAAACCAGCAGTACAACTCCACCCGGGTGACGGCCCACGAGACGGGGCACGTGCTCGGTCTGCCCGACCACTACTCGGGCCCGTGCAGCGAGCTGATGTCCGGCGGCGGCCCCGGCACCTCCTGCACCAACGCCTACCCGAACGCGCAGGAGCGCCAGCGCGTCAACAGTCTCTGGGCCAGGGGGATCGCCACCCTCCAGGACAAGGGCGAGCTGACCAAGATCCGCTGACCGAGCAGCACGCCGCCGGGCGCACTGTCACACACCGCGGACAGTCTCCGTGCCACCCCGGCCGTATGCGGCGCGCTCTTGTGTGCCACGGGTATTCACACCCCGGGGAAGACATCGTGCCGCCGCGGGGGAGGGGCGTTCAGCGGCTGTTTCCCGCCCACGACGGCTGCTGGACCAGCACCCGTCGTGGGCGGACTTCTCTCGGTCTTGCGCACTGCGACGCATGCAAGATGACCGTGGCCCGCACGGTTCCCAAGCCGTAGGTCGCTGAACGCCGGTGGGGCACAAGCGCTCCTGGCCGCTGTGCCCCACCGGCCCCACATGCGCCCGAAGAGAGCCCGAAGAGAGACAGTGGCCATGCCTGCCCGCCGTGGTGACCCGCACCTCGCCCCCGTCCTCCTGGTAGCACAGGCGCTCCGCAAGTAGTTGCCGGCCACCGACCGGGCGCAGCAGCCGCACCGCGTCCAGCATCCAGCACATCGGCCGGCCGGCGCTGACCCGGATCCACCTAACGCACGGCGCGGGACAGGACGACCGGCATCCCGAGCCAAGCTGCACCCTCCGTCCGGCCGTGCAGGCGCATCGCCGGCAGCACCCACGGACCCGCGTATCGCCGCCGCGAGGCACGCTTCCCGTACACCGTGACGGATGACCAGGCGATGGCCGCGGAACAGCCCCTTCACGCAGCCGAGCACGAACCGGCCCTACCCGCAGGTGGCCGTCGCATCAGCGAGCAACCTCAGCCGTGTGCGGGACCGCTGGGCTGGTCTGCACAGTGATGTGATCAACATAAAGTACCGTCTTATGTCTCACTCACAGAATCAGCGCAGGGCGCGTCGTGGCCGGCGTTTTGGGCTGATAGCCGTCGGCGCGGCCACGGCCTGCACCCTCACCGCGTGCTACCCCTCCACGAGCGGATCCTCCAAGGACGCCACCTCAACTGCCCCTGAGGCTCCCAAGAAGCTGCGGCTCGGTCAGCCGAGCCCGGAGCAGGAGATTTCCAGCTTCAAGAAGACCGCCCAGTTCGTGTTCACGCCGACGAAGGTCGTTGAGGGCAAGCCGGAGGATCTCGACGAACTCGATGAGCCCGACAAGTACGCGGGCAAGAAGGTCGTGTGGGTGTACGTCAACGCCCGCCATGCCGGAGGTGACACGCTCAAAGAGCCGCCCCCGGTGATGAGCGATGTCAACGTCGAGACCGCGGCGGGCCCGGGCACCAAGTTCATCCTCATCGGCGCTCTGAGCAGCACGCCGAAGGACTGCAACCTCCTCAACGGCGTCAAAGAACTCGGGACCCAAGACGTGTGGAAGAAGGGCGAGGAGCGCAACGTCTGCGACCCCTACCTCGTCCCCGAAGGATCCACGGTGGACCAGGTCACCTACTCCCAGGGGTACTACAAAGAGCCCCTCAAGTGGTCCGTGAAGTAGCACCGCCGGAGGGCGCGAACCGGCGCGGAGCCTGACCTCACTGGACCGGAGACGAACTCCTCACCTCTGTGGCCACCGGGGCGCAGCGGGCGGACGGGGCTGTTTCCTGTGCCTGCCTGTGCCTGTGCCTGCGTGTGCGTGTGCGTCGGTGCCGTGGGCCGTGCTGCGTCCCGCGCGGCGCGCACGGTGGGGGCTGCCTGCTGTCTGAATCAACGGCTGGCGCCCGTGCCGGCACCCCACAGGGCCGCGGTGCCTTTCGGCTCCCAGCCCCCGGGCCGCCCACCGGACAAGGACGGTCACAGACGGCCGGAGCCCTCGCATCCTGCAGCGGACACAAGGGCCCAGCATCGCGTCCTCTCCGCCGCGGCCCTGGGGCGCGCCTCCCTCTCGCTCTACGAGGGAGGACGAAGGGCGCCGGGGGAAACCCTGTGGAAGGGGAGCTATCGCGTCCCCGCGCCGTGCGGCCACCGCCGCTTTCCGACCACCGGCGGCGGCCGCGCCCACCACCGGCCACCTCACCCCCTCCGCACCGGCAGGAGAGAGCCCTTCTCCTGTGCAGCGCGCAGAAGATGGCAGGCAGGAGCCTGCTCACCGCCCGGCATCCGCCGGGCCGTCCGCGGCGAGGGCCGCGCGCAGCGCGCACAGACTGGCCAGGTCCGCGTCCCGCACGAACCGCTCCATCAAGACGCCGGCCCGCCAGCAGCTCACCTCACGGACCGCATCCACGATCTCCGCGATCACCGCGCCCTGTTCAGCCGACGAAGTCCGCATCAGGACACCTTCTCCAAGGGAGCACCAGAACCCGGAGGGACCCCACCCCCCCACTCGCCTCTCTCCGATGGACCGATTACCGGAATCGGCCCTGCCCGTTCGCCTGTTGGCGTGCACGGATCACGAACAGGACTGAGCTCGTCTTTCGACTCCCTGGCGCCGAAACGGTCCTCGAACCAGGCCGCTCACCAGGGTTTCGCCGGACGCTGAGGCGCCTCCGTCTGACTTACGTGCTCTGACCGCCGAGTTCCGATGACCTCGACGGCCTGGACAGCAACCTCATGGCCAGCAACGCGGCCACCTGACCCGGCTCCCGACGCAGCCGGCCACTGGTCGTAGCGGTTGGATCTGCGGCGGTGCAAGGATGACCACCAACCGCGCCGGGGCCGGAAAGCCACTGATTCACTGCCGAGAGCCCTGGCTTCATGGCCTCAGAGCGCAGACGGGAGCTCCCATGTCCGGACGGCCCGATGATGAAGTCCCGCGCATACCCATGACCACCGGGGAGATTGAGGCGGCCCACCTTGTCGCTCCGCCCAAGCTCAACGGCCAGGTCACGCTGCGGGAGTACGACCCGCGGTGGCCCGCGGTCTTCGAGCAGGAGGCCCTCCCCATGAGTGAGCGCCTCGGCCACATCGACCACCGGATCGAGCACGTCGGCTCCACCTCCGTGCCGGGCCTGCCCGCCAAGCCGGTCATCGACATACTCCTGACCGTCCCCGATCCCAGCGACGAGGCGTGCTACGTACCGGCCCTGGAAAACCTTGGCTTCACGCTCGTCATCCGAGAGCCCCAATGGTACGAGCACCGCGTTCTGCGCAAGTACCACCTCGCCCCAGGCGTCGAATCGGCCAACCTGCACGTCCTGCCCGAGGGCTGCCAGGAAGCCGTCCGTATGCTGCGCTTCCGCGACCGGCTGCGCACAGTCAGCAGCGAGCGCAAGCTATACGCCGACGCCAAACGGTCACTTTCCCTGCAGTCCTGGGAGTACATGCAGAACTACGCCGACGCCAAGTCCGAGGTCGTTGCCGCGATCCTGGAACGGGCGATGGCGGCTGAGAATTGTGGGCCGCACACGTAGGCGAGTCGGATTCGGCCTCAGGCATGACTCCAGGAGATCAGCGTTCACGACAGCATGATGATCTACCGCATAGAGTGCCCCTGCGCCTGGCTGGTCTGTATGAGGGCTTTGGGCGGCGAACGAATGAGGCTGCAATGAGTGAACTGACGAAGCCCGAGATCGACCTTCCCGAGGGTGAGGCTCCCACCGAACTGACCATCCGTGACCTCGTCGTCGGGGACGGGCTCGAGGCGAAGCCGGGCAGGGTTGTCCGAGTTCACTACGTCGGGCTCACCTTCGAGTCCGGAAAGGAATTCGACGCCTCGTGGGACCGGGACCAGACGTTCAAGTTCGCCGTGGGCGGTGGCAAGGTCATCAAGGGCTGGGACCGCGGTGTCAGAGGGATGAAGGCCGGCGGCCGGCGCGAGATCATCGTTCCGCCGCGCCTCGGCTACGGCAACCAGTCACCCTCGCCGTTGATCCCGGCGGGCTCGACACTCGTCTTCGTGGTGGACCTGCTCTCCGTCGCGGTCTGAGGCCTTCTGCTCCCCGGCCTCTCCGCCAGGAGCCAGGGCCGGGAAACACCTTGCTGGCCGACGCCCTACGCACAGATCGGCGACAGGGCGCTGCCGACCTCCACGTTCCGCATCGCCCCGTGCTCTGGCGCCAAAAAACTCCGAGTGACCCTTACCCCTACCGCGGGTTCGGCCTGGAGAGGGCTCACGAGAACAGGCTTCCGGTCAGCCTCACCGCCCAACCCGTGCTCGCCCCCGGCCAGGACTCATCCGCGGAAGAGGTCAAACTCAGTCGCGAGGTCAGAGTGGGCCAGGCAGGACTCCTGCCTGGCCCACTCCTGCACCTGCGCGTCACGTCCAGCTCATGCCGATCGCGGCCAGTTGTTCCATCCGCTCCGGGGTCAGCGTCGTGGCCCTGCTGCGTTGGTTGCTGATCCAGGATCCGAGCTTGAGCTCCCGCTCCTCCTGGTCCTCGCCGACGATCCATTCGACGTGCTTCCTGGGCACCTGTAGGTGTCCCTCACGTTCGTGGAACTGCCGGGCGGCGGTGAGATGCAGCGCCCATTTGTGCGCCTGGCTGGTCCGCGGTTTCGGTTTCTCGTTCTCGGTTGGGGGTGTGATGCCGAGGACGTGTTCGCACATCCACTGCTGCACGCCGGTGAGTTGATCCCACCCGAGCCGTACCGACGTCACCCACCGTCCGAGGTCCTCGCCCTGGCGTACGGCATCGACGCCGTGCGCCTCGGTGGGGAGGGTCTCGCCGGCGTCCAGGTGTTGCCGGACGAGGTGGAAGCACCGCTGCCATGTGACGGGCCATGCCGGGCACCAGGACGGGTCGATGTCCTCCAGCTGCTCGCGCCGTTCGTCCGACAGCGCCCCAGCGACCGATTCCACTGCCAGGCCCTGGGCGCGCCGTTGTTCGATCTCGGCAGCCCTCCGGGCGGCGGCCCGTGCGTTCTTCAGCCAGATGCCGACCTTCGCACCTTGGAAGGTGGCGTCCAGCGGTGCCAGGAGGTGGCCGTGTTCGCTCGCCCATCCGCGCGCGGCGGCAAGTCCCTCCTCCCACGCAACGTCGAAGTGGGACCAGATCATGCCGAGCTTCTCCAGCTGTTCGACACGGCCGGTGTCCATGTTGCCGCGGGCGTAGAAGCGGCGAGCGTCGGCGGTCCACTGCCCCAGCGGGAAGGACATGAGCGAGGTCGGCCACCCGGCAGCTTCGGCCTCCTCACCCTCCGGGACACGGAACGTGAACGGCACACGCAGGTCGCCGTGCTCGCGGGCGTAAATGACGGCGGCCTCCACCCCCCGCCGCCAGTGCTCGTGCTCCGGATTGAGGACCCGCAGGTTGATGAACGCCGCGAGGGCAGCTGGGTCGCGTGGCGTGGAGAACTTCAACAGGGCTTTGGCGGGGGCACTGACGGTCTCGGAGCCGCCGCTGCTCCCGCTCGCACTCTCCCCGTGCTCGTCCTTGCTGAGCGGCTTGTAGTGGCTTGGGGCCTGCTGTTCGGCGAGCTGCTCCACTACACGTGCGTCGTGCGCCCGGAGCGCTTCCAAGAGCTTGGCAAGCCCACCGAATGCCCGGGAGGTGAGCATGTTGTCCACCGTCTCGCCCGGTCCGAGCAGCACCGGCACCACGAGCGAGGCCGTCTTGCCCTCGCCTGGCTGCATCCGCAGCGCCCGGCCCACGGCCTGGACCAGGTCCGGCATTGAGCCGTGTACGTCCGCCCAGTACACGGAGTCGCAGTTTTTGGTGTCGACGCCCTCGCCCAGGACCTTCACCGAGCACAGGAAGCACTTCTCCACCACGGTGCCGTCCGTGGCGATCCCGGCCGCGAACTCCTCGAGCAGCCGGCGGCGGTGGAGCGGCTTGTGGTCCCCGCACAGCCAGTCGGCCCAGATCGTCCTTGGGTACAGCTCCGGGTCGCTGGCGTGCAGCTGCGCGGCGACATCGGTCAGGCCAGTCGCGAACGCCTCGGCTTCCTTGACGACGTGGTGGAAGACCAGCGTGCGTCGGAAGTTCTCCTCAGCGGACGCTTTCACCAGCGCGGTCTGCAGGGCGGCCAGCCGCACCCCGCGGACTTCGGCCGACCGGCCCTCCGCGCCCAGGAGCTGCGCGGCCTGGAGGGCGGTGTCGGTGACATCGACGCATACGACTTGGTAGGGGGCGCAGATTCCCCGGTCGATGGCTTCCGAGAGGGTCAGGGTGTACGCCCTGCCGCCGAAGGGCCCGGCGGGGTCGTCGTCCATGCTCGCGACCAGATCACCGGGTGCGCCGGCCTCGTCCTCATCCCCGAGCTGCCACAGCCGGGGCGTGGCGGTCATGTAGAGGCGGCGCAGGGAGGGGATCTTCTGGTTGTCGTGGACGACCGCCCACGGCTTCCCGATCCGCCCCGAGACCCGGTGGGCTTCGTCCACGACGATCAGGTCCCAGGCTCCCAGGCCCGCGGCGTGCGCCCGCTCCAGAGTGCCCAGACCGAGGCTGGCGTAGGTGGCGTACACGGTCACCTTGTCCAGGACCCTCGTCCACTCCACCAACTCGTCCACGTCCGTGGTGTTGGGGAAGCTCGCCTCCTCACCCCGCAGCGAGGACACCCCGATCATCGACCCCCGACGGCCCCCCTCACGCCACGCAGCCTCGGTCTGCGCCAGGAGGTCCAGCGAGGGCACGAGCACCAGCACACGGCCCGCGTGGAGCTCCTCCGCGCTACGGACCGCCACTCTCGTTTTCCCGGACCCGGTCGCCATGATCACCTGAGCCCGAAGCCCTCGCTCGGGCACGAGTGATCGTGCAGGCAATTCGAGGGCGCGCACGATCGCGTCGATGGCTTCTCGCTGGGCTGCCTCGCGTTGGTCAGCGCGGCCTGTGATGGACATGCTTCGCCTGCCTTCTGCTGGGGTGCGTCCGGTTCAAGAGGGGCCGTGAGGGTTGTGGCTGGACTGATGTGGCCGGCTGACTGCTCTGCCCGTCATGGTCATCGGTAAGGCTGTGGGCTGGATCTCGATAATCTTTCGGAGCGGGCCTGGTGGGTAGTATCTGATTCCAGAGTCTATCCGATACTTAGAATGAAGCACGCTACCCTGGTCTGAGCGACACTGTTTTCTGGGAAGCGGCCCGGGCACTCGGAGAAGCATGAATCGCGACGCAGTCATTCAAGCCGCTTCCGACGGCGACAGCAGTCCAGTCCTCATCCCGTTCCTGTGCCTCTTCCTGGTCATGGGGCTGGTTCAGGTCGTACGGCCTCAACTGCTTTGGAGGATGAACAGAAACTTGCAGAGAGGGTGGGTGAAGGATCCGGATGCGACCGAACCCACTGGCAAGGGGTATGCGATGACGCGAGTGAGCGGGGTGCTTGTCCTGGGATTCGCCATATGGATGCTGGCGCAGCAGATCTGACCGGAACTCACGAGCCGCCACCCCAGCCTCTTCTACTGCCGGGCCGTCAGGCCCGTGAACACCTCGCCCCAGTAGTCAGCTTGGCCCGCTTCAGCGGGCCTTGAGGGCCCTGGAGGCGAAGCCGGAAGGGCCGTTGGGTGGGGGAGCGGAGCGGACCCACTGGGCCGGAGCGCAGCGGAGGCCTCCACTCCGGGAGCGCAGCGGACGGAGTGTCACCCGCCTTGCGCAGCAAGGCGGGTGAGCGTGGGGCGCAGCCCCACGAGATCGGAGGAGCACACGTCAGTACTCCAGACACCACGAGAACAATCTAGTA
>NZ_JBEYTL010000036.1:0-37117 GCF_040643025.1 Streptomyces sp. NPDC047525
CCCATCCGCTTCGGGGCCGAAGGCGCCAAGGGCGTCGTACGCGACCCGGCCACCGGAGACCTCAAAGTCGTCCCGGTCACGCCTGAGACCGAGTCACAGATCCTGGTCCACGACGCGCACTCGACGTCCCCGACGCTGGCCTTCGCGCTGTCACGCCTCGCCGATCCGGACACCCTGCACCACACCCCGATCGGTGTCTTCCGCGACGTCGAGCGTCCGGTCTACGACACGCTGATGTCCGACCAGCTCGACACCGCCATCGAGCAGAACGGCAAGGGCGACCTGACGAACCTCCTCACCGGCAACGACACCTGGACCGTGGAGCGATCCTCATGACCTACGTCATCGCCCAGCCCTGCATAGACGTCAAGGACAAGGCCTGCATCGACGAATGCCCCGTCGACTGCATCTACGAGGGCCCGCGCATGCTCTACATCCACCCGGACGAATGTGTGGACTGCGGTGCCTGCGAGCCTGTCTGCCCGACCGAGTCGATCTTCTACGAGGAGGATCTGCCGGAGCAGTGGAGCGCGTTCGGGGCCGCGGGCGCCGAGGTGTTCACGGAACTGGGTGCGCCGGGCGGCGCCACCACGACGGGCCCGCTGGCGCAGGACCACCCGGTGGTCGCCGGTGTGACGCCGGCCGGCAGCCGCACCTGAGGTGCTCTCGGTCGGCGCCCGCCTCCGCATCTCGGGCGAGCGGCTGCTCGCCCCCTGATCTCCGCCCGGCCGGTGCTTCCGTTCCCCCGCGCCCGCACCGGCCGGGCGGACACCCCGTACGGGTCTCCGACCCGGCGCCCGTGTGTCCACCGAGCCGTGCCCGAACCACTTCGTGGCGCGGAGGCAGTCGAAACGGCAGTCCGCACGGCGGTGCAAAGGCGCACCGCCGTGCGGCTTGCCCCGTACCCGGGAGGAGCTGGGGAGCACCATGAGGTTCCGTGTACTTGGGCCGCTCGAACTCACCGACCATGGTGAGACCGTGCCGATACAGGGCACCAAGCAGCGTGCGATGCTGGGATTTCTCCTGCTCAACGCCAATCGTGTGGTGTCCACCAGTGCGCTGATGGACGCACTGTGGCCGACCGGAGAGGTCCCCACCACCGCGCGCAAGATCCTGCACAATGCCATCTGGGGGCTGCGCGGCGCGCTCGGCTCCGGTCGGGACCACGACGGCCCGATGCTGATCACCCGGCCACCGGGATACATACTCCGACTCGACCCGCAGACCGTGGACTTGTACCGGTTCCGGCGGCTCGCCGAGGAGGGGCAGGCGCGGCTCGCCGAGGGCTCGCCGCTGCGGGCCGCTGCGTCGCTCCGTGAAGCCGTCGGCCTGTGGCGCGGTGCCGCGCTCGCCGACCTCGTCGAGGCCGGCTTCGACTGGCCCGAGATGGAGGGCCTGGAGAACACCAGGATCGATGTTCTCGAGGACTATTTTGACGCGGAGCTGGCGCTCGGCCGCCATCGCTCGGTGCTCCGCGAGATGGAGACGGCCGTCGAGGCGGGAACGTTGCGGGAGCGGCTGTGCGGGCAGTTGATGCTCGCGCTGTACCGGTGCGGACGGCACACCGACGCCCTTGGCGCGTACAACCGGCTGCGCCGTCAGCTCGTCGAGCAGCTCGGTCTCGAACCCGGCCGCAGCCTTCAGCAGTTGCAGCAGGCGATCCTGCGCCACGACGACTCGCTGCTCGTCGCACAGGGCGCCGCTCGCGAGCCGGCCACGGATCCGGGGAGCACCAGCACCGCCGAGGAGCGTGCCGGTACGGCCGCGTCCGGGGCCTCGGAGCACTCCACGGCGCTGTTCGTGCCGAAGCAGCGCGCCGAGGGCAGTTCCCGTACCGAGTCGAGCCCCTCCGTGTCTGCCGCTCCCGAACCCGCCCCTCACGCTGTTCCTGCCGTGCGCGCGGGGGTCGCACGGCAGGACTGCAGCGTGGTGATGGTGCAGGCCGCCGTCGACCACCGGCGCGCCGCCACCGACGGCACGGGCGTGGAACAGTGCCTCGCCTCGGTCGCGGAGACGCTGCGGAACACGGCGGGCTTCTTCGCCGGGACCGTCGCTGCCCCGGCCGGACCGGCGCTGCTCGCCGTGTTCACCGGAGCCGACGCGGCGAAAAGGGCCGTGTCGACGGCTCTGGCCATGCTCGAACCCCGTATCCACCCGGTGTGCATACGGGCCACCGTGGCCACCGGTGAGACCCAGCTGTTCCGGCTCGACGAGCATCCGGACGCCGCACACATGGCGGCGGGCCCGGCCCTCGACACCTGCCGCACGCTGATGGCCCACACCACCGCGGGCACGGCCCGTGTCTGCGAACGGACCTGGGCACAGACCGGCGGCGCCGCGGGCATCAGCTACACCCGGCCCAAGGGCGAGGCCGCGGGATGGCGGGCGCGCTCCGTGCAGTGGCGCTCTCTGGCCCACCCGTCGATCCCGGTCCTCGACCGTGACCACGAACTGGACCTGATGTCCGGCCTGCTGGGACGCTCACGCCATCGGTCGGTGGCGCAGCTCGTCACGGTGCTCGGGGAGGCGGGAGTCGGCAAGACCCGGCTCGCCCTCGAGTTCGAGCGCCGTGCGGCGGCCCAGTGGGACGGCGCCGAGTTCCTGGTGAGCGGGCCCGAAGGCGCCGACCGGCCGCTGGGGTTGCTGCACAATCTGCTCCTTGCCCTGTGCCACGCCCCGCCCGGGACGGATCCGGCCACCGGTGCGGGCCTGGTGCGACAGATCGCGTACGGGTGCATCGCGGACCAGACCGAGGCCACCGAGGTCGCCGCCTGCGCCAGTGAAGTGATCACCGCGGGGGAGCAGGGCCCGGCCCCGCACCGCCGGGAGCTGCTGCTCGCGGCGGGCTGCCGACTTCTCGACGCGGTCGCGCTCGACCACCCTCTGATCGTCCTCGTCGACGACGCGCACGAAATCGGCGAGGACGGCCTGGACTTCCTGGAACGGTTCGTCGCGGCAGCCGGACCTTCGCCGCTGATGCTGATCGTGGCGGCCCGGCCCGAATTGCTGCGCCGTCGGCCCACATGGGGCACAGGACAGGCCCAGATGACCACGCTGACACTGCCGCGGCCGACCGACGCCACCCTGGACCGGCTCGCCGAGATCCTCCTCGCGAAGACGCACTCGGGTCAGCTCGCCCTGCCCACACCGGACATCAGTGAGGCCCTGCGAGAGGAGGCACCGCACTCCCGGCGCCGTGCTCTGCTGCGCACCCTGATGCGCCTGGATGCGTCGGTGCCCGACCGGCTCGTCGGCACGGACGCACTGGGGGACCTCTCGTCGGCATCGTCCGCCACGGCACCGTAAAGGGCCGTCACCCGCCGGTTGGAGATCGGGGGCCCGCCCACCGGCGGGCCCCCGGATCAGCCTGCCGTCGCGTCCGCGAGCAGCCCGTCGGCGATCACCGTGGCCACGCCTCTCACGTGGTCGTCGAGGTAGAAGTGGCCGCCGGAGAAGACCTCGAGGGAGAAGTCACCCCGTGTGTGATCCCGCCACTCGGTGGCCTCCTGGACGGTGACCACCGGGTCGCGGTCGCCGGCCAGGACGGTCACCGGCGTATCCAGCGGTGCACCGCCGCGCCAGGTGTACGAACCGAGCGCCCGGTAGTCGGCACGCAGTACCGGCATCACCATGTCCAGGAGCTCCGGGTCCTGGAGCACGGCCTGGTCGGTGCCACCGAGCCGGCGCACCGCAGCGAGGACGTCGGCATCGGTGGAGAGCCGGTCGTGGACGCCCGGGAGCGGGGTCGGCGCGCCGCGCCCGGACAGGAAGAGCCGGGTGGGCCCCGGCAGATCGCGCTGAGCGAGCAGCCGAGCCGTCTCGTACGCGACGACGGCGCCCATGCTGTGCCCGAAGAACGCGTAGGGCTCCACCGTGTCGGGCCCGAGAGCGTCGGCGACGGCCTCTGCCAGCGTGTGCAGGCTCGTCGAGCGTTCTTCGTGGCGCCGGTCCTGCCGCCCCGGGTACTGGACCGACAGGACGTCGAGGCCGTCGGGCAGCTCTCGCGCGAGCCGCAGGAACGCGCTCGCGGATCCGCCGGCGTGCGGGAAGCACACGAGCCTGAGCCTGCCGTCCTGTGCGGCCTTGAACCGCCGGAACCATGTGCTGTCCACCGTGTGGTTCTCCCTTCGTCCGTGCGGAGTGCTCAACCGGCCGATGCGGCCGTGCCGTCGGCGCGGGCGATGATCTCGTCGGCGACGAGTCCCGGAACCTCCTGGGGCTGCCAGTGCGAGACCCCGTGGAGCGTGACGAGCCGGTAAGGGGCGGACACGTACTCGGCGGTCATGCCCGCGGCCGCGGTGGAGACCGACTCGTCGGCCACGCTCCAGATGAACGTCGTCGGCACCGTCACCTCGCCCATGTCGCTGCGTCCGTCGAGGAGCGTGCCGTGGCGGTACCAGTTCAGGGCGGCGTGGAAGGTGCCGGGCCGGGTGTGGAAGTCGATGTAGCGGGCCTGCTGTTCGGCGGTCAGAGCGTTGTCCGCGCCTGCCAGCAGCTCGCGCAGCCTGGCTGCGTCGTCCTCCAGCCAGTACTGCGTGGACCCCTCGGCGGTGAGCAGGTCGACGTACCGGGAAGAGCGCTGCTGCTCCGGGTCGACGCGGTAGGCCTGCTGGTACGCGTCCAGGTGCGGGAAGGCCACCGCGGTCAGTGTGCGGACCCGGTCGGGGTGGTGCGCGGCCAGGTACCAGGCCACGATCGCACCCCAGTCGTGCCCGACGACGTGCGCGTCCGGCACACCGAGCTCGTCGAGGATGCCCAGGACGTCCTGGGCGAGCAACGGCAGCGCGTACTGGTCGACGGGGTCAGGACGGGCGCCGGGGGAGTAGCCGCGCTGGTTGGGGGCGATGGTGCGCAGTCCGGCCTGGTTCAGGGCCGGGACGACGTCCGTCCAGGACTCGAAGTGGTGCGGCCAGCCGTGAAGGAGCACCACGGGCTCGCCGTCCTGCGGCCCGGACGTCTCCACGTCGAAGGTGAGGCCGCCGGTCGTGATCTGGACGACCTCGCGGTCACCGGTGCCGCCGCGCGGGGCGGGCCGGGCGCTCTCGGCCTGGCCCACGAGTGCGGTGATCTCCGGCGCGGCCAGTGCCTCCGCCGAGTCGAGCAGGCTCACCACCCGCACGTACGCGACGGCCACCTCGTCGTGCTCGGCGGCCGCCGCGAGGAGGCGGCCGACCTGGCGCTGCTCCGGGGAGTCCGGGGCGACAAGGCCGAGGCGGGCGGAGTCGTTGCCGACCGCCATGCCCCAGGGGGTGTCGACGGCCTTGCGGGCCAGGTCGGCGAAGTACGCGGTGGCGCGCGGCTCTCCGGGGCGGCTCAGGTGTTCGGCGAGTACCGTCGCCTCGATCGCGGCGACCGTCATGCCCTGCGCGTAGGTGGGGTTGAAGCTGCACACCGCGTCGCCGATGACGAGCAGGCCGTCGGGGAAGGAGGTCAGGCGTTCGTAGCGGCGGCGCAGATTCGCCGGGAAGCGGTAGGGCACCAGATCGTCGACCGGTGTCCCGCTGGAGACGGCGTCGTACACGTCGGGAGCGGCGAGGGACTTCAGGAAGGCGAGGAAGCCTTCCTCGTCGGTGGGCGGGTGGTCGCCGTTCATGCCGTACGCGGTCACCACGGTGCGTCCGCCGTCGACACGCGCGCAGACGGCGCCGCGTGGCGCCGCGGGCGAGGCCACGACGTGCACGGAGAGGTCGTCGCCCATGGCCTCGTGCGGAATGTCGTAGTGCCGGGTCGTATAGCCGAGGCCGACCTTGAAGGTCTCCTCCTCCAGCTCGGGGAAGCCCCACTCGGCGAGCCAGACGGGGGTCCGCGAGCCGCGGCCCGAGGCGTCCACCACGAGGTCGGCCTCGAGGGTGGTCGTCGTACCGCCGGCATCCGTGAGGACCGCTCCGGTCACCCGAGCGCCCTGGCTCTCGGTCACCAGCTCGACCACCGAGGTCTGCTCCGAGAAGCGGACCCCCGGCAGCGCACGTACCCGGCTGCGCGTCGCGTGCTCGAACAGCGGCCGGCTGGCCGAGACCAGCTGGAGTCCGGAGCGCGGCTGCCGCATCGGGCGGCCCTCCAGGATCCACCGGACATCGCCGGTGACGTCACCGTGCGCGGCTCCGCCCGCTATGAGCTCGTCCGTGATGCCGGGGAACAGTTCCTCGATGATCTCGTGCCCGCGGGAGAGCAGCCCGTGCACGTGCCTGCCCTGAGGGATGCGACGTCGCGGTTCGCTGTCGTCGGCGAGCACATCACGTTCCACCACCACGACTTCGTCGTACGCATCGGAAAGCACCCGCGCGGCGAACAGCCCGGCCATACCTGCACCGAGCACGATCGCGCGACCCCGACCTGAATTTGCCACGGCTTTCTCCTCCGTCTGGTTCGCAGGGCGATCGCGAACTGGTCGTGCGATCGACGGAGCGCAACGCTAACCAGCATTTCTGAATACGCGTCAATCGACGGATAACCAGAAGTGCTTGAACGCGATGCGATCCGTCGATTACCGGTCCGAGAACCGGTGATGACCCGTCAACCGAGAAGGCGGATACGGTGAATTGGCCATTGAGTCCGCCGAATGCAAGGCGGCAGCGGCCTTTCCGGATACATCCCGGTCAATTCAGCGGGCCTCAGGGCCGCCCGTCGATCGAAGTGCCCTTTGAGCCATCACAGACCAGAGGAGCAGCATGGCCACGACCGTCCCGGCCACCCAACCATCCGTGAGCGCGCAGGAACTCATCGACCGCGCCAGTCGCCTCGTACCGCTCCTGCGGTCCAACATCGACCGCACCGAGCAGCTGGGCAATCCCACCCCGGAGAACCTCGCCGCGCTGCGCGAGGCGGGCCTGTTCCGGCTCACCACGCCGGTCGCCCACGGCGGTCTGCACCCGAGCATGCGCAACCAGGTCGAGATCATCGCCGAGGTGGGCCGCGGCTGCGCCTCGACCGGCTGGATCGTCGCCAACCACGCGGCGTCCACCGAGTTCACCCTCATCCTCGACGACGAGGCCACCGAGGAGATATTCGGCGACAACCCCGACGCCATCCTGCTGTCCGCGGGCACAGGGCCAGGCGCACGCGCCGAGAAGGTGCCGGGCGGTCTGAAGGTCAATGCCCGTCTTCCGTACGCGTCCGGCTGCGAGATCTCCGACTGGGCGCTGTGCATCGCCATCCCGCTCTACGACGGCGACCGCCAGATCGGTGCCGCCAACGCCTTGGTGGCCCTCGACGACATCGTGATCACCCGCACCTGGAACGTCGCCGGCATGCGTGGCACCGGCACCCACGCGATGACGCTCACCGACGTGTTCGTGCCCGACCGCCGCACTCTCGTCGTGGAGAAGGACGACACCGACCGCCTGGAGGAGCTGCTCAGCCCGAGTGAGCTGGTCAAGGGCAATCTGCACTCCCTTTCCGCCCTGGTCGGCGCGGCACGCGGCGCCCTCGACGTGGCCGGCGATGCTCTCGCCAAGGGCAAGCCGATCGTGTACTCCACGTACCGTCGCGCCGCCGACTCGCCCGCCATCCAGCGGGCGTTCACCGAGGCGACCCACCTCGTCGACACCGCGTATCTGCACATGCTGCACGTGGCCGACGAGTTCGACCGGCTGCTTCCGGGCGACGAACTGCCCAGGGTCGCCCGCGCCCGCGCCCGCATGCACTCGGCGTCCGCGCTCAGCAGCGCCCGCGAGGGCATGCAGCAGATCCTGCACGTCGCGGGCACCGGCGGCTTCGCCGACACCAACCCCATCCAGGCGTACTGGCGCGACCTGGAGGTGGGCAGCCGCCACAACCACCTGTCGCTGCCCCTGATCGTCGAGGACTACGGACGCGCGCTGCTCGCCGTCGGTCCGACGGTCACCGCGTTCCACTGACCGGCGGCGGCTCGCCGGACCCGCACCCGGGCCGCGGCGCCCCGGTCTTCCACCGACCACCACCACGGTCCCGTTCGCGGACCACGACGGAGGCTTGACCCGACCATGGCCGACCCAGACCTCGCCGAATCACACCTGCTCGGCTGGCTGTCCACCGTCGGCCTCGACGCCCACTATGTGCGCGCCGAGGGCGACTACCTCTACCGAATCGACGAGCACGGGGACGAGATCCCCGTGGTCGACTTCGCCGGTGGCTACGGCTCACTGATGCTCGGACACAATCCCCCCGACATCGTGGCCCTGGCCCAGGAGATGCTGGCCGCCGGCGCGCCCGTGCACGCCCAGTTCTCCCGCCACCCCTACGCGACCGAGCTCGCCACCCGGCTCTCCGCCATCGTGAGCCGGGAGACCGGCGAGAACGAGACGTACAACGCCGTCTTCGCCAACAGCGGCGCCGAGGCGGTCGAGATCGCCGTCAAGCACGCCGAACTCGACCGCGCCCTGAAGGCCGCCGAGCTCCAGGCCGAGATCGCCGAGCACATCGAGGCGGCCCGCGCCGCCGTGGCCGCCGGCACGGCGACCGTCCGGGCGGATGCCACCCACGCGGTCGGGTCGGACACCGTCGACGGCATCGACGCACTCGCCGACCGTGTCGCGGCCGTCAACGCGGACCGCGCGGTCGCCGAGCCCCGGCTCTTCGCTCTGGAGGGCGGATTCCACGGCAAGTTGATGGGCAGCGTCCAGCTCACCCACAACGCCGCCTACCGCATACCGTTCGCGGCCCTCGGCACCGCTGCCCGCTTCGTCACGCGCGAGGAACTCGCCGCCCTGCCCAAGATCTTCGAGGAAGAACGGGTGGACCTCCTCGACCTGGTCGTCACCGGCGGCGAGGTCACCGTCGTCCCCCGGCCCCTGCCGGTCCTCTGCGCCTTCGTCCTCGAACCTGTCCAGGGCGAGGGCGGCATCCAGGTCCTCGACGCCGAGAGCGCCGCGTTGATCCAGACGGCGTGCGCGGCGGCCGACGTGCCGATCATCGTGGACGAGGTGCAGAGCGGCATGGGCCGCACCGGCACCTTCCTGGCGAGCACCGGCATCGGGCTGCGCGGCGACTACCACGTGCTGGCCAAGAGCCTCGGCGGCGGCCTCGCCAAAGCGGCGGTCATGCTGGCCCGTTCGTCGCTCTACCGCCCCCAGTTCGAGCTGGTGCACAGCTCCACCTTCGCCAAGGACTACTTCTCCACGACCATCGGGCTCAAGGTCCTCGACCTCCTGGAGGCGGACGACGGCGCCGCCTACCGCAAGGCCGCCGAGCGCGGGGAGTACCTCCTCGACATGCTCCGCTCGGTGCAGCGGGACTTCCCCGACGTGGTGAGCGGAGCGCGCGGCCGGGGACTGATGCTGGGCCTGGAGTTCCACGACCAGAGCGGATCCGGCGTCGAGGAGCTGCGGCAGCACGCCGAGGGCGCCACCCTCGGCTACGCCCTCGCGGGCAAGCTGCTGCGCACCCACAGGGTGCGGACCTTCCCGACGGCCAGCTCCCCGAACACCCTGCGCTTCGAGCCCTCGATCCACATCGGCGACAAGGAAGTCGCCCAGCTCGAGACGGGTCTGCGCGATGTGTGCGCCTTGCTGCGCGCACAGGACGGCGCCGGCCTCCTGGAGATCACCCCTGCGGTGTGAGAGGACGAATGTGCCATGGCAACACCCTTACGAGAAAGGTCCGTTGGCGACCGGCCGAGCGGACCCGTCGCCGAACTGCACGCCATCCGGAAGAAGGCACTGCAGGGGCCCGGCGACAAAGCGACCGAGGCCCAGCACGCGAAGGGCAAGCTGACCGCGCGTGAGCGGATCGAGCTGCTGTTGGATGCGGGTTCGTTCCAGGAGGTCGAGCAGTTGCGTCGGCACCGGGCGACCGGGTTCGGTCTGGAGGCGAAGAAGCCGTACACCGACGGTGTGATCACCGGGTGGGGCACGGTCGAGGGCCGGACGGTCTTCGTCTACGCGCACGACTTCCGCATTTTCGGTGGCGCGCTGGGTGAGGCGCACGCCACGAAGATCCACAAGATCATGGACATGGCCATCGCGGCCGGTGCCCCGTTGGTGTCGTTGAACGACGGCGCCGGTGCGCGTATCCAGGAGGGCGTGTCCGCGCTCGCGGGATACGGCGGGATCTTCCAGCGCAACACCAAGGCCTCGGGCGTGATCCCGCAGATCAGCGTCATGCTGGGCCCGTGCGCGGGCGGCGCGGCCTACTCGCCCGCCCTGACCGACTTCGTGTTCATGGTCCGCGACACCTCGCAGATGTTCATCACCGGCCCGGACGTCGTCAAGGCCGTCACCGGCGAGGAGATCACGCAGAACGGCCTGGGCGGCGCGGACGTGCACGCCGAGACCTCCGGCGTCGCGCACTTCGCGTACGACGACGAGGAGACCTGCATAGCCGAGGTCCGCTACCTGCTGTCGATGCTCCCCTCGAACAACCGCGAGAACCCTCCGGCCGAGGCGCCGGACGACCCTGCCGAGCGGCGGGGGGAGCGGTTGCTCGAACTGGTGCCCGTGGACGGCAACCGGCCCTACGACATGCACCAGGTCATCGAGGAGCTCGTCGACGACGGCGACTTCCTGGAGGTCCACGAGCGCTGGGCCCGCAACATCGTCTGTGGTCTGTCCCGGATGGGCGGCCGCGTGGTCGGCATCGTGGCCAACCAACCCCAGTCCCTGGCCGGGGTCCTGGACATCAAGGCCTCCGAGAAGGCGGCGCGCTTCGTCACGATGTGCGACGCCTTCAACATCCCGATCCTCACCCTCCTCGACGTCCCCGGCTTCCTGCCGGGTGTCGACCAGGAGCACGGCGGAATCATCCGCCACGGAGCCAAGCTGCTCTACGCCTACTGCAACGCCACCGTGCCCCGTATCTCCCTGGTCCTCAGGAAGGCGTACGGCGGCGCGTACATCGTCATGGACAGCCAGTCCATCGGCGCCGACCTCACGTACGCGTGGCCCACGAACGAGATCGCGGTGATGGGCGCCGAGGGCGCCGCCAACGTGATCTTCCGTCGGCAGATCGCCGCGGCCGAGGACCCGGACGCGATGCGCGTGCGGATGGTCAAGGAGTACAAGGCCGAGCTGATGCACCCCTACTACGCCGCCGAGCGCGGGCTCGTCGACGACGTCATCGACCCGGCCGAGACCCGTGAGGTGCTGATCAACTCCCTGGCGATGCTCCGCGACAAGCACGCCCAACTGCCCTCCCGCAAGCACGGCAACGCCCCCCAGTAAGGAGAAGGTCACCCATGAGCGCACCTTATGTACGCGTGGAGAAGGGTGAGGCGCAGCCCGAGGAACTGGCGGCCCTCACCGCGTACCTGATGGCCCGTGCCGCCGCGTACGCGCGGCCGCCGGCCGCCGAGCCGGACCGGGGCAAGGCCGGCTGGCGCCGCCTGGAGCGCACGCCGAACTACCAGGCCCCGCACAGCTGGCAGGGCTGACTCCGCGCCTGCCTGCCTGCCGAATGCCTGCGGAACTGCCTGCGGAACCGCTTGCCGGAGCCCGGCCGTGGCCTTGTCGCCGCGCTGGGCTCCGGCCGTGACGGCACGCCTTTTCCTCACCCTCACCCTCACCCTCTTCCCTCAACTCCCTTTGGCGCCTTGGAGGTACCTCTCATGACCGGACTGTCCCGCCGTGGGCTGATCAGCGGAGCCGCGGTGGCGGGCGGTGCCCTGGCGCTGCCCGTGGCCTCGCCGGGCCCGGCTGCCGCCGCCGAATCCGGGGCCGCCGCGGCCGCCCCCGCTGAGGCCGTGCGGATATCCCGTGGCGACCCGCGGTACCAGGGCCTGGTCTCCGGCGCCAACCAGCGCTGGGTCGGCCGGCCGGACTACGTCTGTATCGTCAGCAGCACTGCCCAGGTCGTGCGCGCCGTGCAGGAGGCCGTCGACCAGGGCCTGCGCATCGCGGTCCGCAGCGGCGGGCACTGCAACGAGCCGTTCGTGTCGGACGGTGACGTCCGCGCCGTCATCGACATGTCCGGCATGGACGCGATCTCCTACGACGAGAAGCGCCGCGCCTTCGCCGTCGAGCCCGGCGCCATGCTGGGCTCCGTCTACCGTGCCCTGTACAAGCGCTGGGGCGTCGTCCTGCCCGGCGGCACCTGCCCGACGGTCGGCGCCGGGGGACACATCACCGGTGGCGGCTACGGTGCGCTGTCCCGCTCGCGCGGGCTGACCGTGGATCACCTGTACGCCGTGGAGGTGGTCACGGTCTCGGCGGAGGGCAAGGCCCGTGCGGTGGTCGCCACCCGTGAGCCCGACGATCCCCACCGCGACCTGTGGTGGGCGCACACCGGCGCGGGGGGCGGCAACTTCGGTGTCATCACGCGCTATTGGCTGCGTTCGCCGGATGCCACCGGGAACGATCCGGCGAAGCTCCTCCCGCAGGCCCCCACCGAGGTGCTGCTCTCCGACGTCAGCTGGTCCTGGGACGACCTGGACGAGAAGTCGTTCACGCGTCTGGTGCACAACTTCGACGCCTGGCACGCCCGCAACTCGGCTCCGGACTCCCGCGGCCGGTTCCTCTACAGTCAGCTCAAGCTCCAGCACAAGTCCGCCGGTGCGTTCCACATGTGCACCCAGGTGGACGCGGCCGCACCCGACGCGGGCGGACTGCTCGACGAGTTCCTCGCCGCGGTCTCCGCGGGCACCGGTGTGAAGTACCACGTCGTGGACCGCGTGAGGGCCCCGTGGATGTACGCGGTCACCCAGTGGTTCGGTTTCGTCGAGGCGGCGATCTCCCGCTGGAAGGCCAAGGCCGCGTACGTACGCAAGACCATGCCGCACGAGCAAGTCATGGCGATGCACAGGCAGTTGACGCGCAGCGACTACGACAACCCGACGGCCCTGGTCAACCTGATCAGCTACGGCGGGCGGATCAACGCCGTCGCCTCCGATGCCACGGCGGTCGCCCAGCGCGACTCCCACCTGAAGATCCTCTACGTCAGTCTCTGGACCGGCAGCGGGGACGGTGAGGCGGCGCGGCACGAGAAGTGGGTGCGCGACTGCTTCGAGGACGTCTACGCCGCGACCGGCGGCGTCCCGCGGCCCGGCGGTGTCAACGACGGCTGCTACATCAACTATGCCGACGCCGACATGGCCGACCCGGACCTGAACCGCTCGGGCACCCCCTGGCACCGCCTCTACTTCAAGGACAACTACCCGCGGCTGCAACAGGTCAAGGCGCAGTGGGACCCGCGCGACCTGTTCCGTCACGCACTCGCCGTCCGCAAGCCCTGACGGCCATTTCGAGCCAATCGAAGGTCGCTGTCGCGGACGGGAAGGGCGGCGCCGCGGAGCGAGTTCCCATCAGTGCCGCCGACGAACGGGCCGTGCAACGGCTGTATCCGCGTTCCGCTGGCAGTGTCATGTGCATGCCCAAGCAATTGAGAAAGGACGTCTATGTCTACGAACCCTGTTCCGGGGCAGGAGCCGCGCGCCGGAGTACGGCAGTGGTTCGGCCTCTTCGTGCTGCTGTTCCCCGTCACGCTGATGACGGTGGACCTGGGAGTGCTGTGGCTGGCGACTCCCGCCATGACGGCCGACCTGCAGCCGTCCAGTTCCCAACTCCTTTGGACCACTGACCTCTACGGGTTCATGACGTGCGGATTCCTGTTGGTCATGGGAACCCTGGGCGACCGGCTCGGGCGGCGCAGGCTGCTGGTCTTCGGCTCGCTCGGCGTGGTGGCGGCCTCGCTGCTCGCCGCGTACTCCACCAGTGCGGAGATGCTGATCGTGGCACGGGCCGTGCTCGGGATCGCGGGCGCCGCGGTGCTGCCCTCGACCCTGTCGCTGATCAGCCACATGTTCGCCGATGCGCGCCAGCGCGCCACGGCGATCGCCATGTGGGTCACCGCGCTGTCGGTGGGCATCGCGATCGGCCCCGTCATCGGTGGTGTGTTCCTCGAGCACTGGTGGTGGGGATCGGTGTTCCTGCTCGCCGTGCCCATCATGGTCCTCGCCATCCCGGTGGTGCTCGCGATCGTGCCGGAGTACCGCGACCCCAACCCGGGCCGCTTCGACCTGGCCAGCGTGGTGCTCTTCCTCCTCGGCATCCTGCCGGTGGTGTACGGCATCAAGAAGTTCGCCGAGTTCGGCTGGAGCCCCACGTACCTGGGGGCCATGGTCGTCGGAGTGATCTTCTCGGCGCTCTTCGTGCGCCGTCAGCGCAGCCTGGAGGCACCGCTCCTGGACATGCGGCTGTTCAGCAACCCCGTGTTCACCGGAGCGCTGCTCGTCCTGCTGCTCGGCATGATGGCCCTCAACGGCGTCGAGTATCTGGTCCCGCAGTTCCTCCTGGTCACCGGTGATCTGAGCCCGCTGGAAGCCGGGTTGTGGCTGCTGCCGAGCGCCGTAGGCCTGATCGTGGGATCGCAGCTCACCCCGGTGCTCGCGCGCCGTGTCCGGCCCGCCTACGTGATCGCCGGAGGCACCGTGATCACCCTGGCCGGTTTCTGGCTGACGGCGGCAGCGAAGCCGGACGAGTCCGGTGTCGTGCCGGCCGCGATCGGACTGACCGTCGTCATGTTCGGCGTGGCACCGATCAGCGTCCTCGGCACCAGCCTCGCCGTCGGCGCGGCGGCTCCGGAGAAGGCCGGAGCGGCGGCGGGCGCGGGCCAGACCGCGTACGACCTCGGCCTGGCCCTGGGTATCGCCGTCACGGGCTCCGTCGCCGTCGCCGTCTACCGTGGGGACGTCGCTGATTCCGTGCCCGCGGGCATCCCCGCCGAGTCGGCGGAGGCCGCGCGCGACACCATCGGCGGCGCCACCGCGGCGGCCGAGGACCTGCCCGGCGCGGCCGGCGACGAGCTGCTCGCCGTGGCGAAGGACGCCTTCAGCGCGGGCTTCCACACCACCGCCTGGGTGAGCGCCGGATTCGCCCTGGTGACCACCCTCATCGCCCTCACGCTCCTGCGCCGCATCCCGGCCATCGGCAAGGAGACCCCCGCGCCGGAGGAGGAGGCCGCCCCCGCGCCCGTCACCACGGGACACGCCGACCACGAGGCCACCCCGGTCGCCTGACCGCCGGGCCCGCCCTGCACACGACGACGACGGGCGGCTGTCACAGCACTTCGCTGTGGCAGCCGCCCGTCGGTGTGCTCAGGGGCGGGGTGACGGTGTCACCGCAGCGCCGGGTCCAGGAAACCGGTCAGGGCCTTGTCGGTGGATTCCGTGATGTGCCGGCGGACCTGGTCCTGCGGTTCGTCGGAGACCGTGTCGTGGACGAGGCTGACGGTGACGTCCTTGATGCCGCAGAACTCGCTGACGCCCACCCGCAGATGGAGGTCGATCATCGCGTCCAGGCCCTGATCGGCGTACGACTTGCGGGAGGCGCCCGCCAGGCCGAGCCACAGGATCCGCTTGGCCGCGAGCAGCGAGGGCTCGGTGCCGTAGGCGAAGCCGTGGTTCCAGACCCGGTCGATCCAGCCCTTCAGGATGGCCGGCACGTCGAACCACCACACGGGGAAGACGACGACGATCGCGTCGGCGGAGGCCATCCGGTCCATGTGGGCATGCACCTCGTCGGTGTACCGCTTGCCCGGGTCGTGCCAGTCGGGCTCGTCCGCCGGGTCCATGCGGGGATCGAAGCCCTCCGCGTGCAGATCGAGGACGTCGACCGCGTATCCGTCTCCCTCCAGACGCGCCCGTGCCCGCTCGCCGGACAGGCCGGTCAAGGAGTCGCTGCGGGGGTGGGCGAGGACGAGGAGCGCACGCGGCGTCCCGATGTCAGACATGGAAACAACACCCTTCTCAGATCGATGAGTCGCAGGCCGCCGAACGGACGGCGGCCTGCGACTCCAGGGGATGAGCACACGGATCGGTGCACGTTCAGTCGGCCGGGCGCTGCCACACCCCGCTCGGCAGCGTCCGCGCGACGTACTCCGCGAAGTCACGCGGCGGGCGGCCCAGGAGGCGTTCGACACCGTCGGAGAGGTAGGCGCCGCCGTCGTCCGCGACCGCGCCGAGGAGCTCGGCGGCGAACTCCGCGTAGCCCTCGTCGAAGCCGCGGCCGAGCAGGTGCGTGACGTACTGCGGCTTGGACACCGGCACGTAGGCGATCTCACGGCCCACTGCCGCGGCGATCTCGCCCACACCGTCGCCGAACGTCATCAGGCGGGGCCCCGACAGGGCGTAGACCTCGCCCTCGTGGCCGTCGTCGGCCAGCGCCGCCGCCGCGCACTCCGCGATGTCCTCGGCGTCGATGAACGGCTCGAGGCCCTGACCGGTGGGGAGCTCCACCCGCCCCGCGGCCACCGCGTCGCGCAGGAACGACTCCTCGCCGAAGTTCTGCGCGAACCACGTGGGGCGCAGGATCGTCCAGGCCGCGCCCGAGTCCCGCACGGCCCGCTCCACCGCGAAGGCCGCGTCGTCGCGCGACTGCTCCCAGGCGCGGGCCGACAGGAGCACGAGACGCCCCACGCCCGACCGCGCCGCGAGCCGGGCGAAATCCGCCATCAGGGCGGCGGCGTCCTCGCTCTGCGCATCCACCAGATAGGCCGCCGACACACCCGCGACGGCCAGCTCCCAGGTGGTTCGGTCCCGCCAGTCGAAGTGCCGTTCGCCCGAACGGGACGCGGCGACGGCGGTGCGGCCGCGCGCGGCCAGCCGAGCGGCCACGCGCCGTCCCGTCTTGCCCGTGCCGCCGATGACCAGGACGGGGGAGCCCCCGCCGTGTCCTTCTGTGACTGCCATGACCAACCTCTGCATGTCGTCGTGTGGTGTCGTCGTACGCCGCCCGAGCTCCGGGCACGCAGGTGGGGCGGCCGAGGGACCGCCCCACCTGCGTCATTCCGTGCGGTGGCTCACGCCGCCTGCGGCCGGACCTCGCGCTGCGGCTGTGGGAAGTGCCCCACTTCCACGAAGAACTCCGCATAGCGCGTGAACAGTCCCGCGGTCAGCGGAGGGCAGTCGACATCCGTGTCGGTGAGCGCCGCCTCCGTCTCGGACGTGTCGATCGGCGGGTAGAACGCCCCCGTGTCGGACGTCATCATCTCGAAGGCGTGCAGCAGCGGCTGCAGGGCGTTGTCGCGGTCCGCCTGCACCCGGTCCCGCCACTGCGACCAGTCCAGCTCGCCCAGTTCGTAGCCGAGGCCGCGCAGATTCTCGATGCACTGACCCAGACTCAACGAGCTCTGGTTGAACAGATGGAAGGTGCGGCCCGCGGACTCGGCCTGCCGCGACACGGTGATGATCGTGCCGCTGACGTAGTCGACGGGCAGCAGGTGGAAGCGGCCCTCGACCCCGGCGGGCGCGGCGCCCGACTGCAGGATGCCCTTGAGGCTCAGCCACACGAAGTCCCGTGTCTGGCAGGCTCCGTTGACCGTGTCGCCGGAGATCACGTCGACCCGGTACACGGAGACCGGCAGGCCACGGCCGCGGGCGAGCTCGATGACCTGCTCGGCCACCCACTTGCTCTGGAGATAGCCGCTGGGCAGCCGCTCCGCGGGTCCCGTCGGGTCGGTCACCTTCAGCGGTGCGCCGTCCTCGCGCGGACCGTCGAAGACACCCACCGTCGACACGTAGTGCACCGGCACCGTGCGGTGCCGGGCCGCGAGCCGCAGCACCTCCTGGGTGCCGCCGACGTTCGCCGGCCGCAGCGAGGAGTACGGGTGCAGCCAGTGCACGTGCGCGCCGTTGTGATAGACGACGTCGACCGTGCGGGCCAGTGTGTCGAACTCGTCGTCGGACAGACCGAGACGGGGCCTGGCGAGGTCGCCGACGTGGATCGCGAGGCGGCTCTCGTACGCCGCGTCCCAGACGCGGTACCACTCCATGTTGGACCTCAGGCGGGCCAGCGCGTCCTCCCCGTCCGTGCCGCGCACCAGGCAGTGCACGGTGGCGTCCGTCTTGCGCAGCAGGTCCCGCAGCAGGAACGCGCCGAGGAAGCCGGTGGCTCCCGTCAGGAGGATCTCCCGCGGGGCGTCGGCCACGCTCACCGTCTCGGCCGCCGGCCTGATGTCGTCGTCGAGACGGATGTCGGACGTGAAGTCCACCGCGGACTCCCCGGACCGGCGCGCTTCGTCGCCGCCGAGGAGCAGGCCCCGCAGATACGCGGCGAGCGCGGCCGGCGTCGGATGGTCGAAGACGAGGGTCGCAGGCAGCTTGGCGCCGGTCAGCTCGCCCAGGCGATTGCGGAGTTCGACCGAGGTCAGTGAGTCGAAGCCGAGCATCGTGAGGGGCTGCTCCACTTCGAGGGCGGAGGTGTCGGGGTGGCCGAGCACCCCCGCGATCCGGCCGAGCACCGCGTCCAGGACTGCCTGCTTCTGCTCCGTCTCGCCGAGGCTCGCGAGGGTCTCGGCGAGCGGGACGGACGGCAGTGCGTCGGCGGCCGCCGTGCGTCGGCCGGGCACTCGGGCGAGCGTCGAGAGGATCGCCGGGGCCGGGCCGCGCTGCTCCCGCAGCGCCGTCAGGTCCACCGGCGTCGCCACGACCGCGGCCCGTTCCAGACCGAGCGCCGCATCGAACAGGGCGGGCCCCTGCGCCTCGGGCACCGGCCGGAAACCGGTACGGGCGATGCGCTTGAGATCCGTCTCGGAGAGGTTGCCGCTCATGCCGCCGCTCTGCTGCCACAGGCCCCAGGCGATCGAGGTGGCGGGCAGCCCCTGGGCGCGGCGGTGCTGGGCCAGCGCGTCCAGGTAGTGATTGGCGGCGGCGTACGGCGACTGGCCGGGGCCGCCGACGACGGCGGCGACCGAGGAGAACAGGACGAACGCCGACAGATCCTTGTCACGGGTCAGCTCGTGCAGGTGCCAGGCCGCGTCCACCTTCGGGCGCAGCACCGCGTGCAGCCGCTCGGAGGTCTGTGCGGTGATCAGGCCGTCGTCCAGGACGCCGGCCGCGTGCACGACACCGGTCAGCGGGTGCCCGGCGGGTATCGAGTCCAAGGCCGCGGCGAGCGCGTCCCGGTCGGCCGCGTCACAGGTGGCGATCGTGACCTGCGCACCGAGCTCGCCGAGCTCCCGCGCCAACTCCCTTGCCCCGGTGGCCTGTTCACCGCGACGGCTGGTCAGCAGCAGGTGCCGCACGCCGTGCTCGGTCACCAGGTGGCGGGCGAAGAGCGCGCCGAGGCTGCCGGTTCCGCCGGTGATCAGGACCGTGCCGCGGGAGTCCCAGGCGACGGCGCCCGGGGCCTCGGCGGAGACCCTGGCAAGCCGCGGGACATGCACGCGACCCGCGCGGACGGCGGCCTGCGGTTCCCCGGACGTCACGAGGGCGCCCACGGTGTCCGTGCCGGTGGCCGTGTCCGTGTCGACCAGGACGATGCGCCCCGGGTGCTCCGACTGCGCGGAGCGCAGCAGGCCCCAGACCGCGGCACCCGGCAGGTCCGTGATGTCGTCCTGTGCGGCCGTCGCGACCGCGCCGGAGACCTGGACCACCAGCGGCGTCTCGTCGAGCCGGTCGTCCGCCAGCCACTGCTGCACCGACTCCATGACGGACTCGGTGACTTGGTGGGCCGCCTCGGCGGGCGGGGTCTTCGCGTCGGCACCGGGCCGCAGGAGCACGAACCTCGGCCCGCGCCCCTCGGCCACCGCGTCGCCCACGTCCGCCGGGCCGGAGAAGCTGACCGCGCCTGGCCGCGCATCGCCGCCCAGGACGCCCCAGGAACCATCGGCCGGAGCACCCGCCGTGAACGGCGGAAGGGCGAGCGGAGCCCACTCGACCTGGAACAGCGCGGACTCGTGCCGGCCGAGGGACGAGGCCAACCGGGCACCGCTGACGGGCCGTACGGACACCGAGCCGATCTCGGCGACCGGCTGCCCGGCCCCGTCGGCCAGCCACATCCGCGCCTCACCGGCCGGACCGGGAGCGATCCGCACCCGCAGGACCGAGGCCCCGGAGGCGTACAGCCGCACCCCACGCCACCGGTCGGCGAGCGGCGGTTCGCCGCCCGCCGCGGCCGTGCCGAACGCCACCGGCCGCACGGCCGCGTCCAGGAGCGCCGGGTGGAGGACGAAGTCGCCCACCGACTCCCCTTCGGGAAAACGCAGTTCGGTGAAGAGCTCACCGTCGCGCCGCCAGGCCCCGGTCAGCGAGCGGAACGCCTCGCCGTACCCCAGGCCCGCCTTCTCCAGCGTCGCGTCCCTCTCGTCAAGGGCGACCTCCTCGGCGCCCTCCGGGGGCCATGCGGCCAGGTCGAAGAGTTCGCCGGACGCGGCGCTGCCGACCGTGCCGTCCGCGTGCGTGGTCCACGGGGCGTCGGCGTCGTCGGGCCTGCTGTGCACGGTCACCGCGCGGCGGCCGTCCTCGTCCGGGGCGCCGACGCCCACCTGGAGCTGCAGGGAGCCGCTGTCCGGTACGACGAGCGGGACGCGCACGGTCAGCTCCTCGAGGGAGGTCGCCCCGAACTCGTCGCCCGCGCGCACCGCCAGCTCCACCAGGGCGGCGGGCGGCAGAACGACGCGGTCCAGCACCCGATGGCCGGCGAGCCACGGGTGGGTGCGCAGGGACACCCGGCTGGTGAACAGGGCCTGGTCGGCGCCCGCGACCGTCGTGGCGGGCCCGAGGAGCGGATGCCCCGTGGCCCGCAGGCCGAGCCCTGCGCTCTTCTCGGCGGCGGCCGTCACGTCGTGCCAGTAGCGCTGGTGCTGGAAGGCGTAGGTGGGCAGATCGACGCGCCGGGCTCCGGCCGACTCGTAGAACGCCCGCCAGTCGATCGCGGTGCCGTGGGTGTGCAGCGAGGCCAGGGCGCCGGTGACCGCGACGGGCTCGGCCGTGCCGCGGCGCAGCATCGGCACGGCGCACATCATGGAGGCGGCGGCGAGCGGAGTGAGCACCGGATCGGGCCCGAGCTCCAGGGTGATGTCGACACCGTCGGCCTCCAGGGACCGCAGGGCATCGGCGAAGCGGACCGTGCCGCGCAACTGACGTACCCAGTACTCGGCGCTGGTCAGATCCTCGCCGGTGGCGAGGCGGCCCGTGAGCGTGGACACCACCGGGATCCTCGGTGCGTGGTAGGTCAACGACGCGGCCACCTCGCGGAACTCCTCCAGGACGCCGTCCATGTGGGGGGAGTGGAAGGCATGGCTGACGGTGAGCCGGAACGTCTTGGCGCCGCGCTCCCGCCAGAGGCGCGCGACCGCCTCCGCCGCGTCCTCGTCGCCCGATATCACCACGGCCGTCGGTCCGTTGACGGCCGCGACGGTCAGCCGGCCGGTGTACGGGTCGAGGCTCGCGGCGACCTCGTCCTCCGGGGCCTGGACGGCGAACATGGCGCCGCCTGGCCGGGCGGCCTGCATCAGCCGGCCGCGGGCGGCGACCAGCGTCGCGGCGTCCTCCAGGGAGAGCACCCCGGCCACATGGGCGGCGGCGAGTTCGCCGATGGAGTGCCCCGCCAGGTAGTCCGGGATGATGCCCCAGGACTCCACGAGCCGGAACAGCGCCACCTCGACGGCGAACAGGGCGGGCTGCGTGTAGGCCGTGGAGTCCAGGCCGGCGCCGGTCGCGGTGATCTCGCAGATCGGTCGGTCCAGGTGCTTGGAGAGATGCGCGCACACCTCGTCGTAGGCCTGCGCGAACACCGGGAAGGCCGTGTACAGCTCGCCGCCCATGCCCTGGTGCTGGGCGCCCTGGCCGGTGAACAGGAACGCGGTGCGGCCGTTGCCGCGGGCGCCGCGCACCAGGCCCGGGTGGGCCTCGTCGTCGGCCAGGGCGCGCAGGGCCGCGAGGAGTTCCGCACGGCTCGCGCCGGTGACCGCGGCCCGGTGCTCGAGGGCGGCCCGGCCGGTGGCCAGGGAGTAGCCCACGTCGACGGGGCAGAACTCGCGCTCTGCGAGGTGCTCGTGGAGCCGTCCGGCCTGCTCGCGCAGGGCGGCCGGCGTGCGTCCCGAGACCGTCCAGGGTGCTGTGCCCGGCACCGGCGGGCCCGGCCGCTCCTGAGACCCCTCCTCCGCGGACGCCTCCTCCGCGGGCGCCTGCTCCAGGATGAGGTGGGCGTTGGTGCCGCTCACTCCGAACGCGGACACGGCCGCCCGGCGCGGCCGGTCCACCGCCGGCCAGGGGCGGGCCTCGGTGAGCAGCTCGACGTCGCCCGCCGTCCAGTCGACCATCGGCGTGGGCTCGTCCACGTGCAGCGTCTTGGGCAGTACGCCGTGCCGCATCGCCTGGATCATCTTGATGGCGCCGCCGACGCCCGCCGCGGCCACGGTGTGCCCGATGTTGGACTTCAGGGAGCCCAGATACAGGGGCCGCCCGCCGGACCGGTTCCGGCCGTACGTCTCCAGGAGGGCCTGCGCCTCGATGGGGTCGCCGAGCTTGGTGCCGGTGCCGTGTGCCTCGACCGTGTCGATGTCGGAGGGGGCGAGTCCTGCGTCGGCGAGTGCCTGGCGGATCACCCGCTCCTGCGACGGGCCGTTGGGGGCGGTGAGTCCGTTGCTCGCGCCGTCCTGGTTGACGGCGGAGCCGCGGATCACGGCGAGGACCTGGTGTCCGTTGCGGCGGGCGTCGGACAGCTTCTCGACCAGGAGCAGGCCCACGCCCTCCGACCAGGAGGTGCCGTCGGCTGCCGCGGCGAAGGACTTGATGCGTCCGTCGGGCGCGAGCCCGCCCTGCCGGGAGAAGTCGACGAACCCGCCGGGTGTCGCCGTGATCGTCGCGCCGCCCGCGAGCGCGAGTTCGCACTCCCCGCGGCGCAGGGCCGTGGCCGCCAAGTGCAACGCCACGAGGGAGGACGAGCAGGCCGTGTCGACGGACACGGCAGGCCCTTCGAGACCGAACGTGTAGGAGATCCGGCCCGAGGCGACGCTGCTGAGCTTGCTCGTCAGCAGGTAGCCCTCGAACTCCTGTGGCCCCTCCAGGTCCAGATAGCTCTGTTCGATGACGCCCGCGTACACCCCGGTGCGGCTGCCGCGCAGCGAGGACGGGTCGATCCCGGCCTGCTCGAAGGTCTCCCACGCGGTCTCCAGGAGCAGCCGCTGCTGCGGGTCCATCGCGGAGGCCTCGCGCGGGGAGATCCCGAAGAAGCCCGCGTCGAAGCGCGCCGCACCGCCCAGGAAGCCCGCCTCGCGGGCGTACGACGTACCGGCCTTGGCCGGGTCCGGGTCGTACAGGCGCTCCAGGTCCCAGCCGCGGTCGGTGGGGAAGGGGGAGATGGCGTCGGTGCCGCGCTCCACCAGGTCCCACAGCTCGTCGGGGGAGTTCACGCCGCCCGGGAAGCGGCAGGCCATGCCGACCACGGCGATGGGTTCGTCGGCAGCCGACTCCAGTTCGGCGATGCGGCGGTTGGCCCGCTGCAGGTCGACCGTGACCCGCTTGAGGTAATCGACCAGTTTCTCTTCGTTGGACATCGCGTTCCTGACTCTCCTTGAACGAGGAAGGTGCGGATCAGTGGCCGGTGGAGCCGAGTTCGTTGTCGATGAAGCTGAAGATCTCGTCCACCGACGCCGAGGCGAGCGCCTCGGCCGCGTCGCTCTCGCCGGTCTCGTCCGCCGCGGCGGACTCGATGCGGCCGAGCAGGGCGCGCAGGCGTGCGGAGACGGCTGTGGACCAGGCGCCCGCGTCGCCGTCGACGGCCGGTACCAGACCCTCGAGCTCGTCGAGCGCCGTCAGGAGGACCTGCTGCGTGTCGGGCTCCCGAGGGGTGAGGCGCTCCCGTAGATAGGCGGCGAGTGCCGCGGGGTTCGGATGGTCGAAGACGAGCGTGAGCGGCAGTCGAAGACCGGTCACCGTGCCGAGCCGGTTGCGCAGCTCCACGGCCGTCAGCGAGTCGAAGCCGAGCTCCTGGAAGGCCCGGTCGTGCTCGATGCTCTCGGGGTCGGTGCGCCCGAGCACGGCGGCCACGTCCACGCGTACCAGGGAGAAGAGGAGCTGCTCCTGCTCCCGTTCGGTCAACTCGGCGAGCCGGGCGGGAAGGTGAGCCGCTGCGGGCGTGTCGGGGGCCGCGGAGCGGGCGACACGACGGCCACCCGCACCGGCCAGGTCGCGCAGCGGCGCCGGGAGCCGTGACTGCGAGCGCACCGCCGCCAGATCCATCGGCAGGGCGACCAGCGCGGCACGGCCCTCCCCGGTGGCCCGGTCGAACAAGGTCCGGCCCTCGGCGCGTGCGATCGGCCGGAAGCCGCCCAGAGCAAGGCGGTTGAGGTCCTTCTCGTCGAGCCGCGCGTTGATCCCGGCGTTCTGCTCCCACACGCCCCACGCGATCGACGTGGCGGGCAGCCCATGGGCGTGACGGTGTGCGGCGAGACCGTCGAGGAACGCGTTGGCGGCGGCGTAGTTGGCCTGTCCCGGCGCGCCGAGAATGCCCACGGCGGAGGAGAACAGGACGAACGCCGCCAGGTTCTCGTCACGGGTCAGCTCGTGCAGGTGCCATGCGGCGTCCGCCTTGGGCCGCAGTACGGTGTCGAACTGTGCGACGTCGAGCCCGCGGGCCAGGCCGTTGTCCAGGGCGCCCGCCGTGTGCACGACCGCGGTCAGGGGGTGGTCGGCGGGGACGCCGGCGAGGACCGCGGCGAGTGCTTCGCGGTCCGCGACGTCGACGGCCGCGAAGGTCACCTCGGCGCCCAGGCCGCGCAGCTCGTCGGTCAACTCCGCCGCTCCGTCGGCCCTTTCACCGCTGCGAGACGCCAGCAGCAGGTGCTTGACGCCGTGCGTCGCGACCAGGTGCCGGGCGAACTCGGAGCCGAGCGCACCCGTGCCTCCGGTGATCAGGACGGTGCCGTCCGCGTCCCAGTCCGGCGCCGCACCGCCCTCGGCGGGCAGCCGCTTGAGCCGCGGCACGAGGACGGTACCGCCGCGCACCGCGACCTGCGGCTCGCCGCTGGAGACCACGGGCCCGAGGGAGCGCACGGCATCGCCGGGGCCGCCGTCGGTGTCGGCGATGACGAACCGGTCGGGGGCCTCGGACTGCACCGACCGCAGGAAACCCCAGACGGCGGCCCCCGCGAGGTCGGTGACGTCCTCCGCCTCGCTCGCGGCGACGGCGCCGGAGGTCAGCACGACCAGAGGCGTCCCCTCCAGACGGTCGTCGCCGAGCCACTCGTGCACGGTCTCCAGGGCACGCGTGGTCGCGGCGCGCACGGCGACGTCCGGGGTGCCGTCAGTGGCGGGCCAGGGCAGCAGCACGGCGTCCACGGGCCGCCCGGAGGCGAGTGCGTCGGCGACGGCGCCGATGCTGTCGAAACGTTCCGCGGCGCCGACTCCCTCGTCCGGTCCGCCGTCCTGGGCGATCGTCGCCCAGACCAGGTCCTCGCCCCGCGCGGGCAGGGACGCGGGCACCCAGGCGGGCTCGAAGAGCACGTCCCGGCCCGTGCCGGCCGCGGCGGCGAACCGTTCCGCGGGAACCTCGCCGTACGTGACCGAGTCGACCGTGGCGATCAGCCCTCCGGACGGGTCCGTCAGCCGGAGCGCCACCATGTCCTCGCCGAGCGGCACGGCATCGGCCTCGACGGCGGTGGCACCGGTGGCGTACAGCCGGATCCCCGACCAGCGCGCGGGCATCCGCACCCCGTCCGCGCCGGGCTCGGCGGTGAACCCCGGCAGCGCGGCGTCCAGGAGCACAGGATGCAGGCCGTAGGTGCCCGCCTCCGAGTGCAGCTCGGTGGGCAGCCGTGCCGCGCTGGTCGCACCGCCCTCGCCCGGTGCCGCAGAGGGGGCAGGGGTGTCGGCCGGACCATCGAGGTAGTGCCCCTCGGCGTGCAGTGTCCACTCGGCCTCGGGGTCATCGGGCCGCGCCCACACCGTCAGCTGCCGTGCACCGGCCTCGTCCGGCGCGTCGACCCTCAACTGCACCTGCACGGCGCCCTCGTCGGGCAGGACGAGCGGGGCGCGCAGCTCCAGTTCCGCCACCGTGGACCGGCCCACCAGATCACCGGCGCGCACCGCCAGCTCCACCAGGGCGGCGGGCGGCAGGACGGTGCGGCCGAGCACCTGGTGGTCGGCGAGCCACGGATGGGTGCGCGGGGACACCCGGCTGGTGAACACGGTCTGCCCGGTGCCGGCCACGGTGATGGGGAAGCCGAGCAGCGGATGCCCTTCCGCACCCCACTCCAGGGCACCGGACTTGGCGGGCAGAGCGTCCAGCCAGTAGCGCTGGTGCTGGAAGGCGTACGTGGGCAGCGGAACCCGGCGCGCCCCCGTGGGCCCGTAGTAGGCCCGCCAGTCGACGGGCGAGCCATGGGTGTGCAGGGCGGCGATCGCGGCGGTGGCCGAGGACGGCTCGGGCCGGTCGCGGCGCAGCAGCGGCACCGCGCACGTCATGGTGGCCGTCGCCAGGGCGGTGAGCACCGGGTCAGGGCCGAGTTCGAGGGTGCTGGTGACGCCCTCGGCCTCCAGGGTGTGCAGCGCGTCGGCGAAACGCACGGTGCCGCGCAGCTGCCGCACCCAGTAGTCGGCGGTCGTCAGGTCGTCGCCGGCGGCCGTCTCACCGGTCAGCGTGGACACGATGGGGATGCGCGGCGTGCGGTACGTCAGCGTGGCCGCCACCTTGCGGAACTCGGCCAGCATCGGCTCCATGTGCGGCGAGTGGAAGGCGTGGCTGACCGTGAGGCGCTTGGACTTGCGCCCCTGCTCCTCGAGCTGCGAGGCGATGGCGTGCACGGCGTGCTGGTCGCCGGAGAGCACCAGGGACTGCGGCGCGTTGACCGCCGCGAGCGCCACCTCCGCCTCGCGCCCGGCGAGCAGGGGTGCCACCTCCTCCTCGGTGGCCTGCACGGCGACCATCGCGCCGCCGGACGGCAGCGCCTGCATCAGCCGGGCCCGCGCCGTGACCAGGGTCGCGGCGTCCTCCAGCGAGAGCACCCCGGCGACGTGCGCGGCGGCGAGCTCGCCGATGGAGTGTCCCGCGAGGTGGTCGGGCTTGACGCCCCACGACTCGACCAGCCGGAAGAGTGCCACCTCGACGGCGAACAGGGCGGGCTGTGTGAACCCGGTGGCATCCAGCTCGTCACCCCGGGCGATGACGTCGAGGACCGGCCGGTCCAGGTGCGGGTCGAGCGCCGCCGCCACCGCCGTGAGCGCCTCGGTGAAGACCGGGAAAGCCTGCGCCAACTCCTTTCCCATGCCCACACGTTGGGCGCCCTGCCCGGTGAAGAGGAACGCCGTGCGGCCGTTGCCGCGCGTGCCCCGGATCAGGGTCGGGTGCGCGGCGTCCTGGGACAGCGCCCGCAGCCCGGCGAGCAGTTCGTCACGGCTCGCGGCGGTGATCGCCGCCCGGTGGTCGAGGGCGGCCCGCCCGGTGGCCAGGGAGAACCCGACGTCGGGGCAGGCCAGTTCCTCCGCCGCGTTGACGTACGAGTACAGCCTCGCCGCCTGGTCGCGCAGCGCCCCCACGGTCTTGCCCGACACCAGCCACGGCACCGCTCCCGGCAGCACCACGGACGGCTGCGCCTGCGGCGCCCCCTCCGCCTCGACGGCCTCGGCCGCCTCGTCCGCCACGGGAGGCCGGTCCTCCTCGACGATGACGTGGGCATTGGTGCCGCCGAAGCCGAACGAGGACACGGCGGCCCGCCGGGGCCTGTTCTCCGCCGTGGACCAGGTACGTGCGTCGGTGAGGATCTCGACGTCGCCCGCCGACCAGTCGACGATCGGCGTGGGTTCGTCCACGTGCAGGGTTCTGGGCAGCACACCGTGGCGCATCGACTGGATCACCTTGATGATGCCGCCGACGCCGGCCGCGGCCTGCGCGTGCGCGATGTTGGACTTCAGCGACCCCAGATACAGGGGCCGGCCCTCGGGCCGGTTCTTGCCGTACACGGCGAGCAGCGCCTGCGCCTCGATGGGGTCGCCGAGCCGGGTGCCGGTGCCGTGCGCCTCGACGGCGTCGATGTCCGCCGTGGTCAGTCCGGCGTCCGCGAGCGCAAGCCGGATGACGCGCTCCTGCGCGGGACCGTTCGGCGCGGTCAGGCCGTTGGACGCGCCGTCCTGGTTGACCGCCGAGCCGCGGATCACCGCGAGCACGTCGTGCCCGTTGCGGCGGGCGTCCGAGAGCCGCTCCACGAGCAGCAGGCCCACCCCCTCGGCCCAGCCGGTGCCGTCCGCGGACGCGGCGAAGGACTTGCTGCGCCCGTCGGCCGCGAGCCCGCGAAGACGGGAGAACTCCACGAACGCCACCGGCGTCGACATCACGGTCGCACCGCCCGCGAGAGCCAGGTCGCACTCGCCGCGGCGCAGCGCGTTCGCCGCCATGTGCAGGGCCACCAGGGACGACGAGCAGGCCGTGTCCACCGATACGGCGGGCCCTTCGAGGCCGAAGGTGTACGAGAGCCGGCCCGACGCGATGGATCCCGCGCTGCCGCTGAACAGATACCCCTCGAAGCCCTCCGGCGGCAGGTGCGGCCGCGAGCCGTAGTCGTTGTACATGACGCCCGCGAACACACCCGTACGGCTGCTCTTCAGCGACTGCGGGTCAAGTCCGGCCCGTTCGAAGGTCTCCCACGCGGTCTCCAGGAGCAGCCGCTGCTGCGGGTCCGCGGCGAGCGCCTCGCGCGGCGACATCCCGAACAGCTCGGGGTCGAACTGGTCCGCGTCGTGCAGGAATCCGCCCTCGCGGGCGTACGACGTGCCGGCCTTGTCCGGGTCGGGGTCGTACAGGCGCTCCAGGTCCCAGCCGCGGTTGGCGGGGAAGCCGGACACCGCGTCCGTTCCCTTGGCGACCAGGTCCCACAGGTCCTCGGGCGAGGCCACGCCGCCCGGATAGCGGCAGGCCATCGACACGACCGCGATCGGCTCGCGCGCCCTGTCCTCGGCCTCCCGCAGGCGTCGCTTGGCGTCGCGTGCGTCGGTGATGGCCTTCTTGAGGTAGTCGCGGAGTTGCGCCTCGTCAGCCACGTGAATTCAGCTCCCGGATGTCGGTGTGTGCGGTGTACGTGGGCGATGTGCCGCGGACCGAGGTCCGCGCCGTCGGCGGTGGTGCCGGGCAGCGCCCTGCGGGCTCGGCGGCCGTGGCCGCAGGACGGGATCCGCCGGCCATCACTCGCCCTCGTCCAGGAGCGCGAACAGCTCCTCGTCGCTGGCCGCGTCCAGGTCCGTGTCGTCCCCGGCCTCCTGCGAGCCGCCGTCGGGGCGGCCCGCGGCCTCGGCCGCTTCGAGCAGTTCCCGGAGCCGGACGGTGATGCGGTCGCGCGCCTCCTGGTCGGGGGCGGCCGAACCGATCGCCGCCTCGAGGCCGTCGAGGGAGGACAGGACGGGATCCGCGGCCGACGACTCCTCGACGGCCAGTTCACCCAGCACGTACCGGGCCAGCGCCTGCGGCGACGGATGGTCGAAGACAAGCGTCGTGGGAAGCCGGAGACCGGTCGCCCGGTTCACCTGGTTGCGCAGCTCCACCGCGGTCAGCGAGTCGAAGCCGAGCTCCTGGAACGCCCGGTCGGGCTCGATGGCGCCCAGATCCCCGTGCCCGAGGACGGCGGCCACCTGGGTGCGCACGAGATCGGTCAGGAACCGCTCCCGATCGCCGTCGGCGAGCTGCGCGAGCCGTACGGACAGCGGCTCCTCGGCCGCACCCGCGGCCGCCGCACTCGCCGTGGCCGTACGCCGCGACGAGGGCAGCAAGGACCGCAGCGTCGCCGGCAGCTGGGCGCCACGGGCCCGCAGGGCCGCCACGTCGAGACGGCTGACCGCGAGCACGGCCTCGCCGGTGGCGGGCGCCGCGTCGAACAGGTCCATGGCGTCCTTGGTGGCCAGCGGCAGCAGCCCCAGCTGGGCCAGGCGCCGCAGGTCCGTGTCGTCGAGCCCGCCGGAGATGGTGCTGCTCTCGCCCCACAGACCCCAGGCGAGCGAGGTGGCGGGCAGGCCGTCGGCGTGGCGGTGGGCGGCGAGGGCGTCCAGGAACGTGTTGCCCGCCGCGTAGTTGGCCTGGCCCGCGGTGCCGACCAGACCGGCCACCGACGAGTACAGGACGAACGCGGTCAGGTCCGCATCCCGCGTCAGCTCGTGCAGATGCCAGGCCGCGTCCACCTTCGGCCGCATCACCCGCTCCAGCTGCTCGGCCGTGAGCTGCCCGACCGTGGTGTCCTGGAGAACTCCCGCCGTGTGCACGACCGCGGTCAGCGGATGCTCCTGCCCGATGGTCTCCAGGACCCCGGTGAGGGAATCCCGGTCCGTCACGTCACAGGCCGCCATGGCGACCTCGGCACCCAGTCCGGTCAGTTCCTCACGCAGCTCGGCGGCGCCCGGGGCGTCCGGGCCTCGCCGGCTGAGCAACAGGAGCCTGCGTGCGCCGTGTTCGGTGACCAGGTGCCGGGCGAGCACCGTGCCGAGCGTGCCCGTGGCGCCGGTGATCAGGACCGTGCCGCGGTCCCAGCGCGGCTCCTGTGCGTCGGCCGTCCTGCCGGTGCGGGCCAGGCGTGGCACGGACAGCGCACCGCCGCGTACCGCCACCTGCGATGCGCCGCTCGCCACCGCCGCGGCCAGCGCGTCGGCCGTCGCACCGCCGGTGTCGCCCGGGTCGAGGTCGACGAGCGTGATCCGGTCCGGGTTCTCCGTCTGCGCGGACCTGACCAGACCCCACACCCCGGCATGCGCCAGGTCGGGCACGTCCTCGGCGCCGACCGCCACCGCGCCCCGGGTGACGACCACCAGGCGGGATCCGGCGACCCGTTCGTCGGCCAGCCACGCCTGCAGCGTGCCCAGCGTCCGTCCGACGGCACGACGGGCCCGCTCGGGCAGGTCGTCGCCGGCGTCGCCCGGAGCCGCGAGCGCGGGCAGCACCACCACCGGCGGCACCGCACGCCCCGCGTCGAGATCGGCGCCGAGCGCGGCGGGGTCGGCGTACACCACGTCGACCCCGAGCCCCGCGGGACCGTCGCCGAGCACGGCCCAGTCCGCCGTACCGACGGCGCTGGCGATGGACGGTGTCTCGGTCCAGCTCATGCGCAGCAGACCGTCCCGTGAGGCGGCGGCGCCTGCCTCACGCAGGGCCCCCTTCGACAGCGGCCGCAGGAGCAGCGAATCGGCGGCCGCGACCGGGGCGCCGGTGCCGTCGGCGACCGTGAGCCGGGTCTGCAGGGAATCGTCCCCGTCACCGACCAGGGTGAGACGCACCCGCAGATGCGTGGCCCCGGTCGCGTACAGGCTCACCCCGGACCAGGCGAACGGCAGCCACGACGTGCCGCCCTCCTCCACGACACCCGGCAGCAGCGGATGCAGGGCGGCATCGAGGAGCGCCGGATGCAGGCCGAACTGGGCGGCCCCGGAGCGCAGTTCCTCGCCCAGGGAGACCTCCGCGAACAGCTCGCCCTGCCCCTTCCACACGCGCCGCAGGTTGCGGAACGCGGGACCGTAGCCGTACCCGTCGGCTTCGAGCCGCTCGTACACACCGTCGAGGTCCACCTCGTCGGCGTCCACGGGAGGCCAGGACATGAGCCCCGACCCGGGTTCCGTGTCACCGGCGAGCAGGCCTTCGGCGTGCGTCGTCCACGGCGCGTCCGCGCCGTCCCGCTCGGCCCTCGCGTACACGGTGACCGGCCTGCCACCCGCCGTGTCGGGCTCACCCACGACGACCTGCACCTGCACGCCACCCTGCTCGGGCAGGACGAGCGGTGCGGCCAGGGTGAGATCCACGACGTGGGCGCAGCCGACGTGTTCACCGGCGCGCAGCACCAGTTCCAGCAGGCCGGTGGCGGGCA
The DNA here is from genome assembly GCF_040643025.1 of Streptomyces sp. NPDC047525. Taxonomy (NCBI): domain Bacteria; kingdom Bacillati; phylum Actinomycetota; class Actinomycetes; order Kitasatosporales; family Streptomycetaceae; genus Streptomyces; species Streptomyces sp. NPDC047525. Next base: position 31,459 of record NZ_JBEYTL010000036.1, read on the forward strand.
CGAGCACCAGGCCCTGCACGGCGTGGTCGGCGATCCAGCCGTGGCCGTGCCGCGCGATCCGGCCGGTCAGCAGATACGCGTCGCGGTCCGCGAGGCGCACCGCAGCACCGAGCAGCGGATGCCCGGCGGAGCCGAGCCCGAAGTCCTCCGCGTCACCCGCCGCCGCAGGACCCTGGAGCCAGTAACGCCCGCGCTGGAAGGCGTAGGTGGGCAGATCGGTGCGGCGCGCCCCGGGGAACAGCGTCGACCAGTCGGCGTCCGCGCCGCGCAGCAGCGCCTGCGCCACGGCCCCGGCGAACGCCTCGGCCTCGGACCGGCCCGACCGCAGCACCGGCACGAGAAGTCCCGGGTCCTCGGACAGGCAGTCCTGCGCCATCGCGGTCAGCACCCCGTCCGGGCCCAGCTCGATGAACTCGGTGACGTCCTGCGACTCCAGCCAGCGGATGCCGTCGAAGAAGCGCACCGCCTCCCGGATGTGTGTCGCCCAGTAGTCGGGCGAGGCCAGCTGCTCGGCGGTGGCCCGCTCACCGGTCACGTTGGACACGAGCGGGATGCGCGGCTCGTGATACGTCAAAGTGGCGGCCACCGACCGGAACTCCTCGAGCACCTCCTCCATGTGCGGGGAGTGGAACGCGTGGCTGACCGGCAGCCGCTTGGTCCTGCGACCCTGCTCCCGCCAGTGCTCGGCGATCGCCGCGACCAGATCCGCGTCGCCCGAGACGACCGTCGCCCGCGGCCCGTTGACCCCGGCGACCGCCACGGCCCGCGGGTCGAACTGTGCGAGATGCGCCCGCACTTCCTCCTCGCCTGCCTGCAGCGCCACCATCGCGCCGCCCTCACGCGCGGCCTGCATCAGACGGCCGCGCTCGGCGACCAGCGTGCACGCGTCCGCCAGGTCGAGCACCCCGGCGGCATGCGCCGCGGTGACCTCGCCGATGGAGTGGCCCATCAGGAAGTCCGGCGCGAGGCCGTGGTGCCGGGCCAGCCGGAACAGCGCGGTCTCCACCGCGAACAGCGCGGCCTGGGTGAACACCGTCTGGTCGACCAGGGCCGCGTTCGCCGAGTCCGGCCGGGCGAACAGCACGTCCTTGAGCGGATACGGCAGCTCCCGGTCCAGGTGAGCGCAGACCTCGTCGAGGGCCGCGGCGAACACAGGGCTGCTCTCGTACAACTCACGTCCCATGCCCAGGCGTTGGCTGCCCTGCCCGGTGAACAGGAACGCCGTCCTGCCCCGTCGGCCGCTCCCCGCGCGCACCACCGACGGCGACTGCTCGCCGTCGGCCAGGACGCGAAGGCCCTCGAGCAGCTCCGACCGGCTCGCGCCGACGACTGCGGCGCGCCGCTCCATGCGGGCCCGAGCCGTCGCCAAGGTGAACCCGACGTCCCCGGGTCGCAGGTCGGCCCGCCCGGCCAGGTGGTCGTGGAGGCGCCCCGCCTGCTCACGCAGCGCCCGGTCGTCCTTGGCGGACAGGAGCAGCGGCAGCACGCCACCGTCGAGGTCCGTCGATTCGCCCGCGGGGGCGTCCGGTTCGGCCGGTGCCTGCTCGAGCACGACGTGCGCGTTGGTGCCGCTGATGCCGAACGACGACACGCCGGCGCGGGCCGGACGCCCCGTGACCGGCCATGGCCGCGCCTCGGTGAGCAGCTCCACGGCCCCCGCGTCCCAGTCGATGTGCGCCGAGGGGTTCTCCGCATGGAGGGTGCGCGGCAGCACCTGGTGCCGCATCGCCTCGATCATCTTGATCACGCCGCCCACACCGGCGGCAGCCTGGGCGTGCCCGATGTTGGACTTCAGGGACCCCAGGTACAACGGCCGTCCCTCGGGCCTGTCCTGTCCGTACGTCTCCATCAGGGCCTGCGCCTCGATCGGATCGCCGAGGCTGGTGCCGGTGCCGTGCGCCTCGACGGCGTCGACCTCGTCGGGGCGGAGCCCGGCCGCGGCCAGGGCCTGCCGGATCACACGCTCCTGGGAGGGCCCGTTCGGCGCGGTCAGACCGTTCGACGCCCCGTCCTGGTTGACGGCGGTTGCGCGGACGACGGCCAGGACGCGATGCCCGTTGCGGTGCGCGTCGGACAACTTCTCGACCAGGAGCAGCCCCACGCCCTCGGCCCAGCCGGTGCCCGAGGCATCGGCGGAGAAGGAGCGGCACCGCCCGTCCTCGGACAGACCACGCTGCCGGGAGAACTCCACGAACGTGTTGGGCCCCGACATCACGGTGACACCACCGGCGAGCGCCAGATCGCACTCGCCCTGCCGCAGCGCGCTCGCCGCCAGATGCAGCGCCACCAGGGACGACGAGCACGCCGTGTCCACGGTCACCGCGGGGCCTTCGAGCCCGTACTGGTAGGAGAGGCGCCCGGACACGACGCTGGAGAGGTTGCCGGCGAGCAGGAAGCCCTCGAACTCCTCGGGGCTCCTCGCGAGCCGCGACGCGTAGTCGTCGTACATGGCGCCCGCGAACACCCCGGTCCGGGAGCCGCGCAGCACGGCGGGATCGATGCCCGCGCTCTCGAACGTCTCCCACGCCGTCTCGAGCAGCAGCCGCTGCTGGGGATCGGTCGCCGTCGCCTCGCGCGGCGACATCCCGAAGAACGCCGGGTCGAACTCGTCGGCGTCGTGCAGGAACCCGCCGTGCCGCGTGTAGGACGTGCCGGTCCGCTCCGGGTCCGGGTCGTACAGGCCGTCCAGGTCCCAGTCCCGGTTGACGGGGAACTCGCTGATCGCGTCCGTGCCGTCGGACACCAGCCGCCACAGGGCCTCCGGCGAACGCACCCCGCCGGGGAAGCGGCAGGCCATGCCGATGATCGCGATCGGCTCGTCCGCCGCGCCCCGCCGCACGGGAGCGGGCGCCACCGCGGGCTTCGCCCCGGTCACGACCTTGCCGTGCAGATACGAGCCGAGAGCGGTGGGCGAGGGGTGGTCGAACACCAGCGTCGCGGGCAGGCGGAGCCCGGTCGCGGCGATCAGCCGGTTGCGCAGCTCCACCCCGGCCAGCGAGTCGAAGCCGATGTCCTTGAAGGACCGTTCGGGATCGATCCGGTCGGCGCTCGCGTGCCCCAGCACTCCGGCGACGACCGTACGCACCAGTTCCATGACCGCGCCGAGCCCCTCACAGTTGGGCAGCGCCGCGATCTGCGAGGCCCAGGCGCCGTCGGCGCCCGCCGGTGCGGCCTTGGCGACGGAACGGCGCGTGCGCACCAGCCCTCGCAGCGGCGCGGCGGGCAGCCCACCCGCGACGCGCATCCGGCCCAGGTCGAACTTGGCGGGCACGGCAAGGGCCGGACCGCCCGCGAGCGCGGCATCGAAGAGGGCGAGCCCGGTGTCCGGGTCGAGCGGCGTGACACCGGCCCGCGTCCAGCGCGCCAGATCCGCCTCGCCCAGGTCCGCACCCATGCCGTGCGTGCCGTCCCACAGACCCCAGGCCAGGGATGTCGCGGCCAGGCCGCGGGCACGGCGGTGCGCGGCGAGAGCGTCCAGATAGGTGTTGGCAGCCGCGTAGTTGGCCTGGCCCGCGGTGCCGGTGATGCCCGAGACCGAGGAGAACAGCACGAACGCCTTCAGCGGCTGCCCCTCCGTCAGCTCGTGCAGATGCCGGGCCGCGTCAGCCTTGGGCCGCAGCACGGCAGTCAGCTGCTCCTCGGCCAGCGACTGCACCGTCGCGTCGTCGAGGACGCCCGCGGTGTGCACCACACCCGTCAGGGTGTGCCCCTCGAGGGCCGCCTCCAAGGACTGACGGTCACTCACGTCGCAGGCGGTGACCGTGACGTCGGCTCCCAGCTCGCCGAGTTCGGCGGCCAAGGCATCGGCGCCCGGTGCCTGCGGCCCGCGGCGGCTGGTCAGGAGCAGCCGCCGCACGCCGTACTCGGTCACCAGGTGACGGGCGAACAGAGCGCCCAGACCGCCCGTGCCGCCGGTGACGAGAACGGTCCCCTCCGCGTCGAACTCGGGCGCTTCGGCGTCCCCGCCGACGGTCCGCCGCGAAAGCCGCGGCACCCGCAACTCCCCGCTGCGCACCGCGATCTGGGGTTCACCGGTCGCCACCGCGGCGGCGACGAGCTCCTGCGCCTCGCCGCTCCCGTCGACGTCGACGAGCACCACGCGGTCCGGGTGCTCGGACTGCACCGAACGCACCAGACCCCACACCGGCGCTCCGGCGAGCCCCGGAACCTCGTCGTCGGGCAGCGCGCCGACCGCACCACGGGTGACGAACACCAGGCGCGAGCCCTCGAAGCGCTCGTCGCCGAGCCACTCCTGGGTCACGGCCAGCGCGCGCCGCACGCTCTGGTGAGCGGACGCGTCGGAATCCTCGCCGTCGATCCGTACGAGCAGCACATCCGCGTCGTACGACGAGGGCAGCTCCGTGGCGTCACCCAGCTCGGCGATCCGCAGCGCGGAGCCGTCCGCCGCGGTCACGACGGGCCAGTCCAGCTGGAACAGGGCGTCACCCGGCCCCTGTGCCGCCGGTGCGACCGCGTCCTTGGCGACCGCACGCAGCGCCAGCGACTCGACGACCGCGACCGGAGCCCCCGCGGTGTCGAACAGGTCGAGCCGCACGGTGTCCGTGCCGGTCTCGGTGATGACGACCCGTAGCTCCGCGGCCCCCGACGCGAGCAGCGCACCGCCGCTCCACGCGAACGGCAGCCGGATCTCCTCGGGCCTGCTCATGTCGGCCGCCGCCAGGACGACCGGGTGCAGCACCGCGTCGAACAGCGCGGGATGCAGGCCGAAGAGGTCCGCGTCGCCCCGCAGTTCGGCCGGGAGCGCCACCTCGGCGTACGTACGGCCCGGCGCCTGCCACATGCCCCGCAGGCCTTGGAACGCGCTCCCGTACTCGTAACCGAGGTCCGCGAGGCGCTCGTACGCGCCGTCCATCGGCACTGCGACGGCCTCGGCGGGCGGCCACTGCCGGGGCAGCTCCGCCACGGCCGCCGTGGCGCCACCGGATTCGAGGGCACCAGAAGCGCACCGTGTCCACGGCTGCGGCTCGTCGTCCCCCGGCTCCGGCCGGGCGTGCACGGTCAACGGCCGCAGGCCCGAGGCGTCCGGCGCGGCGACCACGACCTGCACCCGCACGGCCTGCCCCTCGGGCAGCACGAGGGGTGCCTCCAGGGTCAGCTCGGCGAGCCGACCGGCACCTGCCTGGTCACCGGCCGCCACGGCGAGTTCGAAGAACGCCGTGGCCGGCACGAGCACCGTGCCGTTGATGGCGTGATCGGCCAGCCACGGATGACTGCTCGGCGAGAGACGGCTGGTGAACACCAGCTCCTCGCGGTCGGCGAGCTCCACCGATGTCGCGAGCAGGGGGTGTCCCGCCGGGTCGATGCCGAGGCTGCGGGCATCCGTGCGGGACTCGGGCAGCAGCCAGTAGTGCTCACGCCGGAAGGCGTACGTCGGCAACTCGACGAGCCGCGCGTCGCTGTCCGCGTAGTACGCCTCCCAGTCCACGGCCACACCGCAGGCGGCTGCCCGCGCGAGGCCCGCGACCGCCTCGGACGGTTCGTGGCGGCCGCGGCGCAGCAGGGGCACGAAGACCCCGTCCTCCGCGGTCTGCTGACCCAGATCCGTGAGGGTGGTGTCGGGTCCGAGTTCGAGGTAGGTGGTGACGCCTTGGGTGTCGAGGTGGTGGATGGTGTCGGCGAAGCGGACGGCTTCTTGGAT
>NZ_JBEYTL010000037.1:0-28008 GCF_040643025.1 Streptomyces sp. NPDC047525
GGCGTTGACTTTTGGCACGCTGTTGAGTTCTCAAGGAACGGACGCTTCCTTTGTACTCACCCTCTCGGGCTTTCCTCCGGGCGCTTCCCTTCGGTATTTCGTGTTTCCAACCTTACCAGATCCGTTTTCCGTTCCGTTTCCGGTTCGGATTTCATTTCCGGTGGCCGTTGGAGGGCCTTTGCCTTTCGGCGTGTTCACTACGTTAGCGGATTCCCTCGGCAACTCATAATCGAGTTCCGCGAGTTCGAATTCAGGCATGCGAGCACGCCAAATTCGCCCCCGCTGAGGGGAAGTTGTAGGTAGTGGTTGGCCGCTTCCGGCTGCTGGCAGATTGCCGTACCCGGGTCAAGCGGCTCGGGCCACATTACGGTCCGCCATGGGCCGCGTCAAGTTGAGCGGCGTCGGGGCGTATGGGCCCGATAAGGGCTCACCGTCGGGTCGTTGGGGGTCCAGAAGCGCCAGGGGTGGACGGCTCCGTCGCCGCCGACTCCCGTGCGGGGGCCGTTGCTGACCTGGTCGGGGTGGACGGGGGTGCCCGCAAGGAGGGTGAGAGGAGCGTCCTGGCCCGCGCAGAGGTCGGCGCCGTTCAGGCTTCGGTCCACGTCAAGGGCTGTGGCCAGGCGCGCCGGGCCCTTGGCCAGTTCCCTGTCGTTGCGGGCCGAGAGTCGACGCTTGCGGGCGATCTCGGCACCGGTCGTGATCTCCCCGGCCCTGAGCAGGACTCCGCTCGCCTTGCCCTCCGGGCCGCACACGACGTTGAGGCAGTGCCACATGCCGTAGGTGAAGTAGACGTACGCGTGTCCGGGCGGACCGAACATCACGCTGTTGCGGGCGGTGGGGCCGCGATAGGCATGTGAACCCGGATCGGCCTCGCCCGCGTACGCCTCCACCTCTGTCAGGCGCAGCTCGATCGGACCGTCCGGTGAGGTGCGGACGAGAACGCGGCCCAGTAGATCCGGGGCCACGTCGAGGACAGGGCGCTCGAAGAAGTCACGTGTGAGGGGCGTACGGTCAAGGGCCTCGATCATGGCGTCCGAGCCTAATGGAGACGGTCTGTACGGGTGGGTGGTCACCGGCCGTACCGATTGCCAGGGTGAGGACGCGGAACCGGACGTGGGTTCACCGCGTTTGTATGGATCAAGGATTCAAGTCGAGTCGAGTCGAACCACAGGCGGGGCCTGGGGGAGGAGAGTCATGGGGTTCAAGAAGCTGCTTGCGAGCCTGGGTGCCGGCGGTGCCTCGGTGGAGACGGTGCTGACCGAGGTCAATGTCGTACCCGGTGGTGTCGTCCAGGGTGAGGTGCGGATCCAGGGCGGATCCGTGGACCAAGAGATCGAGGGTCTTTCCGTCGGTCTGCAGGCGCGGGTCGAGGTCGAGGGCAACGACCAGGAGACGAAGCAGGACATCGAGTTCACGAAGCTGCGCCTCGGTGGGGCCTTCACGCTCCAGGCGGGCCAGGTGCACGCGGTGCCGTTCGGCCTCGAGATCCCCTGGGAGACGCCGGTCACCTCCATCGACGGGCAGCAGCTGCGCGGGATGAACATCGGTGTGACCACCGAGCTCGAGATCGCGCGGGCCGTGGACTCCGGCGACCTGGACCCGGTCAACGTGCACCCGCTGCCGGCGCAGCAGGCCATCCTGGACGCCTTCATCCAGCTGGGCTTCCGCTTCAAGAGCGCCGACATGGAGCGCGGGCACATCCGCGGCACGCGCCAGAAGCTGCCGTTCTACCAGGAGATCGAGTTCTTCCCGCCGCAGCAGTACCGCGGCCTGAACCAGGTCGAGTTGAGCTTCGTGGCCGACGACCGCGAGATGGACGTCATCCTGGAGATGGACAAGAAGCCCGGTCTCTTCAGCGAGGGCAGCGACTCGTTCCGGTCGTTCAAGGTCGGCCTGAACGACTTCCAGGGCACGGACTGGGCGGCGTACCTCAACGAGTGGCTGTCCCAGGTCGGCAGCAAGCGCAACTGGTTCTAGGCTCGGTACGGAAGAGCTGCAGAGCTACCGCCGATCAGGAACCAACCAGGAGGTGCCGACGTGACCGAGCTCAAGAGGCCGCCGCTTCCCCATGACTTCCATCCGCCCGTGGCGTCGTTCACGGTCGTGAGCGAGGACTTCGAGCCGGGGGCGGTCCTTAAGGACGCTCAGGTCCATGCGGCCGGGAACACCTCGCCGCACCTGCGGTGGGAGGGCTTCCCGCCGGAGACCAAGAGCTTCGCCGTGACGTGCTTCGACCCGGACGCTCCCACGGGCAGCGGGTTCTGGCACTGGTCCGTCATCGACATCCCGGTGTCGGTGACCGAGCTGCCCACCGGTGCGGGCAGCGGCAAGTTCGAGGGACTGCCCGAGGGTGCGGTGCAGGTGCGCAACGACTACGGGACGAAGGAGTTCGGGGGCGCGGCGCCGCCGCCCGGCGACCCGGCGCACCGTTATGTGTTCACCGTGTACGCGGTGGACCAGGAGAAGCTCGGGCCGGACTCGGACGCTTCGCCCGCCGTCATCGGATTCAACCTCCGGTTCCACACGCTCGGACGCGCGCAGGTGCTCGCCGAGTACGCGGCTCCCGCCGGTAGCTGAGCGTTCACCGAACGTTTGCCCGCCCCTGGTCATGGAAGTGATCAGGGGCGGGCATTTTTTATTGCGTTGTCCATCTCGGCGTGCCCGGCCAGAGTTGATCCCAGCCCGCCAGGGGGTGGGTCGGTGTGCATACGGGAGGTGGGCGAAATGCGGGACACGCTGGTGCTGAACGCGAGCTTCGAGCCGCTGTCGACGGTGACGCTGAACCGTGCCGTCGTGCTGGTCCTGACGGACAAGGCCGTCGTGGAGCAGGCCCACCCCGGACTCCGTGTGCGCGCGGCGGCGGTCGAGATACCGGTGCCGCGGGTGATCAGGCTCTCCAGGTATGTACGGGTGCCGTTCCGAAGACAGGCTCCGTGGTCACGGCGCGGTGTTCTCGTGAGGGACCAGCACCGGTGCGCGTACTGCGGGAGGCGGGCGACGACCGTGGACCATGTGGTGCCGCGGGCGCAGGGCGGCAGGGACTCCTGGCTGAACACGGTCGCTTCGTGCGCGACGGACAATCACCGCAAGGCGGACCGCACCCCCGAGGAGGCCGGGATGCCGTTGTTGCGGCAGCCCTTTGAGCCGACTCCCGCGGATGCGATGTTGCTGGCGCTCGGCCGGGACGGGTTGGCGACGCTGCCGGGTTGGCTGGCGACGTCTGCCGCGTAGGCGCGTGCGGGTTGTTCTTGGCTGAGCGTGCAGTTCCCCGCGCCCCTTCGGGGCTCTCAGTCGATCGGCGGTTGTTCGCGGCGCTCCTTGGGGGCGCCGCCAGAGCCGCCGCCCATGGGGTTGAAGTTGCCGAGCGCGCCACCGAGGCCCTTGAGGGCGTCGCCGATCTCGCTGGGCACGATCCAGAGCTTGTTCGCGTCGCCCTCGGCGATCTTCGGGAGCATCTGGAGGTACTGGTAGGAGAGGAGCTTCTGGTCCGGGTCGCCCGCGTGGATGGACTCGAAGACCGTGCGGATCGCCTGGGCCTCGCCCTCGGCGCGCAGGGCCGCGGCCTTGGCCTCACCTTCGGCGCGCAGGATCGCGGACTGCTTCTCACCTTCGGCGCGCAGGATCTCCGACTGCCGGACACCTTCGGCCTGGAGGATCGCGGCGCGCTTGTCGCGGTCGGCGCGCATCTGCTTCTCCATCGAGTCCTGGATGGAGGTCGGCGGCTCGATCGCCTTGAGCTCGACGCGGTTGACGCGGATGCCCCACTTGCCGGTGGCCTCGTCGAGGACGCCGCGCAGCGCGGCGTTGATCTCCTCGCGGGACGTCAGGGTCCGCTCGAGGTCCATGCCACCGATGATGTTGCGGAGGGTGGTGACCGTGAGCTGCTCGATCGCCTGGATGTAGCTGGCGACTTCGTACGTCGCGGCGCGGGCGTCGGTCACCTGGTAGTAGATGACGGTGTCGATGTTCACCACGAGGTTGTCCTGGGTGATCACCGGCTGGGGCGGGAACGGGACGACCTGTTCACGGAGGTCGATGCGGTTGCGGATCGAGTCGATGAACGGGACGACGATGTTCAGGCCCGCGTTCAGCGTGCGTGTGTAGCGGCCGAAGCGCTCGACGATCGCCGCGCTGGCCTGCGGGATCACCTGGATCGTCTTGATCAGGGCGATGAAGACCAGCACCACCAGAATGATCAGGACGATGATGATTGGTTGCATCGTTGTTCCCCGTACCCCTCTTGCTCGGTGTTCCCCAAAGATCCGCGGAGCCTGAACCCGCCCCCGTGAAGATCTTGCTGGTCGAGTCTGTCAGACCGTCGCACACCCCGTGGTGCATTCACCTGACGACGGCCGTCACATGACGACGGCGGTCGCTCCGTCGATCTCGACGACATCCACCTCGCGTCCCGCCTCGTAGCTCTGCGAGGTGTCGAGCGAGCGGGCCGACCAGATCTCGCCGGCGAGCTTGATCCGGCCTCCTGAGGCGTCGACCCGTTCCAGGACGACGGCTGTCCTGCCCTTCAACGCGTCCACTCCCGTGGCCAGTTCGGGCCGTTGGGAGCGCTGGCGCGCCGCCACGGGGCGTACGACCGCGATGAGCGCGACCGACACCGCGGCGAAGACGATGACTTGGAGTACGGTGCCGCCGCCGAGGCCCGCGGTCACGGCGCCCGCGACGGCGCCCACGGAGAGCATGCCGAACTCCGGCATCGCGGTCAGTACGAGCGGGATTCCGAGCGCGGCGGCGCCGATCAGCCACCACACCCATGCGTCGATGTCCACATGGTCATGGTAGGACCGCGGGACCTTCCCGCACAGGGCACGTGATCTATCGGCCGGAGCGGGCCCGGCCGTTCGCGCCGGTGTCAGCCGAGCGGGAGACCCTGTGCGCTCCAGCGCTCGCCCCGCTCCTCGACCACCAGGGGCAGTCCGAAGCAGAGGGAGAGGTTGCGGGAGGTCAGTTCGAGCTCCAGCGGGCCCGCGGCCATGATCTTGCCCTGGCGGATCATCAGGACGTGGGTGAAGCCGGGGGCGATCTCCTCGACGTGGTGCGTGACCATGATCATCGAGGGGGCGATCGGGTCGCGGGCGAGGCGGCCGAGGCGGCGTACGAGGTCTTCGCGGCCGCCGAGGTCGAGGCCCGCGGCGGGCTCGTCGAGGAGGAGCAGCTCGGGGTCCGTCATCAGGGCGCGCGCGATCAGGGTGCGCTTGCGCTCGCCCTCGGAGAGGGTGCCGAACTTGCGGTCCAGGTAGTCGGTCATGCCGAGGCGGTCGAGGAAGGCGCGGGCGCGCTGCTCGTCGACGTCCTCGTAGTCCTCGTGCCAGCCGGCCGTCATGCCGTACGCGGCCGTGAGCACCGTCTGGAGCACGGTCTGGCCCTTGGGCAGCTTCTCGGCCATCGCGATACCGGCGACGCCGATGCGCGGGCGGAGCTCGAAGACGTCCGTGCCGGGCTTGCCGAGGGTCTCGCCGAGGATGGTGGCGGTGCCGGTGCTCGGGTAGAGGTAGCTGGACGCGACGTTCAGAAGGGTGGTCTTGCCCGCGCCGTTCGGCCCGAGGATGACCCATCGCTCACCCTCCTTGACCGACCAGGAGACCTGGTCCACCAGAGCCCGGCCCTCGCGGACCACGGATACGTCCTCCAGCTCCAGTACATCGCTCATGAGCGCGTTGTCTCCCATTGCAGTCTCGGCTGTCGCTTGCGTCTGTGGACGCAGTCCCCTGGGAGAAAACCTACGCCACCGGCCGAGCGCTCCAGCCCTTAGCCCGGTCCTTAGGCTGTACGCATGCTCTCGGAACCACGCTCAGGACGCTTGGCAGCATGGGGAAATGCCCTTCTTGCCGGACTTGTCTCGCCGGACGACGCGGTGCTCGCGATGGTCGGCGACGACGCCGTGCACCGGGTCGAAGGTCTCCCCGGCGAGTCGGGTCCCGTCGGTCTCACGCTCGCCCTCGGACGATTGCGCACGCTGGGGGTGACCGGGCTGCGGCTCGCGCTGCCCGCGCCGGGCCATCCGCTCGGCCTGAGCGGGCCGCCCGCCTTCAACGCGCGGGCGCTTGAGGCGGAGGAGGCCGTCGTCGCCTACGGGGCGCCGTACGGTCTCGTGCCCGAGGTGTCCGAGGCGGGGCCCGCCGGTGATGTGCACGTGGAGGTCCTCTGGCACTGCCTGCCGGTACGGGAGGCGCCGCCCGCCGATGTGCCCTCGCTGGGCGAGGCGGAGCGTGAGCTCGCCGAGGCGCTGCGGGAGGCGACGGAGGTGCTCTCGAAGCTCGATGTCGCGGGCTCGGGTCCGGTGGCCGAAGCGGCGGTGGACGCGTACCGGGCGCGGGCCGAGCGGGGGCGGGAGGCTCTCGCGCCGGGATACCCGCCGCGTGCGGTACGGGTGTTGGAGCTGGCCCAGCGGGTCGGCCTGCTGGTCTCGGTGGCGTTCGAGAACGGCCATGGCGGGGCCGTGAGCGCCTCGGAGATGGCTGCGCGGGGGGCGGCGCTGCGTCCGGTCGAACGGACGGCTCGGCGGGCTCAGGTGGCCGCCTACAACGCTTACGTGGAGGAGCGGGAGCGATAGCCCTCGGAGGGGGCCTGAGCGGTCCCGGGGTTGCCCGGCGGCTGCCGCTGCGCGGCGGGGGACTTTGTCCGGCTGCGGGAGCGCCGTGGCTCGGCGCGCGGTTCCCCGCGCCCCTTACGGGGCACGGGGGCACACCGCAGACCGGCCCCCCGGGGAAGCACCCGGGAGGCCGGTAGTCACTGCTGCGCCTGGGGCGTGCCTCAGGTGTTGAGGCCGTTGTTCGCGAAGGCCGGGTTGAGGGCACCGATGACCGACACGGTGTTGCCCACGGCGTTCACGGGGATGTGCACCGGCGCCTGGACGAGGTTGCCCGAGCCGACGCCCGGCGACTTCACGGCCTTGCCGTCCGCGTGCGCGCCGCCCGTGGCGGAGGCGAGACCGGCACCGGCGACGACGAGGCCACCCGCCACCATCGTGACAGCAGCGGCCTTCTTCAGGTTCTTCACTTCTGGACCCTCCTTGCGATCGCTGCGGCCAGCCGCCGCAGCACGCACTGGAGAACGGCCGGGCGGCTCACAGGTTGCGCCAAACGAGGGACATCCACACGACGGTATGAATCTCAGCCCGGAACACGACGTTCCGTTCTGCCGGTTGACGGTGTGCGCCGGAGCGTGGATCAGCCGGTCACACCATGTCGTACGGCCCACAGGGCGGCCTGGGTGCGGTCGGCGAGGTCCAGCTTCATCAGGATGTTCGAGACGTGGGTCTTGACGGTCTTCTCGGAGAGCACGAGAGCACGCGCGATCTCGCGGTTCGAGCGGCCGTCGGCGATGAGCCCCAGGACCTCGCGCTCCCGCTCGGTGAGCGAACCGCCTCTCCCCTGCCCGGTGTTGGCCTCCTCCTGGGACAGCAGCGCTCCCGCCACCTCGGGCTGGAGCAGCACATGGCCCGCGTGCACGGAGCGGATGGCGCCCGCCAGGGCCTCCGGGTCGACGTCCTTGTAGACATACCCGGCGGCGCCCGCGCGCAGGGCCGGGACGACCGTGCGCTGCTCGGTGAAGCTGGTGACGATGAGCACGCGCGCGGGGTTGGCCAGTTCGCGGAGTTTGCGCAGCGCCTCGACGCCGTCCATGCCCGGCATCTTGACGTCCATGAGGACGACGTCCGGTTTCAACTTCTCGGCCTGCTCGACCCCTTCGGCGCCGTCCGACGCCTCGCCCACGACCTCGATGTCGTCCTGCACCTCGAGGAACGTACGCAGACCGCGGCGGACCACCTGGTGGTCGTCGACCAGCAGTACCCGGATCCCTGTCTTCGGATTGAACACAGCGTCAGCCACCGGGAACCTCCATCTCGATCGTCGTGCCCTTTCCGGGCTCCGATTCCACGGTCAGCCGTCCGCCGACCCCGCCGGCCCGGTCCCGCATGGAGACCAGGCCCAAGTGCCGCCCCGCGCGGCGGATCGCGCGCGGGTCGAAGCCGCTGCCGTCGTCGGTGACGCGCAGCACGGCTCCCGCTCCTTGACGCACCAGGGTCACGCAGACGCGTTCCGCGCCGGAGTGGCGCAAGGCATTGTGCAGGGCCTCCTGGGCGACCCGCAGCATCGCCTCCTCCTGGGATGCCGGCAGGGCGCGGATGCCGCCGCTCTCGAAGGTGACTTCGGCCGAGTGCGCGCGGTCCAGGACCTGCGTGTGCGTGCGCAAGGTGGCGACCAGGCCGTCCTCGTCCAGGGCCGCGGGGCGCAACTCCACGACGGCGGCGCGCAGTTCGTCGGCGGCCTCGGCCGCGAGCACGGCCACCTGCTGCAGTTCGCCCTTGGCGCGCGAGGGGTCGCGGTCCACCAGGGCCGCGGCGGCCTGGGCCGTCAGGCGCAGCGAGAACAGCTTCTGGCTGACCGCGTCGTGCAGTTCATGGGCGAGGCGTGAGCGCTCCTCGGCGATGGTCAGCTCGCGGCTGCGTTCGTAGAGCCGGGCGTTCGTGAGGGCGATCGCGGCGTGCTGGGCGAGGAGCGAGAGAAGCTCCTCGTCCTCGGCCGTGAAGCCGCAACCGCCGTCCGGCTTTGCGGGCCTTCGGGGGTCTGGGGGTCGCCCCCCAGAAGATCGCAGCTTGTTGGCGAGGAAGAGCGCGCCGAGCGTCTCGTCGCCGTACCGGATCGGGAGGCCCAGGAAGTCGGACATGTCCGGGTGGGCGGACGGCCAGCCCTCGAAGCGCGGGTCCGTGCGCACGTCCGCGAGGCGCTCGGGCTCGGCCTTGTGCAGCATCGCGGCGAGGATGCCGTGCTGACGGGGCAGCGGGCCGATGGCACGCCACTGCTCGTCGCTGACGCCGTCGACGACGAACTGGGCGAACCCTCCGTGATCGTCCGGGACACCGAGCGCCGCATACTCCGCGTCGAGCAGTTCGCGGGCCGAGGCGACGATCGTCTTGAGGACGTCGCGCACCTCCAGCTGTCTGCTCATGGCGAGAAGCGCGGAGCTCACCGCGTTCAGGCCGGACCGGTGACCTTGACTCATGGCCTCACCGTACCGGCGGGGTGTGACAGTGCGTATCGGACCTGTGGCGGCCAGAGCCTAGGGCCGTGGGCGTAGGCCGAAGGACCCTGGGCCGTTGCGGCCCGCGCACGAGGCGCCGGGGACGGGTCCGTTCCTACCGTGGGGTCATCCGCTGGAGAAGCGGCTGCCAGGGCGACCCGAGGGGACGGATGTCATGCCGGTAGCGATCATCACGGGGGCTTCGAAGGGACTGGGGCGTGCGCTGGGGGCGGCGCTCGCCGAGCGGGGCTGGGATCTGGTGCTCGACGCGAGAACGGCCGCCGCGCTCGATGAGTCCGCACGGGACCTGTCGGGGCGCGGCACGCGCGTGGAGGCCGTCGCGGGGGATGTCACCGATGCCGGGCACCGGGCGGATCTGGTGGCCGCCGCGCACAAGCTGGGCGGTCTCGATCTGCTGGTGAACAACGCGAGCGCGCTGGGTGCGGAGCCTCTCGTGCGCCTTGAGGAGCTCACGCTCGACGGGCTGCGGCAGGCACTGGAGACCAATGTGGTGGCGGCTCTGGGGCTGATCCAGGAGGCGCTGCCCTTGCTGCGGGCCTCGGGGGCGGGGGCGGTGGTCGACGTCAGCTCCGACGCGGCCGTCGAGGCGTACGAGACGTGGGGCGGGTACGGAGCGTCCAAGGCCGCTCTCGATCATCTGTCGGCGGTCCTTGCCGTGGAGGAGCCGGGGATCAGGGTGTGGGCGGTCGATCCCGGTGACATGCGGACCGATCTCTACGAAGCTGCCGTTCCGGACGACGAAGACGCCTCGGGCCGCCCGTCGCCCGAGACGGTGGTGCCCTCCTTCCTGCGGCTGCTCGACGAGCGCCCGCCGAGCGGTCGCTACGCCGCTCCCTCTCTTCTGGCTCTTCTGGACGCGCGATGACTCTGGCCGTGCGGGTGCCCGATGAGCTGTCGGCCCGTGTGCCCGCCGAGCAACGGGGGCAGGGGCTCGGCAGGGACGCGGTGCGGCTGCTCGTGTCGCGCGGGACAGAGGTCTCGCATCACGCGTTCGCCGACCTGCCCGAGCTGCTGCGGGCCGGGGACCTGCTGATCGTGAACACCTCACGGACACTGCCCGCAGCGGTCGACGGAACCGTCGGGCACGCGCGCGTGGTGGTCCATTTCTCGACCCGGGGCGACGACGGACGGTGGGCCGTCGAGTTGCGGGATCCGGACGGCCGGGGCACCACGCGGGCGCGCGCGGGCGGGCCCGCGAATTCAGTCGTGCGGCTCCCCGGGGACGTACGCCTTGTCCTCGACGAGCCGCTGGCCCCGGGGAGCGGGCGGTTGTGGTGGGCCAGGGTGCCGGCCGATGTGCCCTCGCTGCTGCGGCGGCACGGGCGTCCCATCCGCTACGCCTATACGGAGAGGGACCAGCCGCTCTCCGCCCACCAGACCGTGTTCGCGCTGCCGTCGGCCGACGGGACGGGCAGCGCGGAGATGCCGAGCGCGGCGCGGCCCTTCACCGCGGGCCTCGTGGCACGCCTGGTGAGCCGGGGTGTGCAGTTCGCGCCGGTCGTCCTGCATACGGGGGTGGCCTCGCCCGAGGCGCACGAGCCGCCGTATCCCGAGCTCTTCGAGGTGCCGGAGACATCAGCGCGGCTGGTCAATGCCGCGAGGGCGGGCGGCGGGCGGGTCATCGCGGTGGGTACGACGGCCGTGCGCGCCGTCGAGTCCGCCACGGGGCCCGACGGGGTGGTCCGGGCCGCAGCGGGCCGTACGGAGCTCGTAGTAACGCCCGAGCGGGGCGTGCGCGTGGTGGACGGGCTGCTCACGGGTCTGCACGAGCCGCAGGCCTCGCATCTGCTGATGCTGGAGGCGGTCGCGGGCCGGGCCGCCGTGGACCGGGGTTATGCCGAGGCGGTACGCCGTCTCTACCTGTGGCACGAGTTCGGCGACGTGCATCTCCTCCTTCCGGAGGAGTTTCCTCACGCAGAGAATTGCAGCGGCAACTGTTGGTGAGGTTGTTACGTGGTCGATGTGAGCCCGCGCATAGGACCCACGTCACGTACGAAGTCCCCTAGTGGATGAGATATCCCTTTATCCGCAGGGAGCGCAATGCCGTCAAAGCGTACGCCGCACCCCCTGATCCACTACCCGGCTTCGTACGTCACTGCTTTGCCACAGAATTTTGCGCCCGCTAAGAATTGCTCCCGTCGCTCGGCGCCGCGGTCTCGCACCGCGGCGTTTGTGCCGGAGAAGCAAATGTCCCCCGCCGGCCAGAGCGACCTCCGCGATTCGAAGAGGTCCATCAGCCATGTCCAAGCACAGCACCCCTGGTCATAGTCGCCCCGCGCCGACCAAGACCCAGAAGTTCTCGATCGCCGGTGTCGCCACGCTCGGCGCCGCCGCCCTCGCGTTCTCCCTCGTGCCGGGCAGCGCCGATGCAGGAACGCAGACGCAGAGCCTCGAAGCCGCCCCGGTGGCCTTCAAGCAGAACGTCGACGCCCAGCAGGCCGTCCACGCCGGTGTCATCAAGCAGCAGAACACCGCCGACAAGCAGGCGAAGGACGCCGCCGCCGCGAAGGCGAAGGCCGAGGCCGACGCCGCAGCGAAGAAGCGGGCCGACGAGGAGGCCGCGGCCAAGAAGAAGGCCGAGGACGAGCGCAAGGCCAAGGAAGCCGCGAGCCGTGCCGCCGCGCGCAAGCCGGTCTACGCCAACAACCTCGACGGCTGGATCCGCCAGTCCCTGGACATCATGAAGGCCAAGGGCATCCCCGGCTCCTACGAGGGCCTGCACCGCAACATCATCCGTGAGTCCGCGGGCGACCCGAACGCCAAGAACGGCTGGGACATCAACGCCATCAACGGCACCCCGTCGGTCGGCCTGCTCCAGGTCATCCAGCCCACGTTCAACGCGTACCACGTCGAGGGCACGTCCACGAACATCTACGACCCGGTCGCCAACATCACGGCCGCGGCCAACTACGCGGCCGACAGGTACGGCTCGATGGACAACGTGAACGGCGCCTACTGAGCCTGATCTCCTGATCAACGGACCTCTTCGCCGAGGCTCGTCAGACGCCGAAGGGCGGCACCCCACCGGGGTGCCGCCCTTCTCGTCTGCCCGTTCGTCTGCCCGTGTCCGTGGGCGGACGTGATTACTTGCGCATGACCTCCGGCTCGTGGCGGCGCAGCAGTCGCGCGACCGCGAAGCCGCAGATGACGCCGATCGCGAGCAGGATCGTGATGTTCATGCCCCACTGTCCTGCCGAGTGCTCCCACAGCGGGTCGAGGTCGCCCGGCTTCTTCGGGTCCCACGGCGGCATGAGGTGCGCCAGGTCCAGCGTGGCGCCGGCGCCGGCGATGGCCCAGCGCGAGGGCATCAGCCAGGCGAACTGCTCAAGGCCGGGCGAGCCGTAGACCTGGAAGAGCACGCCGGTGAAGACGACCTGGACGATCGCGAACATCACCAGGAGCGGCATGGTCTTCTCGGAGGTCTTCACCAGCGAGGAGATGACCAGGCCGAACATCATCGAGGTGAAGCCCAGGGCGATGATGACCAGGCAGATCTCGACGGCCGGGGGCATGATCAGGCCCTCTTCCGGCATGTCGCGGGTCGCGAAGCCGATGCCGCAGATGATGACGCCCTGGAAGGCTGTGATCACGCCGAGGACGATGACCTTGGACATCAGGTACGCCGAACGGGAAAGGCCGGTGGCCCGCTCCCGTTCGTAGATGACCCGTTCCTTGATCAGCTCACGTACGGAGTTGGCCGCGCCCGAGAAGCACATGCCGACCGCGAGGATCAGCATGATCGTGCCCGCGTCGCCGTTGAACTTCGACGGCGGCTTGGGCGGGCCGAGCCCGAAGTCGGCCGGGATGACGACGCTGACGATGCCGAGGACCGCGGGCAGGATCACCATCAGGCCCAGGAAGCCCTTGTCGGAGGCGATCACCGAGGTGTAGCGGCGGATCAGGGTCCACAGCTGGGAGCCCCAGCCCTGCGGCTTGGGCGGCCTGATCGCCTGCGCCGGCGGCATGTGGACGGACTGCGCGGCCACGGCGTCGATGTCGGCGGCGTACATCTGGTAGTGCTGCGAGCCCTTCCAGCGGCCCGCCCAGTCGTAGTCGCGGTAGTTCTCGAACGCCGAGAAGACGTCCGCCCACGTCTGGTAGCCGAAGAAGTTGAGCGCTTCCTCCGGCGGACCGAAGTACGCGACCGAGCCGCCCGGCGCCATCACCAGGAGCTTGTCGCAGATCGCCAGCTCGGCGACCGAGTGCGTGACGACCAGGACCGTACGGCCGTCGTCGGCGAGGCCGCGCAGGAGCTGCATGACGTCGCGGTCCATGCCCGGGTCGAGGCCGGAGGTCGGCTCGTCCAGGAAGATCAGCGACGGCTTGGTGAGCAGCTCGAGGGCCACCGACACACGCTTGCGCTGGCCACCGGAGAGGGAGGTGACCTTCTTCTCCTTGTGGATGTCCAGCTTGAGCTCGCGCAGGACCTCGTCGATGCGCTGCTCGCGCTCCTGCTCGCTGGTGTCCGAGGGGAAGCGCAGCTTGGCGGCGTACTTGAGGGCCTTCTTGACGGTCAGTTCCTTGTGCAGGATGTCGTCCTGCGGGACCAGACCGATGCGCTGGCGCAGCTCGGCGAACTGCTTGTAGAGGTTCCGGTTGTCGTAGAGGACGTCACCCTTGTTGGCGGGCCGGTAGCCGGTGAGCGCCTTGAGCAGGGTGGACTTTCCGGAGCCCGAGGGGCCGATGACCGCGATGAGCGACTTCTCCGGGACGCCGAAGGAGACGTCCTTGAGGATGTCCTTGCCGCCGTCGACCGTCACCGTCAGGTGGCGGGCGGAGAAGGAGACCTCACCGGTGTCGACGAACTCCTCGAGCCGGTCGCCGACGAGCCGGAACGTCGAGTGACCGACGCTGACGATGTCGTTCGGGCCGATGAGGGCCGTGCCCGACTTCGCGATCGGCTGACCGTTGATGTACGTGCCGTTGTGCGAGCCGAGGTCGTGGATCTCGAAGCGGCCGTCCGGGGTGGCCGTGAACTCGGCGTGGTGCCGTGAGACCTGGAGGTCGGAGACGACCAGTTCGTTCTCCAGGGCACGGCCGATGCGCATCTTGCGGCCGAGCGAGAGCTGGTGGAACGTCGTCGGGCTGCGGTCTCCGTAGACCGGCGGGGCCCCCGCGACACCGCCGGAACCCGCACCCGGGCCCTGCTGCTGCGGGACCTGCGGCTGCTGAGGCTGCTGGTGATGCGCCTGCTGCTGAGGCTGCGGCCAGCCCTGCTGCTGGGGCATCTGCTGCGGCGCCTGGTGCTGCGGCGCCTGCTGCTGGGGTGCCTGGGCGGCCCAGCCGGGTCCGCCCTGCTGCTGCGCGTGGTGCTGCGGTGCCTGGTGTTGCGGCGCCTGCTGGGCCGGTGCCTGCTGAGCGGCCTGCTGCGGCGCGGACACGGCGGCGGCACCCGCCGCGCTGCCGGACACATTCAGCCGCGGACCGTCGGTCGCGTTGCCGAGGTTCACGGCCGAGCCGGGGCCGATTTCCATCTGGTGGATCCGCTGGCCCTGCACAAAGGTGCCGTTGGTGCTGCCGTGGTCCTCGATGACCCAACTGCGGCCGCTCCAGCTGATCGTGGCGTGACGCCAGGACACCCTGGCGTCGTCAAGCGCGAGATCTCCCTGCGGATCACGTCCGAGGGTGTACGACCTGGACGGATCGAGCGTCCAGGTCCTTCCATTCAATTCCAGTACGAGTTCCGGCACTCCAGCCCCACTGAGTTGTCCCCCGAGCTAGCCCCCATATGGGGAGTCTAGGGATGTCGAACATCGGGAGGAACTATTTCAGGCGGAGGCCTCTGACCGAAAGTCGGGCCTTGTGAAGACTGCGTACGGGCCTCCGTGACCGCCCCGTTGACGGGGCAGAAACCGCCCCGGAGAGTAGTAACCGCCCACGAGTGCATACGGATCATGCGCATTGCGCACATCCCGTATGAATAGGGCGACGCGGCGGAAGTCGGGGGGTCCTCATGGAGACCGGCGGGAAACGGGCCGAAGGCCGGGGCGTGCGGTGGGGCGATGTGCTGCTCTCCGCGATCGCCGCCGTGAGCTGGGCTCTTGTCGGCATGGCCGGCACGGCCGCGCTCGGCCTGCATCTGCTCGGCGCGGACGCGGTGGGGTCACTGGGGCCGATGACGGCGGCTGTGGTGGCGCTCGGCGCGGGCGGCTCGGTCACCCCGTCCGGTGACGTCTCGGCGTTCGGACTCGAAGGGGCCGAGGCGACCACCGCCATCGACATCGCGCCGCTGGGCGTCGGGCTCGCGGGGGCGGTACTGCTGGCGTATTTCTTCCTACGTTCCTTGCGTGCGGCGGGAGTTGTGATCTCGCCCGCCGAACTGGCCGCGCGCGCGGGCGCCGTGATCGTCCTCTTTGTGGCGATGCTCGGCGGGCTGGCATGGGCGGGTCACGACATCATCACGATCGACGGCGGCCAGCTGGGGATCGACAAGGGCATCGGCGAGGGAATCGACCAGCTCCCGGACGACATCACGGACAAACTCCCCGACGGGCTCGGTGACGTCGGCGGCCTGCTGCCCGACCGGCTCGGCGACCTCGCACAGGCGAAGGCGGCGGTCGGCTTCACCGTGGACACGGGTCCGACGCTGCTCGGGGGCGCGGTGTGGGTCGTCGGCGTCCTGTTGATCGCGCTGCTCGCCTCACGCCGTACGCCGCTGCCGCGGGGGTGGGACGCCGTGCACCGCGTGGTGCGGCCCGCCGCCTCCGGTCTTGTCGCGGTGGCGCTCGTGGCGGTGCTCGCCGGGCTCGCTGCGGCGCTGTACGCGATGATCGGCGACGCCCATCCCAAGCGCATCGCGGGGGCCGCGCTGCTCGGGGCGCCGAACGGGGTGTGGCTCGGGGTGCCGATCGGGCTCTTCGTGCCGTGGGACGGCGAGGCGACGGGTGAGCTGGCGAAGCTGCTCCCGGATCCGCTGGACGACCTCCTGACGGGGTCGGGCGGCTCGGGGAACGAGGCGGTGACGCTGGGGCGGCTCGCGGAACTCGACAGCCGGGTCTGGCTCCTCGGCGTCGCGGCGGCGCTGATGATCCTGTTCGCCGGGGTGCTCACCGCTGTCCGCACTCCCTACTTACGTGGCCGGACGGGTGCCCTGAAGTTCGCGGGGCAGTGTGCGGTGCGGCTCGGTGCGGTGACCGCGCTCGCGCTGCCGTTGATGGTGTGGCTGACGGGGGTGTCCGCGGACGCCTCGCTCTCGGTGCTCGGCTTCGACGCGTTCGGGGCGGGGATCGAGCTGCACGGTCAGCTGGGGATGGCGTTCCTGCTGGGTGCGGCGTGGGGTGCCGGTGCGGGGGCGGTGGGGGCGTTGCTCGCGGTGGCGAGTGGGGCCGCGGGGGGCCGGGTCGCGCCGCTTGCCCTTGGCGAGGGGGCGCCTGGGGTGGCGCCGCCTGCTGGGATGGCGGCGGCGGGTGGGGCGCGGGCTCCCGTTCCGGGGCCGTACAGCCCCGGCGATCCCTACCGGCCCGCGAACCCTGACACCAACCCGTACCTCCGGCCGCCGCGTGATGTCTCCGGGGCGCCGACGGTGGTGGGACCGGTCACTCCTCCCCCGCAGCCGAGGCCGAAGCCGAAGCCGCGGCCTCGCTCCTCGGGCGACGGCGACTGGCCTCCCCCACCGCCTCCTCCGCCGCCCCCGCCGGGGCAGGGCCCTCCGGGGGGCAGGGGGCGGTAGGGCCGCGTTCCCCTTCCGGGGGGGCGGGGTGTGCCTGTTTGCAGCCGCGCCGCCGCGCCGCCACACCCTCCGGGGCAAGGCGGTCGGGGCGGCTGGGGGGCGTTCCCCTTCCGGGGGCGGGGAGTGCCTGTGCCGCCGCTTCGCGGCGGATCCTTTCCCGCCCACCCACCCGAGCACCCCGCGGTGGATGGGGGGGGGTGGGCGTCGCTGGGTAAAGGGTGGGCGGGGGAAAGAGCGCCGCAGGGCAAACGGATGGGCGGGCGGGAGAAGAACCACCGCAGGGCAAACAGGCGGGCGGGCGGGAGAAAGACCACCGCAGGGCAAGCGGGCAGGTGGGAGAAGAACACCACAGGGGCAACGCGTGGGCGGGCGGGGGAAAGACAGCTGCGGGGCAAACGGGTGGGTGGGTGGGAGAAAGACAGCTGCGGGGCAAACGGGCAGGTGGGTGGGAGAAAGACAGCTGCGGGGCAAACGGGCAGGTGGGTGGGAGAAGAACCGCCGCAGGGCAAGCGGGCAGGTGGGCGGGAGAAGAACCACCGCAGGGCAAACGCGTAGGCCGGCGGGAGAGGACCACCGCAGGGCAAGCGGGCGGGTCGGCGGGGAAGGCCGTGGCCGTCAGAGACGCCCGCCTGGCGGCGGTCAAAGACTCGTCCCAGCCCACGCCGTGTCCGGCACGCGGACCACCCCGGCGGCCGAGCCGCACCGCCGGATACGGTGGGATCACCATGAGCGCTTCGCAGCCCCCGCAGCCCGCCGACGTCCCCACGCTCCTCGTCAAGATCTTCGGCAAGGACCGCCCCGGAATCACCGCAGGCCTCTTCGACACCCTCGCCGCCTACTCCGTCGACGTGGTCGACATCGAGCAGGTCGTCACCCGTGGCCGCATAGTGCTGTGCGCGCTCGTGACCGCGCCGCCGGCCGGCCTGGAGGGCGACCTGCGGTCCACCGTGCACAGCTGGGCCGATTCCCTGAGGATGCAGGCCGAGATCATCTCGGGCATCGGTGACAACCGCCCCCGTGGCCTCGGCCGTTCCCACGTCACCGTGCTCGGCCACCCCCTGACCGCCGAGTCGACCGCCGCGATCGCCGCCCGCATCACCGATACCGGCGGCAACATCGACCGCATCTTCCGCCTCGCCAAGTACCCGGTCACCGCGGTCGAGTTCGCCGTCTCCGGCACGGAGACCGAGCCGCTGCGCACCGCCCTCGCCCTGGAGGCCGCGAGGCTCGGCGTGGACGTCGCCGTCGTCGCCGCGGGCCTGCACCGCCGCGCCCAGCGGCTCATCGTGATGGACGTCGACTCGACCCTGATCCAGGACGAGGTGATCGAACTCTTCGCGGCGCACGCCGGCTGCGAGGACAAGGTCGCCGAGGTGACCGCCGCCGCGATGGCCGGAGAGCTGGACTTCGAGCAGTCGCTGCACGCCCGCGTGGAGCTGCTCGCCGGGCTCGACGCCTCGGTCGTCGACAAGGTCCGTTCCGAGGTCCGCCTCACCCCCGGCGCCCGCACCCTCATCCGCACGCTCAAGCGCCTCGGCTACCAAGTGGGCGTCGTATCGGGCGGATTCACTCAGGTCACCGATGATCTGAAGGAACGTCTCGGCCTCGACTTCGCCCAGGCCAACACCCTGGAGATCGTCGACGGCAAGCTCACCGGCAAGGTGACCGGCGAGATCGTGGACCGCGCGGGCAAGGCCCGGCTGCTGCGCCGCTTCGCCGATGAGGCCGGGGTCCCGCTGGAGCAGACCGTCGCGATCGGCGACGGCGCCAACGACCTCGACATGCTGAACGCGGCCGGTCTCGGTGTCGCCTTCAACGCCAAGCCCGTCGTCCGCGAGGCCGCGCACACCGCGGTGAACGTCCCCTTCCTCGACACCGTGCTCTACCTCCTCGGCGTCACCCGCGAAGAGGTCGAGGCGGCGGACACGCACACCGACTGACGTCGGGCCGCTCCCCCATCACGCCGTACGCCGATGGGCCCTGGAACCGCTGCGGTTCCGGGGCCCATCGGCGTAAGCGCATCGGGACTACTCGGACGGCGCCCAGTAGTCGGCGAGCGTGCCGACCCCAGGCTCCAGGGCCTTCCACGATCCGGAGTACGTCAGGACGGCGAAGGCCGAGGTCGGGAAGCCGCGGCGGTCCATCCGAGTACGGGCATCGCCCTCGGCGTCGCCCGCGAGGATGTCGGCGAGCCCCTGCACTCCGGGGTTGTGGCCGATCAGCACGACGTTCTGCACGTCGTCCTGGGTTTCGTTGAGCACGGCGATCAGCTCGCCCGGGGAGGCCTCGTACAGCCGGTCCTCGTAGACGGTCTTGGGCCTGTGCGGCAGCTCATGGACGGCGAGCTTCCATGTCTCGCGGGTCCTGGCGGCGGTCGAACACAGGGCCAGGTCGAAAGGGATGCCGCTGTCGGCCAGTTTGCGCCCGGCGACGGGGGCATCCTTGCGGCCGCGCTCCGCGAGCGGGCGCTCGTGGTCGGACACCTGCGGCCAGTCGGCCTTCGCATGCCGGAAAAGGACAATCCTGCGGGGTTCTGCGACGCTCATGCGTCCCAGCTTCGCATGAAAGGCGCCAGCGGGCGCAAGGAGTTGGCGTGCTCCCCCGGCACGGGTGACGGCGTCCACCCGGGGCAGGTCACGAGGTCGTACGGAACACCGTCTCCTGGATGCGCTCGAGCACGTGCGTGACGACCGGCTCACCGCTCGCCGCGTGTGCGTCGGCGGGGTTCAGTATCAGCAGGAGCAGGGCCGCGAAGGCGATGGCGGGAAGGGCGATCGCCCACCACGGAAGCTGGATCTCGACGCTCGCAGAGTCCTTGGGGGCTCCCGGGTCGCGAAGGATGTGCGAACGGGCCGACATGCCGCCTCCGTGGTCTTCGAGTCCTCCGTGCCGCGTCCTCGCGGCCACATCTCGAAGGTACGGATCCGGCGACCCTCAGCACATCCGGTGATCCACCCACTTGACCCTGACACTGGCCCCCTAGGGGATGGTGGTGCTAGCCCCACCATCCGCCCGGCCGGGGGCAGTTCACGGCGAGGCGATGGAGGCGATGACGCCGATGATCACGGTGATGGCCAGCATCGCGCCGAGCACGATGAGCAGCTTCTTCTGGCCGTTCTGGGGGTTCGGGTCGAGCACTGGCATGGGGTGAGTCTCGCACCCTTTGTCCGAGGGGCCGCCGCCGGGGTCCCGCGAACGGTCCCCCCAGGCTGCGGAACGGCCGCCCTCAGGCTGCGGAAGGCCGCCCCCGGGTTGCGGGAGCGGCCACCCCCGCACCCCAGGAGCGGTCACCCTCGCACTCCGGGAGCGGCCGGCGCCGACGTCAGGCAGCCGCCGCGACCTCGTCCTCGACCGTGCGGTTGCGGCCCGCCAGGACGCCCACCACGATCTGCGGCACCATCAGGCCCGCCATCAGTGCGATCGGCAGCCCCCAGCCGCCGCTGTGCTGGTAGAGCACGCCCACCAGGAGCGGCCCCGGAATCGAGATCAGGTAGCCGGTGCTCTGCGCGAAGGCCGAGAGCTTGGCGACGCCCACGCTGCTCTTGGCCCGCATGCCGACCATGGTGAGGGCGAGCGGAAACGCGCAGTTGGAGACGCCGAGCAGCAGGGCCCACACCCAGGCGCCGCCCTCGGGGGCGAAGTAGAGACCCGCGTACCCGGCGAGGCCGCAGGCGCCGAGCACGACCACGACGGGGCCCTGGTTCGGCAGCCGGGTGGCGACCCGCGGGATGACGAAGGCCAGCGGCACGCCCATCGCCATGATGACGGCGAGCAGCACACCGGCCTCCCCCGCCGGGACCCCGGCGTCACGGAAGATCTGCGGCATCCAGCCCATCGTGATGTACGCGGCGGTGGCCTGGAGCCCGAAGAAGCAGGCCAGCGCCCACGCCGTACGGCTACGCGTGATGCGCAGCCCGGCGTCTTCCTTGCGCACCGTGGAGCTGACGTGCTCCGGGGCGGCGGACGCCGCGCTCTTGTCCCGCACGAGCGGCACCCACGGCACGACGGCGACGACGGCGAGCGCCGCCCACACCGCGAGCCCGGACTGCCAACTGCCGCCCATGGCATCGGTCATGGGCACCGTGATGGCGGCCGCCATCGACGTGCCGAGCGCGAGCGCCATCGAGTAGAGCCCGGTCATCGAGCCGACCCGGTCCGGGAACCAGCGCTTGACGATCACCGGCATCAGGACGTTGCTGACCGCGATGCCCATGAGGGCGAGCGCGCTCGCGGCGAGGAAGCCTGCGGTGCCGCCCAGGAAGGGGCGGATCACCAGGCCCGTGGCGATCGCGACCATGCCCGCGCAGACCACGGCGCTGGGGCCGAACCGGCGGGCGAGCCGCGGTGCCATGACCCCGAAGAGCGCGAAGCACAGCGGCGGGACGGAGGTGAGAAGACCGGCGAGCGTGCCGCTCATGCCGAGCCCGTCGCGCACCTCTTCGAGGAGGGAGCCGAGGCTGGTGATGGCCGGGCGGAGGTTGAGGGCGGCGAGGACGATGCCGACCATGACCAGACGCGTCGTCCACGCGCGCGTGGGGGGCTGTTTCTCCGCTGCCCCGTTCGCCGCGTCGGTACGTATCGGTGTCGTCTGTGCCGGTGTCATCGTCGAGGTTTCCTCACTAGCCATGGGGCCATCATAGAATCATGGGATGATTGGCTGTCCAATCTGTAGTGTCTGTTTCCGTCACACCGCTGCCACTGTTGCCCTCAGTCCCCCTGTCCCCCTGCCTCCTGTCTCCTGTCTCCGTCACATCGCGCACGAAGGAACGTCATGCCGCTGACCACCCCTCACCGCTCGGCGCTCTCCGAACAGGTCATCGCCGAGCTGCGTAACCAGATCTCCTCGGGAGAGTGGCCGGTCGGCTCCCGCATCCCCACCGAGCCCGAGCTGGTCGAGCAGCTGGGCGTGGCACGCAACACCGTCCGGGAGGCGGTCCGCGCCCTCGCGCACAACGGCCTCCTCGACATCCGCCAGGGCTCCGGCACGTATGTGGTCGCGGAGAGCGAACTGGCCGGCGTGATGCAGCGCAGGTTCGCCGACGCGGATCCGCGGCACATCGCGGAGCTGCGCAGCGCCCTGGAGTCGAGCGCGGCGAAGCTGGCCGCGCAGCGGCGCACCGAGCGCGACCTCAAGCAGCTCGACGCCCTTCTGGAGCGCCGCGAGGAGGCCTGGGCGACCGGTGACGCCGAGGCCTTCGTGGCGGCCGACGCCACCTTCCACCTGGCCGTCGTGGCCGCGTCCCACAACGACGTGATGACGGCGATGTACGCCGACCTCGGCGAGGTCATGCGGGACTGGCTGCGCGAGGACGTCGGCGAGAAACTGACCCCCGAGAGCCACATGGACCACGCCCGGCTCGTCGACGCGATCCGGGAGAACGACGCGGAGGCGGCCGCCAAGGAAGCCGCCGCCTACCCGTTCATGTGCCGCCCGGAGCTGTTCACTTCTGGTGGCTGACCCACACCGACCGGATCTCTTTCCAGCACCGTCCGGCGAGCCGCACGGTCTCGGCGGGCCCGGCCTCCACAAAGACTCCGTCGCTGTCGATGTCCCACCACTGCTCGCACTCCACGTGCAGCCGGACCCGGTCGGTCTCGGGGTACGGGTTGTGGCAGTGGACGACCGCTTCCGAACCCTCGACGCTGGTGCGGCACTCGGAGCCGAACGGCCGCGGTTCGACGGCCTCCACGCGCGCGCGTGGAGGCTTCGCCTCTCCGACGGCATGCGACGCGGCGCCGTACGGCAGGGCGATCAGCAGGGTGAGAGCGGCGAGCACCGCAGGAGGTGACGGGCGCACACCTCAGGGTGCGCGCCTGTGCCCCGGCCCCGCCTGGCCGGTGGACCGAACGGGTGACGCCCCGCCGCCCGCTCATCGCGGGGACGGGGCGTCAGAAACGTACGTAATGCCTGCTCAGGCACCCATCATGTGCACGCCGCCGTCGACGTGGATGATCTCGCCCGTGGTCTTCGGGAAGAAGTCCGAGAGCAGCGCGACGATGCCGCGGCCCGCGGGCTCGGGGTCGGCCATGTCCCAGTCCAGCGGGGAGCGGGTGTTCCAGACGTCCGCGAGGTCGGCGAAGCCAGGGATGGACTTGGCCGCCATGGAGCCGATCGGACCCGCGGAGATCATGTTGCAGCGGATGTTCTCCTTGCCCAGGTCGCGGGCGAGGTAGCGCGAGGTGGCCTCGAGGGCGGCCTTGGCCGGGCCCATCCAGTCGTACTTCGGCCAGGCGAACTGCGCGTCGAAGGTCAGCCCCACGACGGAGCCGCCGTTCGGCATCAGGGGGCGGCAGGCCATGGTGAGCGACTTCAGGGAGAACGCCGAGACGTGCATCGCCGTCGAGACGTCCTCGAAGGTCGCCTCGAGGAAGTTGAAGGCACCCTGCGGAGCGAAGCCGATGGAGTGCACGATGCCGTCGAGGCCGCCGAGCTCGTCCTTGACCAGGCCCGCGAGCCGGTCCAGGTGCTCCTGGTTGGTCACGTCGAGCTCGATGACCTTGGCGGGCTTGGGCAGCTTCCTGGCGATGCGCTCAGTGAGCGTGGGGCGCGGGAAGGCGGTGAGGATGACCTCGGCGCCCTGCTCCTGCGCGACCTTGGCCGCGTGGAACGCGATGGAGGACTCCATCAGAACGCCCGTGATCAAAATCTTCTTGCCGTCGAGAATTCCGCTCATGGTGATCAGTGACCCATGCCCAATCCGCCGTCAACCGGGATGACGGCTCCAGTGATGTACGAGGCGTCGTCCGAGGCGAGGAACTTCACCGCGGCGGCGATCTCCTCGGGCTGCGCGTAACGGCCGAGCGGCACCTGCGCCATGATGTTCGACCGCTGCTCGTCGGTGAGCGCCTTGGTCATGTCGGTGTCGACGAAACCGGGCGCCACGACGTTGAAAGTGAGATTGCGCGACCCGAGTTCCCGGGCGAGCGAGCGCGCGAAGCCGACCAGGCCCGCCTTGGAGGCGGCGTAGTTCGCCTGCCCCGGGCCGCCCATCAGGCCGACGACGGAGGAGATCAGCACGACGCGGCCCTTCTTGGCGCGCAGCATGCCGCGGTTGGCGCGCTTCACGACACGGAAGGTGCCGGTGAGGTTGGTGTCCAGGACGGACGTGAAGTCCTCCTCGGACATCCGCATGAGGAGCTGGTCCTTGGTGATCCCGGCGTTCGCCACCAGGATCTCCACCGGACCGTGCTTCTCCTCGATCTCCTTGTAGGCCTGCTCCACCTGCTCGGTGTCAGTGATGTCGCACTTGACGGCGAGGACTCCGAGGTCGGTGAGGGCCTGGGGCGGTTCACCCGAGCGGTAGGTGATCGCGACCTTGTCGCCGGCGTCGGCGAAGACGTGGGCGATGGCGAGGCCGATGCCCCGGTTTCCTCCGGTGACGAGAACCGAGCGGCTCAACGGATCACCCTTTCGATAGCGGTCTGGTACCTCGAAAACCTATCGGTACGGTGCTCCATACGGAGAATCGACGACCGACAGTGGCTTACCGGACTCACTGTCGGGTCCCTACAGAAAACTCTGGCCGCCGGGCCCTCACGCGCGACATGATCTGACCGACCGGTGCCGACAGCAGGGAGACATCCGTGCCTCATTCCATCGATGAAGCCTTCACGGCGCTGCCGCTCAGGGCTCTCGCCGACGCCGCGCTGGCCCGCGCGCGTGCCCTGGGCGCCGACCACGCGGACTTCCGCTTCGAGCGGGTGCGCAGCGCGTCCTGGCGGCTGCGGGACGCCAAGCCGTCCGGCACGTCGGACACCACGGACCTCGGCTACGCGGTCCGTGTCGTGCACGGCGGGACCTGGGGGTTCGCATCGGGCGTCGATCTGACGATGGACGCGGCGGCGAAGGTCGCGTCCCAGGCCGTGGCGATGGCGAAGCTTTCGGCCAAAGTCATCAAGGCCGCGGGGTCCAAGGAGCGGGTGGAGCTCGCCGATGAGCCCGTGCACGCGGACCGGACGTGGATCTCCTCGTACGAGATCGATCCCTTCTCCGTGCCGGACGAGGAGAAGAGCGGGCTGCTCGCCGAGTGGAGCTCCCGCCTC
This sequence comes from Streptomyces sp. NPDC047525, assembly GCF_040643025.1. Taxonomy (NCBI): domain Bacteria; kingdom Bacillati; phylum Actinomycetota; class Actinomycetes; order Kitasatosporales; family Streptomycetaceae; genus Streptomyces; species Streptomyces sp. NPDC047525. The sequence goes on from NZ_JBEYTL010000037.1 coordinate 24,773, forward strand.
CTGGCCGCCGACGGCGTCTCGCACGTCGACGCCTCGCTGCTGACCGTGCACGAGAACAAGTTCTACGCGGACACGGCGGGGACGGTGACCACGCAGCAGCGGGTCCGGCTCCACCCGCAGCTCACCGCGGTCGCGGTCGACGAGACGAGCGGCGAGTTCGACTCGATGCGGACCATCGCGCCGCCGGTCGGGCGCGGCTGGGAGTACCTCACGGGCACCGGCTGGGACTGGGACGCGGAGCTGGCCCGCATCCCCGAGCACCTCGCCGAGAAGATGCGGGCGCCGAGCGTGGAGGCCGGTTCGTACGACCTGGTCGTCGACCCCTCGAACCTCTGGCTGACCATCCACGAGTCCATCGGCCACGCCACCGAGCTCGACCGCGCGCTCGGCTACGAAGCGGCGTACGCGGGGACGTCGTTCGCCACCTTCGACCAGCTCGGCAAGCTCGCGTACGGCTCGTCGATCATGAATGTGACGGGCGACAGGACGGCCGAGCACGGCCTGTCGACCATCGGGTACGACGACGAGGGCGTGGCCGCGCAGTCCTGGGACCTGGTGAAGGACGGCACCCTGGTCGGCTACCAGCTGGACCGGCGGATCGCGAGGCTCACCGGCTTCGAGCGCTCCAACGGCTGCGCCTACGCGGACTCCCCCGGGCACGTGCCGGTGCAGCGGATGGCGAACGTGTCGCTCCAGCCGGATCCCGGCGGGCTCTCCACGGAGGACCTGATCGGGGGCGTCGATCGGGGCATTTATGTCGTAGGCGACCGGTCCTGGTCGATCGACATGCAGAGGTACAACTTCCAGTTCACACAGCAGAGGGCATACCTCATCCGGAACGGCCGCCTTGCAGGGCAGCTCCGAGATGTTGCCTATCAGGGAATCACCCCTGAGTTCTGGGGCTCCATGGAGAAGGTTGGAGGACCCCAGACGTACGTACTAGGAGGGGCTTTCAACTGCGGAAAGGCCCAACCGGGACAGGTTGCCGCTGTGTCTCACGGATGCCCGTCCGCACTGTTTCGAAGTGTGAACATCCTGAACGCTTCAGCCGAGGCTGGACGCACCTGACGGGTTGGCTTTCCAGGCTCGAAGTCTGCACCAGGTCGACACACGATCACGGCGAATCCTCTAGGCCACGTCGTCCCAGTCCTCGGCATCCCCCTCTGAGGGGGTCAGCTGAGGCGGGACGATGAGGCCTTTAAAGGGGCTCAGCTTCAGCCCCAATCGGTTGTGCATGGTGCGGGCACCCCGTTCCATGGCTCTGCGCACCAGGTGCCCGTAGACGAGTTCCGTCGTCCTGGTAGAGCGATGCCCCACCCAGGCCGCCACCTCGAAGAGCGGGATGTCAGCGTGGATGGCCTCCGAGACGAAGAAGTGCCGGAAGCTCTTCGGCGTGTACTGCGGAGTCCCAGCAGCCTTGGCCGCCGCCTTGAACTGAGACAGGAACCAGTCGTACGACGGGTGGCGATCGCTGAGGCGAGGGGACTCAAAGAACCAGTCCCGGTCACCCCACGTTCCGAACGTGTCGATGTGATCGTTAAAGATCTCATTGATCGACTCCGGCACCGGCGCCTGCCGCGCCTGATCAAAGGTGCGGTGCTTCGTGCCCCTCTTCACACCACGCCGGTAGCCGGAGATCTCCTGGCAGCCGTAGGCCGAGACCTGGTGATCCACCACCAGGATGCTGCGTTCCCAGTCCATCGACTCCTCCGCCAGTGCCAGCGACTCTCCCGGACGCGTCCCGCAGCCCGCCATGGCCCAGAAGGCAGCGCGGATCAGCTTCGGGGTCTCCGCGATGATCCCTAGCACCTCTTCCATGCTCGGAATGTCGTCGTCGGTGACCGGGGTCATGGACTGCCCCGGACGCCTGCGAGGGTTCGCCTTCTTGCACGGGTTCCGGCCGATCAGCTCAGCCGACACCGCGTAGTTGAAGACGGACGAGAGCACGTTCTTACGTCCGTTGATGCCGGTTTCCTTGTAGCCCCTCTCCCTCTGGTCTGCCTCCCAGTCCTGAACGGTTGACGGGGTGATACTGCCGACGGGCTTGTTCCCGAAGAACGGCCCATAGTGGTTGTCGAAGACACTCTGATAGTTCCTCTTCGAGGACTCTTCGAGCGTTCCCGCCGCAACCCACTCGTGCCAGATCTGTTCGAACGTCCTCTGCCCCGCCTTCGGGTTGATGTACGTCCCTAAGTCCTTGTCCCGCTCGACCTTGACCGCAAATGCCTCTGCGTCTTCGAGCTTCTTGAAGGACACCTGACGCGGCTTGCCCGCCCTGCCCCCGGGCTCTCGGTACGACACGCGGTACGGCTTGTGGGGGCACGTCGGTTTCTTGCGCCGGGGGCAGGTGCAGTCAACTTTCTTGATGGTTGCCACGCTTGTTTACCCTCCACATGTTGATGGGTTAGCGATCGGTCGGGAACCTAGCCACCCTGCATACGGGCGTCAACCCAGTTGTGTAGGTCGCGAGTTCGGAACCGGACATGCTTGCCGACCTTCAGGAACGGGATGCCCCAACGTCGGTACGAGTCCATGAGGACGCGCTTGGTCACCCCCAGCTCTGAAGCCGCCTCATCCGGGGTCATCAGCAGGTTGCTGCCGCCCCTCACGGCCACACCTCCCCGCCTTCAAGTACCTCTGCAGCCAGCCGTTTGGACAGTGCGAGGTCTTCAGCGATGCCCGCCGCTATGTCAGCCTCAGCGAGGGTGTGACCTGAGCCGACGTAGTGCCAAGCCGAGTCGGTGACTGCGCCGTCGGGTATCCCTGCGCCGCCGCTTTGGTGTTCTGCCCGTACGGTGCGCAGCGCTCCGTAAGTGGTGGAGTAGCGGCGGGATTTGGTGAGGATGTGCCCCCTGTAGCCGAGCGTGTGTGTCCAGGAGCGCAGGCGGAGGCCAGCCAGTTCGGGCAGGCCGCCCAAGCGCCAGCAGACCCCCATGAGGGCGCGCACATGTGCGTTGACCGGGGCGAGTCGGATGCTCTCGGCATCAGTGATGCGGTAATCAACGCCGCCTGAGTCTCCGACCGACTTGGAGACGTACTTTGCGACGTAGGCGGCAACGGCGCTGTCGGTCACCGCGGATTCTGTGAACGCGTCGCTGCGGATCGGATGCACGTCGAGTTGCCGACCCCAGCGAATGTCATGCTCCCCCGTAGCTGGCGAGTAGGGCGTATGGACTTCCACCATGTCCGCCGCCGACCGCACCACTTGTTCGAGGAGTTCGGCCGTCGCCCAGATC
>NZ_JBEYTL010000038.1:0-21901 GCF_040643025.1 Streptomyces sp. NPDC047525
CCGCAAACACCGGCGACACCGAAAGAAGCTCACGCCCCATCCCCAACCACTGCCACCCCTGACCCGGGAACACCAACGCCACCCGACCCGAACCACCCGACCCCGACCCCGACACCACACCCGAAACCGACACCGAACCACCCGAAACCATCACCTCATCCAACGCCCCCAACAACACCCCACACTCCGAACCCACCACCGCCACCCGATGCCGCAACACCGGACGCGACAACAACGACCGACCCACCACCACCGGATCAGCCCCCACCTCCCGCACAAACCCAGCCAACACACCCGCCTGCGCGCGCAGTTCGGATTCGGAGTCGGCGGACAGTGTCCAGGTGGTGGTCTGCGGGGCGGGGAAGTCCTGGTACCAGTAGTCCTGGTGCTCCCAGGGGTAGGCAGGCAGCTCGACGGGAGTGCCCGTGGGCGTGGCCGAGGAGGTCGGCCGGTGCCCGCCGACGAAGAGCTCGGCGGCCAGCAGGGCCGGTGTGGTGTCCTCGCCCAGGACGTCCGCGGTGAGGTCGCACCAGGAGTCGGACGCTTCCGGCAGTCCGGCGACCGGGGCGTCGCCGAGGCAGCGCCGCAGGGCGTCGGCCGAGGTCAGCCGACCGGAGGCCCAGGCGGCTGCGACGGCACCCGGGCCCTCGCCGATCGCGTCGTCCACCGTGACCCCGAACGAACGCAACGCCTCCGTAGCGGCGGCCTGGTGGCAGAACGTCATCGCGGGTGTGTCGTCGTACGGGGCGGCGGGCGATCCGCCGAGCGTCTCCAGGAGACGTACGTACTCGTCCAAGGCACGGGCGTACGCCGGGGAAGCGGCGGCCCAGCCTTCCAGCGTGGCGCGGGCGGGAAGCCCGGGGCCGTAGCGCAGCGCCACCGTGGACAGTTCTCCGCGCTCGGCCTGGCCGGTGCGGGCGGTGGCAGGGACTTCGCCGAAGGAGGCCTCCTCCAGAGCGGCGGCGAGCGACTGGGCGTCGGAGCCCACCACTGCGATGCGGTGCTCGAGCCAGGCCCGGCGGTGGGTGGCCGTGTGGACCAGGTCGTCCAGACGCTCGGGGAGCGTGTCGAGCCGCTCGGCCGTGCGCAGCGCCACCGACCGCAGGGCGGCCGGCGTGGCGGCGCTGACCAGCATGACGCGCTCGTGCGGCTCAGCGGCCGACGGCACGGGCGGCCGTACGGTGGCCGGGTACTGCTCGACGAGGACGTGGGCGTTGCTTCCGCTGAAGCCGAAGGCGCTCACCCCGGCGCGTGCGGGCCGGCCGTGCTCGGGCCACGGCTGCGGCTCGTGCACCAGGGCGACGGGCAGCCGGTCCCAGTCGATGCGGGTCGAGGGCTTCTCCACCAGGTGCGGGGGAAGCTCGCCGTGCCGCAGGGCGAGGACGACCTTGAGCAGGCCCACCGCGCCCGCCGCCGCGCCGAGGTGCCCGACGTTCGCCTTGGCCGAGCCGATCAGCAGCGGGTGTTCGGGGGAGCGGCCCGCGCCGAGCGACTCGGCCAGCGAGCTGACCTCGATCGGGTCGCCCAGCGGGGTACCCGTTCCGTGGGTCTCCACGTAGTCCACTTCGTGGGGAGCCCAGCCGGCCCGCTCGACGGCCTTGCTGACGACCTCCACCTGCGCCACCGGGTTGGGCACGGTGAGACCACCGGTCGCGCCGTCCTGGTTGACGGTGCTCGCGCGCAGCACGGCGTGGATCTCGTCGCCGTCGCGCACCGCGGCGGACACCCGCTTGAGGACGAGGACCACGGCACCCTCACCGCAGGCGAACCCGTCGGCGCTCTCGTCGAACGTCTTGCACCGGCCGTCCGGCGCGAGGGCGTTGCTCGCTGCCATCGACGCGAGGAGCGGGCTCGGCGCGACGATGGCACTGGCACCGCCCACCACGGCCATTTCGCAGTCGCCGGCGCGCAGTGCCTGGGAGGCCAGGTGCACGGCGGTCAGCGCGGATGAGCACGCGGTGTCGACGGTCATGCTCGGCCCGCGCAGCCCGAGGATGTACGAGAGGCGTCCCGCCAGGGCGGCGAAGGACGTACCGGTGCCGTGGTAGAGGTTCAGGCTCTCGCTGTCCATGTCACGGGCGACCAGATACTGGTAGTCGGCCATCGACAGACCGGCGTAGACGCCGACCGGCTGCGCCTCCAGGGTGTCCGCCGGGCATCCGGCGTGCTCCAGTGCCTCCCAGGAGGCCTCGAGGAAGAGCCGCTGCTGGGGGTCGAGCAGCTTGGCCTCGCGCGGCGAGATCCGGAAGAACGGCGCGTCGAACGCGGCGATGTCGTCGAGGTAGGAGCCGGGGAGCGCGGCCAGACCGTCGAGTTCGGCCCAGATCGGGTCCCTCAGACGCTCGGCGGGAAACTCGCCGACGGTGCTCTTGCGTCCGTGCAGCAGCTCCCAGAACTCCTGCGGCGTGGACGCACCCGGCAGCCGGCAGCTCATGCCGATCACGGCGATGCCTTCCTCGGCGGTGCTTTCTTCGGCGGTGCCCTCTTCGGCGAGGGCCGTCCGAGATGCGGCCGGGGTGGACGTGGTGGCGGCGGGTGCCGGCGCGGGGCTCGGGGCCGGGGCGGCTTCGGGAACCGTCGTGGCGGCCGGGGTCTGCGGCACCAACTGGGCGAGGTATTCCGCGAGTCCGTTCACCGTCGGGTGCTCGAAAATGACCGTCGTCGGCAGTATGACGCCGAGCCGCGTCTCCAGCTGGGAGCGCAGGCCCACGGCCGTGGCCGAGTCGAGTCCCTGCTCGAAGAGGCCGCGCCGACGGGCCACCGGCTGGTCGGCGGAGAGGCCGAGGAGCTGGCGGACGATGCCGGTGACCAGCTCGCCGATCCGGCCGACATCGGCTGGGGTCGCCGCACGGAGGGCGGCGGATGCCTGGGCAGGAGGCGTCGCGGATGCGGCCACCGGGACCGGGGCGAGGGGGGCCTGAGCAGGGACCGGTGCCCCGCTGGGCTCGGCGTACATCTCGGATGTCACCTGTCCCTGCTCGTCGAGCAGGGACAGTCGTATCCGGGCGGGCGCCGTGCCGTCGGCGGCGGACGATGTCCGGGCCGGGAGGGCGTCCGGGGCGGACCGGCTGCCGGTCGGAGCCGTGACGCCCTGGGCGCCGCGCTCCACGCCGGGCAGCCAGTAGCGGCCCTCACCCCAGGACGGCACGGGCAGGGTGCGGTAGTGCGTCGGGCGTCCGGTCACCGCCGACCAGGTCACCGGGACCCCCGCGGTGTGCAGCAGGGCCAGTGCCCGGTGGGCGGCTAGCGTCGCCGGAGTGTTCTCGTCGAGCACCGCGAGCGCGGGCGCCCGGCGCTCGTGCCGTCGCTGGGCCTCGGTGAGCGTGGCCACCAGCTCGGAACGGGCGCCGATCTCGACCAACGGGCGGTCCTCCTCGGCGAGCAGCTCGTCCAGGGCGGGCCGCAGGCTGGCCGGTCCGGTCAGCGCGCGGGCCCAGTACGCCGCGTCGAGGAGCGGGGCATCGGTGCCGGCATCGACGGTGGACCGCATCCGCAGGGCGGGCGGCTCTGGGGCGAGCGAGCCGAGTTCCGCCTCCAGACGTGGGGCGAGGCCCGCGGCGAGCGGACCGTACGTCACGAAGCCTTCCTCCAGCGGGCGGCACTGGAGCCCGAACGCCGTCAGCGCCTCCATGGCCGCCGCGGCCTGCTCGGGAGCACCGGCGACGACCAGGGAGCCCGGTCCGTCGACGGCCACCACGGCGACCGTCGGGGCGGCGGCAGCGAGCACCTCGGTCACGACGGCCTCCGTGCCGGACACCGCGAACGGCGTGCCGAGACCGGCGACTTCACCGACGACACCGGCCAGGCGCAGGATCACCGTGGTGGCATCCGTCAACGTCAGCGTGCCCGCCACGTGCGCTGCGGCGACCTCGCCGGGACCCTGTCCGATGACCACCTCTGGTGTCACACCCCGGGACGTGAGCCAGCGGGCCGTCGCCACCTGGGCGGCGAAGACGGCGGGCCTGATGAGTCCGGGGGAGCGGGGGGCGTCCGGGAGCCCGTCCGCGCGCAGTTCGTCGAGTAGCGACCAGCCCGCCTCGGCGCGGATCAACTCAGCGATCTCGTCCAGGACTTGACGTACCGTCTCGTCGGAGTCGTAGAGATCCATGACAGTGCCCGGCCACCGGACGTCGTCACCGGAGAAGACGAACACCGCTCCGGGCGCGCAGTCGGGGTCCGGGACATGACCCGAGAAGGCCGCGTCGCCCGCACCGTCCGGGGAGTCGAGAACGCTCAGGACTTCCTCGCGGTCCTCGCCGACCACGGCATAGCGGTACGACTCGTGGGTGCTGCGGGTGGCGGTCGATGCCGCGAGCTCGGCGAGGCCCGCCTCGTCGGTGTCCGCCGCGAACTCCCGTAGCAGGGCCACCTGTTCGGCAAGGCCGTCGCCCGTGGAGGCCGACGCCATCAGCGTGTAGGGGTGGCCGGCGGGCCGATCAGCAGGGGCCGGTGCGGGCGTGGGCGGCGCCTCCAGGACTACGTGCACATTGGTGCCGCTGAGTCCGAAGGCGCTGACACCGGCCCTGACCGGCCGGTCCTCCGGGGCGAGCACGGTGTTCTCCGTCGCGACGGTGAGCGCGCCGCCGCGCCAGTCGACGCGCGGGTTGAGCCGCTCGACGTACGGCTGCCGGGAGACCGTGCCCGAGTTGACCACCCACACGGACTTCAGCAGACCGCCGATGCCCGCGGCGGCGTCCATGTGCCCGAGCAGCGCCTTGTGCGAGCCGATCAGCAGGGGGTTGCGCTCGTCGCGCCCCTCGCCGTACACGTCGCCGATCGCGTCGACCTCGATGACGTCGCCGATCGCCGTGCCGGTGCCGTGCGCCTCCACGTAGTCGACGTCGGTGGCGGTGAGGCCGGATCGGCGCAGAGCGGTGCGCAGCAGATCAGCCTGTGCGAGGGAGTTGGGGACGGTCAGGCCGAGGCTCGTTCCGTCGTTGTTGGTGGCCGAGCCCCGGATGACCGCGTGGATGCGGTCCCGGTCGGCGAGCGCGTCGGAGAGCCGCTTGAGCACCACGATGCCCGCGCCCTCGCCCCGCACGATGCCGTCGGCGTCCGCGTCGAAGGGACGGCAGCGGCCGGACGGGGAGATCGCGCCGGCCTGACTGAGGAAGACGCTGATGTCCGGGGTGATGAGCAGGCTGACGCCACCGGCCACGGCCGTGTCGCACTCGCCGGTGCGCAGGCTCTGGCACGCCTGGTGCACGGCGAGCAGCGAGGACGAGCAGGCCGAATTGACCGTACTGACCGGGCCGTTGAGGTCGAAGGAGTAGGCGAGACGGCCGGCCGCGAAGCTGGCCTCCAGGCCGCTGACATGGTGCCGGCCGATCTCGTTCACGCCGAGGGTGCGCGCGTGCAGCAGTTCGTAGTCCCGGGCGAGCAGGCCAAGGACGACGGAGGTCCGGGTGCCGCGCCACTCCTCGCGCGGGCGGCCCGAGTCCGCCATCGCCTCCCAGGCGACCTCAAGGACGAGGCGCTGCTGGGGGTCGAGCAGGCTCGCCTCGCGCGGGCTGATCCCGAAGTAGCGGGCGTCGAACCGGTCGATGTCGTCGAGGAAGGCACCCCGCCCGTTCGAGATCCCGCCCGGCTCACCGGCGCGGTCGGCGTGCTCGCGCCCCCACCGGTCCGCGGGTACGTCCGTGAAGGTGTCCGTCGCGTCGGTCAGCAGCCGGCCGAACGCGTCGAGGCTCCTGATCCGCCCGGGGAAGCGGCATCCCGCGCCCACGATGGCGATGGGCTCCATCGCGCTGCCGGACTGTGTTCCCTTGTCGGAATCAGTGCTCATCAGTTCCCTCCGAATTGGACAGGGCCCGGAAGTGGGAGAAGCCGTCGGCGCGGGACATCGTCGGCGCTGGGCAACGGCCCGGCGATGCTATGGACGGCCGTCACGGGGTGTCAGCCCCTACCGGCCCCCTAAAGGCGGGACCGCACCAGAGAGGCGGGGCCGCGCCCGGTCCGGGATTGCTTATAGGGGTGGTTCACGGGTACCGGCCGCGGGGACTGTCTCGCGAAGCTGAGAGCAATCCGTTTTCGCTCACGGGGCCCGATGGGCGCCCGGCGCACTCGGTAGCCGTGCCCAGGTCTTACACAGCGAGGAGTCCGCACATGCAGGGGAGAGTCGCAGTCGTCACCGGGGCCGCCGGTGGCATAGGGGCGGCGGTGGTCCGAGTGCTCGCCGAGCAGGGGGCGGTGGTGGCCGCCGTCGACCTCATGGCCGACCGCCTCGAGGTCATGGTCAAGGAACTGGGCGCCGACGGGCTGACCGTCCACGCCTTCCCGGCCGACGTCTCCGATCCCGACGAGGTGCGCGCGGTCGTCCGGGAGGTGGAGGAGCGCCTCGGGCCGGTGGACCACCTGGCCAACGCGGCCGGTGTGCTGCGCCCGGCGGGCATCGGCGACATCACGGCCGCCGACTGGGGCGACACCTTCGCGGTGAACGCGACCGGCGTCTTCCTGATGTCCCAGGCGGTCGTGGAGGGGATGGTCGCCCGTTCCTCGGGCTCGATCGTCACCATCGCCTCCAACGCCGCGGGTACCGCCCGTACGAACATGGCGGCCTACGCGGCGTCCAAGGCCGCGGCGCTCACGTTCACCAAGTGCCTGGGCCTCGAGGTCGGGCGGCACGGGGTGCGCTGCAACGTGGTGAGCCCCGGCTCGACCGACACGGCCATGCTGCGCACCCTGTGGGCGGGCGCCGACGGCGCCCAGGACGCCATCGACGGGAACCTGGCCGCGTACAAGGTCGGCATACCGCTGCAGAAGATCGCCAGGCCCGAGGACATCGCGGACGCCGTGGTCTTCCTGCTCTCCGACGCGGCAGGGCACGTCACCCTGGAGAACCTCACCGTGGACGGGGGCGCCACGCTGGGCGTCTGACGCCCCGTCCGGAACACGAAGCCGGCCGCCCCGCACATGCGGGGCGGCCGGCTTTCGTCCGGGACGGGACGGCGTCAGTCGGAGTTCATGTTGCCCTGGCCGAAGCCGACCGTCTGCTGCCCGGTGTCCGTCGCCGTTTCCTCCAGCGGTACGTAGCGGGTGGTGCGCCCGGCGGCCGTGCGGTAGCGGTTCCAGTCCGCGCGGGCCAGGGCGGCGTACGCCCCTGAGCCGGTCAGGACCTCCGAGACGGCGTCGAACACGGCGCCGACCGGGGCCGGATGCAGGCCCCACGCGGCGAGTTCGGCCACGGTGTCGCCGTCGGCCTCCCGCCACGGCCCGCAGGCCAGACTCACCGTCGTCGAACCGGCCGCCCGCCGGTGGCGGGCCAGCCCGTCGGCGTACTCGGCCGCCGCCGTCGCGACCGCCGTACCTGCCTTGCCGGGCAGGGTGGCGAACGGCGAGCACAGGACGAGGAAGTCGAGCTCACCGGCCTGCTCGTGGAGCAGTCGGGGAACGGCCACGGCCTGTTCCAGTGCCCGCTCGAAGCCGGCGGGATCCCAGTCGGCCAGGGCCAGTTCGGGCGCCGCGGCCGCCAGGTGCACGACACCCCGCACGGTGGGTGCGTCACGCTTCAGGGCCGCCGCGACCTCGGCGGGGTCGTCGCCGGTCCGCTCCACTTCGGCGGCTCCGTGCGCGACGAGCCAGTCGGCCACCGCGCCTGCTTCAGGACCGTCACCGACGACGAGGTAGGCGGCACCCGCACGGACCATCGGCCCGGTGTCCTGACGGGCCGTCCGACCGGCGGCCCCGCCCTTGAGCGCCCGCTCCCGCAGCCGCGCCTCGTACCAGCGTCCGCCGCGCGACGACAGCCGGCCCGATCCGCCGAGCTGCGCGGCACGGCCCAGCAGCTCGGCGGCGTCCGGCAGGGCATCGGTGACGTCCAACTCGACCGACACACAGTTCAGTTCGGGGTGCTCCCAGGCGGTCGTCCGCGCCAGGGCGGAGCCGAGCCCGGCACCAGGCTCCGCAGGGGCGGACGCAGCCGTGGAGCAGACCACGACGGCAGGCTCCTCCGCCGCGCAGGACCGCAGGAAGCCACGCAGCAGCCGGAACTCGCGCCCGGCCGTGCCGTCGTCATGGAGGAGCAGCCCGGCGATGGTGGTGCCTCGCCCGGCGAGTTCCTTGCGGATCTGCTCGAACGGTTCCTCCACGCCCATGTCCAGCGGCAGCACACCGTCCTCGTCCCCGGTCGGCTCCCCGGCGGACATCAGCGAGAACGCGGACACACCGGCCAGCGCGAGCTGTTCGCGCCAGCGTCCGGCGAGCTCGGCGTCGCCGCTGTGGATCAGCCAACTGCCCTCGCGCGCACCGGGCAGGGCGGTGCGCAGGGGACCGGGCACGGGCTGCCACACGAGCTCGTGCGCACGCAGCTCGACGGCGGCCGTCGGCGGCTCGTCCCGCGCGGCCGGGCGAAGCCGCAGCCCCTCGGCCACCAGCAGCGGTTCGCCCTGCTCCGACGTCACTTCGAGCGTCACCGAGCCGTCGTCGCACCGGTTCGCCGCGACCCGCACGGTGCCGGGCAGCGGGCCGTGCACGGTGAACCGGTCGATCGAGCCGACGGTGCGCAGCCGCACCGCCGCGTCGTCATCGGCGGCCAGCGCCGCGATCCGGAAGACGGTCTCGAGCAGCAGGGGAGAGAGCTGCCAGGGGCCGGCCGCCGCAGTGCCTTCGCGCTCCACCACGGCTTCGGCGTGGCCGGGCCCGGTGTGCAGCCCGGTGACACGGCCCGCCTCGGGATCGTCCGCCACGCCGAGCCGCCACAGCCGCTGCCGCCACTGCTCGGCGTCGTACTCCTCGGCCTTGGCGCGCGTGCCGGAAGGCCGGGCGTCCGGGCCACTGACGAGGGCGGTGAACGACGGCTGCCAGGCGTCACCGGCGCTGACGAAGCCCCGCACCCGCTCGCCGTCCGCCCGCTGTTCCCTGACGGCCTGCAGGGTGAGAGCCCTGCTGTCGCCGGGCAGTTCCGGTACGTCGTGCAGGCGCACCTCGCGCAGGGTGCGCGGGGTGTCCATGTCCTGCGGCGCGTGGCCGTGCCGGGCCGTCGCGAGCGCCCAGTCGACCAGAGCGGCGGGGGAGAGCAGCGCGGTGCCGTGCACCCGCGGCAGCGCCGCGGAGGGCGGGGTGCCGTCGGTGATCCGTGTGCCGAACCAGCGGTCACCGCCGGTGGCCAGCTCGATCGGGACGCCGAGCAGCGGGTGGGCGAAGGCCGACGGCTGCGGCTGCGGGGCGGCGCCGTCCGGCGGGACGAGCCAGTGGCGGCGGCGCTGGAAGGGGTAGGTGGGCAGGTCAGCCCGGCGGGCGATGTGCCCTTCGAGGGCGGGCTCCCAGTCCACGCCGACCCCGTCGGCGTACAGCGAAGCCAGCGCGGACAGCAGCGCGCGCGCCTCGCCGCCCGGCCCCTGGGACCCGGCGAGCAGGCTCACCGGGAGCAGGGTGCGTCCCGGGTCGCCGTGACCCGCGGCGGCGCGGGCGACCAACGGGGCGAGGGCAGCCTCGGGGTCCAGGTCGACGAACCGGGTCACGCCCTGGGCGAGCAACTGCCTTACGGTGTTGAGGAAGTGGCTGGGCAACCGGAGGCGCTCCGCCCAGAACGCGGCGTCGCGCAGGCGCTCAGGAGTGATGGTCTGTCCGTCGCCCGTGGAGACCAGCGGGACCTGTGGCTCGCTCGGGGACAGCCCGGCGACCGTGCGCGCCAGCAGAGCGTTGACGGGCGACTCGGTCCCGGCGGGCCGGACGGCGAGGGCGGCCTGGAGCACACGGACGTCGCGTCCTCGGGAGCGCCAGCGTTCGGCGAGCCCGGTGACCGCGTCCGGGCGCCCGGTCAGGAGCGTGGCGCCCGGCTCGTCCACTGCGGCGACGAGGACCGCGTGTTCGGCCAACTCCGGTTCGTGGCGCAGTTCCTCCTCCCCGGCCCGGATCCACACCGACGCCAGGTCGGCCGTGGCGTCATCGCCGTCGGCCTGGGCCAGGGCGGTCGCCAGCGCGCAGGAGTCGGCGAGGGAGAGCGCCCCGGCGGCGTGCGCGGCGGCGACCTCACCCAGGCCGTGCCCGGCAAGCCGCCGCGGCGCCACGCCGAAGCCCGTCACCAGCCGGTGCAGGGCGACTTGCAGGGCGAAACCGGCGAGCCGGGCCGACACCGGCGACTCGTACGGCCGCCCGGCGTCGAGCAGTCCGGCACGCACCGACGCGTCGAGCTGCCCGCACACCTCGTCAAGGGCGCGGGCGAACAGGGGGAACGCCTCGTACAGCTCACGGGCGGTGCCGGGCCGCGCCGGGGCGTCGCCCGTGAAGAGAAGCGCCGTGTGCCCGCGCGGATCGGCGCCGCCCTGTGCCACACCGTCGGCCACGTGCCCGGCCGCGAGGGCGTCGAGACGCGTAAGGAGCTCATCGCGGTCGTCGCCGACGACGACGGCGCGGTGCCGGAACGAGGAGCGGCCGCGGACCAGGGCGGCGGCGGTGTCCCGCGGATCCGTGTCCGCGACCGCCTCGCGCAGCCGGGCCGCCAGCTCGCGCAGCGCCCCCGGTGTCCGCGCGGACAGCGGCCAGGCCACCGGCGCGGTGGCGGGGGCGGGGACAGCGGCGGGGGAGTGCTCGGCGGGCTCCTCGGCCGGCGGCTCCTCCAGGATCAGGTGCGCGTTGGTCCCGCTCAGGGTCAGACAGGACACGGCGGCTCGGCGCACCCGCTCCCCGGCCCGCCAGGGGCGTGCCTCGGCGGCCACTTCGACCGTGCCCGCCGACCAGTTGGCGTGTGTGGTGGGCGCGTCCATGTGCAGCGTCGCCGGCACGCGCTCGTGCAACAGCGCCATCACCAGCTTGGTGATGCCGGCGATCGCGCCGACCGTCTGGGTGTGCCCGATGTTGGACTTCACCGAGCCGAGCAGCACGGGGTGTTCGGGCGAGTGTTCGCTGCCGTACACAGTGATGACGGAACTGGCCTCGACCCCGTCGCCCAGGGCCGCGCCGACACCGTGGCCCTCGACCACGTCGACGCTCTCGGCGGACAGCCGGGCGTCGGCGAGCGCCTGGCGGATGACGCGTTCCTGGGCCTGGCCGCGCGGGGCGGACATGCCGTTGGTGGCGCCGTCCTGGTTGATCGCCGAGCCGCGGATGACGGCGAGCACCGGATGGCCGTTGCGCCGCGCGTCCGACAGCCGTTCGAGGAGCAGCATCCCCGCGCCCTCGGACAGACTCACCCCGTCGGCCGAGGCTGCGAAGGACCGGGAACGGCCGTCCGACGACAGCTTCCCCGTCCTGCGGAACTCCATCAGGGTGGTGGGCAGCGACATCACCGCGGCCCCGCCGGCCAGCGCCAGCGTGCACTCGCCGTTGCGCAGCGCCTTGGCGGCCAGATGGACGGCCACCAGCGAGGACGTGCACTGGGTGTCCACCGTGACGGCCGCGCCCAGCAGACCCATCAGATAGGCGACCCGGCCCGAGCCCGCGCCCACCGAGTTGCCGAAGCCGAGGTAGCCCTGGACGTCCGGGCCCGGCGGCTCGCGCAGCAGCAGCGGATAGCCGCCGAACTGCAGTCCCGCGTACACGGCCGTACGGGTCTCCTTGGCGGACAACGGGTCGATTCCGGCCCGCTCGAACGCCTCCCAGGAGGTCTCAAGGAGGAGCCGCTGCTGCGGGTCGGTGGCGCGTGCCTCGGCCGGGTCCATACCGAAGAACTCGGCGTCGAACTCGTCGGCGCCGTCGAGGAATCCGCCGCGCAGCTCCGGCATGGCACCGGCCAGATTCCAGCCCCGGTCCTCCGGCAGACCCGTGATCACGTCCTCGCCGCCGTCGACGAGCCGCCACAGGTCCTCCGGCGAGCGCACGTTCCCGGGGAACCGGCAGCCGATCCCGATGATCGCCACCGGCTCCCGGGTCTTCGCCTCCTCGACCGCCAGCCGCCCGCGCGCCTGCCGCAGCTCGGCCGTCGCCTTCCTCAGGTACTTCTGAAGTTTCTCTTCGTCCGCCATGCGGCGTTCGGCTCCTCAGAACAAGACGGCCCCCGGCCGGTGCCGCGGCTTGGGGCGCAGCACCGGCCGGCGGCCGCAGGGGTTGGTACGGGGTATGCGGCAGGGACCGCTCACAGCTCCGAAAGGGGCGTCAGCTGGCAGTCCTGGATGTCGTACAGCTTCCAATCGCCGTTGACCTCGACGTACGCCTCCAGCTTGAAGTGGCGCTCGTCGATCGGTACGTACGAGTCCTTGGAGCGGGTGCGCACGCCCACCTCCCCCAGCACGTGCTCACCGATGAACTCCAGGTGGTCGCCCTGCCAGCCGGGCGACGTCGAGACGCCGAGCGTGCCCAGGGTGTCCATGTAGTACGTCTCGAAGTGCTGGTCGACCTCGCTCCAGCCGATGATCCACTTGCCCTCGAGCTTCGGCGAGCCGTCCGCGTAGGTCGACTTGAGGTCCATCTGGTAGTAGTGCCCGCCCATGATCGGCTGGGTCAGGGCCTCCATCTTCACGCCGGTGTCGAAGGCGACGGTCATCTTGCCGAGCAGGAAGTCCAGTTCCTTCATCCGCGGCGAGACACCGGTGTCCTTCTTGACGGGCCGGGCGGTCGGACGGTGGTTGTCCAGGTAGTCCGCCACCTTCTCGTCGTCGTCGGCGGGGGCGGTCTGCGTGTTCTCCGTCATTACGGCTCCTCTTGTGCGTCCGGGATCGGGGGGTGTGTGGTCAGGCGCCTGGCCGGGCCGCGAGGCCGCGGACCGTCGAGGCGATCGTGCGTACGCTCTTCAGATCCCGCGCGTTGATGCGCGACGGCGGGACCTTGACGCCCAGCTCGTCCTGGATGTGGTTGAGGAGCAGCACGGTGTTGAGGGAGTTGAGCACTCCCCAGGCGAGCAGCGGGGTGTCCTCCTCCAGCTCGCCCTTGGGGTCACCGTCCAGGAAGCGCTCACGGATGAACGCGATGATGGTTCGGGTGACCTCGTCGGTTCCGGTCGTGCGGTCGGTCATCTGGCTTTCCTTCCGATGCGGTGCGAGGTCACTGAAGTCCGGCGGCGAGCGCGGCGCGGTCGGCCTTGCCGTTGCGGGTGCGGGGCAGTTCGGCGGTGACACGGAACTCGTCGGCCACCATGTAGCGCGGCAGCCGCTCGGCGCAGTGCCGGCGCAGCGCGAGCACCCCCAGGTCGCAGTCCTTGGCGGGCACCACGAAGGCCACCAGGCGGGCCTCGATGCCGCTGCCCACCACCAGGACCACGGCCTCGGCCACCGCGGGGTGCGCGGTCAACGCCGCCTCGACGTCGCCCAGTTCGATGCGGTGTCCGCGGACCTTCACCATGTGGTCGCGCCGGCCGACGTAGTCGAAGACGCCGTCCGGAAGAACCCGCACCACGTCGCCGGTGGGGTACGGCTCCCGGTGCGGCGGCCGGCCCCAGTAGCCCAGCATCACCGTCGGGCCGTCCGCGACCAGTTCGCCCTCCTCGCCGGGGCCGCACACCCCGCCGTCGGGCCGCCGCGCCCAGACTCGGTCGCCGGAGCAGGCGGCACCGATCGGCACCGGCCGGTCGCGCTCCAGGTCCTGCGGCCGCACCTCGTGGAAGGTGCAGACATTGGTCTCGGTGGGGCCGTACAGATTGAGCAGCCGGGCCCGCGTCCACCCGGCGAGCGTGCGCACCTGGGCGATGGGGAACGGTTCCCCGGCGAACAGCACCGCGCGCAGACCGGCCGGAGGCCGCCGGTCCAGCAGGCCTCCCTCACGCATCATCAGCGTGAGCGCGGACGGCACCGAGTACCAGACGGTGATCTCCCGGTCATGCAGGAAGTCGACCAACTGGGCTGGAGCGTAAGCGAGTTCGGAGGCGACCAGATGGACCGAAGCGCCCACGGAGAACGCCGCGTACAGGTCGAGGACCGACAGGTCGAAGTTGAGCGGCGCGTGGTTGGAGAACCGGTCCGCGGGCCCGGGGGAGAGCTCCTCGACCGCCCACTCGACGAAGGCCAGCGCGTTGCGGTGGCTGATGCACACACCCTTCGGCGTGCCCGTCGACCCTGAGGTGTAGAGGATGTACGCCAGTGCGTCCGCGTCGACCTGCTCGTCGATCCGGGCGTCCTGCGGCTCGTCCGTGCCCAGCCGCTCCGCCGCCGTCAGCTCGGCAAGGGCGATCTCGCTCCCGAGCAACTCACCCAGCGGTCCGGTGCGTTCATCGGTCGTCAGCACCACCCGGGCCGCACAGTCCCGGGCCAGCACCGCGACCCGGTGCTCAGGGGCCGAACCGTCGGCGGGCACGTAGGCGGCGCCGAGCCGCAGTACGGCCTGCATGGCCGCGATCATCGCGGCCGACTTCTCCGCCCAGATCACCACACGGTCGCCGCGGGTCACGCCGATCGCCCGCAGCCCGCGGGCGATCCGGTCGGCCCGGGAGTCCAGCTCCCTGTAGGTCAGTTCGCGGTCGTCCGCCACGACGGCCGTACGGTCGCCGTGGACCTTCGCCGCCTCGATGGCGAGTCGATGGAGTGTCACAGTCCCAGGCCCTTCGCGATGAGCTCGCGCTGGATCTCCGTGGTCCCGGAGAACAGCGTGCTGGGCACCGAGTCGCGCAGCTGCTCCTCGGCGCCGCCGGCCAGATAGCCGCGGCCGCCGAACAGCTGCACGGCGACCGTGGAGTTGGCGACGGCAGCCTCTGAGACCGCGATCTTCGACATGGCGACCGCGGCCACATGCTCTTGGCCCTCGTCCATCAGCCAGCAGGCGCGGTACAGCAGAAGGCGGGCGCTCTCAAGGCGCTGCCGCATCTCAGCGATCTTGTGGGAGACACCCTGGAACTCCCCGATGCGCTGCCCGAACTGCCGCCTCCCGGTGGCGTGTTCGACGACCTGTCCGAGCTGGCGCTCCATCATGCCGAGGTAGATGGCGAACAGACAGGCCCGCTCCCAGACCATGGAGTGCTGGAAGATCGCCGAGCCCTGTCCCTCCTCGCCCAGCAGATACTCCTCGGGCACCGCGCACTCCTCGAAGTGCACCCGCCCGGCCAGACAGCCCTGCAGGCCCATCTTCGGCAGCGGCGCACCCACGCCGACCCCCGGCAGCCGGCTCGGCAGCGCGAAGGCCGACATGCCGAGGAAGCCGGCGTCCGGGTCGGTCACGGCGTAGCTGACCAGCACATCGGCGACCGGCGCGTTGCTGGCCCACGACTTCTCGCCGTTCAGCACGTAACCGGAACCGGCGCGCCGGGCTCTCGTCCGCATCCCGCTGACGTCCGAACCGGCCTCGTCCTCCGTCATCGCGTTGGCGGCGATCAGCTCGCCGGAGGCCAGGCCTGCCAGCAGCTCGCCCCGTGCCTTGTCCGACACGAAGTCCCGCACCGGCACGGCACAGGCCAGCAGATGCGCGGCCACCGCGAATGCCAGACCGGTGTCCTGGCAACCCCGGCCGAACGCCTCGAGACTCAGCGCCGTGTCCAGCGCGCCGAGACCGCCGCCGCCCGCATCCCGCGGCAGACACAGACCGGTCAGACCCAGCCGGCCGGCCTCACGGAACGCCGCACGCGTCGCCTCGGGACCGTCGGGGGCCACGGGTCCCCGGCCCCAGCGCGCGCTCACTTCCTCAAAAATGCGGTCGCAGCGTTCTCGCTGCTCGGGAGAGAGTCCAAAATCCATGGGCGAGGGAAACCTCATCATGAAGAGTCGCATTATCCGGAGCCCGGACGGGTTGCCGGATAAGCGCGAAGCGGGTGGACGGGAAAATTGCGGCCGCTCTTCCGAATGAGCGTCGTAACGCCTGAGGACACTAGGCGGGGGCGTTTTCGGGAGTCACCCCCTATCGGGCCCCTAACTCTGTCCGGCCGCCGATGCGGGCACCCGGCCACCCGTCCGGTAGGGGTGTCCGAAATCGCCCCCGCCACCGGGTCATCCTCCGGCCCGCGCATGTTAGGGGTTTCCCGGCCGACCGCCGCTGGCCCACCATGGGGCCGCGCCCGGTCCGCCCTCGCCTCGATATCCAGGCCTGAATCCCGACGGATCAACATCCAGGGCTGAATCCCAACGGATCAACCGCAAATTCCGGCAGGTTCGATCCGCGCACCGAGCAATTCGATCTGTGCATCGCGCTAGGAGACAATTGACATGCAGCGGCTGACCGACTCGTCTCCCATTCCCGGGGAGAAGCAGTCAGCGGGGGGAAAGGCAGGGCAGCAGCCCGACTGGCAGGGCCACCCCGACCTCGCCGAGATACGCGGGGAACTTGCCACCCGCCCAGGCCTCGTCACCGCCGAGGACACGGCGGTGTTGCGCACCCTGCTCGCCGGCGTGGCCGCGGGAACCGCCCACGTCATTCAGGCGGGCGACTGCGCCGAGGACCCCGACGAATCCACCGCCGACTACGTCGCCCGCAAGAGCGGACTGCTCGACGTACTCGCCGGCACCATGCAGATGAACACCCACCGGCCCGTGATACGCGTCGGCCGCATCGGCGGCCAGTACGCCAAGCCCCGCTCCCGACCGACCGAGACCGTCGGCGGACGCGAACTACCGGTCTACCGGGGCCACTTGGTCAACAGTCCCGAACCCGACCCGGAGCTGCGCAGGCCCGACCCACGGCGCATGCTCGACTGCTACCGCGCGGCCGCCGACGTGGCCGAACACCTCGGCTGGAGCGGCACCGACCGCCACTGGCACCGCTCGCCCCGCGTCTGGACCAGCCACGAGGCACTCGTCCTCGACTACGAGAGGCCGCTGCTGCGCCACGACGGCGAGGGCAGGCTCTACCTGGCCTCCACCCACTGGCCCTGGGTCGGCGAGCGTACCCGCAGGCCCGACGGCGCCCATGTCGCGCTCCTCACCGCCGTCGCCAACCCGGTCGCGTGCAAGGTCGGACCCGGCATGACCGAGACCGACCTGCTGGAGCTGTGCGCCCGGCTCGACCCCGCAAGGGAACCGGGCCGGCTCACCCTCATCTCACGCATGGGCGCCGCCGCCGTCTCCGGTCAACTGCCCCCGCTGGTCAAGGCGGTCCACGCCGCGGGACACCCCGTGATCTGGCTCTCCGACCCGATGCACGGCAACACCGTCAGCACGCCCAGTGGACTCAAGACCCGCCACCTCGACACCGTGCTGCGGGAGGCCGAGCACTTCCAGTGCGCCGTGCGTTCCTCCGGCGGAGTGGCGGGTGGACTGCACCTGGAGGTCACCCCCGACGCCGTCACCGAGTGTGTCGGCAGCGGCAGCGGTCAGGAGCAGGTCGCCGACAAGTACACCACCCTGTGCGACCCGCGGCTCAACCCCGAGCAGGCCGTGTCCGTCGCCGCCTCCTGGACCGCGTAGAACACGCACCGCGCCCGACCCACCAGCCGAGGAAGACGATGCCTGGGATACCCCCGATCACCTCCTACCCGATGCCGACCGCGGACCAGCTGCCCGCCAACACCGTGCACTGGACCGTGGACCCCGCCCGGACCGTGCTGCTCGTCCACGACATGCAGCGCTACTTCCTGCGGGCCTTCCCGGAAGACGGCTGCCGCGACGCACTGGTCGCCAACGCGGCCCGACTGCGCAGGCGTTGTGCCGAACTCGGCATCCCCGTCGCCTACACCGCCCAACCCGGCGGCATGACCGAGGAACAGCGCGGACTGCTCAAGGACTTCTGGGGCCCCGGCATGTCCGTACGGCCCGAGGACCGCCAGATCGACGAGCGCCTCGCCCCGGCAGAAGGCGACTGGACCCTCGCCAAGTGGCGCTACAGCGCCTTCTTCCGCTCCGAACTCCTTGAGCGGCTGCGCGCCGAGGGCCGCGACCAGCTGATCCTCTGCGGTGTGTACGCCCACGTCGGCGTCCTCGTCACCGCCATCGAGGCGTACTCGTACGACATCAAGCCCTTCCTGGCCGCCGACGCCGTCGCCGACTTCTCCGCCGAGTACCACCACCAGGCCCTGGGATACGCGGCCGAACGCTGCGCCATGGTCCGCACCACCGACGACCTCCTGTCCGAGCTCGGCGGTGAACTCGTCGGCCACGCGGGGCCGGGAGCCGAACGGGGGAGTACATGGTGACGAACCCGAGGGAAGCGACGCACGCCGAATCCCCCAGCGCCGAGGAACTGCTCGGCCAGGTGCTCGCGAACCAGCTGCCCGCCTTCGTGCTGCTGCACCGCCCCGACGCCGCCGGGCACGACGGGGCCGCCGGGATCGACCTGCTGGTCGGCGATGTCTCCACCCACGCCACCCTGGACGAACTCCCCCTCCCCACCACACCGTCCGACCCCGGCAGGGCCACGTCGGACCTGTTCGTCCTGATCCCGTACCGGCAGATCGCCGAACGCGGCTACGAGTGTGTCGACGACGGCGCGCCGCTCGTCGCGATGAACGTCACCGGTCAGGCCGTGCTCCCCGTCGCCACGTTCCTCGACCAGGTCGATGACCGGCCGATCGAGGTCACGGGTGGTCACTACGACACCGACGACACCGCGTACGCCGAGATCGTCCGCCGCATCATCAGCACCGAGATCGGCGAGGGCGAGGGCGCCAACTTCGTCATCCGCCGTTCGTTCATCGCCGACATCAGCGACTTCGAACCCAGCACCGCCCTCGTCCTCTTCCGCCGCCTGCTGCAGCGCGAGACCGGCGCATACTGGACGTTCGTCGCGCACACCGGTGAGCGGACCTTCGTCGGCGCCACCCCCGAACGCCACATCACCCTCGACGACGGTGTCGCGGTGATGAACCCCATCAGCGGCACCT
This sequence comes from Streptomyces sp. NPDC047525, assembly GCF_040643025.1. NCBI lineage: Bacteria > Bacillati > Actinomycetota > Actinomycetes > Kitasatosporales > Streptomycetaceae > Streptomyces > Streptomyces sp. NPDC047525. The sequence goes on from NZ_JBEYTL010000038.1 coordinate 18,605, forward strand.
ACCGCTACCCTCCGGCCGGTCCCACCCTCGACGGGGTCAAGCAGTTCATCGCGGACCGCAAGGAGACCGACGAGCTCCACATGGTGCTCGACGAGGAACTCAAGATGATGGCCCGTGTCTGCGACACCGGCGGCCGCGTCTCGGGCCCGCACCTGCGCGAGATGGCACGGCTCGCCCACACCGAGTACTTCATCGAGGGCCGCAGCAGCAGGGACCCGCGCGACATCCTGCGCGAGACCATGTTCGCCCCGACCGTCACCGGCAGCCCTCTGGAGAGCGCCTGCCGCGTGATCCGACGGCACGAACCGCAGGGGCGCGGCTACTACAGCGGCGTCGCCGCCCTCATCGGCCGCGACCGCCGGGGCGAGCCCTCCCTCGACTCCGCCATCCTCATCCGCACCGCGGACATCGAGAGCACCGGGCGGGTCTCGATCGGCACCGGCGCCACTCTCGTACGCCACTCCGACCCGGAGGCCGAGGTCGCGGAGACCTGGGCCAAGGCGTCCGGACTGCTTTCCGTCCTGATGACGGACGCCTCCCAACGCCTCGCCGACCACCCCGAGGTCGCCGGTGCCCTCGCGGAGCGCAGCGGCACCATCGCCGCCTTCTGGCAGTCCGGGAACCGCGAACACGAACGCCCGGACGCGGAACTGGCAGGCGTGCGTGTCCTCGTCATCGACGCCGAGGACACCTTCACCGCGATGATCAACCAGCAGCTCCGTTCCATCGGTCCTTCGGTCACCGTGCGGCGCTTCGACGAGGCGTACGACTTCGACGGCTTCGACCTCGTCATCATGGGCCCCGGCCCCGGAGACCCCCGGGACGACGAGAGCCCCAAGATCGCCCATCTGCGCTCGGCCGTCGGCACTCTGCTCGCCGAACGGCGCCCCTTCCTCGCCGTGTGCCTGAGCCACCAGGTGCTCAGCCGCGAACTCGGCCTGCCGCTGGCACCGTGCACCGTGCTCAACCAGGGTGTCCAGAAGGAGATCGACCTTTTCGGCAGCACCGAACGCGTCGGCTTCTACAACAGCTTCACCGCCCTCAGCCGGGAGGACAAGGTCGATTGGCCCGGCGTCGGCGTCGTCGAGGTCGGCCGTGACGCCTGCACCGGAGAGGTGCACGCACTGCTCGGCCCGCACTTCGGCTCCATCCAGTTCCACGCCGAATCGGTGCTCACCCAGGACGGCGTACGGATTCTCGGCACCCTCATGAAACGGGTGCTGGCGATGTAGGCGCGCTGCACTGACCGCTCCTACGCGGCGATGACCGCTCTTACGCGGCCGAGCACCGACCCGGGCACTGAATCTCAGGATCTTCGAAAGGCTGGACTGATCTCCATGGCGGACGAGCAGAAGACCGTTGAATACCTTCGGCGAGTTACTGCGGACCTGCACAAGACGCGGCGGCGTCTGCACGAGGTCGAGTCCAGCATGCTGGAGCCGATCGCGGTGGTCGGGATGGCCTGCCGTTTCCCGGGCGGGGTGCGGTCGCCCGAGGATCTGTGGGACCTGGTGGCGGGCGGCGTCGACGCCATCACCGACATCCCCGGTGACCGGGGCTGGCCGGAGGACGTTTTCGACCCGGACCCGGAGAGCCTGGGCAAGTCGTATGTCCGTCGCGGTGGTTTCCTGGACGATGTGGCGGGCTTCGACGCGGAGTTCTTCGGGATTTCGCCGCGTGAGGCGCTGGCGATGGATCCGCAGCAGCGGCTGCTTCTTGAGACCTCGTGGGAGGTGTTGGAGCGGGCGGGCCTGGATCCCCAGGCGCTGAGGGGCAGCCAGACCGGCGTGTTCGTCGGCGCTTCCACCTCGGCGTACATCCCCGACATGGACAACGTCCCCGAGAACATCGCAGGCTTCTCGATGGCGGGCAACCTGGCGAGTGTGCTGTCGGGCCGGGTGTCGTACTCGTTCGGTTTCGAGGGGCCCGCGGTGTCGGTGGACACGGCGTGCTCGTCGTCGCTGGTGGCGCTGCATCTGGCGATGCAGGCGCTGCGGCAGGGGGAGTGCAGCCTCGCTCTGTCCGGCGGTGTGGCCGTTCTGGCCAGCCCCACGCCCTTTGTCGAGTTCTCGCGGCAGCGTGGTCTGGCGCCTGATGGGCGGTGCAAGCCGTTCTCGGCGGATGCCGATGGGACGGCCTGGGGCGAAGGTGTCGGGTTGTTGGCGTTGGAGCGTCTTTCGGATGCGCGGCGTCTTGGGCACAAGGTGCTGGGTGTGGTGCGGGGTTCGGCCGTCAATCAGGATGGTGCGAGCAGTGGTCTGACGGCGCCGAACGGTCCGTCGCAGGAGCGGGTGATCCGGGCGGCGCTGGCCAATGCGGGTCTGTCGGTGTCGGATGTGGACGCGGTGGAGGCGCACGGGACGGGCACGAAGCTGGGTGACCCGATCGAGGCCCAGGCGCTGATCTCCACGTACGGACAGGACCGTGAGGGCGGACGACCCGTGCAGCTCGGCTCGGTGAAGTCCAACATCGGTCATACGCAGGCGACTTCGGGTGTGGCCGGAGTGCTGAAGATGCTGATGGCGTTGCGCCATGAGGAGTTGCCTCGGACGTTGAATGTGGGTGAGCCGTCGGCGTTGGTGGATTGGGATGCGGGGGCGTTGGAGTTGTTGACGGGGTCGGTGGAGTGGCCTCGGGGTGTGCGGGTGCGTCGGGCGGGTGTGTCGTCTTTTGGTGTGAGTGGGACGAATGCGCATGTGATCGTGGAGGAGGCGCCGGTTGAGGTGCCTGCTGTCGCCGATGGTGTGACGCCTGTGGAAGCGCCGGATCCGGTGTTGTCGGGTGGAGTGGTGCCGTGGGTGGTCAGTGGTGGCAGTGCGGGTGGGCTGGTCACGCAGGCGGGTGCGCTTGCGGGGTTCGTGCGGGAGGAGAAGGCCGAACCGGCGGCGGTGGGGCGGGCGTTGCTGGAGCGTTCGGCGTTGCGGCATCGGATGGTGGCGTTCGCCGAGGACCGTGAGGGCCTGCTGAGCGCGTTGGACTCCTTCACCGAACAGGCTGCTGCGGGCGCTGTTGCGGGCGGTGTTGCGGGTGCTGTTGTGGGTGTGGTGTCTGGGGTTGCGGTGGAGGGTGTGAAGTCGGCGTTTGTGTTTTCGGGGCAGGGGGCGCAGCGGGCGGGGTTGGGGCGGGAGTTGTATGGGCGGTCGCCGGTGTTCGCGCGGAGTCTGGATGAGGTCTGCGGGCATTTGGATGTGCTGTTGGGTTGTTCGGTGCGTGCGGTGATGTTCGCGGCCGAGGGCGAGGCGCTGTCGGCGGATCTGGACCGGACGGTGTTCACCCAGGCCGCGTTGTTCGCCTTCG
>NZ_JBEYTL010000039.1:0-19187 GCF_040643025.1 Streptomyces sp. NPDC047525
AACCGTGCTCCGGGCGGACATACCGGCACGTCCCCTCGGGTGCGCTGCCGACTGCGGCCCATCGTTCGTTGCTGCGGGGCAATCGGGTGGGTGGGCGGGAAAGCTTGTTCGTCCAGGGGGGATGCGGGGGATCGGGTGGGTGGTGGGAGAGGTTGTTCGGAGAGGCGGGGGCCGCCGGGGGCCGAGGGAGGGGCCGGGCTGGGGCGCAGCCCGGATAGCATGCGGGGGCACAGGGAAAACGCGACGACCGGAGGCGCCTCATGGCGGGAGAACCGCAGGCCGACTGCCTGTTCTGCAAGATCGTCGCGGGGGACGTGCCCGCGACCCTGGTCAGGGAGACGGACACGACCGTGGCCTTCCGGGACATCAACCCGCAGGCCCCCACCCACGTCCTGGTCATCCCCAAGGCGCACTACCCGGACGCCGCCTCCCTCGCCGCCGCCGAACCCGCCATCGCCGCCGACGTCCTCCGCGAGGCCGGCGAGGTCGCCGCCGAGGAGAAGGCGGAGAGTTATCGCGTCGTCTTCAACACCGGCTCCGGCGCGGGCCAGACCGTCTTCCACGCGCACGCCCACGTCCTCGGCGGACGCGGCCTGCAGTGGCCTCCGGGATAACTCGCCTTGTCCGTACGTGAATTGGTGGTCCTCGGCACCGCCAGCCAGGTCCCCACCCGGCACCGCAACCACAACGGGTACGTCCTGCTCTGGGACGGGCAGGGCATCCTCTTCGACCCCGGCGAGGGCACGCAGCGGCAGATGCTGCGTGCCGGGGTCGCCGCGCACGACCTGCATCGCATCTGTGTCACCCACTTTCACGGTGATCACTCGCTCGGGCTCCCGGGTGTCATCCAGCGCATCAATCTGGACCGGGTTCCGCACGACGTGACCGTGCACTTCCCTCGCTCCGGGCAGCACTTCCTCGACCGGCTGCGGTATGCCACCGCCTACCGGGAGACCGTCTCGCTCGTCGAGGAACCCGTGGCGGGTGATGGGCCGTTGGCCGTCACGCCCTCGTTCACGCTTGACGCCGCCAAGCTCTCGCACCCCGTCGAGTCCTTCGGCTATCGCATCACCGAGCCCGACGGACGGCGGATACTCCCGGAGCTGCTCGCCGAGTACGGCATCGCCGGACCCGACGTGGGCCGCCTCCAGCGGGAGGGTGAACTGCGGGGCGTCACGCTCGACGACGTGAGCGTGGTGCGGCGCGGTCAGCGGTTCGCCTTTGTGATGGACACCCGGCTGTGCGACGGCGTCCACGCCCTCGCCGACGGCTGCGACATGCTCGTCATCGAGTCCACCTTTCTCGATCAGGACGAGCAATTGGCTCGCGATCACGGGCACTTGACTGCCGGTCAGGCCGCACGTGTTGCCGTGGACCGCGGCGTACGGCATCTCGTGCTCACCCATTTCAGCCAGCGCTACCCCGACCCCGGCGTATTCGAGCAGCAGGCCCGGGACGCGGGATTCGACGGTGAACTCACCGTCGCGCAAGACCTGCTGCGTGTACCTCTGCCCAAACGAACCACCTGAGTGAGCCGCCGCCATGCCCCTTCCCAAAGCCGAACTCCACCTCCACATCGAGGGGACGCTCGAACCCGAGCTGGCCTTCGCCCTCGCCGCCCGCAACGGCGTCACCCTCCCGTACGCGGACACCGAAGCGCTGCGCAAGGCCTATCTCTTCGACGACCTGCAGTCCTTTCTTGATCTCTATTACGGGCTGATGGCCGTTCTGCTGACCGAGGAAGACTTCGAGGAGCTCGCCGACGCCTATCTGGCGCGGGCCGCCCAGCAGGGCGTGCGGCACGCCGAGATCTTCTTCGACCCGCAGGCGCACATGGTGCGCGGCGTCGGCATCGGCACCGTGATGGAGGGGCTCGGGCGCGCCCTGGAGCGGAGCGAGGAGCGGCACGGGATCTCGACCCGGCTCATCATGTGCTTCCTGAGGGACCAGTCCGCCGAGTCGGCCCTGGAGACCTTGGAGGCCGCAAGGCCCCATCTCCACCGGATCGTGGGCGTCGGGCTCGACTCCGCCGAGGTCGGGCATCCGCCCGCCAAGTTCCGCGAGGTGTACGAGGCGGCGGCCGCGCTCGGTCTGCGCCGCGTCGCCCACGCGGGCGAGGAGGGGCCGCCCGCGTACATCACGGAGGCCCTGGACGTCCTGGGCGTCGAGCGCATCGACCACGGGCTGCGCTGCATGGAGGACCCGGAGCTCGTGGAGCGGCTGGTGCGGGAGCGGACGCCGCTCACGCTCTGCCCGCTCTCCAATGTGCGGCTGCGCGCCATCGACGTACTCGAAGAGCACCCGCTGGCGCGGATGATGGACGCCGGTCTGCTGTGCACGGTCAACTCCGACGACCCGGCGTACTTCGGCGGCTACGTCGACGACACCTTCCACGCGGTGCGGGAGGCGCTGGGCCTCGACCAGGACCGGCTGCGCGAGCTCGCGCGGAACTCGTTCGAGGCGTCCTTCCTCGACGGGAGCCCGGAGGACGAGGCGCTTCGGGCGCGGTACATCGCCGAGGTCGCGGAGTATTCGTTCGACTGATCGTCGGGGGCCGGGCTACGGTCCGCCCATGGACTCCTTCATTCAGCTCTACGGCTGACGCCGACCCGACAGGCCCGAGCGCCCCGCTGACCAGCGGAAGGCGCCGGGCCGTCGTGTCCTCGTCCGCAGGAAGCTGAATCACGCGAAGGAATCTCATCCATGAACCGTCGAACGTCCCGTCGGCCTGCCCACATCGCCATGGTCGGCGTCCCGATGGTCAGCCATGTGCTGCCCAGCCTGGAGATCATCCGCGAACTGGTGGCGCGCGGGCACCGGGTGACGTACGCGAACGACCCGGCGACCCGCGAGCTGATCGAGCCCACCGGGGCCGAACTCGTCCCCTGCACCTCGCTGTTGCCCTTCAAGGACAACATCTGGCCCGAGGACCCGATCGCCGCGAGCGCTCTCTTCCTCGACGACGCGATGGCGGTGCTCCCGCAACTGCGTTCGTTCTACGGCGACGACCCCGCCGATCTGTATCTGTACGACATCGGCGCGTACGTCGCGCGTGCGCTGGCCGAGGAGCAGGGGCGGCCTTTCGTGCAGCTGTCGCCCACCTTCGTGGCCTGGGAGGGCTACCAGGAGGAGGTCCGGGCGCACATTCAGGAGCTGCCCGGGGCCGCCGAGCTGGAGGCGCGGTTCGGGGAGTGGCTCGCGGGGACCGGGGCCACGACCCTGGACGTCGGCGCCTTCTCGGGGACGCCCGAACGCGCCGTCGCGATGATCCCCAGGGCCATGCAGATCTCCGCCGACCGGGTCGATCCGAAGCGGGTCGACTTCGTCGGGCCCTGCTTCGGGGACCGGTCGGCGCAGGGGAGCTGGCAGCGGCCCGAGGGCGCCGAGAAGGTGCTGCTGGTGTCGCTTGGCTCCTCGTACACCCAGCAGCCCGCGTTCTACCGCACCTGCGTGGCCGCGTTCGGCGGGCTCGCGGGGTGGCACGTGGTGCTGCAGATCGGCAAGCACGTGGATCCCGCGGAGCTCGGCGAGGTGCCGGGGAACGTGGAAGTGCGCTCGTGGGTGCCGCAGTTGGCGATCCTGGAGCAGGCCGACGCGTTCGTCACGCACGCGGGCATGGGCAGCAGCAGTGAAGGTCTCTTCACCGGTGTGCCGATGATCGCGGTGCCCCAGGGGGCCGAGCAGCCGATGAACGCGGACCGGCTCGTGGAGCTGGGGGTAGCGCGGCGGATCGACACGGCCGACGCGACCGCCGACACGCTGCGGTCCGCTCTCCTCGAGCTGACGTCCGATCCCGACGTCGCGGCTCGGGCCGCGCGCCTCAGGGCCGAGGCGCGCGCCGAGGGCGGCACGGCACGGGCGGCCGATCTCATCGAGGCGGAGCTCGGCGGTTAGCGGCCTCTTCGGCCAAACGCCGGACGGGCTGAAACCAGCCCGTCCGGCGTCCGTCCGTTACGGTCCCTGCATGGTCGTACCCCTCAAACCCAGCATCGACCCGCTCAAGGGAGCCCGCAGAGCAGGCGATCCGCCCTGCGACGTCTTCCTCACCGGCACGGTCTTCCTCGACATCATCTTCACCGGACTCGACTCGGCGCCCGTACGCGGCACGGAGTCCTGGGCGCGCGGGATGGGGTCGAGCCCCGGTGGCGTAGCCAACATGGCGACCGCGCTCGCCCGGCTCGGCCTGCGCACCTCGCTCGCGGCGGCGTTCGGGGACGACCACTACGGGGAGTACTGCTGGGACGCGCTCGAACAGGGCGAGAACATCGACCTCGCGACGTCGCGCACGGTGCCCGGCTGGCACTCCCCGGTGACCGTCTCCATGGCGTACGAGGGCGAGCGGACCATGGTCAGCCACGGGCACGAGCCGCCGCCCGACGCCGCGTCCCCGGACGGCGGCGCCCCGACGTGCCCGCCCCGCGCGCGGGCCGCCGTCGCCTCCCTGACGCCCGGCACCCGCGCGCCGTGGATCGCCGAGGCCGCGCGCACGGGCACCCGGATCTTCGCCGACGTGGGCTGGGACGACACCGGGCGCTGGGATCTGGCGGGCCTCGCCGACCTGGAGCACTGCGAGGCGTTCCTGCCGAACGCGGAGGAGGCCATGCGGTACACGCGGACCGAGTGCCCCCGGGCCGCCGCGCGGGCGCTGACCGAGCACGTTCCGCTCGCCGTGGTGACGCTGGGTGCGGAAGGGGCGTACGCGGTGGACGGGAGGACCGGCGAGACCGCCGAGGTTCCGGCCATCGCGGTCGAGGCGCTCGATCCCACGGGGGCCGGTGATGTGTTCGTGGCGGGCTTCGTGACCGGAACCCTGGCCGGCTGGCCCCTCGCGGACCGGCTCGCCTTCGCGGGGCTCACGGCGGCGCTCTCGGTGCAGGAGTTCGGCGGGTCCCTGTCGGCGCCGGGCTGGGCGGAGGTCGCCACGTGGTGGCGGACCGTGCGGGAGGTCGACGACCAGGACCCCGTCGCGCTGCGGCGGTACGGGTTCCTGGAGGGCCTGCTTCCGGAGGCCACGCGTCCGTGGCCGCTGCGGCGCGCCGTGCCCACGATCGGGTTCAGGTCGGCGTAGTCCGGCGCCGGAGTTCGCACAGTCGTGCGTGACCGGAGTGGAAAAGCCCTACGGCAGTGTCAGTGGTGCGTCGTACTCTTGGCAGTGCAAGGCTGTCGAGCGGCCACCAAGCCCCGCATGAGGAGGATGAGCAGGCCTTCAGCGCCGGCCCATGACTCAGACACCCACAGCTCATACCCCTGCCCAGGGTCAGGCCCGAGCCCACTTCACCGTTCCGGCGAACCACCCGATGGTGACGGTGCTCGGCTCCGGAGACGCCCTGTTGCGCGTGATCGAGAAGGCCTTCCCGGCGGCCGACATCCATGTCCGGGGCAATGAGATCAGCGCCGTCGGTGACGCCCATGAAGTCACCCTCATCCAGCGCCTGTTCGACCAGATGATGCTGGTGCTCCGCACCGGTCAGCCGATGACGGAGGACGCCGTGGAACGCTCGATCGCCATGCTCAGGGCGGACGAGGCGGGAGAGGGCGACGGACCGGAGACCCCGGCCGAGGTCCTCACGCAGAACATCCTCTCGTCCCGAGGCCGCACGATCCGCCCCAAGACGCTCAACCAGAAGCGATACGTCGACGCCATCGACAAGAACACCATCGTCTTCGGCATCGGCCCGGCGGGCACCGGCAAGACGTACCTCGCCATGGCCAAGGCCGTGCAGGCGTTGCAGGCCAAGCAGGTCAACCGCATCATCCTGACCCGCCCCGCCGTCGAGGCCGGCGAGCGTCTCGGCTTCCTGCCGGGCACGCTCTACGAAAAGATCGACCCGTATCTGCGGCCGTTGTACGACGCGCTGCACGACATGCTCGACCCGGACTCGATCCCGCGTCTGATGGCCGCGGGGACCATCGAGGTCGCCCCGCTCGCGTACATGCGAGGCCGCACGCTGAACGACGCGTTCATCATCCTGGACGAGGCGCAGAACACCAGCGTCGAGCAGATGAAGATGTTCCTCACCCGCCTCGGCTTCGAGTCGAAGATCGTGATCACGGGCGACGTCACGCAGGTCGACCTGCCGAACGGCACCAAGTCGGGTCTGCGCCAGGTCCAGGACATCCTGGAGGGCATCGACGACGTGCACTTCTCGCGGCTCACCTCCAGCGATGTCGTACGGCACAAGCTGGTCGGCCGTATCGTCGACGCGTACGAGAAGTACGACGACAGTCAGCAGAACAAGAAAAACGGGAAGTAGCGGAAGCCGCACCATGTCGATCGACGTCAACAACGAATCCGGAACCGAGGTCGACGAGCAGGCGATCCTCGACATCGCCCGCTACGCCCTCGCGCGGATGCGCATCCACCCGCTCTCCGAGCTCTCGGTGATCGTGCTGGACGCCGACGCCATGGAGCAGCTGCACATCCAGTGGATGGACCTGCCGGGACCGACGGACGTCATGTCCTTCCCGATGGACGAGCTGCGCCCGCCCGCCAAGGACGAGGAGGAGACCCCGCAGGGTCTCCTCGGCGACATCGTGCTCTGCCCCGAGGTCGCGCTCAAGCAGGGCAAGGAAGCGGAGACGGACCACTCCATGGACGAGGAGCTCCAGCTGCTCACCGTCCACGGAGTCCTTCACCTGCTCGGGTACGACCACGAGGAGCCGGACGAGAAGGCCGAGATGTTCGGCCTCCAGGCGGCCATCGTCGACGGCTGGCGCGCCGAGAACGGCCTGACCGGGCCCTCTCCGGCGCCCACCGTCTCGTAGCGCCATGAGCTTCCAGCTGATCGCGGGTGCCGTCGCGCTGGTCGTCGTCGCCTGGCTCGCGGCCTGTGCCGAGGCGGGCATCGCCCGCACCTCCAGCTTCCGTGCGGAGGAGGCGGTCCGCTCCGGGCGGCGCGGCAGCGCGAAGCTCGCACAGGTCGCCGCCGACCCCACCCGCTATCTCAACGTGGCGCTGCTCGTGCGCGTCGCGTGCGAGATGGCCGCGGCGTCCCTGGTGACGTACGCCTGCCTGAACGAATTCGACGAGACCTGGCAGGCGCTCGCCGTCGCCATCGCGGTGATGGTCCTCGTGTCGTACGTGGCCGTGGGCGTCTCGCCGCGCACCATCGGCCGCCAGCACCCGCTCAACACGGCGACGGCCGCGGCGTACGTCCTGCTGCCGCTGGCCCGGATCATGGGCCCGATCCCGCCGCTTCTGATCCTCATCGGCAACGCGCTCACGCCCGGCAAGGGCTTCAGGCGCGGCCCGTTCGCCTCCGAGGCCGAGCTGCGGGCGATGGTCGACCTCGCCGAGAAGGAATCCCTCATCGAAGACGACGAGCGCCGCATGGTGCACTCCGTCTTCGAGCTCGGCGACACCCTGGTGCGCGAAGTCATGGTGCCCCGGACGGACCTGGTCGCCATCGAGCGCTTCAAGACCATCCGGCAGGCGCTGACGCTCGCGCTGCGGTCCGGCTTCTCGCGGATCCCGGTGACGGGCGAGAGCGAGGACGACGTCGTCGGCATGGTGTATCTCAAGGACCTCGCCCGCAAGACGCACATCAACCGCGACAGCGAGTCGGACCTGGTGTCGACGGCGATGCGCCCGGCGACGTTCGTGCCCGACACGAAGAACGCGGGCGACCTGCTGCGCGAGATGCAGCAGGAGCGCAACCACGTCGCCGTCGTCATCGACGAGTACGGCGGCACGGCCGGCATCGTCACCATCGAGGACATCCTCGAAGAGATCGTCGGCGAGATCACCGACGAGTACGACCGCGAACTGCCGCCCGTCGAGGAGCTCGCGGACGGCTGCTACCGCGTCACCGCGCGCCTGGACATCGGAGACCTCGGCGAGCTCTTCGGACTCGACGAGTTCGACGACGAGGACGTCGAGACGGTCGGCGGACTGCTGGCCAAGGCCCTCGGCCGGGTGCCGATCGCAGGGGCTTCGGCCCTCGTGCCGCTGCCGGACGGGCGCGAGCTGCGGCTCACCGCGGAATCCGCCGCGGGGCGGCGGAACAAGATCGTGACGGTGCTCGTGGAGCCGGTCGTGTCCAAGGACGAGGACGAGGGGACTTCGGGGTGACCCCGCAGGAGCTGCGTACGTTCTGCCTGTCGTTCAACGACGCGGCGGAGGAGTTTCCGTTCGGGCCCGAGTTCTCGGTGTTCAAGGTCGCAGGGAAGATGTTCGCGCTGAGCTCGATGGACGCGAAGCCGCTGACCGTGAACCTGAAGTGCGATCCGGACATGGCGGTCCAGCTGCGGGCCGCGCACCCGGAGATCGTGCCCGGGTGGCACATGAACAAGCGGCACTGGAACACCGTGACGGTGGACGCGAAGCTCCCGGACGCGATGGTCCGGGAGCTGATCGAGGACTCGTACGACCTGGTGGTCGCCGGTCTCCCGAAGGCTGTGCGGCTTCGGCTCGACCGGCCCTGAGCCGTCAGCCGGTGCGCCTGGCGCGCAGGCCCGCACCCACCAGGGCCGCCGCCACCAGCAGGACCGCCGCGTCGATCAGGAGCACCGTCCGCGTTCCCGCCAGGAGATCCGTGCCGGTGGTCGCGAGGACTCCCAGGAGCGGGATGCCGATCGTGATGCCCACCTGCTGGGTGGACGTCACCAGGCCCGTGGCCAGGCCCTGCTCCTCGTCCGGGACGCCCGACGTGACGGTCACGCCGTACGAGATGATCGCGCCGAGGTGGAACATGCTCGCCACCGAGACGCCCGCCGTGGCCAGCCAGACCGACCAGGTGCCGTCGTCGATGCCGAGCAGCGCCGCGATGAACAGGCCCTGGCCCAGGAGCGAGACGACAAGCGTGCGGTGCGCACCGAAGCGGCTGATGACCTTGGGGGCGTAGATCCCGGCGACCACCGAGAGCACACCCTGCACGCCGAAGACGAGACCCGTCTGGAAGGCGGAGAGCTCCAGGACCTCCTGGAGGTAGAGCGTGAGGACGAAGATGACCGCCGACATCATCGAGAAGGTGACCAGACCGCCCAGGTTGCCCCACGCCACCGACCGCCGCCGCAGCATCGGCAGCGAGACGAGCGGGGACGCGGCGCGCGACTCGATGCGGGCGAAGGCCGCGAGCAGCAGCACGCCCGCGGTCAGCGTGACGATGACGTCCGTGCCGCCGAAGCCGCGTTCGGCGGCCGTGGAGAGCGCGTAGATCAGGGCGAGCAGACCGGTGGTGACGGTGACCGCGCCGGGGATGTCGAGGCGGGGGCGGTCCGGGGTGCGGGACTCGGGCAGGAGGCGCGGCGCGAGCGGCAGCACGATCAGCGCGAAGAGGGTCAGCAGGCCCATCGTGGAGCGCCAGCCGAGCGTGTCGGTCAGTACGCCGCCCAGGACCATGCCGACCGTGAAGCCGAGCGAGAGCAGTGTGCCGGATATGCCCAACGCCCGGTCGCGCTGCGGGCCTTCGGGGAACGTCGTGGTGAGCAGGGACATGCCGGTCGGCACGATGGCCGCCGCGCCTACGCCCTGCAGCGCGCGCCCGGCGAGGAACGACGCCGGGTCCCAGGCGAAGGTCGCGAGCAGCGAGGCGAGGCCGAACAGGGCGAGCCCGCCGAGGAACAGCTTGCGCCGCCCGAACAGGTCGCCGGTGCGGCCGAAGAGCAGCAGGAAGCCGCCGGAGGGAAGGGCGAACGCGGTCACCGCCCACTGCAGCGCGGACTGGCTCATGCCCAGGTCGCCGCCGAGCACGGGCAGCGCCACGTTCAGCACGGAGAAGTCGAGCGCGACCATGAACTGGGCGGCGCAGAGCACGAAGAGGACGAGCTTGTCGCGGGGGGAGAGCTTGGGGGCCTGAGGCGCCTCGGGTGTGGGGGCCGTGGTGGTGGACGGGGGAGTGGTGGTGTCGATCGCCATGGGAATGAGCCTCGGGCCTCCGGAATACCCGTGGGGAGCGGGAACTTATGCTGGTGGTCGCAACACCAGGCAGAGGGGGAGCCGCGGATGGCAGGGACGAGTGAGGCGGCGGCCGTTGCGGCCGCGCGGCCCCAGGACGAGGCCAAGGCTCGGCGACTCGGTGAACTGCGCGAGTTCCTGATGAGCCGCCGCGCCCGGGTCAGCCCCGCGGAGGCGGGACTTCCGGACGGTGGGGCGCGGCGGCGTACGCCGGGTCTGCGCCGCGAGGAGGTCGCTGTGCTCGCCGGGGTCGGCGCGTCCTGGTACCAGTGGCTGGAGCAGGGCCGCGACATCTCGGTGTCGCCGCAGGTCCTGGACTCCGTGGGGCGCGTCCTGAAGCTGTCGAGCGCCGAGCGGCGGCACTTGTACGTCCTTGCCGGACTCAACCCGCCCGCCCCCGAGGTCGAGCAGGGCGACCAGGGCATGTGCGACGGGATGCAGCGCCTGATCGACACGTGGATGCCGTACCCGGCGCACATCATGGACCGCTACTACAACTGCGTCATGTACAACGACGCGGCCGGGATGGTCTTCGGGATGCGCCCCGAGATCACCCAGAACTGTCTCGTGGATTTCTTCACCGACCCCATCTACCGCTCCCGGAGCGTGAGTTGGCGGACGAACGCGGAGACGGTCGTCGCGCAGTTCCGCGCGTCGTGCTCGGAGACCCCGGACGACGAGGGGTTCCAGGCGATCCTCGCCGAGCTGCGGGAATCGGCGGGCGAGGAGTTCACCGAGCTGTGGGAGCTGCGGGACGTGCGGCCCGCCGGGCAGGTCCACAAGGAGCTCACGCATCCGCTGGTGGGGGCGTTGCACGTCGAGTCGACGGCGCTGCGGGTGCCTGCGCGGCCCGACCTGACGATCGTGCTGCACACGCCGCTGGCACAGGCGGATACGGCGGCGAAACTGGAGTGGCTCGCGTCGCCCGAGGGGCGGCGGGGGTCGATGTACCCGGTGGCCGTGTAGCGGTTTCGGCTCCGTATGCTCGGTTTATGACCGAGAGTGCTGCGCTTGGCGCGCTTGATGCTGAGGACCGGAAGATCGTGACGCTGGCTCGTTCGGCGCGGGCGCGGAACGGGGTGGCCGAGGGGGCCGCTGTGCGGGACGAGACGGGGCGGACCTATGTCGCCGGGACCGTCGCGCTTCCCTCGCTGGAGCTTTCCGCGTTGCGTACTGCCGTGGCGATGGCTGTCGCCTCCGGGGCGGAGTCGCTGGAGGCTGCGGCGGTCGTCTCCGCCGGTGAGTCGCTTTCCGCGGAGGATCTTTCCGCTGTGCGGGACCTTGGCGGGGCCGGGACGCCGGTATTCCTGGCGGGGGCTGATGGGGAGATTCGGGCGCGGGTTCAAGCGAACTGAACTCTCCCCAACCCCGCCCCTTCCCGGCTGCATCTATTGGCGGCTCCGCCGCGCAGGGGGCTCCGCCCCCAGACCCCCGGTCCTCAAACGCCGGACGGGCTGAAAGATTCAGCCCGTCCGGCGTTTGAGGACGAACTCGGCGGAGCCGGTGATGACGGCGAGCAAGGCCCCCGCGCCAGTCACACCGCGTCCGGGCCCCGCTCACCCGTCCGTACCCGCACCACCGTCTCCACCGGGACCGCCCACACCTTCCCGTCGCCGATCTTTCCCGTGGCCGCCGCGCGGACGATCGCGTCGATTGCCGGGTCGGCGTCCGCATCGTCGACGACGACCTCGATCCGCACCTTCGGCACCAGGTCCACCTGGTACTCAGCGCCCCGGTACACCTCCGTGTGCCCCCGCTGGCGTCCGTAGCCGCTCGCCTCGGTGACGGTCAGGCCCTGTACGCCCAGTTCCTGGAGCGCCGTCTTCACCTCGTCGAGGCGGAACGGCTTGATGACCGCGGTAATGAGCTTCATGCGACGTGGCTCCCCTTCATCGGGCCGACCAGGACGCCGTGATCGTAGGCCGTCTCCGCGTGGTGCGTCTGGTCGAGACCCGTCATCTCGTCGTCGGCGGACGCGCGGAAGCCCATCAGCTTGTCGATCGCCTTGCCGATGCCGAACGTCACGGCGAACGTGTACGCCGCCACGACCAGCACCGCCACCGTCTGCTTGCCCAGCTGGGCGAGCCCGCCCCCGTAGAAGAGGCCCTCCGCGCCGTCCGTCATCGTGGCCGTCGCGAACAGGCCGATCAGGAGCGTGCCGACCACGCCGCCGACCAGGTGGACGCCCACGACATCCAGCGAGTCGTCGTAGTCGAAGCGGAACTTCCAGGCCACGGCGTACGAGCAGACCACGCCCGCCGCGAGACCGACCACTGCGGCGCCGAGCACCCCGACGACCCCGCACGCGGGGGTGATCGCCACGAGGCCCGCCACCGCGCCCGATGCCGCGCCGAAGGTGGTGGGGTGGCCGTCGCGCTTGTGCTCCACGAAGAGCCAGCCCAGCAGGCCCGTGCAGCCGGCGAGCAGCGTGTTCAGGAGGGATGCCGCAGCGAGGCCGTTCGCGCCGAGGGCCGAGCCGCCGTTGAAGCCGAGCCAGCCGAACCAGAGCAGACCCGCGCCCATCAGGACCATCGGCAGGTTGTGCGGGCGCATCGCGTCCTTCTTGAAGCCGATGCGCGGGCCGATGACCAGGACGAGCGCGAGACCGGACGCACCGGACGCGATCTCGACGACCAGGCCGCCCGCGAAGTCCAGGGCGCCGAGTGACGAGGAGATCCAGCCGTCCGGGCCCCAGACCCAGTGCGCCACGGGAACGTATACGAGCAGCGCCCAGAGCGGCACGAAGACCAGCCACGCCGCGAACTTCGTCCGGTCCGCGATCGCGCCGCTGATCAGCGCCGTGGTGAGGATCGCGAAGGTCAGCTGGAAGGTGGTGAAGAGGAGGGTCGGGACCGTGCCCGTGAGCGTGCTCGGGCCGATGCCCGCCATGCCGAGGTGGTCGATGCCGCCGATCAGTCCTGCGAACGTGTCGTCGCCGAACGCGAGCGAGTAGCCGGCGAGCAGCCACACCACGGTGACCAGGGCGATCGACACGAAACTCATGAGGAGCATGTTGAGGACGCTCTTCGTGCGGACCATGCCGCCGTAGAAGAGCGCGAGGCCCGGTGTCATCAGCAGGACGAGGGCGGTGGCCGCGAGCAGCCAGGCGGTGTCACCGGTGTCGGGGCCCTGGGCCGCGGCCAGGGTGGTCGTGAGCGGGTGCGACGCGTACACGGTCTGCACGGGGAATCTCTCCTCCGGGTGGGGGCAGAGGGAGAGCGTCACCGCCCCGGGTTTCGGAACGGACACCCGGGCGTTTCCGCCGTGTTTCGTGTTGCCGATGAGTTTCCGGGGGCTCACCGGCGGGGAATCGGTGCCTCGGCGTGCTGCGGCCCTCCGTCGATCAGGGAGAATGGGCGCCATGAGCGTTCGTACCGAGTCATCCGAGCCGTCCGAGGCACCCCACCGCGCCGGCTTCGCCTGCTTCGTGGGCCGCCCCAACGCGGGCAAGTCCACCCTCACGAATGCTCTGGTCGGCCAGAAGGTGGCGATCACGGCCAACCAGCCGCAGACCACGCGGCACACGGTGCGCGGCATCGTGCACCGGCCGGACGCCCAGCTGATCCTGGTGGACACCCCCGGGCTCCACAAGCCGCGCACGCTGCTCGGCGAGCGCCTCAACGACGTCGTCCGTACGACGTGGGCCGAGGTCGACGTCATCGGCTTCTGCCTGCCCGCGAACGAGAAGCTCGGCCCCGGCGACCGGTTCATCGCCAAGGAACTGGCCACGATCAAGAAGACGCCGAAGATCGCGGTCGTCACGAAGACCGACCTCGTCGACAGCAAGACGCTCGCCGAGCAGCTCATCGCCATCGACCAGCTCGGCAAGGAGCTCGGCTTCGAGTGGGCGCAGATCGTGCCGGTGTCTGCGGTCGGCGACAAGCAGGTCCAGCTGCTCGCCGACCTGATCGTCCCGATGCTCCCGAAGAGCCCGCCGCTCTACCCCGAGGGCGACCTCACGGATGAGCCCGAGCAGGTCATGGTCGCCGAGCTGATCCGCGAGGCGGCCCTGGAGGGCGTACGGGACGAGCTGCCGCACTCCATCGCCGTCGTGGTGGAGGAGATGCTGCCGCGCGAGGACCGGCCCGCGGACAAGCCGATGCTCGACATTCACGCGAACGTCTACATCGAGCGCCCCAGCCAGAAGGGCATCATCATCGGCCCGAAGGGCAAGCGGCTCAAGGAGGTCGGGATCAAGTCCCGCCAGCAGATCGAGGCGCTCCTGGGGACGCCGGTCTTCCTGGACCTGCACGTGAAGGTCGCCAAGGACTGGCAGCGCGACCCCAAGCAGTTGCGCAAGCTCGGCTTCTGAGCGGGGTGTACGGGGCTCGGTGCCTCACTCGACGCCCTTGATCCGCGTCACCAGCAGCGCCCCCGCAAGACCGGTCACCGCCGCCACCAGATACAGCACCCGATAGCCCCCCAGATACGTCACGATCGGGGCGGCGATGGCGGGGGCCGCCACCTGGGGCAGGGAGTTGGCGATGTTGATGACGCCCAGGTCCTTGCCGCGGTCCATCGCCTTCGGCAGTACGTCCGTCATCAGGGCGAAGTCCACCGACGTGAAGACCCCGAAGCCGATGCCGAGCAACGCCGCCGCGACGATCGCACCCGGCCAGGTCTGCCACAGGGCGAGCAGGCCCGTGGCCACCGCCATCAGCGTCCCCGCCCAGATCACGAACGGCTTGCGGCGGCCGACCCGGTCCGACCAGGCGCCGCCCACCACGACCGTGGCGAGCATCGTCACGCCGTTCACGGCCGTCAGGATCAGGACGCCCCCTTCGGGGTCGGAGCGGTGCAGGCGGTCCCGCAGGAAGTAGAGAAGGTAGAGCAGCACCACCGAGTTGCTGACGTTGATCAGGAAGCGGGTCAGCCACGCCCAGGCCAGGTCCGGGTAGCGGCGCGGGCTCAGCCAGAAGGAGCCCGCGAACGACCGCCACGCGAACGGCGGCCGGTCGGCGGCGTCGAGGCGCAGGTCCCGATGGCGTACGACATAGGGCAGCACGCCCGCCACCGTGAACACCGCGCATGCCGCGTACCCCGCGACCGTCCCGCCCGTCAGCGTCGCGAGGCCCGTCCCGACGACCACGCCGATCAGCTGCGCCGCCCCGAGCCAGCCGCCCACCGAGCCGCGCTGGAGCCGCGGCACCCGGTCGGGGACGGCCGCCGTGACCGCGGCGAACGCCGCGTTCAGGGTGAGCTGGACCAGGCACCAGCCCGCCGCCATCCACCACACCGAGCCCGCCGCCGAGAGCAGCATGAGCGAGGCGGCGCCGCCCGCCGCGCCCGCCACGATCCACGGGGTGCGCCTGCCCCAGCGGGACGTCGTGCGGTCCGAGAGCGCTCCGAAGAGCGGGTTCGCGGCCAGCGAGACGACCGCGCCGACCCCCGTGACCCACGCGAGGACCGTCTCCTTCGACGTACCGGCCGGGGCCAGGTCCTCCGCCTGCACGGCGAGCAGGATCTGGAGCGGGCCGTACCAGCCCACCCAGATCGCGCCGTTGGCGACCGAGAGGGACGTCGTCCAGCCCCGGCCGACCCGCTCGACCGGCTCCCGCAGGGCGGTGGCGGTCATGCGCGCTGCGCCCGCAGGGCCTCACGCAGCCACGCGTACGACGCCTTCGGGGTGCGCTCGAGCGTGGCCGTGTCCTCGAAGTCGACGTGCACGAGACCGAAGCGCTGCCGGTAGCCCTCCGCCCACTCGAAGTTGTCCATCAGGGACCAGACGAAGTAGCCGCGCACGTCCACGCCCTCCTCCAACGCCCGGTGCAGTGCCCGGAGATGGCCGTCGAGGTAGTCGATCCGCCGCTGGTCGTCGATTCCCTCGTACGAGCAGCCGTTCTCGGTGATCACCAGGGGCGGAAGACGGTCGCCGTACCGGTCGCGGAAGCCGGTCAGGAGCTCGGTGAGCGACTCCGGGACCACCGGCCAGCCGAAGTCCGTCACCGGACGACCCTCGATCTCCCTTGGCGCGAAGGGGAGTTCGGGCGGCAGCGTGAGGCCGGAGAATTCCGTCGGTGCCGCCGTCGCCGCCGGGAGCGGCGCGCCCACCTTGGTCGGCTGGTAGAAGTTGATCCCGTACCAGTCGACCGGCTCCGCGATGACCTTCAGGTCCGCCTCGATGTCGCCGCCCGGCATCAACTCCGCGATGCCTTCGGGGTATCGGCCCAGGAGCAGCGGGTCCGCGAACAGGCGGTTGAGCAGTACGTCGTAGAAGTCCGCCGCCTCCGTGTCCTCGGGCGAGGCGGACGCCGGCCAGGTGGGGCCGTGCGAGTTGGCGATGCCGATGTCCGTGACACCGGCCGCGCGCAGCGCCCGTACGGCGAGACCGTGCGCGAGGAGCTGGTGGTGTGCCACCGGCAGCGCGTCGAACATGAGCTGCTCGCCGGGGGCGTGCTGGCCAAGGGCGTGGCCGAGGAGGGTGTGCTCGGCGGGTTCGTTGAGGGTGATCCACTTCTTGGCGCGGTCGCCGATGCGCCCCGCCACCACGGCCGCGTACTCGGCGAACCGCTCGGCCGTGTCCCGCCGCAGCCAGCCGCCCTCGTCGGCGAGCGCGAGCGGGGTGTCCCAGTGGAAGAGCGTGGGGACGGGGCTGACCCCTGCCGCGCACAGCTCGTCGACCAGGCGGTCGTAGAAGTCCAGGCCCGTGGCGCTCACCTCGCCCGCCCCGCCCGGCAGCACGCGCGGCCACGACACCGAGAAGCGGTACGCGCCCACCCCCAACTCCCGGATGAGCGCGACGTCTTCGCGGTAGCGGTGGTAGTGGTCGCAGGCCACGGCGGCCGTCGTGCCGTCCTTCACCCGGCCCGGCACCGCGGTGAACGCGTCCCAGACCGAGGGGCCGCGCTCGTCGACGGCGCCCTCGATCTGGTGAGCCGATGTGGACACCCCCCACAGGAAGTCGCGGGGGAACTGAGGTAGTGGTTCGCGCGCATCGCTCGCTGCCATGGGCGCGATCTTCCGTACGCCCGAGTACGGAAGTCAATGGGCGCGCCTCAGAAAAGGTGAACACCGCTCAAGTTTTACGAGCCCTCCTTACGAGCCCTCCTTGAGCACACGCGTGATGAGCTTCCGCTGCGGATCGGTCAGGCGTGGATCCGAGCAGTACACCGTGTGCCCGTCGACGGTGAGCTGGTAGTTGAAGCCGTCCGGCACCCCTATGGGCGGTGTGCCCCGGCCCTCGGCCATGGCCTCTTCGGCCAGGGCCTGCCACTCGTGGGCATCGGGCAGGCCCGAGGTGTCGACCTCGGCGTTCCGCTCGATGCCCGCGAATCCTCCCGTGCGCTTCACCTGGATACGCATGGGTCCTGTCTACTCCACTGGGTGGGCGGTCGGTAGCGCATCCGTCAGTCGGTGGCCGGGACCTTGACCGTGGACCACGCGTCGATGACGGCTTTGAGCTCGTCGCCGTCGCCGTACTTCTCGCGCGCGGCGGCGACCGTCAGCCTCGCGAAGTCCTGGAAGGACGCGTCCTGCGCGAGCTCGCCGCCGGTCAGGACGGCGTACCAGATCTGTCCCGCACGCTCCCAGGAGTGCCCGCCGAGCGCGTCGGAGACCAGATAGAAGGCGCGGTTGGGGATGCCGGAGTTGATGTGCACGCCGCCGTTGTCGCGGCCCGTGCGGACGTAGTGGTCCATGTCGGCGGGCTGCGGGTCCTTGCCGAGCACGTCGTCGTCGTACGCCGTGCCGGGCTCCTTCATGGAGCGCAGCGCCTTGCCGGTGACGCGCGGGGCGAGCAGGCCCGCACCGATCAGCCAGTCGGCGTCGGCGGAGGTCTGGCCGAGCGTGTACTGCTTGATCATCGAGCCGAAGACGTCCGCCATCGACTCGTTCAGGGCACCCGGCTGGCCGAAGTACGTGAGGTTGGCCGTGTACTGCACGACGCCGTGGGTGAGCTCGTGGCCGATGACGTCCACGGGGATGGTGAAGTCGAGGAAGATCTCGCCGTCACCGTCGCCGAACACCATCTGCTCGCCGTTCCAGAAGGCGTTTCCGTAGTCCTCGCCGTAGTGGACGGTCGCGTTCAGCGGCAGGCCGCTGCCGTCGATGGAATTGCGCGCGTACGTCTTGTGGAACAGCTCGAAGGTCGCGCCGAGCCCCGCGTACGCGCGGTTGACGGTCGCGTCCTTGCCGGGCTTCTCGCCCTCGCCGCGGACCTTGCGGCCCGGCAGCTCGGTCTTGCGCCTGGCGTCGTAGATCGTGCGGTGGGGCTTGTCGTCCGCCGCTTCCTTGGGGGGCGTGACGGAGGGGGCGCCGATGACCGTGGTCAGGCGGCGGTGGGTGCGCTCGATGGAGTCCCGTTCCAGGGTGCGGCGGGCGGGACCCGCGAGCGCGGCGTCGTCACTCTGGGCCAGAGTGTCGAGCACGTGCGGCGGAATGATGGTGCAGAAGACAGGCTCGAAGCCTGGATTGGTGGCCATGGCGGCAATGTGGCACTGGGTCATGCCGCTGTCACTACCTGCAACCATGATTAGTGAAATAGAGGGATTGATCACCTCTCGGCCGTTACCTCACGGCGATCCCGCATACTGATACGGACCCGCGCGGACAGCGCGGCTCGGCTAGGCTGCGGAGCATCATGCGTTACGGGCTGCTTCTCCTTAGCTGCCGCGGCGAGGGCCTGTAGTCGAGGCCGACCCCCTCCCCGCGGAGTTCGGTGTTGCTCGCGAAGCGACCGTCGGCCGTCCTTAAGGACACTCCCGAGGAGCCCCCGCATCATGGCGATCAAGCCCAATCTGCAGCGTGCCACGTCCATGCCGATCCACAAGTACGGCCAGTACGAGCAGGTCGACATCTCCGACCGCACGTGGCCCGACAACCGGATCACGGTCGCTCCCCGCTGGCTCTCCACGGATCTGCGTGACGGCAACCAGGCGCTGATCGACCCGATGTCCCCGGCGCGCAAGCGCGAGATGTTCGACCTGCTGGTCCGCATGGGCTACAAGGAGATCGAGGTCGGCTTCCCCTCCTCGGGCCAGACGGACTTCGATTTCGTACGGTCGATCATCGAGGACGGCGCGATCCCGGACGACGTCACGATCTCCGTGTTGACGCAGGCCCGCGAAGAGCTGATCTCCCGCACCGTCGAGTCGCTGGTCGGCGCCAAGCGCGCCACCGTCCACCTGTACAACGCGACCGCGCCCGTCTGGCGCGAGGTCGTCTTCCGTGGCTCGAAGGACGCGGTCAAGCAGATCGCCGTCGACGGCACGCGCCTGGTCATGGAGTACGCCGAGAAGCTGCTGGGCCCCGAGACGGTCTTCGGCTACCAGTACAGCCCCGAGATCTTCACGGA
>NZ_JBEYTL010000040.1:0-17607 GCF_040643025.1 Streptomyces sp. NPDC047525
GGCCCGCGAGCGCAGGCGACATCAAGGGCGCCTACACCGACGTCCAGGTCTACCCCACCCACACCACCAAGTAGACCCAAGCAATCACAGCTCGCGCCGGTGCCCCAGATCAGTGACCGCCATCAGACGGCCGTGCTGGTCGTGCACCAGGGTGCGCTGCCACGACCAGTCGCTGTCCTGGTCCGGAACCTCGGCACGAGTCTCCCGTGCCGAGGCCCGGACGGCTGTCGGGCGGGCGGGACGCACCTGGGCGTCGAGCAGCCAGGCGTGGACGTCGCGCAGCGTGGTCGGCTCCGGTGGGCGGCCGGGCCGCGCGCGGTCCCTCAGCTGCGGCACGGAGGTCAACAGCGCCGACGAGAAGTACGACGTCGAGGTGCGGACCAGGACGGACGTGCCGCGGTAGGCGCGATGGCGCAGTACCAAGGTCTGAAGGCCCTCGCCGAGTGAGAGCACCTTGGCGACGTCCGGCGGGACCCGCTCGTAGGTGAGCCGGGCCGTCGTGGCCACATCGGGCTTCTGCCCGGCGCCGCTCTCGGGGGCGGCGCGCAGTGAGTAGGCGAACGTGCCGCGCTTGCCCGTGTAGATGCGCCGCTGCTCCCGCAGCCTGCGCAGGGCACGCCGCACGGTGTCGCGATGGGCGCCGTACATCTCGCTGAGTTCCCGCTCGGAGGGGAGCCTGATGTCGGCGGGGCCCTGCGCCTCGGTGATCAGGTTTGTGATTCGGGCGGCTATTTCCAGGTACCGCGGCGTGGTGCGGGACTTCCGTTCGTCCATATTTCGAGCTTCGCTGTTTTCCCGGGTCCGAATGCATGCCGAAAGTCATGGGGATACCCGCCGAAAGTCAGGAATTTCGATCCGAGGGCGTTTTGCGTCAGGGCTGCACGTGCGTCCGCTTTATGCGGACCACACCTCAGTGACCTGCGTCATTCGTGCCCGTCGCTCCGATGTTCAGGGCAGGGCCGGGTCCGGTCCGCGCGTTCGCGCGACGGGCGGAGCGCCGTGCCGCGCGCCCCTCCCGGAAAAGCGCTGTTCCAGGGGTGTCCTGGGGGGCGGGCGGCGATCGACCGCACATCGGTCACGCCGCTGCCGTGATGAGCTGGATGACACGACGCGCGGGTAACTCCACTTTCCGTGAAGATGCATCGGGCAGCCATGAATTCGTCCGTGATTTCAATGCAGTTGACCGTGCTAGCGTCCGTCGCTGCGCATTGAAGATCACGAAGGGAATTCCTGTGGCTCATCTGCAGCATTTCGGCGGAGGGTGGGTTTCTCCCCTCCTCGCCTATGCGATGGCCAGCATCGGCGCGGCCCTCGGACTGCGTTGCACCGTACGGGCGTTGGACCTGCAAGGCCGTGCACGGCGCAACTGGCTCCTGACGGCGTCCGTCGCGATCGCCTCGGGCATCTGGACGATGCACTTCGTCGCCATGCTCGGGTTCCGCGTCGCGGGAACCCCGATCCGCTACGACATTCCGCTCACGCTGCTGAGTCTGCTGGTCGCGGTCGTCGTGGTCAGCGCGGGCATGCTCACCGTCGGGCACTACGCGCATGCCCGCTTCCGGGCGCTGACGCTCGGCGGTCTCGGCACCGGGTTCGGCGTCGCGGCGATGCACTATCTGGGCATGGCGGCCCTGCGTCTGGACGGCAGCGTCGGATACGACGCCACCCGCGTCGCGTTCTCGGTGCTGATCGCCGTCGCGGCGGCCACCGCCGCCCTCTGGGCCGCGCTGAGCGTGCGTGGCATCACCGGCGCCGTGGTCGCGTCCCTGGTGATGGGCCTGGCAGTCAGCAGCATGCACTACACGGGGATGAGCGCCGTGCGGGTCACGGTGAGCGGCGATGGAGCCGTGCTCCCCGGCGCGACAGCGATGGAGTTCATCTTCCCGCTCACCGTGGTGCTCGGTTCCTTCCTCTTCCTCACCTCCGCGTTCGTGGCGCTCTCGCCGACGGCACGCGAACGGGCCGACGCCGCCATGGCCCGACCCGTGGAGGAGATCGAACTGCCCACCCGGTGAGGGCACTTGCCTGTCCCTCTTCCGGTTCCCCCTCCACGCTCACCCGCTGACTGAACGAGGCAACTATGCGCGCACGCAGCGCACTTGGCCGACTGCGCCCAAAATCCGTACGGGCGAAGATCGTGTCCCTGCTCATGGTCCCGGTGATCTCCCTGATGGCGCTCTGGGCCTTCGCCGCCGTAGGAACCGCCCGAAGCGTCTCGGAAATGGCGCTCCTCAAGGACGTCAACACGACCTTGCTCACCCCGGTCGACGACGTGGTGAGTGCGGTGCAGGCCGAGCGATCCGCCGCCGCACGCGCCCCCGCCCAGGGTGGCTCCACGCGCACCGCCGCACTGCGTGAAGCGGCACGGCACACGGATGCCGCATCGAACCGGCTGCGGCACGAGGTCGCCTCCGCCTCCTCGGAGTTGGTCACGCTCCACCCCGAACTCCCCTCCAGGATCCAGCGGTTGCTGGCCTCGTCCGAGGGCCTGCCGACCCTGCGGGAGCGCTCGCACACCGGTGGTGCCACGCAGTCCGCGTACACCACCGTCGTCGATCGCGGGCTCGCCGTCCAAAGCGCGGTCGCCGGATCAGGCCCCGCCGAAGTCGTCTCGCAAGCACGCCTTCTGCTCGACACCGCTCGCGCCCGTGAACTGCTGACCCGTGAGGACGCCCTCCTGGGCGCGGTCCACACCGTCGGCGGCATGACCCGGGTGCAGCACGCCGAGTTCATCGGCGCCGCTCACACCCGCCGCGCGCTGCTGACGGCGGGGGTGACCGAACTGCGCCAAGCCGACGAAGCCACCCTGCGCTCGGTCCTGACGAGCGGCGTCGAACGCGCCCTGCGGGCCGACGAGGACGCGGTCATCAGCTCGACCGCCGGGGCGTCGGCGGCCAGCGCGGTCTCCGCCACCCGCTGGGACGAACAGAGCCGCGCCGCGCTCGCAGCCCTGGAGCGGGCCGGCGGCGCGGATCCCACGAGCGGGGCGGACCTCGATCCGTACTCCTTCGACAACCTCGGCGCGGCAGGGATCGCCGTCATCCTCGGCTTCGCCGGTGTACTGCTCTCCCTGGTGATCTCCGTCGGCATCGGACGGGCACTGGTGGTCGAACTCGTCGACCTGAAGACCGATGCCCTGCGTCTTGCCGGGCACGAACTCCCCGCCGCTATCCGCAAGTTGCACCACGGGGAGCAGGTCGACATCGAGGCGCCCGTGCCCGTCCGCAGGTACGGAGCCGACGAGGTCGGCCAGGTGGGCGCCGCCCTGGTCGCCGTGCACCGCGCGGCTCTGCGGTCGGCCGCACTGCGCGCGGAGGCGTTGCGGCGGGTCTCGGACGTCTATGTGAGCCTGGCCCGCCGCAGCCAGGTGCTGCTGCACCGTCAGCTCGGCCTGCTCGACACCATGGAGCGGCGCACGCAGGATCCCGCCGAGCTGGAGGACCTGTTCCGCGTCGACCACCTCACCACCAGGATGAGGCGCCACGCCGAGAGCCTGATCATTCTGTCGGGGGCCTCTCCGGGGCGGGCGTGGCGCCATCCGGTGCCGCTGATGGATGTCGTACGGGCGGCCGTCGCCGAGGTCGAGGACTTCGGGCGGGTGGCGGTCCGGGAGATGCCCGGGCACCGCATCCCCGGTGGTGCGGTCACCGACCTCACCCACCTCCTGGCCGAACTCGTCGAGAACGCCGCCGTGTTCTCGCCCCCGCACACCACGGTCGAGGTGCGTGGCGAACAGGTCGGCACCGGCTTCGTCATCGAGATCGAGGACCGCGGCCTGGGCATGGGCGCACAGACCCTGGACGATGCCAACGCCCGCGTCAGGGACTCGGCGCGCATCGACCTCCTGGACACCGAGCAGCTCGGTCTGTACGTGGTCAACCGACTCGCACGCCGTCTCGGCGCCGCTGTGTCGCTGCGGCCCTCGGTGTTCGGCGGCATCACGGCGGTGGTCCTGCTGCCGCAGGAGCTGGTGACGGCAGAGCCCCTCGAGCAGGCGGGCAACGCGGAGGGCACGCTGCCCCGCCGCACCACCCGGCGGACCCATGCGGTCACCGAGGCCCCGGTATCGGGCGCGACCGAAACCCCGTCGGCCACCGCTCCCGGGCAACCCGCGCCGGTGCGCGCGGCACCCGCGCGGAGCCCCCTGCCGAGCCCACCCGGGCAGAGCGACGACCTGCCGACAGGACCAGCGGCAGACCGGCCGCCCCTGGCCCCCCACGCGCTGCCGCGTCGCGTACGCCAGACGCACCTCACCCCCGAGCTACAGCAGCCATCGGCCCAGGTCGCCGACCCCGCGCCGACGGCGGAGAGGTCACCGGAGGACGCCCGCGCCACCATGGCCGCGCTCCGCTCCGGGTGGGCCAGGGGCAGGCACTCGGCCGAGCCGCCGCCGTCACCGACGGGCCGTACGCCACAGACGTACGACCTGCCACGCCCACAAGACCCGCCACGCCCACAAGACCCGCCACGTCCACTGGACCCGCAACAACACCCCGAACCGTGGCCGCCCGCGACGTCCGAACCGACGCAGGAGCAGCAGATCCGTAACGAGGAGACGAACAACCATGACCGGTGACGTCCAGCGCAGCAGCAGCGAACTCAGCTGGCTCCTTGACGAGTTGCCCGGGCGGGTGCCCGAGGTCCGCCATGCCGTCGTGCTCTCCGCCGACGGCCTGGCGATCGGGTCCTCCTCCGGACTCAGCCGGGAGGACGGCGAGCGCTTCGCCGCCATCGCATCCGGCTTCCACAGCCTGGCCAAGGGAACCGGCCGGCACTTCCAGGCGGGCCCCGTGGTCCAGACGATGGTCGAGCTCCAGGGCGGCTTCCTCTTCGTCGTCGCCGCGGGAGACGGCTCGTGCCTGGCCGTGTTCTGCACGTCCGAAGCTGATCTGGGCCTGGTCGCCTACGAGATGGCCCGCTTGGTCAAGCGGGTCGGCGAACACCTGTCGGCACCTGCCCGCCACCCTGAAGAGGCGCCGTCCCAGACATGACCGGCGACACCCCGCAGTGGTACGACGACGACGCGGGACCCCTGGTCCGGCTCTATGCGATGACGCAGGGCAGGGCCCGCCCCAGCAGCGGCGCCTTCGACCTGATGGCAGTGGTGCACACGGTCCCGGACCTCGCCCCGCCGCCTCTCTCACCGGAACAGCGCTCCCTGCACCTGCTGTGCGAGCAGCGGCCCCGGCCGGTGGCGGACGTGGCCTCCGAGTCAGGGCTCCCGCTGGGGGTCGTGCGCGTCCTGCTCGCGGATCTCCTCGCGGCAGGCCTGATCCGTGTCACGCCACCCGTTCCGCCCGCCCGGATACCCGAACCCGACCTCCTCAGGAAAGTGATCGATGGACTCCGCGAACTCTGACCACTTCCAGGCACTGAAGATCCTTGTGGCCGGTGGGTTCGGAGTCGGCAAGACGACGCTCATCGGCGCGGTCAGCGAGATCCGGCCGCTCAGCACCGAGGAGGTCCTCACGGAGGCCGGCCGTCCGGTGGATCGGCTGGACGGCGTCGGGCAGAAGACCACGACCACCGTCGCCCTCGACTTCGGCCGCATCACCATCGACTCGGACCTCGCCCTGTACCTCTTCGGCGCACCGGGACAGGACCGCTTCTGGTTCCTGTGGGACGAATTGGCGCAGGGCGCCCTGGGCGCCGTGATCCTGGCCGACACCCGACGCCTGGAACAGTGCTTCCCGGCAGTGGACTTCTTCGAGCGCCGCGGGCTGCCCTTCGTCATCGCCGTCAACTGCTTCGACGGCGCCCGCGACCACAGCGCCGAGGCGGTCGCCCAGGCCTTGGACCTCGATCCCGGAATCCCCGTGGTGCTGTGCGACGCCCGGACCCGGGTGTCCGGCAAGGAGGTCCTCATCGCGCTGGTGCGGCAGGCGGGCGGGGGACAGGGGCTCTAGCCGGGCTTGATGAGGTGGGTAGTCTGCCGTCCGTGGAACTGGGACGGAACGCAGATGACTGGCTTGCGGATACGCGGACGTCGTATGACACCGTCGCCGCGAGTTACGCAGATCTGACAAGACACCTCTTGGACGAAACACCTCAAGAACGAGAGGTGTTGGCTCTCTTCGCCGACCTGGTGCGCGGCCAAGGCCATGGGCCGGTCGCGGACGTGGGGTGCGGGACGGGCAGGATCACCGGCCACCTGCGGACGCTGGGCCTGGACGCGTTCGGCATCGACCTGTCGCCGGGCATGACCGATGTGGCCCGGCGTGATCACCCCGGTGTGCGGTTCGATCTCGGATCCATGACGGAGCTCGCCTTGGCCGACGCCTCCGTGTCCGGGCTGGTCGCCTGGTACTCACTGATCCACATTCCCGACGACGAGATCAGCTCGGTTCTTGCGCACTTCCGCCGAGTGCTTCGGCCCGGCGGGCCGCTGCTGCTCAGCTTTCACGTCGGCGACGAGTCCCAGTTGA
Source organism: Streptomyces sp. NPDC047525 (assembly GCF_040643025.1). Classification (NCBI taxonomy): domain Bacteria; kingdom Bacillati; phylum Actinomycetota; class Actinomycetes; order Kitasatosporales; family Streptomycetaceae; genus Streptomyces; species Streptomyces sp. NPDC047525. Next base: position 6,426 of record NZ_JBEYTL010000040.1, read on the forward strand.
AGACCGAGGGGTACGGCGGGCACCCGATGAAGGTGTACGTCCATCGACGGCAGCACGACCAGACGATCGAGTGGCTCGACGAAGCCGGCTTCGCCGTCGAGACGCACACGACTCTCACCTCGGCCGAGAGCAAGCTCGGAGGGATCATCCTCGCGCGTCGTCAGCCCTGATCCGGGACCAGGCCGCCGAAGGCGAGCCCTCGCCCCGGCAGCTCTCGCCACGCGCTGACCCTGGGGTATCCCGGCCTGACCACGCCTCATCGCCAGGTTGTTCAGCCCCACACCCCCCCTTCCCATTCACTTGCCCCACCAGGTATCTTGCATCGCATGGAACCAGGTGATTCGACCAAGCAGGCCCGGGCAGCCGCCCAGCTGCGCAAGGGCGTCCTGGAGTACTGCGTACTCGCCCTGATGCGGGACCGCCCCCGCTACGGCGTGGAACTCCTCCACGCCCTCGAGGACTCCGGCGCCCTGGCCACCAGTCAGGGCACGGTCTACCCGCTGCTCTCCCGGCTCCGCCGCGACGACCTGGTCACCACCACCTGGCAGGAGTCCGCCTCCGGCCCACCCCGTCGCTATTACGCGCTCACCGGCAGCGGCCGAGCCGCACTCGACGAGTTCACCCGCGTCTGGCCGGGCTTCCGCAACGCCGTCGACGCCTTCCTGACCACCCCGCAACCCCCCACCGGAGACCCCGCATGAAGACCTCTGCCGACCCCGTTCGCGACTATCTCTCCGCCGTCGAGCGCGAGGCCTCCGCACTCCCCGCCGACCGTCGCCAGGAACTCCTCGCCGACCTCGCCGAACACATAGAGGTGACGCGAGCCGAACGCCCTGATGCCCCGATCGGCGAGGTCCTGGCGGCGCTGGGGGACCCGCGTACGATCGCGGCGACGGCGCTGACCGAGGCGGGGAACGGGTTCGCCGCCGGGGCCCCGGCCCGAGGCGATGCCGGTGCACCCGCCCGGCAAGGCAAGGTGCACCCCCTGGTCCCGCTCCTGATGCTCACCCTCTCGATGGCCTTCCTGATGGTCTTCCCCGACAATCCCGGGCCGCTGATCGGCGTCCTGTTCCGCATCACCGGCGCGGTGCTCCTCTGCACCTCGGTGCACTGGACCGCCGTACAGAAGACCAGCGGCGTACTGCTGGCCGCCGTTCTGCCGAGTGCCATCATCGCGACCTGGAACCTGTCCAGCGGCGGCCCGGATGCCGGCACCCCGGCCCTCCTGGCCAATCTGGCGATGCTCGCCCTGATGGTCGGCACGGCAGCATGGCTCTGGCGGGTCCGCCGCGCCTGAGCAGGGGTTTCGCCGAGCAGCGCGCGCCCCTACGGTGGCCTGATGATGTCGATCAAGAAGTTCCAAGTCACCTTCGACTGCGCCGAACCGGAGCGCCTCGCTCGCTTCTGGTGCGAGGTGTTGGGGTACGTCGTACCGCCGCCACCGGAGGGGTTCGCCACGTGGGACGACTTCAAGAGCTCGCAGCCACTTGACCAGCAGGACGCATGGTTCGCCTGCGTCGACCCTTCTGGCGTGGGCCCGCGACTGTACTTTCAGCGCGTCCCCGAAGGGAAGGCCGCCAAGAACCGGCTGCATCTTGACGTGCGGGTCGGCACCGGACTCGTGGGTGAAGAGCGACTGGCCGCACTGGAGGCCGAGTGCGCACGACTGGTCCCGCTCGGGGCGATACACGTGCAAACGCTGTATGACGGCACCGATTCGTGCATCCCGATGCAGGACATCGAGGGGAACGAGTTCTGCATCGACTGACAGGACGCGAAAGATGGATGCCGGCGAGGTGCTCTACGGGATCGTGCTGATCCCGTAGACCCGCACTGTCAGTGGCGACGGGGAGAATCGAGGCATGACTTCCCCCGAGCACCTTGACGGCTTTCTCACCGAGGTAGGGCTCCAGGTGGCGGCCACGTTCACGGCCGTGCGCGACGGCCACGAGGATGATGTGATCCGGCTCTTCGGCGGTGATCCCGAACAGGCCCGCCCCATGCGCCTGGAGGACCTGCGTGAGCACTACGACGGGGAGAGCATCCTGGTCTCCCGTTCGGGGCCGACGGTCGTCGTCGTGGAGAACAACAACCATCAGGGGTCCCGCGAGGAGGTGCTGCGCCCGCTCTCCCGTCTCGGTCGCACCGCCAGCGCCTTCTGGAACGTCAACTCGGTGTCCCGACTGAGCCTGGCCGAGGACGGACTGGTCTCGTCCGTGCTCGACATGATCGTGCCCGAGGATCCGTACGGGGCTCGGCCCGAGGCCTGGGAACCCCTGCTGAAGGGCCTGCCCTTGGGGGTCGGTGCCGACTGGGGCACGGGGCTCGCGGCGGTCGAGCGCGCGACAGGTGCGCGGTTCGACGACGCCTGGATACGAGGCCCACACCGCGCCGTTCCCATCACGCCCGTAACGGAGTACCTATTGGGGCAGGGGCTCGTGGACTCGCCGCTGCTGAAGAGGGAGCCCTTTGTGAGCTACCTGGCGGATCTGGGCCCCGCGCATCTGGGGCGAATGCGTCGCCACGCGCTGGAACTGGCCGTGGCACACGCCGACTTGCGCGCACACCCCTTGGCCGTGGCCGCTCTCGCGATGGGCAACACCACGGCCGCCGAGCGAGATCGACTCCGGGAGGAACTCACCGCTGCGGGCGATCTGGCACTCTCCCGGTCCCACGCGCTGCGGGCCGGCGAGCCCGATGACTTCACCCCCGAGTGGGAACGCCCCTCCGACCTCACCTTCCGACAGGCCATCGTCTTCAGTGTCCTCGCACGGTGCGTCGCGACGGACCAGACCGCCACGACGGCCTGCCTCCCGGACGTCCTGAGCTCCCTGGTCACGGCGATGACGGGTGACAGCGCACGAGTTGAGGAGTTCTGGCTGGTCGGACATCTGCATCGTGCGGCACTTCGAAGGGCCTGACAGGAGCGGCTCGCGGCCGGAGCGCGTACCCAACCCCTTTTGTTGAGCAATCGCGCTGCGATCAGCCGTCTACTCCCAGACCGCCGAGACGATGAGGTTGTCTCCGGTGGCGTGATTGAGACGTTGACCAACGCGGTCCAGGTCTTGATCGACGTTTCGAGCACCGCATAGCGTCAGGGGGGTGGAAACAACGCAACGGTCCGCCTCTCGGGTCATCTGTCTGGACGCTGCCCATCGCGTGCTTCTTATGCGCTGGCGTGATCCGTTCGACGGGTCATTCCTCTGGGAGCCACCCGGTGGCGGGATCGAGCCGGGCGAGACGCCGCTGGTGGCGGCACGGCGCGAACTGGCCGAGGAAACCGGACTCGACCCGGCTGCGGTGCTTGATCGGTCTGTGCCAGTCCACCGTGATGTGCGGTGGAACGGCCGGCGGTACACCGGGACGGAGCACTTCTTCGTCGCGCGGTTCACCAACGAGCAACCATCGCTCGTGCGGACCGGACTGCTCCCCGATGAGCGCGCCAGCCTCGACACGCACGTCTGGATCGCGTGGTCTGATCTGGACTCGCTGTCAGACCCGGTTGAGCCGCCACAGTTGCTGGCCGTGCTCGGCACCCTGCTGCCAGACGGACCGTGGCGCAATCGCGATCGTGATCGCGCATGACGGGCGGGCACAGCGCCTGTCGTACGAGGGTGAGTTGGGCGGCGGCCTCATGGCGATGCCGGGAGCCCAGACCGCCGTACTGGCCCTGGTGATGTGGACCACTCCCCGTGTGCACCGCGTCGGGCATGCGCGATCATGACCCGAATGGACTCTCGTTTCCTTGGTATCACTGAGCTGGCCGAAGCCCCGTCCGTGGCGGTCGTGGTCGACGTCATGCGTGCCTTCACCGTGGCTGCCTGGGCCTTTACCCAGGGAGCGGAGAAGATCGTTCTTGCTGAGTCGCTGGACGAAGCCCTCGCGCTCAAGGGGCGCCACCCGGATTGGGTGGCACTCAAGGACGGTCCGCCCGCGCCCGGGTTCGACGCCGTCAACTCGCCGGGCATGCTGAGGTCTGTTGACCTTGCCGGACGGACAGTTGTGCAGAAGACCACGGCAGGCACGGTCGGTGCCCTGGCGGTCAAGGACGCGGCGCTGGTGCTGTGCGCCAGCTTCGTGGTGGCGGAGGCAACGGCTCAGGTCTTGCGCACGCGCAAGAGCGACAGTGTCACGTTCGTGGTCACGGGCGAAGACGGGCAGGCCGATGAGGACCTGGCGTGCGCTCAATACATCGCTCGGAGGGCCACGGAGGCCGAAACGGATGCTGCCGAGTTCGTCCGCCGCGCTGCCGAGTCGCGCGCCGCCGCCGAGCTGGCACAGGGTGTGCGCCAAGGCGTCCATCCTGATGACGTCGAACTCTGTCTTGAGCTCGACCGCTTCCCCTTTGCCATGGTGGCGACCTTGGAAGACTCGCTCATGGTCCTCCGTCCGTGCGCCATGTCTTCGTCGACCGGCGATGCCGCGATCTGATCGCTGGTGAGGTCGCACGCGCACCATGTGAGCGAGGTCGGCTCGGTGCGTGCGGCGCCCGCCGGAGCCTCGCGGCGGCTCTGCCAGCCGGGCAGTCGGTCAGCGGTCAGCCGGGCTGCAGGCTGAAGGGCGGATAGCTGTCGGTGAGCAGACCGACGTAGGCCTGCACCCGCAGGTTGTAGCGGTAGACGCCCACGACGAAGTCGCGTATCCCCAGCGGATATTCGCCGGTGATGAGCACGGCGAAGAAGCCCACGATCACGGAAGCCATCGCTGCGATGCTCAGCAGGAACAGCACCAGATAGTGCGGGACGGCGAGCAGCCACTTGATCAGGGGCTGCCACCGCGACATCCGCTCCGGGTAGGTGAAGGTGACGACGGTGTGTGGATCGAGGCCGTCGTCGCCGGAGGCGGACTGGAAGTCGAAGGGCGGATAGTCCTCACGCAGGAACAGCGCGTAACTCGCCACGCGCCACTCGTAGCGGAAGGTCATGGCGATCGCGTCGAAGAGCGGACGCGGGATGCGCCGTGTGAACAGCACGGTGAAGAAGGCGATGAAGGTCAGCACCCCGCGCAACAGGCTGAGCACGTAGGCGATCAGCAGTTGCGGAACCGCGAGAAGCCACTGCACGAGTGGCCGCCAGCGAGCGATGTGACGTGTGCCCTTGAGGCCGAGTTGAGTGGGATACGGAGTGGCCAGTGTCATGGTGCCCTCCTTGGACGGCACTGCATGGATGAGCGCGGCGACTGCGCGCCGCCGCATGCGTGACCCGCAGGCGACCTGCCGCCCGGGACGGGCCCTTCGGTCTGCGCCGCTCGGACACCATGATCGGCCCCTTACAACGTAAGCTTACCTCGTAAGTCGTACGCTTACGTCGTAAGCATGTCAAGGCACAGGACCGGAAGGACGCGGATGAACCACCCGGAGCCTGCCCCCCGGCCCCCGCTGACCCGGGATCGGATACTGCGGACCGCCATCGCCCTCGCCGACGCGAGCGGGATCGATTCGCTCACCATGCGCAAGCTCGGCGTGGAACTCGGCGTCGAGGCGATGTCGTTGTACCGCCACGTGGCGAACAAGGTCGATCTGCTCGACGGCATGATCGACTCCGTTTTCGCCGAGATCGACCTGCCGGCCGACGAGGCGGACTGGCGGACGGCCATGCGCCGCCGGGCCATCTCGGCCCGCACGGTCATGTCGCGCCACCCCTGGGCGACGGGCCTCATGGAGTCGCGGGCCACCCCCGGGCCCGCCACCTTGCGCCACCACGACGGAGTGATCGGAACGCTCCGAGGGGCGGGCTTCTCGACCGAGCTGATCGCCCACGTGGTGTCCGTCCTGGACAGCTACATCTACGGGTTCTCGCTCCAGGAGGCGACTGCCGAGCACCTTCTTCAGCCGGGCTACGACCGCGGCAACGAGTTCCTGTTCGGGCTCGACCTGATCCTCGACGGCCTCGAGCGGGCCCGCCACGGAGCCTGATCCCGCCCCATGCCGCGTGCGGCCGTGCAATGCCGCCTGATCCCGGCGGCACCCGGCACGGTCGGGCGAGGTATGCCAGGTTGCCCGGAGCGGGTGGCGGGTGGTGCGTATTGACCGTTCGCGGGCGCAGGAGAAGCGTGACGCTCAGACCACGCACGGGGGACGTCCTGTTCTGGCGTCTTCGGCGTCGGCGTGGAACGGAGGCATGAGATGGCCGGAGTTCTCCAAGTCACCGAGCGTGCCGTACTGGACGGGGCGGGACACACGCTGCACCGGTACGGGCGCCTCCACGTCGTCGCCGTGCCCGAGGGCGACTCCGCGGTCGGTCAGCCGGGCCCCGAGCCCGACGAGAAGGACGGTCTCACCGAGGCGGAGGCGCTGGGCCTCGCGGCATTGCGGCTGCGGGAGTCGGACGCGTACCGCACGGCCAAGGAACGGCGGCCACGAGCGGGCGAGACCTGGGACATGCCGGGTTGCGCCACCTCGGGGGGTGCGCTGTCGAGCTCCCGTGGCGTGACCGAGGGCGTCCAGCTGCACTCGACGAACAGCGAGTACCTGGAGGGGAGCGTCGCGGTCGGCATCGTCATCGTGCAGGGGCCGACGGCCGACCTGCAGTTCACCGACGACGAAGTGGTCAAGATCGTGGCCGAGGTACAGGAAGGCCTGGGCTTCTTCGCCGTCACGGCCAACCCGGTCGCGGGCATCAGCTTCGCCTACGACGTCCAGAACGTGGCACTGACCGTCCCCGCGGACCCGGCGGCCGAAGATCTCGAGGCCCTCTGGCGGGATCCGACCATGAAGGCGATCGGCCACAAGGCCGGTGCGGGCGGGGTCCGCACCTACATCGAGAGCCTTCGCGAACGCTTCAGCACCCGCTGGACGTACTGCGGATTTTTCGTCAAGTACCCGATCATCAAAATCGCGTACGCCGCCGTCGCCCGCACGCACGTGGTGATGAACCCCAGCATCGGCTACGGACCGGACAACACCGACACCGTCTTCGCCCACGAGACCGGGCATGTTTTCGGCTGCCCCGACGAGTACACGGCGGGCCCCTGTGACTGCGATGGCTCCCACGGGCGGTACGGCCTCGTCAACGGCAACTGCGAGACCTGCGCGGCCGACGGCGGCATCGCGTGCCTCATGAAGTCCAACACGTTCGCCCTGTGCCAGTACACCCCCGGCCACTTCGGCTGGGCCCCGAGCCTGCTGCTGCGCAACTACGCCTACAACGCGGGGAGTTACCGGACCGAACGGCACCTGCGATTCCTGGCGCGCGCCACGAGTGACAGGCGGCTCGACATCGTCGGCTTCGCCGAGGACGGCGTGTATCTGTCACCGGGCCAGCCCGGCGGCAGGTTCGAGACGCCTCGACGCGTCGTGACCGATTTCGGCCACGGATCGGGGTGGCGGGTGGAGAAACACGTCCGCCTCCTGGCCGACGTCACCAACAGGGACGGCGAGGACGTCGTCGGCTTCGGCGACCAGGGCGTCTGGGTGGCGCTGTCCAATGGTGACGGGACGTTCCAGGAGGCGAAGTTCGTGCTCGCCGAGCTGGGCTACGAGACCGGCTGGCGGGTGGAGAAGCACCCTCGGTTCCTGGGCGACATCACCGGCGACGGCTGCGCGGACCTCGTCGGCTTCGGCGATCAAGGCGTATGGACCGCACTCTCCAACGGTGACGGGACGTTCCAGGAGGCGAAGTTCGTGCTCGCCGAGCTGGGCTACGAGACCGGCTGGCGGGTGGAGAAGCACCCTCGCTTCCTGGCCGACATCACCGGCGACGGCCGCGCGGACCTCGTCGGCTTCGGTGACCAAGGGGTATGGACCGCACTCTCCAACGGTGACGGGACGTTCCAGGAGGCGAAGTTCGTGCTCGCCGACCTCGGCTACATGTCCGGCTGGCGGGTCGAAAGGCACCCGCGCTTCCTGGCGGACCTCACCCGTGACTCCAAGGCGGACATCGTCGGCTTTGGCGAACACGGAGTGTGGACGGCGATCTCCAACGGCGACGGGAGCTTCCAGCGCCCCAAGTTTGTGATCAACGAGTTCGGCTACGTATCCGGCTGGCGGGTGGAGAGGCACCCACGTTTCCTGGCCGACATCACCGGCGACGGCCAGGCCGACGTCGTGGGGTTCGGCGACGAGGGCGTATGGGTGGCCCGGTCACGCGGCGGCGGTGAGTTCGACACGATGGGCCTGGTCAGGCCTCAGTTCGGGTACAGCGCCGGAGGCTGGCGGGTCGACAAGCACCCCCGCCTCCTGGCGGACACCACCGGCGATGGGAAGGCGGACTTCGTCGGCTTCGGTAACGACGGCGTGTTCGTGGCCCGCGCTTGACCGTCCGTACCGCTTCGGCGCCCTAGTGCCGGATTTCTGACCCCATCCCTCCCTCTGGACAATGCCGTCACTCGGTGCTGGGATGCCAACTGCCCCTGTGTCCCACGCTCCAGAGATCTCGCACACCTCAGTTTTCCAACGTTGCAAAGCGCTCTGCACGGCAGCCACCGGCCAACACGGACAACGACGGGACGGTATTCATGACGCAGTTCGGCCGACGCCACTTCCTCCTGCGCTCCGGCGCGATCACCCTCGGCACAGCCGGCGGGACGGCCGTCGTCACCGGCCGGGCCGCGGCGGAGGCGGCGCCCCCGGCACGCGGCGGTCTGTACGGCCCCAACGCCGCGCCACTGGCCCCCACCGCGTTCCAGAGACTTCCCGTCGGCAGCGTCACGGCTCGCGGCTGGCTGCGCGGACAGCTCGACCTCCTTCTCGGCGGTCTGTTCGGGCGGTACGCGGAGATCTCGCACTTCCTCGCGTTCGACGACTCCGGCTGGGTGCACCCGGACAAGGCCGGGTGGGAGGAAGTGACGTACTGGCTGCGCGGATACGTCGACCTCGCCGCCCTCACCGGAGACCGCACCGCCCTGGCGGAGAGCCGCCGGTGGATCGACGCGATCATCGCCACCCAGGAGGCGGACGGGTTCTTCGGCCCCAGAAGGCTGCGCACCCAGCTGAACGGCGGCCCGGACTTCTGGCCCTACCTGCCGTTTCTTCAGGCGCTGCGCTCGCACGAGGAGTTCACAGGGGACAAGCGAATCGTCCCGTTCCTGCTGCGCTTCATGCGCTTCATGAACGCCCAGGGGCCCGGCGCCTTCGACTCCAGCTGGGTCTCCAAGCGATGGGGCGACGGGCTCGACGTCGCCTTCTGGCTCTACAACCGCACCCAAGAGGGGTTCCTGCTCGAACTCGCCGACAAGATGCACACCCACGGCGTGAACTGGGCCGACGGCGTGGCCGACTGGCACAACGTCAATGTGGCGCAGGGCTTCCGTGAGCCCGCCCAGTACGCGCTGCGCTCCGGCAAGGCGGCCCACACCCGGGCGGCCTACCGCAACTACGCGACCGCGATCGGGACGTACGGACAGTTCCCCGGTGGCGGCTTCGCGGGCGACGAGAACGCCCGCCCCGGCTTCGGCGACCCCCGCCAGGGCTTCGAGACCTGCGGGACCGTCGAGTTCATGGCCAGTCACGAACTCCTCACCCGCATCACCGGCGACCCGGTCTGGGCCGACCTGTGCGAAGAGCTGGCCTTCAACATGCTGCCCGCGGCCACCGACCCCGCGGGATCAGGCATCCACTACGTCACCAGCGCCAACAGCGTCGACCTCGACAACACCCGTAAGACGCAAGGGCAGTTCCAGAACGGATTCGCGATGCAGGCCTTCCAGCCCGGCGTCGACCAGTACCGCTGCTGCCCGCACAACTACGGCATGGGCTGGCCCTACTTCACCGAGGAGCTGTGGCTCGCGACTCCGGACCGGGGCCTGGCGGCGGCGATGTACGCGCCGTGCCGGGTCACGGCCAAGGTCGGCGACGGCACCTCCGTCACGATCACCGGGTCCACCGACTACCCCTTCAAGGAGACCGTCACTCTCACCCTGGAGATGGACAAGCCGGTGCGCTTCCCGCTCCGCCTGCGCATACCCGGCTGGTGCGAAAGGCCCCAGCTCTCCGTCAACGGCCGACGGCTGGCAGCCCCGGACGGACCGGCTTTCGTCGAGGTCGAGCGAACCTGGCGCAAGGGGGACCGCGTCACGTTGCGGCTGCCGCAGCGCACCACCGTGCGCTCCTGGAGGAGCGGAGCGGTGAGCGTCGACCGCGGCCCCCTGACGTACTCCCTGCGCATCGGGGAGTCGTACGAGCGGTATGCGGGCACGGACGCTTTCCCGCACCAGGCCGTGCACGCGACCACCCCGTGGAACTACGCGCTCGCCCCCGACCCGGGCGACGACCTCTCCTTCACCGCCGACCCCGGACCCCTGACGGGCGACCCGTTCACGCACGAGGGCGTCCCGGTCCGCATCAGCGCCCGCGCCCGGCGCCTGGAGGAATGGGTCGCGGACGACGAGCACGTGGTGGCGCCCCTCCAGCAAGGCCCCGCCCGTGCCACGGGCGCGCGAGAGGAAGTGACCCTGATCCCGATGGGCGCGGCACGACTGCGCGTCACCGCGTTCCCCACGGCGACCCCCGACGGCCGCCCCTGGACGCCCGAGCCGCCCTTCCGCCGGATCGAGAACCGGCACAGCGGCAAGGTCCTCGCCGTCGACGGCATGTCCTTGGACGACGGCGGTCGCGTGGTGCAGTTCGACAACTCCGGTACCGGCGACCACGCGTGGCAGCTCATCGACCGGGGCGAGGGCCGGTACACACTGCGCAACGGGTACAGCGGCAAGGTACTCGGCATCGAAGGAGCGTCAACGGCCGACTCGGCCCGGTCGGTCCAGTTCACCGACAGCGGAGCCGCGCACCTGCGCTGGGAGAAGGTCGACAAGGACGACGGCTGGTTCCTGCTCCGCAACCGGCACAGCGGGAAGGTCCTCGGGGTCGACGGCATGTCGACGGCCAACAGCGCGCAGGTCGTGCAGTTCGAGGACAACGGAACGGCCGACCATCTGTGGCGGCTGGCCTGACCCCCCGTACATGTCGTCGGGGTGCGCGGTCCGGGAATCCCGGACCGCGCACCCCGACGGAACAGTCAGTACTGCTGGGTCTCGACGAAACCGGCGTCCGCGTCCTCGTCGGCGGCGAGGGTGTCGACGGCGGCGACCGGGTCGAAGCCGGGCGGGCTGTCCCTGAGCGCGAGGCCCATCCCGTGGAGCTTCATCTTGATCTCGTCGATCGACTTCGCACCGAAGTTGCGGATGTCGAGCAGGTCCGCCTCGGAGCGGGCCACGAGCTCACCCACGGAGTGGATGCCCTCGCGCT
>NZ_JBEYTL010000041.1:0-17273 GCF_040643025.1 Streptomyces sp. NPDC047525
CGGCGCGGCACTGGCCCGCGACGCGGAGGACGCCGTCGGTCAGGGGCTCTCCCAGGAGCTCGCGACCCGTCTGGAAGCCGCCGGGCGCCGCCCGCACCACTGCGGGGTCATGCTTCGGCAGGGGCCGTCGCTACCACTTGATGCAGGCCCTGGGGACGTAGCCCTTCACGTTCGTGTCGTTCGTGATGCCGTAGAGCCACTCGGTGCTCGTCTTGCCGCAGAGCGTGTACTTCTGGCCCGTGATCGACTTTCCGTCGTTGCAGACGAAGCCCTTCTTGCCCTTGTTCCACTGGCCGACGGCGGTGCCGTTCAGCTTCGCGGTCTTGCGTACCTTCACGGTCTCCTTGGCGGGGACGTTCGTGAGGCCGTTGCCGCAGCTGGGTGCCGCGGCGGCTGCGAGCGGCGCGGAGGGCGTCTGCGCCACGGCGATGCCGCCGGTGAGGGTGGTGCCGACGAGGGCTGCGGCGGCGACGGCGGGTCCCAACAACTTGAATTTCATCGGGTGTTCGGTCTCCCCTGTGGAGTGTCTGCGATCAACGTGTGTGATCAAGGGGAGACGCTACCGGGCCATGGTCACGTCAACGTCCGCCTGTAGCGGTGCCCTTACAGTCGTGACGCTTTCAGGACCATGTGCAGCAGCAGCCGGTCCTCGCCGTCGTCCAGGTCGAGGCCCGTGAGCTGCTCCACGCGTGAGAGGCGGTAGTAGAGCGTCTGGCGGTGGATGCCCAACTCCGCTGCCGTGCGGCCCGCTTGGCCCGCGCAGTCGAGGAACACCTCCGCGGTGCGGGCCAGTTCGCGGTGGGCGGGGGAGAGGAGTGCGCGGGCCACCGGGTCCTGCGCGGCCTCGGCGGGCAGGGACGTGAGCAGGCGGTAGGGGCCCACGTCCGACCACTGGGCCACCGGGGCGAAGCGTGGTTCGGCGCGGGCCGCGCGGGCCGCCGTCGACGCCTCCCACCAGGCGGCGCCGAGCTCGTCCAGGCCGTGCCGGGCGCTCGCGATCCCCGCCGACGCGCCCTTCGCCGCCTCCAGGAGCCGCGTGGCCGCCGAGACCGCGGGGGTGAGCACGTCCGCCGAGCGCAGCCTGACCAGGACGGCGAGGCTCTGGCCGGCCGTGCCCCAGGGCACGGTGCACAGGGCGGTGGCCCCCTGCACCGTACGGACGGACGGTGCGTCGTCCGGGTCGGCGGAGGGCCAGGGGGCCACGCACACCACCGCGTGCAGGCCTTCGCCGCGCGGGCCGAGCGCCGTGCGTAGATCGGCCACCGCCATGTCCCGCTGCCAGCCGCGCTCGGCGGTCAGGACGGCCCGGAACTCCCGGGTCAGATCGGCGCCCGCCTGCGCCTCGTCGGCGAGCAGCGCGCCGATCCGCGTGGCGACCTCCATGGCGGCGGTCAGCTGGGCGTCCGTGGGTCCCGGATCGTCGTCCAGCAGCCATACGTATCCCAGGGCGAACCCCCGATGCCGTACGGGAAGGCAGATCCGCCCGCGGTGGACGCCCGCCTCCGGGGTGGGCGGGATGCGGATCGGGGCTGTCGCGCGGGTGATGCCGAAGCTCTCGAACCAGGTGCGGACCCCGGCCGTCGAGCGGCGCGTGAGGATCGAGCGGGTGCGCACCGGGTCGAGAGCCGTCGCGTCGAAGTCCGTGTCGCCGCCGCTGTCGTGCGCGCCGAAGGCGATCAGCTCGAAATCGCGGTTCTCCAGCGTCGCGGGGGCGCCGAGCAGGGCTGAGATCTCGTCGACCAGTTCCTGGTAATCGCCTTTCACACTGTCCATTCTGACGTACTTCGCCCCCGCCTTCAGACAGATGTCTGAGATCCAGGGCACGGATGCGTGACAGCTGTCGATGGCCCAGGATCGGAGGGATCCTTAAGTTTCACGGTGGTTCTCCGTGCCGTACCGGCTCGTTACGCATATCCAGGTACGGCCCCGTTCTACTCTCCGTGGAGGTGCCCGTGCTGGGTCCCGTGATCCTCGCCGCGTCGCGCAGCGACCAGATGCGCCGTTTCGTCTCGGCGGCCCCGGGCACCAAGCAGGTCGTCGACCGCTTCATCGCCGGTGAGACGGTGGACCAGGTGGTCCCGATCATCACGGAATCGGTCGACCAGGGCCTTGAGGTCACCCTCGACGTCGTCGGCGAGGACATCACCACGCCCGAGCAGGCCGCCGCCGCGCGCGACGCCTACCTGGAGCTCGTCGAGCGCCTCAAGGACCTCGGCCTCGGCGCCAAGGCCGAGATGTCCGTCAAGCTCTCCAGCTTCGGCCAGGCCCTGGAGGGCGGCCACGAGCTGGCGCTCGCCAACGTCCGCCCGGTCGTCATCGCCGCCGCCCAGATCGGCACCACGGTCACCCTGGACGCCGAGGACCACACCACCCTCGACTCGATGTTCGCCATCCACGAGGAGCTGCGGAAGGACTTCCCGCAGACCGGCTGCGTCATCCAGTCCTACCTCTTCCGCACCGAGGACGACGCCCGCCGCCTGGCCGCCGCCGGCAGCCGCGTACGCATCGTGAAGGGCGCCTACAAGGAGCCCGCCGAGGTCGCGTACCAGGACAAGGCGGAGATCGACAAGGCGTACGTGCGCATCATGCGCATCCTCATGGAGGGCGCCGGGTACCCGATGATCGGGTCCCACGACCCGCGTCTGATCTCCATCGCACAGGAGCTCGGGCGCCGTGCCGGGCGCAAACTGGACGAGTACGAGTTCCAGATGCTGTACGGCATCCGCAGCGACGAGCACCTGCGGCTCGCGGCCGAGGGCCACCGGATGCGCGTCTACACCGCCTACGGCACCGACTGGTACGGATACTTCATGCGCCGCCTCGCGGAGAAGCCGGCCAACCTGCTCTTCTTCGCCCGCTCCATCCTCACCAAGGGCTGAGCTCCCTTTCCCCCGACCCCCCTTAAGGAGATACGGAACTCATGGACGCTGTGACCCAGGTCCCCGCGCCGGTCAACGAGCCGGTGCACGGCTACGCCCCCGGTTCCCCGGAGCGTGCCCGCCTCGAGACCAAGCTCAAGGAGCTCTCCGAGAACCCCATCGAGCTGCCGATGACCATCGGCGGCGTCAAGCGCCTCGGTGGCGGTGAGCCCTTCAAGGTCGTGCAGCCGCACAACCACCAGGCCGTCATCGGCAACGGCCGCGGCGCCACCTCGCAGGACGCCCAGGACGCGATCGACGCCGCCCTCGCCGCCGCCCCGGCGTGGCGCGCGATGTCCTTCGACGACCGCGCCGCGATCATCCTGCGTGCCGCAGAGCTGCTCTCCACGACGTGGCGCGAGACCCTCGCCGCGTCCACGATGCTCGGCCAGTCGAAGACCGCGCAGCAGGCCGAGATCGACACGCCCTGTGAGCTCGTCGACTTCTGGCGCTTCAACGTCAAGTACGCCCGTGACCTGCTCGCCGAGCAGCCCCCGGCGAACTCGACCGGCGTCTGGAACCGCCTGGACCACCGCCCGCTCGAGGGCTTCGTCTACGCGATCACCCCCTTCAACTTCACCGCGATCGCGGGCAACCTGCCGACCGCCCCGGCCCTCATGGGCAACGTGGTCGTGTGGAAGCCGTCCCCGACGCAGACGCACGCGGCCGTGCTGCTCATGCAGCTCCTGGAAGAGGCGGGCCTGCCCAAGGGCGTCATCAACCTGGTGACCGGCGACGGCATCGCCGTCTCCGAGGTGGCCCTGACCCACCGCGACCTGGCGGGCATCCACTTCACCGGCTCGACCCCGACCTTCCAGCACCTGTGGAAGACGGTCGGCGAGAACATCGCCAACTACCGCACGTACCCGCGCCTGGTCGGCGAGACCGGCGGCAAGGACTTCGTCGTCGCGCACCCCAGCGCCGACCGTGCCGTCCTCAAGACGGCCCTGACCCGTGGCTCCTTCGAGTTCCAGGGCCAGAAGTGCAGCGCGTCGTCGCGTGCGTACGTCCCGGCCTCGATCTGGAACTCCGGCTTCAAGGAGGAGTTCGCTGCCGAGGTCGACGGCATCAAGATGGGCGACGTCACCGATCTGTCGAACTTCATCGGCGCCGTCATCGACGAGCGCGCGTTCGCCAAGAACAAGGCGGCGATCGACCGCGCGGCGGCCGACCCGACCTGCACGATCGTCGCGGGCGGCACGTACGACGACTCGGTGGGCTACTTCGTCCGTCCGACCGTCGTCGAGTGCTCGGACCCGGCCAACGAGGTCTTCACGACCGAGTACTTCGGTCCGTTCCTGGCGATCCACGTCTACGAGGACGACAAGTACGACGAGATGCTGGCCCAGATGGAGTCGGCCTCGGACTACGCCCTGACGGGTTCGGTCATCGCGGGTGACCGCGCGGCTGCCGCCCACACGATGGAGAAGCTCCGCTACGCCGCGGGCAACTTCTACATCAACGACAAGTCGACCGGCGCTGTCGTCGGCCAGCAGCCGTTCGGTGGCGGGCGTGCCTCGGGCACGAACGACAAGGCGGGTGCGCCGCAGAATCTTCAGCGGTGGACGCTGACTCGCGCCATCAAGGAGACGCTGGTGTCGCCGACGGAGTACGGCTACCCGCACATGGGCTGACGCCCGCCGGGCGTCCGCGCCCCCCTTTGACCCCGCCTCCGACCTGGGCCCCACCCCGGTCGGGGGCGGTGCTGTTTCCCGGGGGGCCCACCTGGTCGAACGGGCCTCTCCCGCCCACCCGCCCGTAACCCCGCATCCGCCCCTGCACGAACGAGCTTTCCCGCCCACCCGCCCGATTGCCCCGCAGTCGGCCACGCTCGTGAGGGGACGGGCCGGTATGTCCGCCCGGAGCACGGTTCGCGGCGCTCCAGCGGCGAAGTAGCTGTGCGGCCACCGGACGATAGCGAGGACGGACATACCGGCGCGGCCCGCCCCCACGGACGAAGCAGCTCCGCCCGGTCTCAGCCGCCCGCAGGCGAAGCCGCCCCCGATGCCGCCGTGATCACCTCGTCCAGTACGTCCCGCGCCCGCAGCAGTTCCTCCACCATGCCGTCGATCCGGGCCCGCTCCACCGACAGTTCCTCCACCAGCCATGGCGTCGCGGTCTCCGAGGGGCCGCCGTCCTTGTCCCGCATGCAGGGCAGCAGCTGCACGATCTTCGCGCTGCACAGGCCCGCCGCGAACAGCTCCTGGATGTGGACGACCCGGTCGACCGCCGCCTCCGCGTAGTCGCGGTGCCCGCCCGGTGTGCGGTCCGCGTAGAGCAGGCCCTGCTTCTCGTAGTAGCGAAGGGACCGCTCACTCACCGCGGTACGCTCCGCCAGCTCGCCGATCCTCATGTCACGCGTCCCTCCGCATCAGCGGTACTTGAATCTGACACCGGTGTCACCTTTTAACGTTCCGGCATGACGAACACCGAGCTCCTCACACCGTATTCCGCACCCACGACCCACGGCCTGCGTCTGCCCAATCGCATCGTCATGGCCCCCATGAGCCGCCACCGCGCCACGGACGACGGCACCCCACTCCCCGTCGTCGCCGACCACTACGCCCAGCGAGCGAGCGCGGGCCTCATCGTCACCGAGGGCATCTGGCCCGCGAGCGGCGGACAGAGCGACTGGCGGATTCCGGGCCTGGAGACTCCCGCCCACATCGCGGGCTGGCGCGCGGTGACCGAGGCGGTGCACGAGGCCGGCGGCAGGATCTACGCGCAGCTCATGCACGGTGGCCGCAAGGGCCACCCCCTGGCCCGGATCGACGGCGACCTTCCCGCGGGGCCGTCCGCGGTGCTCGTCCCGGGCCGTGTCCATGTGAGTGGTGGAAGGAAGGCCGATCCGGTCGTTCCGCGTGCGATGACCCGAGACGAGATCCACACCGCCGTCCGTGACCATGTCGACGCCGCCCGCAACGCCATCGCCGCCGGCTTCGACGGGGTCGAACTCCACGGCGCCAACAGCTACTTGATCCACCAGTTCCTCGCCGACAACACCAACTTCCGCGACGACGAGTACGGCCGGGGCTCGATCGCCGACCGCATCCGCTTCGCCGTCGAGGTGACCCGTGCCGTCGCCGACGCCATCGGCGCCCACCACCTCGGCCTGCGCCTCTCGCCCGGCAACCCCCAGTTCGGCATGGCGGAGGCCGACCCCGGCCCCGTCTACCGCGCGCTCCTCGACGAGCTCGACGGCCTGGGCCTCGCCTACCTCCACCTCACCGACAACGCCGACTACCCCGCCCTCACCGACCTGCGGCCCCACTGGCACGGCACCCTCATCGCCAACGTGGGCGAGAACGGCGACCCGACCACGCGTGAGGCGGGCGAGGCGGTCCTCGCCGAAGGCCTGGCGGACCTCGTCTCGTACGGGCGGGCCTTCATCTCCAACCCCGACCTCCCGGAGCGGTTCGCGGTGGGTGCGCCGCTCCAGGAGATCGACGCGGCGCACCTCTACACCCACGGCGCCGAGGGATACACCGACTACCCCTCACTCGAGCGCGAGCTGGTCTCCGCTCAGACCTCCACCAGGACCTGATCCAGCGATTTCCTGACCAGATCCGGGACCTGGCAGTCCGGCGCCGGATAGCCCACGGGGATCACCGCGAACGCCTTCTCGTTCTCCGGACGGCCGAGCACCTGCGACAGGAACCGCATCGGGCTCGGCGTGTGGATCAGCGCGGCGAGGCCCGACAGATGCAGGGCGGACAGCAGCATCCCCACGGCGATGCCGACCGACTCGTCGACGTAGTAGTGCTTGTGCTTGGTGCCGTCCTCGCCCAGCCAGTAACGCTGCTGGAAGACGACGACGAGCGCGGGCGCGTCCGTCAGATGCGGCTTCACCTCGTCCGTGCCGAGCGGACGCAGCGCGGCGAGCCACTCCTCGCCCAGCCGCCCGTCGTACGAGATCTGCTCCTCGTGCTCCGCCGCCTCGCGGATGAGGCGGCGTACCTCCGGATCCTGGACCAGGACGAACGTCCACGGCTGCTGGTGCGCGCCGGACGGCGCCGTCGCCGCGCACGCGATGGCGTCCCGCACGACCTGCGGGGGCACCGGGTCGGGCGCGAACTGCCGCACCGTGCGCCGCTCCCGCATCCGGGTGCGCAACTCGGCGGCGTGCGCGAGGGACTGGGCTTCGGACATGCGCTCGGGGCGGTACGGAACGGAGCGGTAGGGCTCGCCGTGGATGGGGGTCCAGGGTCGTTCTGCGGTCTCGTCAGCCATGCTCACGAGTGTGCCCCGGTCAGCTCCATCCCGTCACGATCAATGAGAGCCCGGTCGTGAAACCGACGCCCAGCAAGGCCAGATACAGACCGTAGAACCGCCGGAGCCGGTGCACGAGGAACCCGAAGGCCCCGAAGGCGAGGCCCGCCGTGAGGGTGCGGGAGCCGCGGGAGAGGGCCGAGTGGGCCAGCCAGTCCTGCGGCGCGACGTCGGCGCGGCCCGCCTCGCGTGCGTACACCTTGAAGGGAATGCCGTTCCAGGGCTGGTGGCGGACGGCTGCCGCGCCCTCGGCGGCGAGCTCGCCGCGTACCTCCGCGCGCATCCTGTCCGTGGTCAGAGGGTGCGGCAACTGCACGCCCGAAGCAGCCAGTTGAAGGGCGAGCAGTCCGCCCGCCAGGCTTCCCGCGAGCGCCGTGAGGGACAGTTTCAGGGCCCGGCGCGGGACTGCCACGCAGGCGATCGCCAGGAACAGTTCCGGCATCAGGGGCCAGCTCAGCGCCTCGGCGAACGCCCAGGCGAAGGCCGCGGCGAGGCCCCAGCGGGAGCCGATGACAGCGGCCGTTCGCTTGCGCGTTGCGGAGTCCCTGAGCGGTTCTCCCTCCGTACGCCGATGAAGCTCCGCCACCGCGTCACGCGCCGCCTGCGGTGTGGTGTCCGGGGGCAGCGGGGCCCCGATGCGGACCCTCACCAGGGTGGGGCGGAGCTTGCCGTGCTTGGGGAGGAGGCGGGCCGTGCCGTCGATGGAGACCGGCACGACGGGCACGTGCGCCTGCCGGGCGAGCACCAGGGCGCCCTTGTGGAAGGCGCCCAGTTCGCCCGCCCGTGCGCGGGTGCCCTCCGGGAAGAGGACGACGGCCCCGCCCGCGCGCAGGTCGTCCGCCCTGGACAGCAGGTCGTCCATGCCGCCTCCGCTGCGGCGCACGGGGAAGCCCGCGGCCAGCCGGCTGCAGATGCGGCTGCGCCAGCGGGAGGCGAACCAGTAGTCGGCGGCGGCGCCGATCGCGGGCGCGTGGCGGGCGTCGAGCGCCGCGAGGAGCGCCGCGGTGTCCGCGTGGGAGGAGTGGTTCGCCACGACGACGCAGCCACCGGGCGGGAGTTGACCGCGCCGCTCCACCCCTCCGGTGAGGGTGAGCAGGGTCCACCACAGGGCGCGGCGGAGCCGGGCGGCGCCACGCTTCGGGCGCCGCGGATCACCGGCTCCGCCGAGTTCGTCCTCGAGCGCCGGACGGGCTCGGTGTGCGGAGCTGTCCCTCGTACGAGCCCTCACAGCGTCACCACCATCGTCAGAAGCAGAGCGACCAGCAGCGAGTCGATCCGGTCGAGCAGCCCGCCGAACCCCGGCAGCCAGCTCCCCGCGTCCTTCACGCCCGCCTCGCGCTTGACCATCGACTCCAGAAGGTCCCCGAGGACGCAGCCGACGAGCACCGCGGCCCACAGCACGAGGGAGAACGCGCCGACCGCGGCCAGCGCGGCGGCGGTCGCGGCCGCGGCGCCCGCCACGCCCGCCCAGGTCTTGTTGGGGGAGAGGGGCGAGAGCGGCCGGGACATCAGCCCCCTGCGGCCGAGCGCCGTACCCCCGCACCACGCCCCCACGTCCCCGAACGCCACCGCGACGCCCACCGCGACGGCCGTGTCGCCGAGCAGCACGAGTCCGCTCAGCGAGAGAGGGATCCAGAGGAGTCCGAAGACGGTACGGCTCGCCCGGGTGAAGCCCTGCGCGGCGTCCCCGGAGAAGAGGGACACACCGGCGGCGGCGATCAGGAGCGCGCCCGCCGTCCGCAGATCGAGGGCGCCGGGCGCGGCCCAGGCGATCCCCGGCACCGCCACGGCGGACACCCCGAGCACCGCCCGCTCGCCCCGCGGCAGCCCCGCCATCCGCGCGTACTCGCCCACGGCGACCACGCCGAGCCCGGCCGCAAGCGCGAACGCCCCCGCCCGGCCGAGGAAGAACGCCCCGAGGAAGAGCGGCGCGGCCAGCGCCCAGGTCCGCCACCGCTTGCGCAGCTCGGCCCGCATCCGCACCCGCGAGGGCAGCGCGGCGACGGCCACTCCTCCGGCGCCGAGCACTCCGGCGACCACGGGCACCGCACGCCCGGCGACCTCCCCTGCGACGAACGCGGCGCTCATCGCGCGTCCTCCTGCCGCGTCGGGCCCAACTCGCGCCACAGCCGCGCCAGTCGAAGCCCCGCCGTGAGCACCGAACCCGCGGCGACCACCACGAGCACCGGCACGACCCACCCCGAGGCCGCCGCGAGGACCACGAGGGTGCAGCGCTCCGTCTTGCCGACCGGGCCCCCGTTCAGGCGGGGCGCGCCCGCCGCCGCGCCCGCGAGCGACACCCACGAGGGCAGCGTCGCCGCGAGGCCCGCCGTCGCCACCAGCCACAGCGGGGCCAGGGTGAGGAAGCCCGCGAGCATGGCCAGATCGGCGGCCCGGTCGCCCAGTTCGTTCAGGAGCGCGCCGCGCCGGGTCGTGCGGCCCGTGTCGCGGGCCAGCGCGCCGTCGAGGTTCGCGAAGGCGAGCCGGGCGGCGAGCAGCACCGCCACGGGAAGCGCGGCGAAGGGCACCGGCAGCCAGGCCAGTGCTCCCGCCGCGCCCGCCGCGCAGAGCACACCCGCCACGGTGAGGGTGTCGGGCGACACCTCGCGGCGGGCGAGCGCGCCGCGTACGCCGGACAACCGGTCCGCGTACCAGGGCTTGAGAGCGTAGAGGCCGTTCATGGCACCGACTCTGCCGCCGCCCGGCCGTCGGCAAATCGGCGTGCGTACTCAGATAGGGCCTGAGTACGGTGGTGGGGTGACCACGCTGCGTACGGCCCATACCCACGATCTCGACCCCACCGAACTGCGCGCCGCACGCGCCCTGATGGACGAGGCGTTCGACGGGGACTTCAGCGATCAGGACTGGGACCACGGCCTCGGCGGTGTGCACGCCCTCGTGCACGACGAATCGGGCCTCCTCCTCGCGCACGGCTCCGTGGTGCAGCGCCGGATCCTGCACGACGGCCGTTCGCTGCGCGTCGGTTACGTCGAAGCGGTCGCCGTCCGTCCCGACCGGCAGCGGCAGGGCCTGGGCGGGCAGGTGATGGGTGTCCTGGAGCGCGTCATCGACGGTGCGTACGCGCTGGGCGCGCTCTCGGCGTCGGACGAGGGGCAGCGGCTCTACCTCGCGCGCGGCTGGCAGGAGTGGAAGGGCACGGTCGGCACCCTCGGCCCCGAGGGCGTGATCCACATGCCGGACGAGGATCCCCCGCTGCTCTGGGGCGCCGACCTGGACCCGGCGCACGAACTCCTCGTCGACTGGCGCGACGGGGACGTCTTCTAGACACCGAGTGCGTCGGACGGCGCTCCCGCCGCCCGCACGATGATCTTGCCCCGGTTCTCGCCCCGCAGCATCCCCAGGAACGCGTCCACGATCCCGTCGAAGCCCTCCACCACGGTCTCGTCGAGCCCGACGCGCCCGCTCTGCAGGTGCGGCACCACGAACTCGTACAACTCCTCTTGCGCGTCACGGTGGTTGCGGACGTGGAAGCCCTCCATGCGCAGGCTCTTCTCCACGATGTCGGGGAGGTTGCGCAGGGTGTACGGCGCGCCGGTGCTGTTGTACTGGGCGATCGTGCCGATGCGTACGATCCGCCCGAACTCGCGCAGGGAGGAGATCGCGGCTTCGAGGGGCTCACCGCCGACGTTGTCGATGTAGAGGTCGATCCCGTCGGGCGCCGCCTTCGCGAGCAGTTCGGCCGTCGGGCCCGTGTGGTAGTCGAACGCCGCGTCGTAGCCGACGTGTTCCGTCAGGTACGCCGCCTTCGCCGCCGTGCCCGCGCTGCCGACGAGCCGTCCCGCGCCCATCAGCCGGGCGAGCCGCCCGGTGGCCGTGCCCACGGCTCCGGCCGCCGCGGAGACGAACACGTCCTGCCCCTCGCGGAGTTCGGCGACGCGGGTGAGGCCGACGTAGGCGGTCAGGCCGGTGCCGCCGAGGATGCTCAGGTGCGCGGAGAGCGGTACGCCGTCGAAGCGGGGGAGGGCGCGCGCCTCCTCGGGGGTGACGACGGAGTGGGTGCGCCAGCCCTGCCGGTGGAAGACGAGCTCGCCCTCGCGGAGCGCGGGGTCGCGGGACTCCACGACGCGGCCGAGCGCACGGCCCTCCAAGGGAGCGTTCAGCGCGAACTCGCCGTCCATCATTTCGCGGTGGTAGGGGTCCACCGACCAGTAGAGGTTCTCCACCAGGGCCGTGCCCGGGGCGGGTTCGGGCAGCGCGGACTCCACGAAGGCGAAGTCGCCGGGGGTGGGGAAACCGTGAGGGCGGGCGGTCTGGTGCACGGTGCGTGCGGTCTCGGTCATGGCGGTGACCGTACGGAGGAATGCGGGGGCGGGGGAGAGGGTTGCGCTCATGGAACGGCCCGGACCATGAAGAGCCCTCATAGAAGCAGGTGGGACCCCCGATGGACACAGCCGCGAAGAGCGCTCCTGCCGCCGCGTCCGCCACCCGGGCCGCCGACCTCGCGCCCCACGAACTCCGCATCCTCGTCGCCGTCGACAGCGAGCGCGGGTTCTCGGCGGCGGCCAAGGCGCTCGGCCTGACGCAGTCCGCGGTCTCGCACTCCATACGCGGGACGGAACGCAAGGTCGGCGCGGTGCTCTTCGAGCGGGGCCGGAAGGGCGCGACGCCGACCGCGGCCGGTGCCGCCGCTGCCGCCCACGCCCGGCGTGTCCTGCGGCTCCTGGACACCCTGGCCGCCGAGGCCCGCGGCGCCGGGCGGGGCACGGTCGCGGGACCGCTGCGCATCGCCGCCTTCCGCAG
This sequence comes from Streptomyces sp. NPDC047525, assembly GCF_040643025.1. Classification (NCBI taxonomy): domain Bacteria; kingdom Bacillati; phylum Actinomycetota; class Actinomycetes; order Kitasatosporales; family Streptomycetaceae; genus Streptomyces; species Streptomyces sp. NPDC047525. Next base: position 11,949 of record NZ_JBEYTL010000041.1, read on the forward strand.
TGTGGCCCTGTACCTCCTTCCGCCCGTCCTGGAGCGCCTCACCGCCCGCCATCCCGGCATCGAGCCGGAGGTGCGCGTCGTGCGCGAGCTGGGCGCGGGCACCGCGGGCGAGGTGGCACAGGGGCGCGCGGACGTGGGCATCGCGACGATCGGGGCGACCTCGCCGGTGCCCGCAGGGCTCATCGGCGACGTACTGATCGAGGAGCCCTACTCGCTGGTGCACCCGGCGGGACACCCCGACCCGCGCTCCCTGCCGCTGGTGGACTGGCACGAGAACTGCGGCTCCTACACGCGGACGTGGTGGGCCGGGCAGGACTGGATCCCGAAGGCGACCGTCCTGACCGAGGACGACGGAGCAGTGCTCTCGATGGTGAGCAGGGGTCTCGGCATGGCGATCATGCCCGCGCTCTCGCTGAACGGAGCACCGGACGGAATCGAGATCACCGATCTCGGTCCTGAGCGCCCGTCACGTTCGGTGGGATACGTCACCACCCCGGAGCAGGCCGCCACTGTCGCCGTCCGGGCCCTGATCCGCGAGCTCAGAGCGGCCGAAGGAGGGGCCGGGAGTGAAGGCCGTCTCAGATAGTAGGAAGTCCGAGTAATTGTGGAGACAGACGCTCCGTCCTCGCTTAGCTTTGTAGGAGCCGAACGTCTCGCTCGACCAAGCGAATGGCGGTCGTGAGCCGGAGCCCCGTGCAGGCAACCCCTGTGGCTCTGTCGCTCCCCGCCTCTCCGGCGTCTCGAAGTACCAGTACCCCCTTCCCTCAAGGAGTGGATTCCCCATGGCCGAGACGACCGCACGCCGAGTCCGCCACGCCTCCCGTACCAGCCGTACCAGCGATTCCGAGCGCAAGAACGCCGCAGCGGCCCTGCAGCGCGCCCTCGACCGCAGGGACAACGGCGGCGAGACGGGTCACTGACCCGCCCACGCCACCGCTGGCCCTACTTACCGCGCACCACCTCGAAGTGGTCCACGCGCTCACCGCTCTCGGCGAGCGCGGAGACCGTCAGCTTCGGGTTCACGCCGGCCGTCACCTCCACCGCGAGGAACGAGAAGCCGGTGTACCGCACCCGTGACCACTCCACCCGGTCCGGGTCGGGAAGGCGCGACTTCGTCCAGTGGAACGACAGGATCGACTCCCGGTCCCTGACGTTGCCCTCGAAGCTGTCCTTCACTCCGGCCGGGAAGCTGTAGAGGTCCTTGCCCGCGCCGCCCGCGGTGACGTACACGATGCCGTCGCGCGTCGGATCGGTCGACGCGCCGACCGGCACGGGCTTGCCGACCTCGCCGCCCTTGATCGCATCGGTGCGCTCGTAGACGTGGTTGTGGCCGTTGACGACCAGGTCCACCTGGTGCTTGGTGAACAGCTCCAGCCACGCGTCGCGCACCCCGCCGTCCGAGGCGTGGGTCGCCGTCGAGTACATGCAGTGGTGGAAGAAGACCACGACGAAGTCGACGGTCTCGTCCGCCCGCAGCTCACCCAGGCGCTTGTCCAGCCAGGCGGTCTGCTTGCCGTCCGTGTAGCCCTTGTTGGCGGGGATCTCGTACGAGACGTCGTTCGCGTCGAGCGCGACGACGCCGACATTGCCGTACGTGAAGGAGTAGACGCCCGGCGCGTTCCTCGGGTCGAAGCCGTTCTCGGGGAGCGACCAGCGGGCGCTCTGGCCGCCGTAGCCGTTCGGCGAGTACCACGCCTCCATGTCGTGGTTGCCGGTCGTCACCATCCACGGGACCGACTTCGCCACGGACTCCGTCTGCGCGAGGAAGGTGTCCCACACCCGCGCGTCGTACGTGTCGGACTCCTTGCCGTGCCCGGTGCTGTCCGCGTAGCAGATGTCGCCCGCGTGCAGGTGGAAGGACGGGTTCTGGCCCAGGATCAACTGGTCGTTGGCGAGCGCGTCGTAGCTCACGCCCTGGTCGCCGAAGGCCGTGAAGACGAACTTCTCCGGCGTCGCGGGCGCCGTGCGGAAGGAGCCGATCGTCGCCATCCGCTCGGGCGACGCCGGGTCGAAGCCCTCGTGGCCGACGCCGTAGTAGTACGTCGTGCCGGGCTTCAGGCCGTCGAGCGCCGCGTGCAGGTAGTACTGCTCGACCGCGGGCAGCTTCTTCGACAGGGAGGGGGTGCGCAGGTCGCGGACCTCCGCCTCGATCTTCCGGCTCAGCTCCCAGGGCTTGAGACCCACCCGCAGATAAGGGGACTTGACCGCGAACGGCACCTGCCAGGAGACCCGCATCTGGGTCTTCGGATCGGCGCCGAAGGCGAGGTGCCGGGCGAAGGGGGCGACCAGCTTGCCGTCGACCTTGACGGGCGCGGACGGCGCGGCGAGCGGGCTCGACGCCGACGCGCCCTCGCCGTGGGCGCTGCCCGAGCTGCCGGCGAGCAGGCCGATCCCGCCGACCGTGCCCGCGGTGGCGAACGAACTGGCAAGGACCTTGCGGCGGGAGAGCTTCCTGCGCAGGTACTCGTGCTGCTCCGGCATGCTCATCCCGGCCGCGAGCCGCTCCGGTATGCCGACATTCGGGGTGTCCATGGAAGGAGAACTTCCCAGTGGGTGCCAACTCCCACCGGGCCTGCGGGTAAAGAGGGAGTGGCCATGTGGTGGCGTACCCGTAGCGTGACCAGGGGTGTCCGCATGTCGGACTGCGAGTGTCATCCCGTGGGACGGAGCGTAGGGTGCCCGTATGTCTCGCAGCATCAATCTCGCAGTGATCCCCGGTGATGGAATCGGCCAGGAAGTCGTGGCCCAGGGGCTCAAGGTCCTCAATGCCGTCCTCCCGCAGGATGTGAAGCTGGAGACCAAGGAGTTCGACTTCGGCGCCAAGCGCTACCACGCGACCGGTGAGACCCTCACCGACGCCGACGTCGAGGCCCTCAAGCAGTACGACGCGATCCTCCTCGGCGCGATCGGTGACCCCTCGGTCCCGTCCGGCGTCCTGGAGCGCGGCTTCCTGCTGAAGCTCCGCTTCCTCTTCGACCACCACGTCAACCTGCGGCCGTCGAAGCTCCTTCCGGGTGTCGCCACTCCGCTCGCGGGGCAGCCGGAGATCGACTTCATCGTCGTACGCGAGGGAACCGAGGGCCCGTACACGGGCAACGGCGGCTCGATCCGCACCGGAACCCCGCACGAGGTCGCCACCGAGGTCTCCGTCAACACCGCCTTCGGTGTGGAGCGCGTGGTCCGCGACGCCTTCGCCCGCGCCCAGGCCCGCCCGCGCAAGAAGCTGACGCTGGTCCACAAGAACAACGTCCTCGCGTACGCCGGTCACCTCTGGACGAACGTCTTCAACGAGGTGGCGAAGGAGTTCCCCGACGTCACCACCGACTACATCCACGTCGACGCCGCGACGATCTACCTGGTCACCGACCCCGCGCGCTTCGACGTGATCGTCACCGACAACCTCTTCGGCGACATCATCACCGACCTCGCCGCGGCCGTCTCCGGCGGCATCGGCGTCGCGGCCTCCGGCAACATCAACCCGAGCCGCGAGTTCCCGTCGATGTTCGAGCCCGTGCACGGCTCGGCGCCGGACATCGCGGGCCAGGGCAAGGCCGACCCGTCGGCCACCGTCCTGTCCGTCGCACTGCTCCTGCGTCACCTCGGTTACGAGGACGAGGCGGGGCGCATCGAGACCGCCGTCTCCGCGGACCTCTCGGAGCGCGGCGACAGGGTCCGCACCACCGAGCAGATCGGCGACGCGCTCGCCGTACGAGTAGCGGGCTGACCCGGTAGCTCGTCCTTACGACACAGAAGCCGCCGGGTCTGGTATCACGGACCCGGCGGCTTCTCGTATGCGGCTCCGGGTGCCACCATCGACCCCTGGGCCGCATTCACGCTGTTTCTTCCTCGGCGCCCCGCGAGCGATAATCGAACGTGGGGCCGCGGAATGCAGGGATGCTCGGACGTCCTAGTACACGACGTACAGGCGTGAGCGCGGTCCGTCACCATCACACCGTGAAGGACTAGTACTCATGACGACGACGCCGACACCCTCGATCGAGCTCAAGCCCACCTCGAACCCGCTGTCCACGGCGGAGCGCGAGGCGATCCTGGCCAACCCCGGGTTCGGTCGCCACTTCACCGATCACATGGTGACGATCAAGTGGACGGAGGGCCGCGGCTGGCACGACGGTCAGCTCGTGCCGTACGGCCCGCTCTCCCTCGACCCGGCGACCAACGTCCTGCACTACGCGCAGGAGATCTTCGAGGGCCTGAAGGCCTACCGCCAGCCCGACGGCACGGTGGCCTCCTTCCGCCCGGAGGCCAACGCGGAGCGCTTCCAGCGGTCGGCGCGGCGGCTCGCGATGCCGGAGCTGCCGGTCGAGACGTTCATCGAGGCGTGCGACGCGCTGGTGAAGCAGGACAAGGCGTGGGTGCCGGCGCACGGTGGCGAGGAGTCGCTGTACCTGCGGCCGTTCATGATCGCGAGCGAGGTCGGCCTCGGCGTGAAGCCGGCCAACGAGTACCTCTTCATCGTGATCGCCTCGCCCGCGGGCGCGTACTTCCCCGGTGGCGTCAAGCCCGTCTCGATCTGGCTGTCGGAGGACCGCGTGCGCGCCGTCCCCGGTGGTGTGGGCGACGCCAAGACCGGCGGCAACTACGCGGCGTCCCTGCTGGCGCAGGCCGAGGCCGCGGAGAAGGGCTGCGACCAGGTCGCGTACCTGGACGCCGTGGAGCACAAGTGGGTCGAGGAGCTCGGCGGGATGAACCTGTACTTCGTGTACGGGGACAAGATCGTGACGCCGACGTTGACGGGCTCGTTGCTGGCCGGTATCACCCGGGACTCGCTGCTCACGGTCGCCCGTGACCTCGGCTACTCCTCGGAGGAGTCGCGGGTGTCGATCGACCAGTGGCAGGCGGACACGTCCGAGGGCACGCTGACGGAGGTCTTCGCGTGCGGTACCGCCGCGGTGATCACCCCCGTGGGTACGGTCAAGTGCCGCTCGGGCGAGTGGACGCAGAGCGGGGGCGAGCCGGGTCCCGTGACGATGAAGCTGCGGGAGGCGCTGCTGGATGTGCAGCGGGGGACGGCGAAGGACCGGCACGGTTGGATGCATGACCTCGGCTGAGGGCTTAGCGGGTCATCGTGAGGCCGGGCCCGGGGGGTTCCCCCGGGCCCGGCCTTTGTGGTGCTCGGGGTGGGGCCCGGGGCGGTGCGGGTCTGGTCCGTCTGTGGGGCGGGGCCGTGCCGGTATGTCCGTCCTCGCTATCGTCCGGTGGCCGTGGGGTTGCTTCGGCGGGGGAGTGCCGGGAACCGTGCTCCGGGCGGACATACCGGCACGTCCCCTCGGGTGCGCTGCCGACTGCGGCCCATCGTTCGTTGCT
>NZ_JBEYTL010000042.1:0-13568 GCF_040643025.1 Streptomyces sp. NPDC047525
CCCGGCACATGCCGGTAATCATTGGCATACAGCTTCACAAACAACTTCGCATTCCCACGATCCGACAACGTGTCAGGCAACAACCCATCCACGGATACCGGCACGTCCGACGACGGGGCGTCGGCCTGAGCGGGCAGGGGGACGGCACCGGCTCCGCGGATCTGGGCGGCCACAGCGGCGGAGTCGAAGCCGAAGAGCGTGTCGTTGCTGGGGATGGGGGAGGTCACAGGCATCCTCCGTCGGCGTAGAGGGGCCGCTTGAGTCCTGCGGTCAGTCCGCTGACGATGATCTGTTCCGAACGCCTCTCCTGCCCCGGGCGGGCGGCCGCGGCGGCCTCGCGCAAGGCCTGCTCGGCCGCCTCGCGGGACAGCCTGTCGGCGCCGATCAGGCCGCCGAGGGTGAAGGCGGCCCGGTTCAGGGCGTCGGAGAAGCCCGCGCCTTCGGGCACACGGCCGCACTCCTCGACCGGTGCCAGGATCGCGGCGAGGGTGTGCGCGGCACGCAGGCGCCCTCCCCCGGCGGCCACCACTGCCTGCTGGGCACGGGGCGGGACGGGGCGGGGAGCGGGGATGTTGGGCGCGGGCAGGTGTCCGGTGCGTTCCAGCTCCTGGGCCAGCCACTGGGGCAGCGCTGCCGGTTCCCGGACCTCCCCGATGGGGGTGTAGGTGCCGGCGTCGGTCGTGGTGCCGGGGGCGATGATGTAGCCGCCCTGGGCCCTGATGTCGACCTGCCAGGCCAGAGCACGGCCCTGGCCCGAGCCGGTGGAGCACTGCCAGCGGCGGTAGTCCTCCGCCCGGTACCAGACGTGCAGTCCGCCCGAGGGGGTGCGCACACGCAGGGTGGAGGCGTCCTCGGCAGGGCTGGGCCGGTCGCGCAACGCGGCAAGGACCGCCAGCGCGTGATAGCCCGTGGTGAGGCCGGTGAGGTCGATGTGCTCGGCGATGGGGATGCCCGGCAGGATGCGGTGGCGGCCGGGGGGAGGCGCGTCGTGGGCGTCGACGTCGACGACGACCAGGCCTGCGGGCCCGCAGGCCACCCCGACGCCGAAGTCCGGCTGTGCGGTCCACCATCGCTGGATACGACGCTGGTCGAGGGTGGCGGCGTGGAAGCCGTGGCACCAGCGACCGGCGGGCAGGCAGGGGCAATCGGCCGGTGCGTGGGGGGTGTTGCGGCAGCGGTCGCAGTTGCGTGCGGGCGTCTTGCGGCCCGGCGTCAAAGGGTGCACCGGCCAGCCCCGGCGGGCGCACCACAGCGCTGTGGCCAACGGGGAAGCGGCGGCCGCGGGATCGAGGGCGGAACGTCGCGAGTCGCTGGGGGGAAAGCGCAGCTCAAAGGGCATGAACATCTCCTATCAGCGACCGAAGCGACTCAACGGCAGACACAGACTAGCGAACGTGCCGGGTGGGACTGGGAAGCATGGTCAAACAGCCGTGTTGGCCGTGTCGACAAAACGGCCTGATGGGGAGCCAGCGACTGGCGGGAGTCGGCGCAGCGACTGAGCGGCTTTCGGTCGCTGCGGCCCGGGTCTGTAAAACCGCAGGTCAGCGATATAAGCACAGCAAAACAGCGACTGAAGCGACTGAAGGTCTCTATCTATGACGCACACGAGTACACCTAGACGGCTTCATATATGCGGCAGTTGAGTCGCTTCAGTCGCTGATCCTTCTTGCAAGCGCCTCTGACCTGCGCTTTCTCCGAGCTACTCAACAGCTACCGAAGTTCGCCCAGTAGCTGGCCTTCAGTCGCTGGGCCCGATAGGAGCCCCGGAGGGCAGCGACTGAAGAACGGGCGGAGCTACTGAAGCGACTCTCGAGCAACGCTCAAGCGACTGAAGCAGCCGGGCGACGGCCGTGACCCGGACGGGGCTTTGCCTTGCAGGCTTGCTTGTTGCTCTGAGGGAGGCTCAGCGGTGAGGAGGCTTGCCCAACCGTCGCCCAATCTCACGGAGGAAGCCGCAGAAGAGATAGGGGCACCCCTCTCCCCCAGTCAGGCCTCGGCCTCTGTGCGGCCAGTTAGGGGTGGAGAGGGGCATGGTGGCCGCACAGCCGGAGCGGCATCGCTTCCCCGGAGTACCGGAACGGCTCAAGTAGATCAACTTTCAACGAATTCTGTCAGCGCGATCGAGACCGCTCGTCGGATGCGTCGAAATCCGGGTTCTGACGGCTCCTCATGGCTGTCGTGGAGGTCAGCACCAGAGGTGGGTCCTGGGCGGCCGGCCGTCCTCCTGCCGGTGACACTCCCCCGCCCTGGCTCTCCGGGGCTGCGAGTCGAGGCTTCTCGGGCCCAGTTCTCGGGGTGCGGCGTGCAGGCAGTCTCCAGGGGTGGTGGAACCGCTGGGCGGAGCAACGTCCGTACGGTCTGGCCTCTCGCGGCCCTCCCCCGGCCGGGCGCCTGGCCCTCCTTGCCGGCCCTGCGCTGACTCCCCGGCAGGACACCGCATCACGCCGACAGACGGGTCTGCGCGTGAACGGACAGAGGTCCGCCGCATCAACCTGGCCCGCGAGAGACACTGCCCCAGCTGCCGGGTGCCGAGGCGTGATGATCCCCGGGAGAGGAATCCCCCCTGTCGCGTGTGCTGCCGAGGACGAGCGAGGCGGACCATCCGGCGAGCCGAACTGGACGAGCACTTGGCCGTGAGGAGCCTTGCTCTCCCCACCGGGGCGCGTGCGGATCGAGGAGAGCTGCTGGGCGAGTGATCCGCGCCGTGCCGACCAGTCCGGTCGGCACGGTGGCCTGGTCCGAAGACCTGGCGGCGCCGAGGGCGGAGAGGGGGCGGGTGCCGTGCGCCGGCGTCGTCAAGGGCGGCGCACTCGGGCAGTACGAGGGGCTCCTCAGCACCCCGCAGTCGACCAGCAGCATTGGCTCCTCAACCAGGCCACGTCGCGGACTCCTCGCCCAGCCGTGCACCGCCTGGCCCGCTTGTGTCTGCCCTCCGGCTGTTGTCGGCAGGGCTGTGCCCGCGGGGCGAACTCGTGGCAGGAGCAGGTTCGCCGCGCGGCAGAGCGATGCGGAATCCGGGATGCGGTGGCGGTTGGGGAAGGCCATGGCCGGTGGGGAGAGGCGGTGAGTCGCCTGGGTCGCGCGCCGAGGGCGTGACCGTTCGTGGGTGGTCGCAGGAACGCGGGCGGCAAGGATGATGAGGCGGCGTAAGTCCTGGAGTGAAGACGGCCGATCCCGGCCACTCCCCCGGTTGGATGCTATGGGAACGAGCGCTTCGTAGGCCTGTAGGACCTGTGTGCCTGCGACCTCGGCATCGATCAACCGGCGGCAGTTGCACGCGAGCTGCTGCGCGTTGCCCGTACCGCGTATGCACGAAAGCGGTGGCGGGTTAGGCATGTGCCCGAACCATGCGTCCTCGGATGCATCGTGAACGTGACGCCTTGGGTGCGTAGTCGAGGCGCACCGTCAACCCTTGTGCCGTTCCGCACACGCTGCCCTCGAAGCTGATGCGGCGAGACGCGTGGCCGTGAGGCTGACGGCACGAGGCGCCGTCAGATGATCGGTGCCAGTAGGAGTATGGGTGGCGCTCTGTCGCCTTGGTCATGGCCTGTCGAGGGCAGGACTCAGCGCTGAAGCGAGAGAGCCATCCTGGATGGGCACTGAGGGGCAGACCCGCTTGAGGCGCCGGAGGAAGCCAGGGTCGAGACGAGCCGATGAGGGTGGCGAGTTGCTGCCCGAGAAGAGGGCGAGATGGCCCGTCGTCGACTATGCTCATGACTGACTTCTTGAGGTAGAAAATGGCCTCTGACCAGCCACAATAAACATCTCTGCAAACATCGCTCCAAGCTTGCATGCAACTAAGGACGAAGGGGTTCTTGTGCACACTGTTCATCACCTGGAGGTGGACTCGCTCGAAGGTCTGTCTCCAGATGTTGAGCTGGGTAGTGAACCGGGTGTTGAACGATGCCTCTGTGCGCGCTGGAATGCAGGCCTTCTTCGAGGCGTTCAACAAGGCCTGCATCTGTGTCTGTTTGCAGGCCGGTCGATGGGTCAGGTCGTAGACGGATTCCTGCGCTGGCAGGAGGACCTGGCAGCTGGTCGAGTCGTCGGCCGAGGCGCTGGGTTGTTTCCTGGCCTACGTGACGGCGCGGGCATCGATCCGCCGGTCTGTCCGCAGTGCCACCTGCATCGCCGCCTGTGCACAGGCCAGGGCAACGGCACACAGGCTTGCTCGGACACGGACCCGTCGCTCCCCATGCGTGTGTGTGCGGTATTCGGCGCGGTGCCTCATGCGTACGCAGCCTGGTGCCGTAGCAGGCTCTGTGGCCTGATGTCAGACCGGCATGTGGGTGGGGATGGAGGCCGGTCTCACCGCCGGACACCTGGCAGGGTTGGATCCTTGGTGCTGTGTACGCGTACACACAAGACGCTCTGCCGGGCACACGACAGGCAGGGAAGCAGGGACGCACGTCGGTCTGTGCGAAGGCGCGTATGCATGAACTGGAGCAGGTGTCAGCACTGGTGTGTGCGCCAGGTGCCAGGTCAGCCTCACGGCCCAGATGGCCATGTGTCTGGCGGTGCATCCGCAACCGCGCCTCTGGGTAGGGGTGCCGGGCAGGGGACTGGCAGGGCGGCGGGTCTGCCCCTCTGCTCGCAGGCGGGCAGGTGTCACAACAGGCCTACAGGCCTGTACACAAGTCGAGTTCGTGGCGTACGTGCCCGTACGCCACGAGAGGTGCCCTGCTAGTTGCAGGCGGGTTGGCACGCTCGTGGGAGCCACAGCGGAACCGCCTGGTGGCCTGCTCGCTGATGCGGCGACAGGAAGCGTTGCACGCTCGCACTGGAACGTGCCGACAGGCATCCCGGTGCGTGCAACTCCATGCCATGTTGCCCATATGACGGTGTGTCGATAGGTGAGGGTTCTGATCTCCCTGGTAGTGTGCACACTCCCTTGTGACACGACTGCTCTGGAGGTGACCGTCTTGGTGGAGATATCAAGTGGTGTCTCTGCACTACAGTCGACGCGTACAGCAGCGAAGATCTACGCGTGCTCGGCGGTCAGGGGAACAACCACCGCAACCGCGGTCACACATGCTTGTGTCCCATCCCGGATTGCTCGGTTGACCTGCAAGGCAGGGGATCAAGGGCCGGTTTCAGGGCCCGATCGGCGCTCTCGGACCCTACCCAGACCCTCTCTTGGGACCCTGCGGAGCGCAGGATCGTTCTGAGCGAACTTTTAGCTATCCGAACCAGCTCAAATAGGACACATCTTGTCCCGGCCTGAACCAGAGTGAGGACCCATGGCCAGCCCTTTCGAAGCACCTGACGCGCAGGCGCAGCAGCCCGGCATCCCCTGGGCGGCTCTGTCGCACATCTTCATGTTCGGCAACGGCAAGGGCGGCGTCGGCAAGTCTTCCGTCTCCGCGAACGCCGCGGGCAAGGCGGCGCGCAGCGGTCTGCGGACGCTCATCATCGACTGCAACGCGCAGGGCAACATCGCGCGCGAGCTCGGGTACAAGCGGGCCGAGTGGAACGACGGGGGAGCGGGGCTGCTCGAATCGCTGCGGACCGGCGCGCCGCTCACGCCGCGCGAGAACGTCCGGGAGAACCTCGACGTCGTCATGGGCGGCCCCGCGCTCGGCGACGAGTTCGGGATCTTCTTCCACACGCTGCTCGCGAAGGAAGGCCCGCACGCCTATCTGCGGCTGCTGATGTGCCTGCTGCCGATCGCGAACCGGTACCAGATCATCATTCTCGACACCCCGCCGGAGAACCCGTCGTTGCAGCGCCTCGCGCTCTCCGCCTCGCGCTGGCTGGTCATCCCCGTCAAGAGCGACGGTGGTGCGGAGGACGGGCTCGCGCAGATCGGGCTCGAGTTCTCGTACGTCAAGTTCGTCAGCCAGATCAACCCGCACATCGCGCTTCTTGGGGTGCTGCTCTTCGACACCGGGCGCACGTACACCGGGATCCACGCCGACGTGCGGCGTCAGGTGCAGAAGGTGCTGGGCGAGGAGGCCCACATGTTCAAGCATCTGATCGGGCACACGGAGTCGGTGGCACGGCTCGTGCGCAAGCGCGGACTCCTGGTGCAGGAGCTGGCGGAACGACGGGCGAACGGCGATCGGTCGATCCCCGAGACCGCCGAGGGGCTTTCCGCAGACTACGAAGGATTCACCGAAGAGATGTTCGCCAGGGCGCTCGAACTGAGGAAGGAAGCCGCGGCATGACACCGCCGAAGAACAAGAAGGCCCCCGTCGACCACGACGACGAGCAGACGATGTCCGACGAGGGCGTCGGCAATCTGTTCAGTGGGGGAGCGCCGTCGTCCAACGCGCTCGCGGGCTGGGCCACCCCGCAGACCTCGACGCCGGCCGCCGCTCCGCTCCAGCCCGCTCCGGTGCAGCCGCACCCCGCTCCGGTGGCGCCCGTGGCCGTCGTGCCGTCGCCGACACGCGAACTGGTCGAGGAGCCGCCGCAGGCCGTCAACGATGCGGACACCGCAAGGCCGGTCGGCTTCTACGTCTCGACGAACGTCGCCAACCGCTTCCGGAAGCTGGGCAAGCAGAGCGACCTGACGCACACACAGATCGTGTTCCTCGCCGTCGAGGCGGCTGTCGAGAAGGGCCTCGCCCAGGTCGTCGAGGACGCGCGCAGGGCGCCCAAGTTCCAGTCCAAGCTGTTCGCCGTGGCGCCCGACAACACGGACCTGCGCGGCCTGGGGCCCGTACAGCTCCAGTACAAGCCGACGCGGGCGCAGCGCGCGGTCATCGACGGCCTTGTGGCCGAGTCGGGGCTCCCGGACCACACGAAGTTCCTGGCCATCGTGCTGGACCAGTACCTGCCGGGGCGCAGGGACGCCTGAGCCCGATGCCGCCGCGCCGGTGAAGCCGGTGAAGCCGGTGGTGCCGGTGGTGCCACTCCAGCGAAGCTCGAGTACACGCGATTAGAGCTGGGTGCACCACAGTGGCACGACCGTCATGAAGGTCGCGTGCCGCAGGACGCTTCCCGAAAGGAACCTCTGGCCGTGCCTCAAGCCCCGGTGCAGTTCGGAACATGGGTCCGCCGATTCCATCCGGCGCCGGACACGCGGACCCGCCTGCTGTGCCTACCGCACGCCGGCGGGTCCGCGAGCTTCTACGTGCCGCTGTCCAGGGCGCTGGCGCCCGCGGTGGACGTGCTGGCGGTCCAGTACCCGGGACGGCAGGACCGCTACAACGAGCCGAACGTCAGCAGCATCGCCGAGCTGGCCGACCAGATCTTCGAGGCGGTACGCCACCTCGACGACCTGCCCCTGGCCCTGTTCGGGCACAGCATGGGCGCCGTCCTCGGCTACGAGATCGCGCTGCGCCTGCAGGACGCCGGCCTCCCCGCGCCCGTACGGTTCTTCGCCTCCGGCCGGCGGGCCCCCTCCCGTGACCGCGACGAGCGGCTCCATCTGGGCTCTGACGCGCAACTCCTGTCCCAGATCAGCAGGTTGGGCGGCCCCCACGTGGAGATGCTCGCCGACCCGGAGATACGGGAACTGGTCATGCCCGCGATCCGCAGCGACTACCACGCCGCGGAGAACTACCGGCACACACCGGGCCGGAAGCTGACGAGCCCGGTGACGGTCCTGACCGGGGACAGCGACGCCCGGGTCTCGATCGACGAGGCGACGGCCTGGGACGAGCACACCACCGGCCCGACGGAGCTCCAGGTGTTCCCGGGCGGCCACTTCTTCCTCGTCGACCAGATCACGCCCGTGTCAGGGCTCGTCGCGGACCGCCTGGCGCACCGGGACGTCGGCCGCCGGGGGGCCGCGTCCGCGGCCTAGCGCGTCGCCAGCGTCAGGGCCGTCATCAGACAACGGGCCTGCACATTGAGGTAGTTGCCGTGCCGCAGCAGTGCCTGCGCCTGCGGCACCGACACCCAGCAGAAGTCCGGTGGCAACTCGTGCGTGCCCGCCCCGGCCACCTCGTCGTCCCCGGCCAGCTCGACGATCAGATTGCGGGTCACCGCGTGGTGGAAGCGCCCGCCCTCCTCGGACTGCTCGGTGTCGAACAGCACCCGCCCGGCACGGGGCGCGAGCAGCGTGTCCAGGAACTCGGGGCGGTGCGCACCCCGTCCGTGCAGATGACGGGTCGAGCACTGCACCGTCGGCCCGAACTCGGCCACGTTCAGGCTGCCCGCTTCCACCCGGGCCCGCAGCAGCACGTGCGGCAGCCCGTCGATGCGCCGTACGAGCAGCCCGGCGAGGCCCGCCACCGGGGCGAGCAGCGGTTGGGACCAGCGGGCCACCTCGCGCGCCTGTGCCTCCACGGTCACACCGAGCACCGTGAAATGCCGGCCGTCGCGCCGCCCGATGGCGTCCCGGGTCCGCCCCCACGCGCTCGTGGCGTCCTCCAGGACCTCGCGCAACGGAAGCTGCTCCTGAGTCAGTTCGTAGCGGAACCGGGCGTCGGCCAGGACCGAGAGCACCTCGGCGAACGAGTGCTGCGCGTCGTCCTCGCCCACCGGGGCCGGTTGTCCGCCACGGCGCGCGAGCTGCTGTGGGGGCAGCGCCGACAGGACCGTACGGCTGTCCATGTTCACCAGGTGGTCGCGGAGCAGCAGGGCGCCGACCTGACGCAGCGACAGCCAGCGGAACCCGTCGAGGGCGGGCACGTCGTCGTCCGTCATGACGACCACGTTGCGGTTCCGCTTGTGCAGGAACCACCAGCCCTGTTCGGACTGGAGCGAGTCGGCGAGCACCCGCCCGCCGCGCCGGTCCCCGGTGAAGTACTCCGTGTACGGCACGGGGCGGCCCCGGTGCACGCCCGTGAAGTTGCTGCGGGTGGCCTGCACGGTCGGCGACAGCTGCAGTCCGTTGAGGTTGCCCGGCTCCATCTTGGCCTGCAGCAGGCAGTGCACCTCGCCGCCGGATTCCTTGAGCAGCATGCCGAGCAGACCGACCTCGCGCTGCACGATGACAGGCTGGGTCCAGGTGTGCGGCCGCTGCCCGTCGGTGCCGAAGTCGGTGGTGGTGCGCAGCCCGGAGACGGAGAAGAAGCGGCCGGACGAGTGCACCAGGTCGCCGGTGTCCCGGCAGAAGCGCCAGCCCGGCAGGGTGTCGAGCGGCGCGCGCCGCACGGCGTAGTGATGCCTGCGGCGCTGCTGGTCCAGCCACCGGTCGAAGGAGGCGTCCCCCGGCTCGGTGAGAGGCGGTGCGGTCTTCGATGAGGCCATGCGGGCATGCTCCACGCCCGCGCTCGAGGACCGGTCGACGACGGCACGACCGCCCGTCGAGCCCTCACCCCGGGTGCCCGGCGCTCCGGGCTGCGTCAAGCTTTCCTTGAGGAGCCGTCAGCACACTTGCGGAATATGAAGGCGCTCATACTGTCAGGGGGGACGGGGTCCCGGTTACGCCCCTTCACCCACTCGACCGCCAAGCAACTGCTGCCCGTAGCCAACAAGCCCGTGCTCGCGCACTGTCTGGAGAACATCCGCGACGCGGGCATCACCGAGGCGGCCGTGATCGTCGGCACCCACGCCGCGGAGATCTCCCAGGTGATCGGCGACGGTTCCGCGTTCGGACTCGACCTCACCTATCTGCACCAGGAGCAACCGCGGGGGCTCGCGCACTGCGTGCAGCTCGCGGCCGACTTCCTCGGCGACGACGACTTCGTCATGTACCTGGCCGACAACGTGTTCGCGGACGGGATAGCGCAGGCGGCGAAGGTCTTCGCCGCCGAGCGTGCCGACGCGCTGCTCCTCGTGCAGCCGGTGGCCGATCCGCGTGCCTACGGGGTGGCCGAGGTCGGCGCCGACGGCCGGGTGCACCGCCTGGTCGAGAAGCCGGCCGAGCCCGCCAGTGACCTCGCCGTCCTCGGCGTCTACTTCTTCACCTCCCGGATCCACCGGGCGGTCACCGGGCTGCGCCCCAGCGGCCGCGGCGAACTGGAGATCACCGACGCCATCCAGCGTCTCGCCGACGACGGCGCGCTGGTGCGCGCCGAATGCTACGACGGCTACTGGAAGGACACCGGGAAGGCGGAGGACCTGCTCGACTGCAACCGGGAACTGCTCGGCCGGCTGACCGGGTCCGACGTGCAAGGGGACATCGACGCCGCCAGCACCCTGAGCGGCCCGGTCGTGATCGAGCCGGGAGCCCGGGTGCGCGGCAGCCACCTGGTGGGCCCGCTGGTGATCGCCGCCGGGAGCACCGTGACCGAGTGCACCGTCGGACCGTACGTCTCCGTCGGCCGCGACTGCGTTCTGCGGCGCTCCGCCGTAGCCGACTCGATCCTCCTGGAGGGCGCCGCCGTCGACGGCGTCCCCGCCCTCGACCACTCGATCATCGGCCGCTGGGCCCGGATCGGCCGTTCCACCGCCGGGCACCAACTGCTCGTCGGTGACCATGCCAACGCGGAGGTGGCGGCATGAAGTCACGCGTGGGCGAGCTCGTCCACGCATGACCGCCCACGTATGACCGTCCACGCATGACCGTCCGCGCATGACCGTCCGGGAACGGGCACTCCGACGAGGCGCGAGTGGCAGGCGAGTCACTCCCAGGAGAGTGGCACCGCCGTGCCCCCGTTCTCCCGTCGTACCGCATCCCACCTACAAGAAATCTGGAGAACCATGTCCCGTCGCCTGTTCACCTCGGAGTCCGTGACCGAGGGCCACCCCGACAAGATCGCCGACCAGATCAGCGACACCATTCTCGACGCGCTGCTGCGCGAGGACCCCACGTCCCGCGTCGCCGTCGAGACGCTCATCACCACCGGCCAGGTGCACGTGGCCGGCGAGGTCACGACCAAGGCGTACGCGCCGATCGCGCAGCTCGTGCGCGACAAGATCCTCGAGATCGGCTACGACTCCTCGACCAAGGGCTTCGACGGCGCCTCCTGCGGCGTATCGGTCTCCATCGGCGCACAGTCCCCGGACATCGCGCAGGGCGTCGACACGGCGTACGAGAACCGGGTGGAAGGCGCCTCTGAGGGAGGCAAGACGGACGAGCTCGACCAGCAGGGCGCGGGCGACCAGGGCCTGATGTTCGGCTACGCCAGCAACGAGACCCCGAACCTGATGCCGCTGCCGATCGAGCTGGCCCACCGTCTCTCGCGCCGTCTGACCGAGGTCCGCAAGGACGGCACCGTCCCCTACCTGCGCCCGGACGGCAAGACCCAGGTCACCATCGAGTACCAGGGCAGCCGCCCGGTCCGGCTCGACACGGTCGTGGTCTCCTCGCAGCACGCGAGCGACATCGACCTGGGCTCGCTGCTCACGCCCGACATCCAGGAGCACGTCGTGGAGCACGTCCTCCACGGACTCGCGGAGGACGGCATCAAGCTGGAGACCGAGGGCTACCGCCTCCTGGTCAACCCCACCGGCCGCTTCGAGATCGGCGGCCCGATGGGCGACGCCGGCCTGACCGGCCGCAAGATCATCATCGACACGTACGGCGGCTACGCCCGTCACGGCGGCGGCGCCTTCTCGGGCAAGGACCCGTCCAAGGTGGACCGCAGCGCCGCCTACGCGATGCGCTGGGTCGCCAAGAACGTCGTCGCCGCGGGCCTCGCGGAGCGCTGCGAGGTCCAGGTCGCGTACGCGATCGGCAAGGCCGAGCCGGTCGGCCTGTTCGTCGAGACCTTCGGCACCGCGACCGTCCCGCAGGCCGACATCGAGCGGGCCATCGCCGAGGTCTTCGACCTGCGCCCGGCCGCCATCATCCGCGACCTCGACCTGCTCCGCCCGATCTACTCCCAGACGGCCGCCTACGGCCACTTCGGCCGCGAACTGGCCGACTTCACCTGGGAGAAGACCGACCGCGCCGAGCGACTCAAGGCCGCGGCCGGACTCTGATCCGCCCTCCACCCACCCGACGGCCGGCCCCACACCGGCCGGCCGACCAAGGGCCCTAGCCCCGGCCCACGCGCCCAACGGGAGTGCTCACGTGCGTATCGCCGTGTCCGGCTCGATCGCCACGGACCATCTGACGGTGTTTCCCGGCAGATTCACGGACCAGCTGGTCCCCAGCCAACTGCACCATGTCTCCTTGTCGTTCCTCGTCGACGACCTCGAAGTGCGGCGCGGCGGCGTCGCCGCCAACATCGCCTTCGGGCTCGGCGGCCTCGGCCTTGCACCGCTCCTGATCGGCGCGGTCGGCACCGACTTCGGGCCGTACGAGGTGGCGCTCAAGGAGCAGGGCGTCGACACCGGTGGCGTCCTGGTCTCCGGCCAACGACAGACCGCCCGGTTCATGTGCACCACCGACCAGGACGCCAACCAGATCGCCGCGTTCTACGCGGGCGCCATGACCGAGGCGCGCGACATCGATCTGACCGCCCTGATCGGGGACGCTGACCCCGACGCCCGGCCGGACCTGGTCCTGATCGCG
The DNA here is from genome assembly GCF_040643025.1 of Streptomyces sp. NPDC047525. Taxonomy (NCBI): domain Bacteria; kingdom Bacillati; phylum Actinomycetota; class Actinomycetes; order Kitasatosporales; family Streptomycetaceae; genus Streptomyces; species Streptomyces sp. NPDC047525. The sequence continues at coordinate 12,299 of NZ_JBEYTL010000042.1, forward strand.
CCCAACGACCCCGAGGCGATGCTCCGCCACACCCGGCAGTGCCGGGAGCTCGGCATCCCGTTCGCCGCGGACCCCTCGCAACAGCTCGCCCGCCTCGACGGCGCGCAGGTGCGTGACCTCGTGGACGGCGCCCGCTGGCTCTTCACCAACGAGTACGAGGCCGCCCTGCTGCTCGAACGCACCGGCTGGACCCACGACGACGTGCTCGACCGGGTCGGCACCTGGATCACCACGCTCGGCTCTCAGGGCGCCCGCGCTCAATGCGCCGACGGCACCTCTCTTCTCGTTCCCGCCGTGCCCGACGCCCCGGTCGTCGACCCGACCGGCGTGGGCGACGCGTTCCGGGCCGGTTTTCTCGCCGCCACCGCCCGGGGCCTGCCGCTGAGGGCCGCGGTACGGCTCGGCTGCGCGGTCGCCGCCGAGGTGATCAGCACCGTCGGCTCCCAGTCGTACGACGCCACTGCCGACCGTCTCCTCGCCAATCTCACGGCCGCTTACGGCGCGGACGCCGCCGAGGAGATCTCGCCCCACCTGGTGGCCGTCACCCGCGAGGGCGGCGACAGCTCGTGACCGCGTCTCCGGAAACCCTTCGCGAAGCCCTTGCCACCCGTGTGGTGGTGGCCGACGGGGCGATGGGCACGATGCTTCAGGCGCAGGACCCCACTCTTGAGGACTTCCAGAACCTTGAGGGCTGTAACGAGATCCTGAACGTGACCCGGCCGGACATCGTGCGTTCGGTCCATGAGGAGTACTTCGCCGTCGGTGTCGACTGCGTCGAGACGAACACGTTCGGCACGAACTTCGCCGCGTTGAGTGAGTACGACATCACCGAGCGGAACTTCGAGCTTTCCGAGGCGGGTGCGCGGATCGCCCGTGAGGTGGCCGATGAGTTCACCGCGAAGACGGGTCAGCAGCGCTGGGTGCTGGGTTCGATGGGGCCGGGCACCAAGCTGCCGACCCTGGGCCACGCCCCGTACACGGTGCTGCGTGACGCCTATCAGATCAATGCCGAGGGCATGATCGCGGGCGGCGCGGACGCGCTCCTGGTGGAGACGACGCAGGATCTGTTGCAGACCAAGTCGGCGATCCTGGGCGCCCGCCGCGCCCTGGAGGCCACCGGCACGAATCTGCCGCTGATCTGTTCGGTGACGGTGGAGACCACCGGCACGATGCTGCTCGGTTCGGAGATCGGTGCGGCGCTGACGGCGCTGGAGCCGCTGGGTATCGACATGATCGGCCTGAACTGTGCCACGGGTCCGGCCGAGATGAG
>NZ_JBEYTL010000043.1:0-12548 GCF_040643025.1 Streptomyces sp. NPDC047525
ATCCGTGGAGAGCCAGCGGGGAGCGACCGTGATCCGGTTGTCGGGCCACGTGCGGTCGGAGATGTCGACCTGCTCGTACTGGCCGTACTTGTGGACCGGCATCCCCGAGGGTTTCTGAGGTTCAGTCACCGCGCCGGTGGCCTGATTCGTGCGGCTCATGGCCCTTGGTCCCCCGTCGTTGTCAGCCACTCGCCCGGCCTGCTTCGTCTCGACCGGGCATGACCTTGCCGTGTCCGTATGTGTCATGCCTCATCGAGTGCCCCCGGCCGCCGGAGGATCCGTGCTGTTCTCCGGCGAGGCTGTTGAACGTGTTGAGCAGCGATCCTCTGGACGTGTCTCGCCCTCGAGCCCGCGAAAGCGGGCGACACTGCGGTGATGACCATGGATCACTCAGCCACGACACGACGACGCTTTCTGGCCGTTGGCAGCGCTGCTGTGCTGCCCCTGTGCTTCCCACGGAGTGCGGTCGCCCAGAGCGCGGATCCCTGCCACGAGCAGCCTGCCCGGCCATCAGCGGCTGACGGGCGCCCCGAGCCCCGGCCGGTTCCGGAATCCGAGATCGCCGCCGGCCCCATGACTCTGGCCCTCACCTTCGATGACGGACCGAGCCCGCTGTACACCCCTCGGGTCCTGGCGGTCCTGCGCCGCCATGGGGTGCGGGCGACGTTCTTCGTGCTTGGCGTCAACGTGGAGAAGTACCCCGATGTCGTACGCCAGATCGTTGCGGAGGGTCACACGCTCGGCAACCACACCTGGTCCCACCCCAAACTCGAGAAGCTGTCCACGACAGCAGTCCGTCGCCAGATCACCCGTACCAACGAGGCTGTCGCCCGCGTCCACGGCGGCCGTGGCCCTTCTCTCTTTCGCGCTCCCTACGGACACTTCACCCCTGCCGCACTCACGAGCTGCGCGGATCTCGCGATGCGGCCATTTCGCTGGTCGATCGATCCGCGCGACTGGTCCAACCCAGGCGCGGCGCACATCTCTGCAACCGTCCTGGACCAGGCCAGAACAGGGGCCGTCGTCCTTCACCACGACGGCGTCCTGAGCCGGCACACGTACCCCGAGTACGAGGGCCGCGCCAACCGCACCCAAACCATCGAAGCCCTCAAGGCCTACCTGCCCCGTCTCCTCGACCGGGGATTCCGCTTCACCACCCTCGACGCCTAGAAGTCGAGGCCCTTGGGTGGGCGGCGAAGTGACCGCCGAAGAGGCGCCCCCCTCACGTCGTTGACATCCTCCGATCCCAGCAGGAGGTTGTCCACGAGTGGACGGCGGCCCATCGATCGCCTGCTCATCTCTGGGGGAGGACCCCATGGCAGCTCGACCGCTGGACGTCGTGTTCGACGAACTCGTGCAGAACCAGGGCAGGGGGGCGGCTCTGCGCCGCAAGTTCGTGGCCCACAAGGACCGCACCTGGTTCCTGGCCATCGTCCTGCACAGCTTCGCAAAGCACGCCGAAGGCACCAAACTGACCGACCTGGAACAGGCCATCGTGTCGGCCTTCCGCAAGAACGGCTACACCGACCAGGAGATCAAAGCGCACGGGAAGCTCGACAGGAAACTCCCGCAGTCACTGCGCAGCGAGATGTTCTCGAGCAGGTTCGCGCAGCTGGACGTCAAGCAGAACTACACCATGGCCGAGCTGAAGCGCGACGTCCCCGAGATCATCAGGTCGGCCCACGCGATCCCGTCGGCCACCGCGCCCGAAGGCAGCGTGCAACAGGCGGGCGCGGAGCAAGGCGGCTCCCCCTCCACCTCGGCGGCCTCTGCTCGGTTCACCATCAAGGCCTCCAAGTTCACCTGCATTCACCGCCTGAGGGACAGCATCGCCGACCCGAAGAACGAGCCCTACTTCGTCTTCGGCTCACTGGGTTCCGGCATCGCCGTCACCACCCGCAGCGCGGTCTTCGACGACGTGGACGACGGCTCGACCCGCACGTTCGGAGCGTCGGACGGCTGTCTGTGGGGCCAGAACTGCACCGCTCAGGCACTGCCCGACGGCGAAGTGGCCTCGCTGATCGCTCTCTTCGAACACGATTCGGGCGATGTCGAAAGGATCAGGGCGGGCGTCGCCTCGGCGTTCCTGGCAGCGGCGGCCGTTCTCGGCGCCACCGTCGTGGCGGCCTGGGTAGCGGCCGTGGTGGCGGGAGTCGGCGCCATGATCCAGTGGCTCATCGGCTTCATGGAGGATGACCACGTCGCGGACAACGTCCTCGTCTTCACCAGCCAAGCAGTGGCGAAGCAACTGCCGACCGCCGGAAAATCGTACGACGTCGTCCGACGCTTCACCGATGGCAAGGGTGACTACAACCTCACGGTGAAGGTGGCACGCACCACCTGACCTGCCCCCTGGTCAGGCCGGACTCGACTCAGTCCTGACCGTGCGAGACCTGACCCCACGCCGTGCCCGCCTCCCCCACACCGGAGGCGGGCACGGTCGCACAGGCGCAGAGCGGCCTCATTCGGGCACCCAGGAGTACGCTGGGTGCAGCGGGGGCCTCTCGTACGCCGGTGCTCAGGCCGGGCCAGGCCCCGCGGTTCCATGGCGCTCGCTCCCAGCCCTTCCGTCCCCGGATCGGGATCAGCCGGCGGCCGAAGCGTCGTACGCATCCGAACCAGACGCCCTGAACGTCCCTTCGCCGCACGCCAACAGCCGCGCAGGAGCAGCCCGTGACCCCGGCCGCGCCATCGCACCGAGGTCAAGGAGTTCCCCATGCCGGCCAGTTCCACCACGTCCGCGGCCCATGCCGGTCCAGCGAGCGCGCCGTCGGACGCCGTCCAGCCCTCTCAGGAATACGACGGAGCGGGGCCCTTCTCCGCGGAAGAGCCGGCCGCCCCACGCAGCAGTGGCGAGCGGCTGTACGTGCTCGTGACGACGGTGATCGTCGTTGCTCCCTTCCTGGCGCTGGGCCTGGCCGTCTGGCTGCTGTGGGGCAGCCTCATCCATCCCGCTGACGTCCTGCTCGCCCTCGTCCTCTACACGGTCACGGGTCTTGGCGTCACGGTCGGCTTCCATCGTGGCCTGACACACGGCGGATACCGCGCGGTCCGGCCGGTGCGCATCGCGCTCGCTGTGGCCGGGTCGATGAGCTTCCAGGGGGACGTCATCGGCTGGGTCGCGACCCATCGCCGCCACCACGCCTTCACGGACCGGCCGGGAGACCCTCATTCCCCGTATCGCTACGGCACGCACCTGCGCGGCCAACTGCGTGGTCTGGCGCACGCGCACGTCGGCTGGCTGTTCCGCAACAACAGCACGCCCGCCGAGCGTTACGCTCCCGACCTGCTCGCCGATCGCGACATCCGCGCCGTCTCCCGCGCCTTTCCCGCCCTGTGCGGCCTCACCCTGGCCCTGCCGTTCGCGGTGGGCTGGGCCATCGGCGGCACCTGGGTGCACGCGCTGACCGCCTTGCTGTGGGCGGGACTTGTGCGCATCGCGCTGCTCCACCACGTCACCTGGAGCGTGAACTCCCTGTGCCACGTGATCGGGGACCGGCCGTTCCGCACCCGGCGCCACGACCGGGCCACCAACCTGTGGCCGCTGGCCCTGCTCTCCTTCGGTGAGAGCTGGCACAACCTCCACCACGCCGACCCCACCAGTGCGCGCCACGGCGTCGATCGCGGACAGCTCGACCCCTCAGCCGCCGTCATACGTCTCCTCGAACGCCTCGGCTGGGTGTACGACGTGCGCTGGCCGACCCCCGATCGCGTTGACTCCCGCCGGCTGTGAATCCAGCCGCCCCCTCCGCACAGCAGTCCACAGGAGCTCTCATGGCCACCGCACTGCAGCCCTCACTCCCCTCGCAGCCCCTCCTCCGTCTGCGTCTCGCGCCTCCCGGCCCTCTGCCGCACCTCATCGACGGTGCGTGGTGGCCCTCCTCGTACGACCTGCTGGCAGAGCTTCCCCGGCTGCTCACCGGGCTGCCGCGGGCCTGGGGTCACATCAGCAGCGTCACCGTCAACGGATCGACGTGGACCATGACACCCCGCCGGATGTTCGTGCTCGGTCAGGTCGTGCGCCTGCACAGGTCCACCGCAGCATCCGCACCGCACACGATCTGCCTGCTCGCTCCCAACCGGGGACGCTGGGACCTGTTGGTCGTGCCGCCCGACACTCCGCCGGACACCGCCGAGCCCCTCATGGCCGCCGCCGCGGGCGGCACCACCTGATCGGGCGGAAGCGCGCGGAGAGTCGGCGTCCGTCCGCTGCCGGATCAGCGCGGGCGAGGATGCGTGTTCCGGTGCCAGGGGCGCGAACGTCCCCGGCCGCCGTCGCGATTGCGCGCCGCGGCCGGACCGCGGCGGGCTCCATGGAAGGGTCGGTGGGTGGGTGGCTGCCCTGCGGCCTGCCCGGCCCGTGTCGCGGCAACGATCAGGATCAGCAGGACGCTGAAGGCCAAGCCTGTGAGCACGGCGCTCACATCTCCCTGGTCAGATGGCTCGGCGGAGCCACAGCGACCAGTGCCAACGGGGTGCCGCCACCGCCGTACTCCCAGTCCTCCTCGGCATCCGGCTCCCGGCCGGCCTCTGAGCTGCCGTGGAGGACCTGTTCCGCTGCCATGAGCGTACTCGCGGTCACAGGAGGCCCGGCGCTCTCGCTCGCGGCGGCCATCAGGCGGGCTGCTGCCGGGGCGCTGGACTCGGGCGGTATCACCAGCAGGTCCCATCGGCCCGCGGTGTAGGACAGGAGCATGATCTTGTGGGGGTCCAACTCCGTCGTGAACCAACCCACCTTCACCACATGGCCGTTGACGGGCACTTCCCGCGGGATGACCGGCCAGTACATAGGGTTGACGGCGATGCGAGTGATCCGCCCCCACAAGGGATCCAGCACGTCGGCCAGAGTGGAGAGTTCTTGCGCCAAGTCCCGGGAGCGAGGCCACCAGGCGCCGTCCAGAAGCCCTCGGGCGGGGCTCACGGGTTTCAGCGCGAGGCGGGCGGTCGGAGCCCTGAAGGGCACGATCCGCAGGGTGGGTCGGTCGGTGGTCGCGGGCATTGCGCGAACCTGTCTCCGGACCGCTGGCCCAGTGGGCCCGGCTCGGTGTCGTCACTCGCCGAGAACGACACCGACGTGGAAGCCGGTGTGCGAAAGACTCTCGATACTTTGAGGCTACTCCCCTGGAGGCGGTAACGGACTGCGCCGACGTGGGGGTTACGAACGTGGCTCTGCGCGCCCGCACCGAACGTGCGCCTTGCTTGCCGGCCTTCCCCGCCCCGCACCCCCTAACCCGACAGGAGTCGATTACCTCACCGACCAGTATGCAGAAATCTATCCTGGCCGGATTAGACATTGGGCATTGGTGGTAGCAACAATGAGCGCGTGTCCGGACCCCGCATGTCAGGAGTAGCCCCATGCCCGAGGGCCTCAGCCGCCCCAAGTGCGTCGTGGAGCAGTACACGAGGGAGGGCAATTGGGTCGTCGTCGTCCGAGGGGACCTCGACATGGACTCCATGCCCCCGGTGCGCGAAGCCATGGAGAGGGCGGCCGCCGCACTCCCGGTGCTCATCCTGGACACCGGAGCAGTGAGCTTCGCGGACTCCTCCGCACTGAACCTGCTGCTCCTCATCCATCAGGCCACCACGCTGCGCATCGCCGCTCCACCGCCCCAACTGCTGCGCATGCTCCGGATCACCGGCGCCGACCAGATCCTCAACCTCTACCCGTCCACGGAACAGGCCTGCGCGGCCACGGGCCCGCGCCCCTGACCCGGCGGGCGGGCGGTTCGCCGAGTGTCACGCGGGGAGAATCCGGCTGTCGGCAGGGGGCGCGGAGCTGTGACGGACCACGGGGAGCATGTGCTGGAAGCCCAGTTGGGCGGGCTGCTGCGCGAGGTGCGACGTCAGGCATCGTGCGAGGCCGGGCCGGACGTCCGCAGGATGCTCGACTGGTTGCACCAGGAGACCGGCGTCCACGCTGCGGTGGTCGCGCAGGACGCGGGCACGGTGGAGGCCTCCACGGCAGCCTTTCCTCAGGAACTGCTGTCCGAGCTCGCCGGGCTCCTCGCGCGCCTGTGCGGAGGGCAGTTGGCCGCGGCCGCGACCCAGGCTCGAGGGCTGCACGTGCGCTGTGAAGCGCTTGGACCGCACGGACCGCGCCCGGCGCTCGTGGTGGTCGCCGCGTCGCAGCCGACCGCCCAGACCGTCGCGCTGACCTCGCACACCGGCAGCGTACTGGCCCTGCTGCGCCGCGCTGAAGCCGGACAGGAAACGCGGCGGGTCTACGACGACAAGGCACGCCAGTTGCGATTCGCCGTGCTGCACGGGCTGTTGGCCGGAGGTCCGCTGCTGGCCCGGCGGATGACGACCGGTGTCGTACCCCCGCTCCTGGACGCTGATCGGCTGCGGATTCACCTGCTGCGCTGCCCGTCGGCCGACCGTGACCGGATCGCCCAGGCCCACCAGGATCCTTCCGGCTATCACGGGTCGGCGCTGATAGTGCACTGCCCCGTGTTCAAAGAGCATTTGATCTGTCTCATCGCCGAGGACGACGAGCCCGTCCGCGCCCGCGACGGCTGCAGCGACGGCCCGGCGCGCGGGCTGGGTGAGACGCTGCGTCGCCTGGTGCGCGACAATCCGCGCTATGCGCTGGGCATCAGCGGCGTACAGCCTCTGCATGCCACGGCAGAGGCCTACAGCCAGGCCGCCCATGCGCTGGCCGGTGCCCGCACCACGGCCGGCCGTGTCGCCTTCCACCAGGGCCAGACGTCGTTGACAGGCCTCCTCCCCGCTCAGCCCGCCCTCGCCTGGGCCCGGGCGTTCCTGCGGCCGCTGGACGCCGCCCCCAAGACCAGTGCGGACATCACCCGGCTTGCGACGAGCATGCCCCGCTCCGGCGTGGCCCGTCTGCTGGGCCTCAGCCGCAACACCGTCACCGCCCACCTCAGGCGTGCACAGCAAGCTCTCGGTCAGGACCTCGCCGACGTCCGCTGCCGCGCTGCCGTCCACTTGGCCCTCGCGCTCGTCGGTTCTGGCTCCGGTCCCGAACCCGATGGCCCTCACGTGCCCCCTGCCCTGGAGGACTTGCTGAGCACCGAGGTCGCCGCCGCCTGGGCCCAGACGGTTCTGCGCCCCTTGCAACCCCGCCACCGCCGCACGCTCCAGGCATGGATCGACGCCAATGCGGATGCGCAGCAGACCGCCCACTGCATGGGCATCAGCCGCAACACGGTCCGGGCCCACCTGCGCACCGCCGAGGCCGCCCTGGGGCTTGATCTTCTGACCACCGGCACCGGCACCCACCACGTCGTCCACGCGCTGCACATCGCCGCGGCCCGGGCCACCCAGGCCGGCTGAGCACCGTGCACAACCCGCGCCCGGAGTTGAGCACCGTGCACATTGGTCCCCGGGTCCGGTGACTTCTAGCCTGTAGACAACTGCCCGTGCACCAGGCGATTCCGGCGCCCTGACCAGCGCCGGAAGACCCGAACGCCGGGGCAGTACCTGCCTGTCCCGGCGTTTCGGGCCGTCCCGTGAGAGGTCGGCCACCGAGGAACGCGAAGACCCTGTGCCGGCAGGAGAACGCCGTAGCGGACCATCGGGGGAAACCGTGCTGCGTATGCACTTCACCAGGGGCGATCTGTCCCGGACCCGGGTCGCCGAGAGGCCCGACCCACTGTGGGAAATCGTCCTGAGCATGCACCAACTCCAGGAAGGCAGAAGGAACGCCCGCGCGATCCTCGGCGGACGGACGCCGTCCCACCCGCAGCAGCAGATACTGCGCGCGCTGACCCCGCTGATGCCCGCCCGCGGATATTTTCCGGACTTCCTCACCCCCGCGGCGGCGTTGGACGGGCTCGCCAGCGGCATCGACGCCGTCCTTTCCACACCCCGGCGCCGCATGCGCGAGGAACTCTCCCTGCTGGCGCAGCACCACGCGCTGCCCGCCTGGACACGGTCCCTCGCCGACGGCGAAGTGGACACGCTGCACTGGCTGGGCAGGGCCCTGCACCGCTACAACAGGTGCGTCCTTCAGCCCGTGTGGTCCGGGGTCGCCGCCCGCGTGGAGGCCGACCGGCAGCACCGCACCGGAGTGCAGTGCCGCGGCGGGACCGAGGCGATGCTGCACACCTTCGCGCCCATGCTGCGCTGGGAATCCTCGGTGCTGGCCGCTGACTACCCGGTGGACAGGGACGTGCACTTGGGCGGGCGTGGACTGCTGCTCGTCCCGTCGTACTTCTGTCGCCGTACGCCGGTCGCCCTCCTGGACGAGCAGTTGCTGCCCGTTCTGGTCTACCCCGCCCGCTCCCCCGTACGGGAGCAGGCGGCCACGGCGGACTCCAGGCTGGCGCCCCTGCTCGGGCACACCCGTGCCGCGGTGCTGCAGACGCTCCACGAACCCCGCACCACCACTGAGCTGGCTCGCCACGCCGGCGTATCGCTGTCGTCGGCCAGCGAACACGCGGCGGTGCTGCGCCAGGCCGGACTGATCGCCAGCATGCGGGAGCGTCAACGGGTGCGGCACATCCTCACCCCCTTGGGCGCCGATCTGCTCAACGGCGGTGCGATGCCCTTGCTGCCCTAGACGACCACGCTCACCTCCCGGCCTACGGGGCTGTCGCAGGGAGTTCCACAGTGACGCGGATCCCACCGGCGGTGCGCGGGGTGAGGGTGAGTCTTCCGTCGTGCGCGTGGGTGATCGTCTTGACGATCGCCAGGCCGAGACCGACACCTGCGTGGTCAGCGTGCACGCGTTCGGTGCCGCGCTGGAACGGATCGGTGAGTGTCGAGGCCAGCTCCGGGGTGAGCTTCTCGCCGGTGTTCTCGACCGTGAGCAGCACCGTCTTGGGGCGAAGGCTCGTAGTGACCCAGACGGTGCCCTGCTCGGACAGGTTGTGGACGATCGCGTTGTGCACGAGGTTCGTGGTCAGCTGCAGCAGGAGCGCCCCCGATCCGATCGTGGGGGTGATGTCGCCGCCGGTCTCGATGGTGACGCCGTGCTTCTCCGCGAGAGGGAGGAGCGTTTCGGTGGCTTCTTCCGCCAGGAGGGACAGATCGACCGGCTTTCGGGTGAAGGACCGCTGGTTGGCGCGGCTGACCAGGAGCAGTGCCTCGGTGAGGTCGATCGCTCGGGTGTTGACGGCGTGGAGGCGGTCGACGAGCTGGCCGGTGTCGCGGTTAGGATCGTTGCGGGCCGCCTCAAGGAGAGTCTTGGTGATCGCCAGCGGGGTGCGCAGTTCGTGAGAGGCGTTGGCCGCGAATCTCTGCTGTTCGGCGACGTGCGCTTCGAGCCGTACGAGCATGGTGTCGAAGGCGTCGGCGAGTTCGCGGAACTCGTCCTTGCGGCCCGGCAGTTGGATCCGGTGGGAGAGTGAGCCGTTCGTGGCCATGCGGGTCGCGTCCGTGATGCGGATCAGGGGAGCCAGCATGCGCCCTGCGAGGATCCACCCTCCCACGAGGCCGAACACCAGCAGGAATGCGAGTACCACTGCTGCCCTCGGAGCGAAGACACCCAGGAGGACGGACCGGACGGGGAAGACACCACCCGTGGCGTTGTCGTCGGCGTTGATGAGCATCGCACGGTTGGGGACGTAGCGGAGGAGGAACACCCACACCGCCGCGAGCAGCAGTCCGCCGGCCAGCATGAGGAAGCCGGCGTAGCTGAGGGTGAGTTTGAGGCGGACGCTCAGCCCGGGTGACCTATCCACGCTCGCCTCCCCCGTGTCCGGCCTCCGGCTGGGCGTCGATGCGGTAGCCGACGCCTGGCACGGTGGCGATGATCCAGGGTTCGCCAAGGCGTTTGCGCAGCGCCGAGACGGTGATGCGCACGGCGTTGGTGAACGGGTCGGCGTTCTCGTCCCACGCGCGTTCCAGGAGCTCTTCGGCGCTGACGACACCGCCTTCGGCAGCGACGAGGACTTCGAGCACGGCGAACTGCTTCCTGGTCAGCGCGACGTAGCGGCCGTCGCGGTAGACCTCTCTGCGGAACGGGTCAAGGCGCAGACCCGCGATCTCTCGCACGGGGGGCCTGTTATGGGCGCGCCTGCGGTCGAGTGCTCTGAGACGGAGCACGAGTTCCTGGAGTTCGAACGGCTTCGTGAGGTAGTCGTCGGCGCCGAGTTCGAACCCGGAGGCCTTGTCGTCGAGACGGTCGGCCGCGGTGAGCATGAGGATCGGCATGCCGTTGCCGGAGGCGACGATGCGTTTGGCGATCTCGTCACCGGACGGTCCTGGGATGTCGCGGTCGAGGACGGCGATGTCGTACGTGTTGACGCTCAGCAGTTCGAGAGCGGTATCGCCGTCACCCGCGATGTCGGCCGCGATCGCCTCCAGGCGCAGGCCGTCGCGGATGGCCTCTGCCAGATAGGGCTCGTCCTCGACGATCAGCACACGCATGCCCTTGATGCTACGAGTCGGCACATATCGTCGGCGTATCGAAAACCGGATACGTGCCGGCAACGTCGCGCTGCCTTGACTGGCGGTATGACTCGCATCCCAGCACGAACGACGAGCCGCCGGATTCGATGGCTCATTGTCGTCGGCCTGACAGTCGTCATAGGAGTGATCACCGCAGCCCTCGGGCACTGGCTGCCGACGCCCTCGCTCTCCTCGTCCCCCTCGGCATCCCTGTCCGCCCCGGCCGCGTCACCCTCGGGTGCTCACCGCGGAGAGCCCCGCGGCCCCGTCGGTGAGGCCGACGGTGTCGTCCCCGACGGCGTGACGGTCTTCGACGACGCGATGCCGGCCGTGGCCAAGCTCGATCCAGGTCTGCTCAAGGCCCTCCGACAGGCCGCGACGCCCGCTGCGGACGACGGAGTCGAGTTCAACGTCAACAGCGGCTGGCGTTCCCCGGCGTACCAGAATCAGCTGCTTCGCCAGGCGGTCGCCGAGTACGGGTCCGAACACGAGGCCGCCCGGTGGGTGGCCACCGCGGCGACGTCTCCGCACGTGTCGGGGAAGGCAGTCGATATCGGCCCATCCGATGCCGCGGCGTGGCTGTCCGAACATGGCGCCGATTACGGGCTCTGCCGGATCTACAAGAACGAACCCTGGCACTACGAACTGCGCACCGAGGCGATCGATCATGGCTGCCCGCGCATGTACGCCGACCCCACCGAGGACCCGAGGACGCAGCAGTGACCGGCAGTGAGCGAGGACAGACGATGGCAGAGGCGGAGACGGAGCACGTGGACACGGCGCGGGTGGACACGGCGCGGACCGGACGGAGCGGCGCCGGCCGCCGGGATACCGGCTCCGGTGTCCAGAGCGCGGACATCCGCCCGGATCCCGCTCCGGGTACCCGGCACACGCGCATCCGCCGGGCGATCCGCTTCGCCTCCCGGCCGGAGCCCTGGAAACGCGGCCTGGTGCTCGCGGCCCTTGCGCTGCTGCTCGGACTGGTCATGCTGCTGCACGCGAAGATCCCGAACCGGATCGGGAACCTCGGCAGCCTGGCGGAGACCGTCCTGCCGTGGTTCGGCCTGTTCATCCCGATGCTCCTGGCCGGGGCGCTGTGGCGCCGCTCCGCTTCCGCGGTGGCCGCGCTGCTGCTGCCGGTCGTCGTGTGGCTGAACCTCTTCGGCGGGCTGCTCGCCGACAAGTCTCAGCCGGGCGGCGATCTCACCGTGGTCAGCCACAACGTCGGCGCCGACAACTCCGACCCGGCCGGCACCGCCCGCGACCTGGCCGCCTCCCGCGCGGACGTACTGGCCCTGGAGGAGATCACTGCGCAGGCGAAGCCGCAGTACGAGAAGGAGCTGGCGAAGGAGTACCCCCACCACACGGTGCAGGGCACGGTCGGGCTGTGGAGCAAGCTGCCGCTGTCGAACACCCGGCCGGTTGACATCAAGCAGGACGTCGGGCCGCTGGGGGACGCCAAACCGGCCGAGGTAAAGCTGGCGTACAACCGGGCGCTGCGCACCACGGTGGCCACGGACCAGGGTCCGCTTGCGGTGTACGTGGCCCACCTGGGGTCCGCACGGGTGAATCCCAGGGCGGGCTTCTGGACAGACTCGCGGGACCGCGGCGCGCAGGCGCTCGGCACAGCCGTCGCCGCCGAGCGGAACGAGCGGGTGGTGCTGCTCGGCGACCTGAACGGCTCCATGGACGACCGCGCGTTCGCCGGCATCACCGCGCAGCTGCGCTCGGCCCAGGAGGCGGCCGGGAGTGGCTTCGGCTTCAGCTGGCCCGCGAATTTCCCGGTGGTGCGGATCGACCAGATCCTGGTCCGCGGCGTGCAGCCGCAGAGCGCGTGGGTACTGCCGGACACCGGCAGCGACCACCTGCCGGTGGCGGCCGGAATCAGCTGGTGAGTGCCGCTGCGATGGTCCTGCCGGGCACGCGAAGTGCACCGTGGAAACGCGCCTTCCGGCTGCTCGCTGCGCCCTCAATGTCGCAGATCAGCGGTTCTGACACGCAGCATCTGAACCCCGATCACCAGGAGAGGTCCTCTGGACCGTTACGCTTCGCAGTGTCTACGGCGTCAAATAGCGGGCGCTAACCACTGGAGGAAGTACTTCATGCTGATCGCTCAGCGTCCCTCGTTGACCGAAGAGGTCGTCGACGAATTCCGCTCCCGGTTCGTGATCGAGCCGCTGGAGCCGGGCTTC
>NZ_JBEYTL010000044.1:0-9427 GCF_040643025.1 Streptomyces sp. NPDC047525
CAGCCCGGCCCTCACCGCCCGCGCAGCGCGACGGCGCGGACCTCCTCGGCCAGGCGGGCCTGTTCGACCAGTGCCCCGCCCGTGAGCGGGGACGGAGCGCCCGAGCGGATGCCCTCGACGAAGGCCGTCACCACGGAGCGGAACTGGTCGTGCGGAGGCACGAGCAACTCCTCGTGGGAGCCGTCGTGTTCGAGGTGGATCACCGCCGTGTGGTCCGCGGGCGGCGTGTAGGCGCGGGGCACCAGGATGCGGCCCCGCGAGCCCGTGAGCTCGTACCGGCCCCGGTAGGCGTGCTCCAGGCCGAACCCGAGCTGTGCCACCGCGCCGCCGGGCGCCGTGAGCAGCGCCGCCCCGCCGGTGTCCACGCCCGTGCGCGGGTCCGACGTGAGGTGCGCGCCGGCCACGCCGAGGCCGGGCCCCAGGTGGCGCAGCGCGGTGCGCAGCGGATAGCCGCCGACGCCGGTGAGCGCGCCGCCGTCCAGGTCGCGGCGGTGACGGATGTCGTCGGACGGTTTGCCGGGGATGGTGAACTCGGCGTTCAGGGAGCGGAGTTGGCCGATCCTCCCGGCGGCGAGCAGAGCGTCGACCACCTGGTGCTGGGGGTGGCACAGGAACATGTAGTTCTCGAACAGCGCGCGGTCGCGGGCACGGGCGAGGTCCCAGAGCTCCGACGCCTGCCGTGCGCTGCCCGTCAGCGGTTTCTCGCACAGGACGTGCTTGTCCGCCTCCAGCGCGCGCCGTGTCCAGCCGGCGTTGAGCGCGGGCGGCAGCGGCACGTAGACGGCGTCCACGTCGGAGCGGCCGAGCACGGCCTCGTACCCGGTCACCGGTTCGCCGCCGAACCGCTCGGCGAACGCGGCCGCCTTGGCCCCGTCCCGGCTCCCGACGGCCACCACCTCCACCGCGGGGTGGGCGGCGAGCGCGGGCAGCATGCGCCGCCAGGCGATGTCCGCACAGCCCAGCACGCCCATCCGTACTCTGCCCATGGCCGCCCTCCCCCGTTCCCGAGCACGCGGCCGGTGGCCCCCGCGGGGCCACCGGCCGGTGCGACTGCCGACTCAGCGCAGGGCGGCCTCGATGAGGTCGGCGGCCCGCCGGGTCCCGCCCTCGGCCAGCAACTCGGCGCGCAGCTCGTCGGAGCGGCGGCGGACCTGGCTGTCGCCGGTGAGCTCCAGCAGCGCCGTGCGCAGTGCCTCGGCCGTGGCGTCGGCGGTGTCGATGCGCCGGGCCACGCCGAGCGCGACGAGCTGGTCGGCGTTGCCGAACTGCTCGGCACCCTGCGGCACGGCGATCATCGGCACGCCGGTGTAGAGCCCCTCGCTGCTGCCGCCCATGCCGGCGTGGGTGACGAAGGCGTCGGCCTGCTCCAGGATCGCCAGCTGCGGCACCCAGTTGTGCACCTCGACGTTGGAGGGAATGTCACCGAGCTCCTCGGCGTCGGTGTGCTTGCCGATCTGGAGGACGACGTGCCAGCCGTCCAGGTCGCCGAAGGCCGCGAGGCACTGGCGGTAGAACTCCGCCTGCTGGGTGTAGGCGGAGCCGAGGGAGACCAGCAGCACCTTCCCCGCGTCGGCGGGGCGGGTCCAGCTCCCCTGGTCGGAGCGGTCTCCGAGGCAGGGGCCGACGAAGGTCACCACGTCGGTGTCCACCCGGTCGGCGTTCGGCTGCATGGCCTTGGTGATCAGTGCGATGGACCGGGCGGGCATGCCGCTGAACGCGTCGACGTCCAGGGTGGTCGCTCCGCACTCGGCCAGCCAGGAGGAGAACTTCTGCCGGTACGCGTCGGCGCCCGGCAACTTCATCAGCTGGTCGCCGACCTCCTCCTGGTAGCCCTTCCACGCCACGAAGGTCGGGGAGAGCTGGATGAGCGGGCGGCCCTGGGCCTCGGCGAGCGCGCGGCCCGTGTAGGACCCGATGTCGTACAGGTAGAGATCGGCGGGGTCCTGGTCGTAGTGGGCCCGCAGTTGCGGAAGCGCCTGCACCGCGTCGTCGAGGAAAAGGGTCATGGCCGAGATCGGGTCCTGCGGCCAGTTGTTGTCGGCGACGGGGAGCGTGGTGGTGCAGGGGACGAACTCGGCACCGGTGGCGGTGATCTGGTCGGCGACGATCGGGTCGTCGGCGTACGTCACCCGGTGCCCGCGCGCGACGAGTTCACGGATGACCTCGATGCCGGGCAGGACGTGGCTGACGATGGGGCTGCCGATCATCGCGATATGGCGACGGGACATAAGGCATAACTCTTTTCGGTGCTACGGCATATCGACAGAAGAGGGGGGGTGGGGCGCCGCGGCCCGCGTCAGCCGTAGATCTGGGGAAAGTGCATGCCGCAGACATTAACCACACCCACCGTTTCGGGAGAAGTGCCGGACGCCGCCGTGCGCCCGCGGGTGCGGCCCGCCGCGGCGCCTGCGGCCGCGCTCCGTACCCCTGATCGTTTGCGCAGGTGCCGACCGCCGGACGGCCGGTACGCGGCGGCCTCCCGGTGTGCACACCGGCCCCCGCCCCGGCGGCGGCCACCCGGCCGACAACAGCCGAAAATCACCGGCACTTGGCCAATTCCCTGCCGTACATCTCCCCACCTGTACAAAGGGCCCCTGCTAAGATCTTCTCTGTGATTCTCACTTTCGCCGCCGCAGGCATCTACTACATCTGACGCCGTCCCGCGGGCACTTGTGCTCCGGGCGTCACAGGCACGGCGCGTGCCGCTTCTCAAGCGGCCCTCTTCCGCCGTTCAAGCGCCGCACTGGCCTTTCACGACAGTCTCTTGTCCTGCGCCATGCGGTCAGCCTGTCATCGGCACCCGTTCGAGCAGTGCACCCGCCTCGGTCGACTTCCTCGGACCTACGGATGAAACGGCGTGCGAATCCATGCATGACTCCTCTTTCACGAACTCTTCTGCGGACTCCGCTACGCAGCCTTTGGCGCCGGACACGTCGTCGGCGGGCGGCTTCCAGGTCGTCCTGGACGACATCCAGCACTCCCGCGGCACCCGCCGCCTGCTGGACGGCGTGCACCAGTCCGTGACCCTCGGCGAGCGCATCGGCGTCATCGGGGAGAACGGATCGGGCAAGACCACCCTGCTGCGTCTGCTCGCCGGGGTGGACAAGCCCGACGAGGGCCGGGTCCTGGTGCGTGCGCCGGGCGGTACCGGCTACCTCCCGCAGGTCCCCGAGCTGGCACCCGACGACACGGTGGGGGACGCCATCGACCATGCCCTGGCGGAACTGCGCTCCCTGGAACGCGCGTTGCGCCGGTGCGAGAGCGCCATGGCCGAGGCGGACGGCGATGATCTCGCGGTCCTGCTGGCCGAGTACGGCGATCTCACGGAGGCGTTCGAGGCCCGGGACGGCTACGCGGCCGACTCCCGGGTGCAGGCCGCCCTGCACGGCCTGGGTCTGGCGTCCGTGGACACCACCCGGCGCCTGGCCGGCCTGTCCGGCGGCGAGCAGGCGCGCCTCGGCCTGGCCTGTGTGCTGGCCGCCGCACCGCAGCTGATGCTGCTCGACGAGCCCACCAACCATCTGGACCGGGCCGCCCTGGAATGGCTCGAGGAACACCTGCGCTCCCATCGCGGCAGCATCCTCGTCGTCTCCCACGACCGCGTCTTCCTGGAGCGGGTGGCCACCGCCCTGTGGGACATCGACGCCGAGCGGCACACGGTCCACCGCCACGGCGGCGGCTACGCCGGCTACCTCAAGGCCAAGGAGGCCCTGCGGCTGCGCCGGGAGCAGCAGCACCTGGAGTGGAAGGACGATCTGGCCCGCCAGCGCGAACTGACGCGCGCCGCGGCGAACCACGTGGCCGCCGGGCCACGGGCCAACACCGACCGGACGAACGGGCGGCACCAGCGCAGCGTGGAGAAGCAGATCTCCGCCCGCGTGCGCAACGCCAAGGAGCGGCTGCGCCGACTCGAGGAGAACCCGGTCCCCCGCCCGCCGCGGCCGATGCGCTTCGCACCCCGGATCCAGGGAGGTGGCGCCGCGGGCGACTCGGCGGTCGCCGGGCTGTACCAGGTCGAGGTGGAACAGCGGCTGCACGTATGGGACTTCGAGGTACGTCCGGGCGAGCGCGTCCTGATCACCGGCCCCAACGGGGCGGGCAAGTCCACCCTGTTGCGGGTGCTGGTCGGCGACCTGGAACCGGACCGGGGCACGGGCACACGTCCGGCGCGCACCGGCTGGCTGCCGCAGGAGACAGCGGTCACCGAGCCCGGACTCAGTCTCCTGGACGCGTTCCGCGCGGGCCTGCCCGGCGATGTGGAGGCGCACCGCGGGGCACTCCTGGGCCTGGGGCTGTTCAAGCCGTCCGATCTGGCCACGCCGGTGGCGGGGCTCTCCGTCGGACAGCGCCGCCGCCTCGCCCTGGCCCGACTGCTGCACGAGCCCGTCGACCTGCTGGTGCTCGACGAGCCGACGAACCATCTGTCACCGGCCCTGGTGGAGGACCTCGAAGAGGCCCTGTCGCACTACCAAGGAGCACTGGTCGTCGTCTCCCACGACCGCATGCTCGAAAGGCGGTTCACCGGGCGCACAGTGCGCCTGGAGAACGGCTCCATCCGCGGCTGATCCCGCTGTTCCGTCGTACCGCCCCGTGGGACGGTACGACGGAGCGATCACCCCACCTCGCCCGGGGACACCGGCGCTGCCGTGACCACGCTCCGGCTCTTCTGACCCACCGGCGAAAGGAACAGCCCCCTCATGGCCAAGGACGGATTCACCGATCCGCGCATCGTCCCCCACGAGTCGGACCAGGAACGCGACGCGCGCGAGCGGCTCACCAAGCTCCTCGTCGACAGCCCCATCCCGCCCCAGTACCTGATCGACAACCTGCCCGTCTATCTGCGCCGCCACCAGCTGTCCGACCTGCTGTCCATGGACGCGCTCTACCGCATGCTGCCCGAAGTCCCGGGCGTCATCATGGAGTTCGGCGTGCTGCACGGCCGTCACCTGGCCACGCTGACGGCCCTGCGCAGCATCTACGAGCCGTACAACTCGCTGCGGCGCATCATCGGCTTCGACACGTTCACCGGCTTCCCGGACGACATCAAGGACGTGGACAAGGTCAGCACCAGCGCCGTCGCCGGGCGTTTCGCGGTGCCGGAGAACGAGGTCGACCACCTGCGCGAGGTGCTCGCGGCCCATGAGGCCTCCGAGCCGTTCGGGCACACGCAGCGCTCCTTCGTCGTGCAGGGCGACGTGCGCGAGACCGTTCCGCAGTACCTGGCGGACAACCCGGAGACGGTCATCGCCATGGCCTACTTCGACCTGGATCTCCACCAGCCGACCAAGGAACTCCTCGAGGCGATCCGGCCGCACCTGACCAAGGGCAGCATCCTCGCGTTCGACGAGCTGGCCCACCCGAAGTGGCCCGGTGAGACCACCGCGCTGCGGGAGGTCTTCGGCCTGGACTGCGCGCCGCTGCGCCAGCTGCCCGGCCGTGAGCCGCCGGTCATCTACATGAAGTGGGGCGAGTGACCGGACGGCGGGCACCTGTGACGACGACTCGATCCACCGGCACGCCCGCGCCCACGACCGCGCCCACGACCGTCCGGGAACTCGCCGTCGAGGGTGCCTACGAGTTCACCCCGAAGGTCTTCCCCGACCGGCGCGGCCTGTTCGTGACCACGTATCAGCAGCCGCAGTTCACGGAGGCGAGCGGGCACGCCTTCCCCGTCTTCCAGACCTGCCAGAGCCAGTCGAGCCGCGGCGTGGTGCGCGGTGTGCACTTCACGGCGACACCGCCGGGCATGGCCAAGCACGTCACGTGCGGGCGCGGCCGGGCGCTGGACTTCGTCGTCGACCTGCGGGTCGGGTCGCCCACCTTCGGCGAGTGGGACACGGTCGAGCTCGGCCAGGACACCTTCCGGTCGACGTACCTGCCGGTCGGTGTGGGCCATGTGTTCGTCGCGCTCGAGGACGACACCACGATGGTGTACCTCATGTCCGGGCCGTACGTGGCGCAGCACGAGCTCGCCGTCTCCCCGCTGGACCCGGCGCTCGCCCTGCCTCTCACGCTCGACGGCGTGGAGCCGGTCATGTCCGAGCGCGACGTCGCGGCCCCCAAGCTGGCCCAGGCGCTGGAGGCGGGCATCCTGCCGGACTACGCGACCTGCCGGGAACTGGAGAGGGCGCTGTAGCGGCCCGCCGTTCGTACGGAGATGACCGCCGGGGCGCAGAGCGCCCCGGCGGTCATGTGTTCAGTAGCGGTAGTGGTCGGGCTTGTAGGGGCCCTCCACCTCGACGCCGATGTACGAGGCCTGCTCGGGGCGCAGCGTCGTGAGCTTCACGCCGAGCGCGTCCAGGTGGAGACGGGCGACCTTCTCGTCCAGGTGCTTGGGCAGCACGTAGACGTCCGTCGGGTACTCCTCCTGCTTGGTGAACAGCTCGATCTGGGCCAGCGTCTGGTCCGCGAAGGAGTTGGACATCACGAAGGACGGGTGGCCCGTCGCGTTGCCCAGGTTCAGCAGACGGCCCTCGGAAAGCACGATCAGGACCTTGCCGTCGGGGAACGTCCACGTGTGGACCTGCGGCTTGACCTCGTCCTTGACGATCCCGGGGATCTTCGCGAGACCGGCCATGTCGATCTCGTTGTCGAAGTGACCGATGTTGCCCACGATCGCCTGGTGCTTCATCCTGGCCATGTCCGAGGCCATGATGATGTCCTTGTTGCCGGTCGTCGTGACGAAGATGTCGACCTTGTCGACGACCTCGTCCAACGTCGCGACCTGGTAACCGTCCATCGCCGCCTGCAGTGCGCAGATCGGGTCGACCTCGGTGACGATCACGCGCGCGCCCTGGCCGCGCAGCGACTCGGCACAGCCCTTGCCCACATCGCCGTAACCGCAGACGAGGGCGGTCTTGCCGCCGATCAGGACGTCCGTGGCACGGTTGATGCCGTCGATCAGAGAGTGGCGGCAGCCGTACTTGTTGTCGAACTTCGACTTCGTCACGGCATCGTTCACGTTGATCGCCGGGAACAGCAGGCTGCCGTCACGGTGCATCTCGTACAGACGGTGCACGCCCGTCGTGGTCTCCTCGGTCACGCCACGGATCTCCGAGGCGATGACGGACCAGTCGAGCGTGCTGCGCTCCAACAGGGCCCGGACCACGGCCAGTTCCTCGTTGGACGCCTCGGGCAGATTGCCCGTCTTGTGCTGCTCGACGCCCAGGTGGACCAGCATGGTGGCGTCGCCGCCGTCGTCCAGGATCATGTTCGGGCCCGCGTGCCCGGGCCAGGTCAGCGCCTGCTCGGTGCACCACCAGTACTCCTCCAGGGTCTCGCCCTTCCAGGCGAAGACCGGGATGCCGGCGGCGGCGATCGCGGCGGCGGCGTGGTCCTGGGTCGAGAAGATGTTGCAGGAGACCCAGCGGACCTCGGCGCCCAGGGCGATCAGGGTCTCGATCAGCACGGCCGTCTGGACCGTCATGTGCAGAGAACCGGTGATGCGTGCGCCCGCGAGCGGCTGCGCGGCCGCGTACTCCTTGCGGATCGACATCAGGCCGGGCATCTCGTGCTCGGCGAGGGTGATCTCCTTGCGGCCGAACTCGGCGAGGGAGAGATCGGCGACCTTGAAGTCGGTGAACTCAGCTGACATGAAGGCTCCTTGAGCTGTTCAGTACGTTGCGGTGGATGTCCAAGGCCGCGGTGGACCTGTTGAGCGTGATGTAGTGCAGGCCGGGGGCACCCTCGGCGAGCAGCCGGTCCGCCATCGCGGTGGCGTGGTCGACCCCGATCCGGTACGCGTCGTCGGGGCGCTCACGGGCGGCTTCGAGCCGGTGGGCCAGGTCCTCGGGAAAGGCGGCGTCGGAGAGCTCGGCGAAGCGCCGGATCTGGCGGGCATCGGTGGCCGGCATGATCTCCGGAATGACCGGCGTCGTGCAGCCGTCGGCCGCGACCCGGTCACGCAACCGCAGATAGTCCTCCACGTCGAAGAACATCTGGGTGATGGCGTAGTCCGCGCCCGCGCGGCACTTGGTCACGAAGTGCCGGATGTCGCTGTCCCAGTCGGGAGACCGCGGGTGCCGCTCCGGGAAGGCCGCGACACCGATGGTGAAATCCCCCAACGACCGCACCAGCTCCACGAGTTGGTACGCGTGCGTGTAGCCGTCCGGATGCGGCGTCCACGGCCCCTTCGGGTCGCCCGGCGGGTCGCCGCGCAGCACGAGCACATCGCGCACCCCGGCGTCCGCGTACTGGCCGATGATGCGGCGCAGTTCGGCCACCGAGTGCCCGACGGCCGTCAGGTGCGCCACCGGGCGCAGCGTCGTCTCGGCCACGATCCGTTTGGTGACCTCGATGGTGCGCTCCCGTGAGGAGCCTCCCGCGCCATAGGTGACGGACACGAAGTCGGGCGCGAGCGGTTCGATGCGGCGGATGGCCTGCCACAGCGCCTGCTCGCCCTTGGCCGTCTTCGGCGGGAAGAACTCGAAGGAGAACGTCGTCATGCGCGGCCTCCCGCGTTGAAGTAGCTCGCCTCGGGGTGGTGGATGACGATGGCGTCGGTGGACTGCTCGGGGTGGAGCTGGAACTCCTCGCTGAGCTGGACCCCGATCCGCTCGGGTTCGAGCAGCTGTGCGATCTTGGCGCGGTCCTCCAGGTCCGGACAGGCCGGGTAGCCGAGCGAGTAGCGGCAGCCCTGGTACTCGGTCCGGAACATGCCTTCCATCGCGGACGGATCACTGCCGGCGATGTCGAGTTCGGCGCGTACGCGCGCGTGCCAGTACTCGGCGAGTGCCTCGGCCAACTGCACGGACAGGCCGTGCAGTTCGAGGTAGTCGCGGTAGGAGTCGGCGGCGAACAGCTCGGCGGCGGCCTCACCGATCCTCGAACCCATCGTGACCACCTGGAGCCCGACCACGTCGGTCTCCCCCGATTCCTCCGGGCGGAAGAAGTCGGCCAGACACAGGCGGCGTCCACGGCGCTGGCGCGGGAAGGTGAACCGGGTGCGCTCGTTGCCGTCGTCGTCCAGGATGATCAGGTCGTCGCCCTTGGAGACGCAGGGGAAGTAGCCGTGGACCACGGCCGCCTCCAGGAGGTTCTCCGTGCGCAGCCGGTCGAGCCACATGCGCAGCCGCGGCCGGCCCTCGCTCTCGATGGTGTCGCCCTTGAGCCCCCACTGCCCCTTGAACAGCGCGCTCTCGTCCAGCCAGGAGGCGTACTCCTTGAGCTGGATGCCCTTGACCACGCGAGTGCCCCAGAACGGCGGGGCGGGGACCGGGTTGTCGACGGCGACGTCCGAGCGGCCGACGTCCTGCGGCTCTTCGAGGATCAACTCCCGCTTCGGGACGCGGCGTTGCTTGAGTTCGGGCAGGGTGGCGCCGGGGACGCCGCGCTTGACGGCGATGAGGGCGTCCATCAGGCGCAGGCCCTCGAACGCGTCGCGGGCGTAGCGGACCTCGCCCTCGTAGATCTCGTGGAGGTCCTGCTC
>NZ_JBEYTL010000045.1:0-5706 GCF_040643025.1 Streptomyces sp. NPDC047525
CCCGGCACATGCCGGTAATCATTGGCATACAGCTTCACAAACAACTTCGCATTCCCACGATCCGACAACGTGTCAGGCAACAACCCATCCACGGACAGCGTTTGGGTGTCGAGATCGAGCAGAGTCGCTTCGGCACCTGGCGGGGCACAGCCCCCGTTCCCTACGTGCCATGAGCCGCCGCTGGGCCTTCCTCGCAGATCAGAAGCCATGTACATCTCCCAGCCGGCGATCCGAGCGACTCAGCAACGGGGGTCGCGTCGCGGTGAACAGCGACCGAAGCGACTCAACTCCCGTCAAGAGGTGGCGAGCGCGGGGCGCGGGTCTCGCCTGATGTCCGAGGTCAGCGTCGCTTCAGTCTCTCCCCGCAGGTGTCAGGCCTCAGACGACGACACACAAGATACCTACCATCCGGTTTTCTTTTCAAGAGCTTCGCTCGCGGGGTGGATGCTCGAAGGAGCACCGGAGCCCCCTCGAACGGTGCGGGCGAGCCGGATGGACGCTCCCCATAATAAACCGCACGCCTGGTTTCATATTGACCCACCCCCGGGAAGGCACTACAGAGAACCGTCCAACCGGTATATTTACTGGCGTCTGCAGCAGGACAGTCATGCACACCCAGTGACTGGCCCGCGCGGGGGGCAGAGGGGGAGAACATGACAGTGAACGACCGCGAGTCACAGATCGTCATCGTGGGGGGTGGGCCGGTAGGCATGCTCCTGGCCTGCGAGTTGGCAGGCCGCGGCGTACGCACGGTGGTGCTCGAGGACCGGACCGAGGTGTCCCGAAGACCGAAGGCCACCACGCTGCACGCCCGCACGGTGCAGTGTCTTCAGCGTCGCGGCCATCTGCCCGCCCATGACGGCCTGCCGGCCGCCACGCACCGGGCGAGCCCGTTCCACTTCGCGGGGATACCCGGGCTGAGCATCTCGGTGCCCGCCACCGAGCCCGAGCCCCTCCTGAAGTGTCCGCAGGAAGATCTCGAACGACTCTTTGAGGAGCGGGCCCGCACCGCCGGCGTACGCATCCTGCGGGGCCACCGGGTGACCGAGATCCAGCAGTCGCGGGACGCGGTCCACGTCGTGGCGCAGGGGCCGTCGGGGCAGACATCCTTCACGGCGGACTACCTGGTGGGTGCGGACGGCGCACGCAGCACCGTCCGCACGCGGGCGGGCATCCCGTCCCACTCGATCCCGGCCACGGTCTCCGCAATGGCCGGCGACGTACGCCTGGCCGACGAGGACGCGCTGAGTCCGGGATGGCACCGGACGCCGCGAGGCTGGGTCATCGTGAAGAACGCGGGAGGGGGCGTCGTACGGCTGCGCACCCTGAACTGTGCGGGACCGCACCCCGCGCGCCATCTGCCGCTCACCCTGACCGAGTTCCAGGCCGAGGTCGCGTGGATCACCGACCGGGACATCGCGATGGCGGAGCCCCGGTGGCTGAGCCGCTTCAGCGACTTCTCCCGGCTGGCCGGTGCCTACCGGGCAGGGCGGATCCTGCTGGTGGGGGACGCGGCGCACGTGCACTTCCCGATCGGCGGCCAGGGCCTGAGCACGGGTCTGCTGGACGCGCTCAACCTCGGCTGGAAGCTCGCGCTCGAGGTCCAGGGCAACGCGGGTGCCGGGCTGCTCGACACCTATGACCAGGAGCGTCTCCCCGCCGCCCGGCGGATCATCGACAACGCGCGTGCCCAGCTCGCCCTGATGCGTCCGGGCGCCGAACTCGACCCACTGCGCGACATGTTCGCGGGGATGCTGACGGAAGGGTCGTTCGGGGACGCCCTCGCGTCGATGGTCAGCGCGCAGGACACCGTGCTCCCGTCGCTCACCCCGAGCCCTTCACCCTGGGAGGGCAGATTCCTCGTCAACGCCGTCGTCGACACCGCCGACGGGCGGACGGACGTGATCGACCTGCTGCGCCAGGGGCGTCCGCTGCTGCTCCTGACGGGCGACGACCACGAGACCTACCGGCAACAGGCGCAGCCGTGGCAGCACTTGCTCCATGTGGTGCGGGCCGTGGCGACGCCGGAGCTGCCGTGCGACGCGCTGCTGGTCAGGCCCGACGGGTACATCGCCTGGTCTCCCGGGGGCGACGCGCTGTCGGGCGCTCTGACCATCTACTTCGGCGAGCGCGAAGGGACTGTGCTTCCCGGCTCGCGCCACGGGTCGGAATGCGGCCTGGCCGAAGCTCTCAGCTGACCTCAGCTGACCTCGGCCGGCTGCGGGGCTCCGGCCTCGGCCACGATCCGGGCGACGACCTCGCCGCGGTCCGCGCCGAGCTCCACGCTCGTCAGGACGGACGGGTGCGCCACGCTGGGCAGAAGGTGGCGCAGCATCGCCGAGACCCGGATCAGCAGGTCGTTGTGTTCGCACACGGCCTGGGACATGGCCTGTACCCCGGCGAAGGCGCCCACCGTGACGTCCGCCGTCTCCGTGACCACGACCTGGGGGAGCAGCTCACCCTGCTCGTGGGCTTCGGTGAGCAGTCTCCGGACGATCTGGGACCAGCGCACGAACGGCCCGCTCCGGTCGAGACCGTGGGCCTGCTGGTCGAGCGAAAGACGGACGCCTGCCCGCACCATCGGATCGGTCTGCAGCCGGTAGGCGTGCAACATCACGGTGTCGATGAGCTGTTGAACCTTGCAGGCCTGGTCCTGGACGACGTTCTGCTGGTCCTGCTCGAACAGGACCCCCTGGGCCAGATCTTCCTTGGAGGGAAAGTGGAAGTACAGGGCTCCCTTGGTGACGCCGGCCGTCTTGAGGATCTCGCTGATCGTCGCGGCCTGGAAGCCACGTTCCTCGAAGACCTTGGCCGCCGCGGAAAGGATTACCCTCCGTGTGCGGATGGCTCGGTCTTGCTTTGCCATGAAGGTCTCTTTCAGTAGAGGGCCTGGCACCAATAAAAACCGCCCAGTATGTATCTTACTGCTTCGCGGCCGTTGTGGCCCATGTGTCCGAGGGAAGAGATGCCATGTCAGGCGTCTGTGGGCGGGGGAGGGACCTGATGATTCTGGTGACGGGAGCCACGGGGACGGTGGGGCGCGAGGTGGTCCGGCGACTGCCCGACGGAGTGCGGGTGCGCCTGATGACCAGGAACCCCGCCAAGCTCAGGGCGACGGGGGTGATGGGGACGACGGGAGCGACGGGAGCGACGGGAGCGACGAAGGAGATCGTGGCCGCCGACTTCGACGCCCCACGGTCGTTGGAGCACGCGCTGCGGGGCGTGAGCACGGCACTGGTCGTCACCAGCCGGGTGGGCGGCGACGACGACCTGCGGTTCGTCCGTGCGGCGCGGGCGGTCGGCGTACGACGGCTGGTGAAGTTGTCGGCGGCGGCCGTGCTCGACCCGGGCGCCGTCGACCTCATCACCCGATGGCAGCGCACGACCGAGGAGTTGCTGCGTTCTTCCGGCCTGGAATGGACGCTGTTGCGGCCCCGCTCCTTCATGAGCAACACCCTCTCCTGGGCAGCCTCCGTTCGGTCCGAACGGGTCGCCCGGGCCCTGCACGGGGCGTCGGCCAACGCGTGTGTCGACCCACGGGACATCGGCGAGGTCGCGGCGCGCGTTCTGACCGAGGAGGGGCATGCGGGCAAGGCGTACACCCTGACCGGTCCCGAGCCGATCACCCCGGCCGAGCAGACCGAGCAGCTCGCGCAGGCGCTCAAAGTGCCTTTGCGGTTCGAGGAGTTGACCCTCGAACAGGCTCGCGCGGGGCTGGCCGGGCGTTACCCGGCGCCGCTGGTCGAGGCACTCCTGGAGTCTGCGCAGAGACAGCGGGCAGGGGCGAAATCCGCGGTGGACGGCACGGTGTGTTCCCTGACGGGCCGCCCCGCGATCACTTTCCGGAGGTGGGCTCATGACTATCGGGACGCCTTTACTGCCGGAGGCGGTTTTTCGCCGTGAAATTGCAGTTGCGATGACGGTGTTCTAAGGACGTGTGACGCAAGAAAATGGCCGGGGCCCCGGAATCGATCTTCCTGATCCGGAGCCCCGGCCTCTTTCGTTCTCAGATGGGAAGAAGTTCCATCGTCACCAGGGACGAGAAGGCGAGTTCGTCGTTCTGGCTGGCGGTCACGAGGATGCGTGTACTATCCCCGGAAATTCGGCGTGCCTCGATGAAACAGGGCTCGTCCAGCTCGATGTAGCGCGTGAACTCACTCGTGAAAGACAGGGGCAGGGCGTGGGGGCCCACGGTGGCGATCGCCGCCTGCCGAGCGGCCTCCACGAGCGTCATCCCCGGTACGTGGTCGACGGGGTGCTCGAACAGGATCGGGTGGCGGGTGTCCACGCGCAGCTGCCAACGGTCCTCGCGCGAGGTCGCGGACAGGACGACGTCCATGGGAGACACCCGGCCGACGGCCTGCGGTGCCGTCGGAGCGGTGAGGGGCAGCGCGCGCACGGTGTCGGCCAGGCGGCCGCCGCGCACGCGGCGGTAGACCTTCGGGGGCATGCAGGTGAAGGCGGCGCCTCCGGTCGCGGCCACGTGGCCGTCTCGGTACATCACCACGTCGTAGTGCAGGCCCGTGAGCGCGTTGTTGCGTCTTTTGACGTCCCGGCAGGTGACGTCCATGTCCAGGGAGGCGGGAGCGCCGCCGATCGCCAGGTGCGCGGGGTGGATCTCGAGCCTGAGATCCCACATCACGAACTGGAAGTCGAGCGGAACATCGAATTCCGCATGGGCGAGGAGCGACCCGACCTGGCGGATCGTCTCGGCGGCTATCAGCGGGTCGTGGCAGCCGGCCACGGAGGTGAAGAAGGCGTGTCCGCGCGGCCATTGGGCCGCCACCGAGAAGTGCAGGTCGTCCTTGCGAAACCAGTCCGTGAGCATCACCTCGGCCACCCCTGCACGGTGGACGAATTCCTTGGGAACGGTGGTGGTCAGCGTGGAATAGCGTGGGAGAGCGGCGGAACCGGTGGACACCGTCAGGCCGTTCGCGCTGTGTGCCGAGCTGGGTATTGCGCGGGTCATACGGAAGGTCTCAGTGGACACGATTCCCCCTGGTTTCGCGGTTGTCTGGGCAGAAGTGGAGCCCTCGATAAAGATACATACCACCCGGTTTAATTTCCAGACGCTTCCGAGTGATCGTGCAGAAGGGATCGAGCATTCCTGAACGGAACGCCCGGTGACCTGGGAAGGCGTCGGTTTCGATGCCGCGGAACCCTGCCTTACGGCTGTGGGATCTCAAGCGGTTTCTTAGCGACTCTCGAGCGCTCTGGCGCACCGTCGGTCCGAAGTGGACTGAAGGGGGCGCTGAGGATGCGTGACGAAGAGTGCGCACTGCTGCGGGTGGAGCGTGGCCAGGTGGAACCCGATGAACTGGCCGCCGTGGCCGCGGTGCTGTTCGCCCGCATCAGGGCGGGGCGCAGCGAGGCGGCACCGGTGTCCGCGAAGCGCTCGCGGGCCTGGAGGCCCGCGCAGCCCTATTCGGCCCCCGGAGGGTGGCGCTGACCCGACGATGTGGGCCGTCACGCACCTATAAACCGCACGCGCGGTTTGTTAAAGTCCTTCTGCGGCCCTGGGTGCGACCTCCTTGGCCTCGTCGCAGAAAGGGACTGGAGTGATATGGCGATGGTGACTGCCCCAGCACCGGTACCGCAGCGCAGCGGCGCCCGTGGGCGTGTGGCGGAGCTGCACGCGATCCGTGCCGAGGCGCTGCGCGGCCCGAGTGAGAAGGCGACGAAGGCCCAGCACGCGAAGGGCAAGCT
>NZ_JBEYTL010000046.1:1878-5089 GCF_040643025.1 Streptomyces sp. NPDC047525
GTTCCCAGTGGGGTGACGGGTGGTTGGTCGTTGTTTGAGAACTGCACAGTGGACGCGAGCATCTGTGGCCAAGTTTTTAAGGGCGCACGGTGGATGCCTTGGCACCAGGAACCGATGAAGGACGTGGGAGGCCACGATAGTCCCCGGGGAGTCGTCAACCAGGCTTTGATCCGGGGGTTTCCGAATGGGGAAACCCGGCAGTCGTCATGGGCTGTCACCCGCTGCTGAACACATAGGCAGTGTGGAGGGAACGCGGGGAAGTGAAACATCTCAGTACCCGCAGGAAGAGAAAACAACCGTGATTCCGGGAGTAGTGGCGAGCGAAACCGGATGAGGCCAAACCGTATACGTGTGAGACCCGGCAGGGGTTGCGTGTGCGGGGTTGTGGGATCTCTCTTTCACAGTCTGCCGGCTGTGAGACGAGTCAGAAACCGTTGGTGTAGGCGAAGGACATGCGAAAGGTCCGGCGTAGAGGGTAAGACCCCCGTAGTCGAAACATCAACGGCTCGTTTGAGAGACACCCAAGTAGCACGGGGCCCGAGAAATCCCGTGTGAATCTGGCGGGACCACCCGTTAAGCCTAAATATTCCCTGGTGACCGATAGCGGATAGTACCGTGAGGGAATGGTGAAAAGTACCGCGGGAGCGGAGTGAAATAGTACCTGAAACCGTGTGCCTACAAGCCGTGGGAGCGTCGCTATATGTGCTTGCACATATAGTCGTGACTGCGTGCCTTTTGAAGAATGAGCCTGCGAGTTTGCGGTGCGTTGCGAGGTTAACCCGTGTGGGGAAGCCGTAGCGAAAGCGAGTCCGAATAGGGCGATATAGTAGCGCGCTCAAGACCCGAAGCGGAGTGATCTAGCCATGGGCAGGTTGAAGCGGCTGTAAGAGGTCGTGGAGGACCGAACCCACCAGGGTTGAAAACCTGGGGGATGACCTGTGGTTAGGGGTGAAAGGCCAATCAAACTCCGTGATAGCTGGTTCTCCCCGAAATGCATTTAGGTGCAGCGTCGTGTGTTTCTTGCCGGAGGTAGAGCACTGGATAGGCGATGGGCCCTACCGGGTTACTGACCTTAGCCAAACTCCGAATGCCGGTAAGTGAGAGCACGGCAGTGAGACTGTGGGGGATAAGCTCCATGGTCGAGAGGGAAACAGCCCAGAGCATCGACTAAGGCCCCTAAGCGTACGCTAAGTGGGAAAGGATGTGGAGTCGCAGAGACAACCAGGAGGTTGGCTTAGAAGCAGCCACCCTTGAAAGAGTGCGTAATAGCTCACTGGTCAAGTGATTCCGCGCCGACAATGTAGCGGGGCTCAAGCGTACCGCCGAAGTCGTGTCATTCCAGCATATAGGGCCAACGCCTGCTGGGATGGGTAGGGGAGCGTCGTGTGCCGGGTGAAGCTGCAGCGGAAGCTAGTGGTGGACGGTTCACGAGTGAGAATGCAGGCATGAGTAGCGATACATACGTGAGAAACGTGTGCGCCGATTGACTAAGGGTTCCTGGGTCAAGCTGATCTGCCCAGGGTAAGTCGGGACCTAAGGCGAGGCCGACAGGCGTAGTCGATGGATAACCGGTTGATATTCCGGTACCCGCTGTGAAGCGTCAAACATCGAGCCCATTAATGCTAAGGCCGTGAAGCCGTCCTGGAGCCTTCGGGCAAAGGGAAGTGGTGGAGCCGCCGACCCAAGGTGGTAGTAGGTGAGTGATGGGGTGACGCAGGAAGGTAGTCCAGCCCGGGCGGTGGTAGTCCCGGGGTAAGGGTGTAGCCCGTCATCTAGGTAAATCCGGATGACATGTGGGTGAGACCTGATGCCGAGCCGATTGTGGTGAAGTGGATGATCCTATGCTGTCGAGAAAAGCCTCTAGCGAGTTTCATGGCGGCCCGTACCCTAAACCGACTCAGGTGGTCAGGTAGAGAATACCGAGGCGTTCGGGTGAACTATGGTTAAGGAACTCGGCAAAATGCCCCCGTAACTTCGGGAGAAGGGGGGCCATCTTTGGTGATCGGATTTACTCCGTGAGCTGGGGGTGGCCGCAGAGACCAGCGAGAAGCGACTGTTTACTAAAAACACAGGTCCGTGCGAAGCCGTAAGGCGATGTATACGGACTGACGCCTGCCCGGTGCTGGAACGTTAAGGGGACCGGTTAGTGCACTTTCGGGTGTGCGAAGCTGAGAACTTAAGCGCCAGTAAACGGCGGTGGTAACTATAACCATCCTAAGGTAGCGAAATTCCTTGTCGGGTAAGTTCCGACCTGCACGAATGGCGTAACGACTTCTCGACTGTCTCAACCATAGGCCCGGTGAAATTGCACTACGAGTAAAGATGCTCGTTTCGCGCAGCAGGACGGAAAGACCCCGGGACCTTTACTACAGTTTGATATTGGTGTTCGGTTCGGCTTGTGTAGGATAGGTGGGAGACTTTGAAGCGGGCACGCCAGTGTTCGTGGAGTCAACGTTGAAATACCACTCTGGTCGTGCTGGATGTCTAACCTGGGTCCGTGATCCGGATCAGGGACAGTGTCTGATGGGTAGTTTAACTGGGGCGGTTGCCTCCTAAAGAGTAACGGAGGCGCCCAAAGGTTCCCTCAGCCTGGTTGGTAATCAGGTGTTGAGTGTAAGTGCACAAGGGAGCTTGACTGTGAGACCGACGGGTCGAGCAGGGACGAAAGTCGGGACTAGTGATCCGGCGGTGGCTTGTGGAAGCGCCGTCGCTCAACGGATAAAAGGTACCCCGGGGATAACAGGCTGATCTTCCCCAAGAGTCCATATCGACGGGATGGTTTGGCACCTCGATGTCGGCTCGTCGCATCCTGGGGCTGGAGTCGGTCCCAAGGGTTGGGCTGTTCGCCCATTAAAGCGGTACGCGAGCTGGGTTTAGAACGTCGTGAGACAGTTCGGTCCCTATCCGCTGTGCGCGTAGGAATATTGAGAAGGGCTGTCCCTAGTACGAGAGGACCGGGACGGACGAACCTCTGGTGTGCCAGTTGTCCTGCCAAGGGCATGGCTGGTTGGCTACGTTCGGAAAGGATAACCGCTGAAAGCATCTAAGCGGGAAGCCTGCTTCGAGATGAGTATTCCCACCCCCTTGAGGGGTTAAGGCTCCCAGTAGACGACTGGGTTGATAGGCCAGATCTGGAAGCCCGGCAACGGGTGGAGGTGACTGGTACTAATAGGCCGAGGGCTTGTCCTCAGTTGCTCGCGTCCACTGTGTT
>NZ_JBEYTL010000047.1:0-4083 GCF_040643025.1 Streptomyces sp. NPDC047525
TCCTGATTGACGGCCGAACCCCGCACCACACCCAGCACCTTGTGCCCAAGACGCCGCGCATCCGAAAGACGCTCCAACGCCAACAACCCGACGCCCTCGGCCCAGGCCGTCCCGTCGGCATCCGCCGAGAACGGCTTGCACCGCCCATCCGGCGCCAGTGCCTGCTGACGGGAGAACTCGATGAAACCACCAGGACTCGCCAACACCGTCACGCCGCCGGCCAGGGCGAGCGTGCACTCCCCCTGCCGCAGCGCCTGGACCGCCATGTGCAGTGCCACCAGCGACGAGGAACACGCGGTGTCCACCGACACCGCGGGCCCCTCGAACCCGAATGAGTACGACACCCGGCCCGACAGCACGCTGGAGGTGTTGCCGGTGAAGGCGTAGCCCTCGACGCTCTCCGGCAGGCCCTCCATGTCGCAGATGTAGGAGGAGGTCCCGGCGCCGACGTAGACGCCGGTCCGGCTGCCCTTCAGGGCCTGCGGGTCCAGGCCCGCCCGCTCCAACGCCTCCCATGAGGTCTCAAGAAGCAGCCGTTGCTGCGGATCCATCGCCACCGCCTCACGCGGCGAAATGCCGAAGAACTCCGCGTCGAAGCCCGCCACATCGTCCAGGAAACCGCCGCGACGGACATACGAGGTTCCGGGGTGCTCCGGGTCGGGGTCGTACAGGTCCTCGGACCAACCGCGGTCGGACGGGAAGTCACCGGTGGCGTCGACGCCGGCCGCCACCAGGTCCCACAGGTCCTCCGGCGTACGCACACCGCCCGGGAATCGGCAGGCGATGCCCACCACGGCGATGGGTTCGGTGGTGTCGACGGCCGTGACCGGCTCGGCCGGCTGGAGGGCGGCCGAGGTGCCGAGCACCTCCTCGACGACGTGATGGGCCAGGGCGGCCGGGGTCGGGTGGTCGAAGACGAGGGTGGCGGGCAGCTGGAGCCCCGTGGCTGCGGACAGCCGGTTGCGCAGCTCCACCGCGGTCAGCGAGTCCACGCCCGAGTCGAGGAAGCCCTTGGTCTCGTCGACGCTGTTCAGGGAGTCGTGGCCGAGGATCGTGGCGACATGGCCGCGGACGAGGTCGAGGACGACCCGGTTGCGCTCCGCCTTGGAGAGGCCGAGCAGACGGCGGGCCAGCGCCAGGCCCGAGCCGCCCTCCGAAGCGGCGGCGCGCCTCAGCGGCGTACGCACGAGGCCGGACCAGACCGGAGAAAGCACACCGGCCATCGCGCGCTCACGCAGCACCTGTACGTCGACACGCGTGGCGACCGTCAGAGGCGTGCCCGAGAGCAGACTCGCGTCGAACAGGGCGAGGCACTCCTCGACCGGGAGCGCCACCGCGCCCTCGCGCGAAAGCCGCGCCGCGTCGCTTCCCGCAGCGCCCGCGCCGTTCTGCGCACGGAGCGCGCCCCAGGCAACGGAGAGTCCGGGCAGCCCTTCGGCCCGGCGCCGCAGGGCCAGAGCGTCCAGGAAGCTTCCGGCGGCGGCCAGGCCCGCGTACCCGGCGCCACCGAGCACGCCGGCGGCCGAGGAGAAGACGACGAACGCCGAGAGGTCCAGATCCCGGGTGAGTTCGTGCAGAGCGGTGGCGCCCGTGACGTGCGCGTCCAGCAGTTCGCCGAGCCGGTCCGGGGTAAGCGCATTGAGGAGTCCGCCCGCCACCTCTCCCACCGCGTGGACGACAGCGGTGAGCGGCTGCTCCGCCGGGATGTCGGCCAGCACCTCGGTCAGCGCGGCCCGGTCGGCCGGATCGCAGGCGGCGATCGTCACCTGAGCTCCGAGAGCGGCGAGTTCGGCACGCAGCTCCGCCGTCGCCTCGTCGGAGACGGTGGTGTCGTGGGCGGTGAGGACGAGGTGGCGGACCCCGTGCCGCGCGACGAGGTGGCGCGCCACATCCCTGCCGAGCCCCTCGGTACCTCCGGTGACCAGGACAGTGCCTGCCGGGTCCAACGCGACGGCGTCCGTGTCCTGGCCCTGCTGCCGAGTAACGGCTCGCTGGAGGCGAGGGGCGAGCAATGTGTGCTTGTGGTGGGCGAGTTGGGGTTCGTCGCCGGTTGCGGCGTGGGCGAGGAGGCCGTCCCATTCGGTGTCAGCCGTGGTGGTCTCGGCGTCGAGAAGTATGAAGCGGTCGGGGTGTTCGGTCTGGGCGGTGCGGATGAGTCCCCAGGCGACCGATGCGGACAGGTCGGTGACACCGGGGTCGTCGGGTCCCTGCCCCGTGCCCACCGCGCCTCGGGTGACCACGACGAGCGGCACGCTCTCCAGGCGTTCGTCCGCGACCCACGCCTGCACCGTCAGGAGCAGCTTCTCGGCGAGTTCGTGCGCGGCCGCCGGGACATCGACCGCCTCCGGAGCCGCGATCTGCAGTACCGCGCACTGCGGCAGCGCACCACCCGCATCGAGCGACGCAAGGAGCGCGGCGGTGTCGGCATGGGTGGTGGCCTGGGGGAGGGTGAAGGGGGCTTCGCCCAGGACGGCGACCGAGGTGAGGGGGGTGGCGGTGTTTTCGGTGACCGGCACCCACTCCAGCGCGTAGAGCCCGTCCAGATCTGACGTGACACTCGACAACCGAGCCGGCTCCACCTCCTCCAAGCGGACCGACTCCGCTTCGATGACAAGGGTGTTGGTGGGGTCGGTGGCGGTGAGCTGGATGGTGTTGTCGGGGGTGATGTGGAGGGTGACGTGGAGAGTGGTGGCGTTGGTGGCGTGGAGGGTGACGTGGTTCCAGGCGAAGGGGAGCCAGGTGCCGTCCTGGGGGAAGGCGGGGTGCAGCTGCAGCGCGTGCAGCGCGGCGTCCAGCAGGGCGGGGTGGATGTTGTAGCGGGCGGCGTCCTGATGCGTGTGCTCGGGCAGGGTCACCTGGGCGAACAGCACGGCCGGGTCGGCGCAGCGCCACACGTCGGTCAGGCCCTGGAACGCGGGGCCGTAGTGGTAGCCGCGCTCGGCGAGATCGGCGTACAGAGTCTCGACCGGAACCGCGACCGAACCAGCAGGCGGCCAGGCGGAGTTGTCCGCATCGGACCCGGACCCGGACGCGGACCCGGACGCGGGGGTGAGGGTGGCTTGGGCGTGCCGGGTCCAGATGTCGCCGGTGCGGGCATGAATGGACAGGGTGCGCCGGCCGTCTTCGCCGGGCGATTCGATGACCGCCTGGAGCTCGATCGTGCTGTCGGCGGGCAGGACCAGGGGCTGCTGGACGAGGAGTTCCTCCACCTGCGGGCAGCCGGTCTCGTCACCGGCGCGCAGGGCCAGGTCGGCGAAGGCACTGCCGGGCACGAGGACCGTTCCGGCCACCGCATGGTCGGCCAGCCAGGGGTGCGTGGACAGCGAGATGCGGCCGGACAGCACCAGGGGTCCGTCGCCGGCGACGTCCACGGACGCGGCGAGCAGACCGTGGTCGAGCGTGGTCAGTCCGACCCGGCTGAGGTCGCCGTTGCCGGTCTGCGAGGTGCGGTCCAGCCAGTAGCGGTGGCGGTCGAAGGCGTAGACCGGCAGTTCCAGGTTGTCCCCTGTGGTGTTCTGGTTGGTGGGGGTGAGGGTGTGCCAGTCGAGGTGGGTGCCGGTGGTCCACAGGCGGGCCAGGGCCTGGACCAGGGTGGTGGTCTCGGGCCGTCCGGTCCGGGAGAGGGCCACGCATACGGTGCTGTCGGCAATGTCCGGGGGCAGGCAGTCGGTGACCATCGCGGTCAGCACGCCGCGCGGCCCGATCTCGGCGAAGGTGCGCACCCCCGCGGCCGTCAGGGTGGTGATGCCCTGGTGGAACCGGACGGTGCCGCGCACCTGACGCACCCAGTAGCCGGGGTCGGTCAGCTCGGCGGCGGTGGCCAGCTGCCCGCTCACGTTGGAGATGACCGGCAGCCTGGGCGCGTGGTAGGTGAGCTGCGCGGCGATCTCACCGAACTCGGCGAGCATGGGCTCCATCAGGTGGGAGTGGAAGGCGTGCGAGACCCGCAGCCGCCGCACCCGCCGCCCCTGTCCCTCAAAGGCCTGGACCACCACATCGAGGGCCTCGCCCTCGCCGGAGACGACCACCGCGCGCGGCCCGTTCACCGCCGCGACCTGCACCCGGCCACCCAGCTCCCGCTCC
>NZ_JBEYTL010000048.1:0-3920 GCF_040643025.1 Streptomyces sp. NPDC047525
AGGGCGGTGGCGAAGACGGGGTAGGTGTCGTACAACTCCCGTCCCATGCCCAGGCGTTGAGCGCCCTGACCCGTGAACAGGAAAGCCGTCTTGCCGTCCTGGACTGAGCCGGTGACGACCCCCGGCGCGGGGAGTCCGTCGGCGACCGCGCCGAGCCCGGCCAGCAGAGCCGCACGCTCCTGCCCCATCACCACCGCCCGGTCGGGGAACGCGGTACGGGTGGCCAGGAGGGAAGCCCCCACGGCGGCCGGAGGGGCCGAGGCCGCCGCGCCGTCGGACAGGAAGTCCCGCAGCTTGGCGGCCTGCGCGCGCAGTGCGTCGACGCCACGGCCGGAGACCACCCACGGCAGCACGTCGTTACCGGCCCCGGGTGCCTCTTCGTCCGTGGGCTGTGCCGTGTCCACCGCCGGACCGTCCGTCAGCACCACATGGCAGTTGGTGCCACCGATGCCGAACGAGCTGACACCCGCGACCAGTTGACGCTCCCCGTGCGGCCAGGCGGTTGTCTCACCGGCGACGGACAGACCGAGGGCGTCCAGGTCGATCGCCGGATTGGGGGAGGCGTAGTGCAGGCTGGCCGGGATCTCCCGGTGGCTCAGGCTCAGCAGCGCCTTGATGAGCCCGGTGATGCCCGCCGCGCCCTCCAGGTGACCGACGTTCGTCTTCGCCGAGCCGACGACCAGCCGGTCACCGGCATCGCGGCCGGCGCCGAGCACCCCGCCGAGCGCGCCCGCCTCGATCGGGTCGCCCACCGGTGTACCGGTGCCGTGCAGCTCGACGTACTGGACCTGGCGCGGGTCGATGCCCGCCTGGTCGTACGCCTCGCGCAGCACCTGCTGCTGTGCCTCGCCGCTCGGCACGGTCAGACCCGGCGTCGCGCCGTCGTTGTTGACGGCGCTGCCGCGGATCACGCCGTAGACGCGGTCACCGTCCGCGACGGCCTGCGCGAGCGGCTTCAGGATGACGACACCGCCGCCCTCGCCGCGCACGAAACCGTTGGCCCCGGCGTCGAAGGTGCGCGGCACGCCGTCGGGGGAGAGGCCGCCGAAGCGCTCCTCGGTGAGCGCGGTCTCGCCGAGGATGTTCAGGTTGACGCCGGCGGCGACGGCCACCGACGACTCGCCGGTACGCAGTGACTCGCAGGCCAGGTGAACGGCGACGAGTGACGACGACTGGGCGGTGTCGACCGTGAGGCTGGGGCCGCGCAGGCCCAGGTGGTACGAGACGCGGTTGGCGATGATGCCCCGGTTGACGCCCGTCATGGTGTGCTGCGTGATGACCGAGGAGCCGTGCTGGCCGATCAGGCTCTCGTAGTCGGAGCGGATCGTGCCCACGAACACCGACGTACGCGTCCCGTGCAGCGCCGACGGCACGATCCCGGCGTCCTCCAACGCCTCCCAGGCCAGCTCGAGGACGAGCCGCTGCTGCGGGTCCATGGACGCCGCCTCGCGCGGCGAGATGCCGAAGAACCCGGCGTCGAAGTCACCGATGCCGTCCAGGTACCCGCCCCTGCGGACACCCGCCTGCGCGGCGGGCTCCAGGGAATCCCAACGCTCGGGTGGTGCGTCGGTGATGGCGCCGGTGCCGCTGCGCAGGAGCTCCCAGAAAGCGGCAGGATCGGGCGCCATCGGAAGCCGACAAGACATTCCGACGACCGCGACGGCCTTCTCCTTCGTACGCGGATCGAGATTCTCCGTAGAATTGCCCTTGCTCGTCATCACGCTCGGCTGCCCTTTCCTTGCCGAATAATCAACGGCCCGATACATAACGGGTTCTGAACATCAATTGACCGACCCTTGACATCACTTGACACGTCGATGTCATGAGATGCGCTCCACGCGATATCGGAGGCGCTGTCACGCCGTACTTGCGACCGCCCGCTGAAACGCGCCGTCGAAGAACAACAGCCCGTCCTGACCGCTGCCGCGCCGTGCCTCGACGACCTGTCCGACGAAGATGGAATGGTCGCCGAAGCTGTATGCGGCCGACAGGTCGCACTCCAGCCAGGCGAGAGCGCCGGTCAGCAGCGGAGCACCCGTGCGCGGCCCCGGAGCCCAGGCGATCCGGCGGAACTGCTCGATCCCCAGCGGCCGTTGCTTGTCCGCGAAGAACCGCACCACGTCCTCCTGGTCGGCCTCCATGATGGAGACGCCGAAATGGCCGGCCTCGGTGATGGCCTCGTGCATCACCGCACTCTGGCCGACGCAGCACAGCACGGACGGCGGATCGAGGGAGACGGAGGTGAACGCGTTGGCGGTCATGCCGTGGATGTGCTCGCCGCCGGTGGAAAGGACCGTGACCCCTGTGGCGAACCGGGCCATGACCTCCCGCAGCGAAGCCGGTGCGGCAGCCGTTGTGGCCATCGCCCGGTCCCCTCCGGTTTCTTCGGTTACAGAGTTCATGTCGCGCCCTTCGTGTAAACCATTGAAGACGGAACATACGGGAGCCGGACGAACCTCCTGGCACTGCCGAGTAATTGGCCGCTCAGGTCGCCGGTCTTCTGACCCGGCCGGGAACACCGCAGCCCGACGTGGTCGACGGAAAGAGTGAAAGGGAGGTCATCTACGGGTAACTGGCGCCTCTCGAGGGGGCGGTGCGGAGAATTTCCGGACGGTGATCGGCCGCCGGTGTCCTTCGGATAAATTCTCCGGCATGGTCAGTTCAAGCGAGCGCACCATGAATTCACCTCCCATGGATTCCGCCGATTTCCCCCGCCGCCTGGCAGAAGCCCTCCAGGAGGGCCTCGCCCGCGCGGCCGCCCGCCGCGCACCCGGACACCGGGCCGACGCGGGGACGCTCGAAGCGGAGCCCCTGGCCGCGCCCGCCCTCCGTGCGGCACCGCCGCGGGCGAGGGCGGTGTCCGACCGCGAGTCGGCGGCGCTGCAGTGGTACAGGACCGCGCTGGCCTCCGCCCTGGCCCCGGTGACCGACGCCCGGGCCCACGCCGCCCTCATCGAGTACGGACGCGGCCACCTCCTCCGCCACACGCAGGCCGACGAACGCCCGCTGCGGGAAGCGGGCGTGACGCCCTACC
Organism: Streptomyces sp. NPDC047525; assembly: GCF_040643025.1. Lineage (NCBI taxonomy): Bacteria > Bacillati > Actinomycetota > Actinomycetes > Kitasatosporales > Streptomycetaceae > Streptomyces > Streptomyces sp. NPDC047525. The sequence continues at coordinate 3,035 of NZ_JBEYTL010000048.1, forward strand.
AGCTGGCGCTCGCCACCGCCCTGCTCATGGAATGCGTCTGCCTGGAGCTCGTCGAAGCCTCGGGCCATGACGACACGGCGGCCCGCGCCGCCGAGACGGTACGCGCCCTCGGCCGCCGGCTGCGCACCGGCTCGTCCCGGCGCCGTGAGGACACCGACTGCTGTCGCGGCACCCGGCGGCGCATCGCCCGCGACCTGCACGACCACGTCGGCGCGGCCCTCGCCGCCGCACGCAGCGGCCTGGGCCGCGCCACGGCCCTCGACGCCGACGCCGTCGACACGCACCTGCGCGAGGCGGAGGGCGGCGTACGGGAGATCCTGCACGACCTGCGTGACTCCTTGGCCGTGCCGACCCTGCGCGACGCGCTGGACGACTTCGTCGCCGCGGAGTTCCCGCCGCAGACCCCGGTGAGCGTCAAGTGGACCGGCAACGAGAACCTCCTGTCCGAGACGCACCGCCGCGGCATGTTCATCACGGTCCGCGAGGCCCTGCGCAACAGCCTGCGTCATGCCCCCGGCAGCAAGGTCGCCGTCACCGTGCGCGTCACCCGCCGATGGGCCCACGCCGCGGTGGGCGACGACGGCCCAGGATTCGACACGGCACGTGAACTCACCGCGGACCACCGCCACTTGGGCATCCGCGCGATGTCCGACCGCATGGAGGACCTGGGCGGTCGGCTCACGGTCACCAGTACGCCGGGCCAGGGCACCCGCGTCGACGTACAACTGCCGCTGCGGCGCTGAACCGAAGCCGTGCCGCAGCAGTCCCCTGAACCACCGAACTGACCCGAAAGGGAGCCATCGTGCGCAAGGTGCTCATCGCCAACCGTGGCGAAATCGCTGTCCGCGTTGCTCGGGCATGCCGGGATGCAGGGATCGCGAGCGTA
>NZ_JBEYTL010000049.1:0-2783 GCF_040643025.1 Streptomyces sp. NPDC047525
GGGTGCGGGAGTTGGCGATGTGGTCGTCGTCGATGCCCATGGCGTGCAGGGTGGGCCATTTGGCGGGGCTGGCGGTGGCGTAGATGTCGGCGCCCCGCAGGCGGGCCAGTTGTACGGCGGCCATGCCCACGCCGCCGGCCGCGGCGTGGATCAGGACGCGCTCGCCGGGCTGGAGACCCGCCAGGTCCCGCAACCCGTAATACGCCGTCAGGAAGACGGTCGGGATCGTCGCGGCCTCCTGGAAGGAGACGCCCTCGGGCATCGGAGCCAGGGTGCGCTCGTCGGCGATGGTGAGCGGGGCGAAGGCGGAGGGGAAGCCGCCGAACACCCGGTCACCGACGGCGAAGCGGGTGACACCGGGCCCCGTCTCCACGACCACACCCGCACCCTCCGTTCCCAGGCCTTCGTTCGAGGGCGCGAGGCCGAGGGCCACCGCGACGTCATAGAAGTTGAGGCCGGCGGCGCGGACCTGGAGCCGTATCTCACCCTCCTCAAGCGGCCGGGTGGCGCGCGGGTTCTCCGTCTTGCCCACGTCGTCGAACGTGCCGCCGTTGCCGGTGACGTCGACACGCCAGTCCGTGCCGGCGCCGAATCCGCCGACCCCTGCGATCTGCCGGCCGTCGACCCCGCGCACGAGCCGGGCTGCGAGCAACGTGCCGTCGTGGTGGGCAAGTTGGGGTTCGAATCCGGATGCGGCGTGGGCGAGGACGGCTGTCCAGTCGGTGTCGGTCCCGGTGCCGGGGGTGTCGGTGTCGGTGTCGAGGAGTATGAAGCGGTCGGGGTGTTCGGTCTGGGCGGTGCGGATGAGTCCCCACGCGATGGAGGCGGGGAGGTCGGTGACGCCGGGGGCGTGGGGGGTGGGTGTCGTGGTGATCGCGCGTCGGGTGTGGACGATGAGGGGGGTGTCTTCGAGGCGTTCGTCGGCTAGCCAGGCCTGGACGGTCAGCAGTAGGTGTTCGGCGTGCTGGTGGGTGGCGGCCAGGACGTCGGCCTCGGCGATGTCGGGGGTGGTGAGGCTGACGATGGCGCATTGCGGTGCCGGGTTGCCGGCGTCGAGCCAGGCGAGCAGGGCGGCGGTGTCGGTGTATGCGGTGGCCTGGGGGAGAGGGAAGGGGGCTTCGCCCAGGACGGCGACCGAGGTGAGGGGGGTGGCGGTGCTTTCGGCGACCGGCATCCACTCCAAAGCGTAGAGCCCGTTGGTGTTGAGAGTGCTCGTGGCGAACTGTGTGGTGTCGGCGGGGCGGATGTTGAGGGTGCCGATCTGCACCACCGGGGTGTTGGTGGGGTCGGTGGCGGTGAGCTGGATGGTGTTGTCGGGGGTGATGTGGAGGGTGACGTGGAGGGTGGTGGCGTTGGTGGCGTGGAGGGTGACGTGGTTCCAGGCGAAGGGGAGCCAGGTGCCGTCCTGGGGGAATGCGGGGTGCAGCTGCAGGGCGTGCAGGGCGGCGTCCAGCAGGGCGGGGTGCAGGCCGAAGCGGGCGGCGTCCTCCTGGGCGTGTTCGGGCAGGGTGACCTCGGCGAACAGCACCTCGGGGTCGGCCGAACGCCACACCGACTTCAGGCCCTGGAAGACGGGGCCGTAGTGGTAGCCGCGCTCGGCGAGATCGGCGTACAGAGTCTCGACCGGGACCGCGACCGAACCGGCCGGCGGCCAGGCCCCGGAGAGCTGTGCGAGATCGGCGTCATCGGCTCCCACCCGGTCCGGGGCGAGGGTGATCTGGGCGTGCCGGATCCACACCCCGCCTGCGCCCTGCGCGCGGGACAGCACGGCAGCGGTGCGGCGGCCGTCGTCGCCGGCCGGGTCCACGACCACCTGGACCTCGGCCGCACTGCCGTCGGGCAGGACCAGCGGCTGCTGGATCAGGAGTTCCTCGACCAGCGCGCAGCCCACCTGGTCACCGGCACGGATCGCCAGATCGACGAACGCCGTTCCGGGCACGATCACCGTCCCGGCCACCGCATGGTCGGCCAGCCACGGATGCGTGGCAGTGGAGATACGGCCCGACAGCACCACCGGACCGTCACCGGCGACCTCGACGGACGCGGCGAGCAGACCGTGGTCGAGCGTGGTCAGCCCGACCCGGCTCAGGTCGCCGTTGCCCGTCTGCGAGGTGCGGTCCAGCCAGTACGGGTGGCGGTCGAAGGCGTAGGTGGGGAGTTGGAGGGTGGTGTCGGTGTCGGTGTTGGTGTTGGTGTTGGTGTTGGTGTTCTGGTTGGTGGGGGCGGGGGTGAGGGTGTGCCAGTCGAGGTGGGTGCCGGTGGTCCACAGGCGGGCCAGGGCCTGGACCAGGGTGGTGGTCTCGGGCCGTCCGGTCCGGGAGAGGGCCACGCATACGGTGCTGTCGGCGATGTCCGGGGGCAGGCAGTCGGTGACCATCGCGGTCAGCACGCCGCGCGGCCCGATCTCGGCGAAGGTGCGCACCCCCGCGGCGGCCAGGGTGGTGATGCCCTGGTGGAACCGGACGGTGCCGCGCACCTGGCGTACCCAGTAGCCGGGGTCGGTCAGTTCGGCGGCGGTGGCCAGCTGCCCGCTCACGTTGGAGATGACCGGCAGCGTGGGCGCGTGGTAGGTGAGCTGCGCGGCGATCTCACCGAACTCGGCGAGCATGGGTTCCATCAGGTGGGAGTGGAAGGCGTGCGAGACCCGCAGCCGCCGCACCCGCCGCCCCTGTTCCTCAAAGGCCCGGGCCACCACATCGAGGGCCTCGCCCTCGCCGGAGACGACCACCGCGCGCGGCCCGTTCACCGCCGCGACCTGCACCCGGCCACCCAGCTCCCGCTCC
>NZ_JBEYTL010000050.1:0-2552 GCF_040643025.1 Streptomyces sp. NPDC047525
CCCCGGGGCCCGTGCCCCCGCTGCCCGTGCCGGGCCCGGGCGCCCACACCCCGCGCCAGCAACTAGTCCGATCACTCCTAACCCCGGGTCCGGCCTCCCCACCCTCGAAGGTGGGGAGGCCGGACCGGTCGTACGGAGCGCCGGCTCACGCTCTCGCATCATGCAGCCAGGCGACCTTCTCATACAGCTCCGTGTGCGACAGGGCGCCGATTTCCGCGTTGCGCTCCTTCGCGGCCACGCCCGCCGGGTGGTACACCTCCCGGCCCATCGCCCGCGCCACCTGCTGCGCCCTCGCGGTACGGGTGGCGCGGGCGCAGTTGTAGTCGATGAAGCGCTGGGGCAGGTCATCGGCACCCACGTCGAGGACCGAGCCCAGATGCACCGCGTCCTCCAGCGCCATGCAGGCGCCCTGTGCCGCGTACTGGAGCATCGGATGGGCGGCATCGCCCGCCAGCACGACCCGGCCGTCCGTCCATCCGTACACCGGGTCACGATCGCACAGCACCCAGCACTTCCACTGCTCCCCGAGGCTCATCAGGCGCGCTGCCCGCGGCCCCATCCCGCGGAACTGGGCCAGCACATGCTCGGTCGGCGTCGGCCGGCCGGTCACGGCCTCGCGGGCCCCGTCGTCCTTGGTCACAGCGAGGTTGAGTTCGCGGCCCCCGCTGATCGGATAGTGCACGAAGTGCCAGCCCGGCCCGGCCCACAACGTCACGGAGTCGGACCGCAGTTCCTCCGGCACCCGCTCCATCGGAATGACCGAGCGGTAGATCGTGTGCCCGGACACCAGCGGCTCGCCGTCACCTATCAGCTGGGCGCGGACCGCCGAGTGGATGCCGTCCGCCCCGACCAGGGCGTCGGCGCACAGCCGCTCCCCGCCTTCCAGCAAGGCGGTGACTCCATCGGCGTCCTGCTCGTAGCCGGTCACCCCGACGCCGGTGCACAGCTCGACGCGAGGCGTTCGCCGGCAGGCGTCGAGCAGCGGCTGATAGAGATCCGTACGGTGCACCACGGCGTACGGATTGCCGAAGCGCGCCCGGTAGGCCGTGCCGAGCGGCATGGCGTTGACCTGTTCGTCCGTCGTGCCGTCCATCAGGCGCAGCGCCTCGATGAACACCGCACGGTCCCGCACCTGTTCACCGACACCAAGCCGGTCGAGCGCATGGAAGGCGTTGGGCGCCAGCTGGATGCCGGCACCCATCTCCGTGAACTCGTCCCGCCGTTCGAGCACCGTGATCCGGTGCCCCCGCTCAGCGGCAGCCAGCGCGACGGCCAGGCCGCCGATGCCTCCTCCGGCCACGAGCAAGTCCGCCATGGCGGAAGCCCCTCTCCCTTGTCCTGTAGTTCTGTTGTCTCTGCTGTGCTGCTGTGCTGCTGTCGATCCGGCTTGTCAGCTGTCGCCGAATTCGCGGTCGAGCAGGTCGAAGATCTCGTCGTCCGTGACCGCTTCCAGGTCCTCTTGCAGGTCTTCGCCGCCGGGCTCCGGACTCGTGCCGGTGCCACCCGTGGTCAGCTCCTGCCACCGCCACAGCAACGTCTCGAGGCGTCCGGTGACCTCTTCGCGCAGGGCGTCGTCGTTTGGCGTGAACTCAAGCGCCCGTTCCAGCTCCCGCAGCGGCGTCAGGAGCCCGTCGGACGGGTCAGCGTCGGCGCTCCCTGCCAGTCGCTCCAGCAGATGGGCGACGAGTTCGGCCGGGGTCGGGAAGTCGTAGATCAGCGTGGCGGGCAGGTCGAGACCGGTGGCCGTGGCGAGCTTGCCCTTCAGCTCCACTCCCATCAGCGAGTCGAAGCCGATCTTCAGGAAGGACAGATCTTCCTCGAGCTCCACGGCTCGCGCGTGACCGAGCACCGCGGCCACCTCAGCGCCGAGGGCCTCCAGGAGTACGTATGTACGCTGGGCCGGCGCCGCCGAAGCAATCCGCGCGGCCAGCGGGCCCACGGAATCGGAATCGGCCGCCCCCGCGGTCCCATCAGCTTCGGTCGTGTACTCCAGGCGGTCGAGCAGCGTACGGTGCCGCGCCGCGTTGAAGGCGTCCGCGAAGCGGGCCCAGTCCATGTCCGACACCGTCACGCACGTCTCGTCCCGGTCGACCACCGACTGCAGTGCGGCCATCGCCCGCGCCGGCGCCATGGTGCGCATGCCGCTGCGGTTCAACCAGGCCACGTACTCGTCGTCCCCGGCCATGCCGTCACCGGCCCAGGCGCCCCAGGCGATCGACGTCCCGGGAAGCCCCTCGGCACGACGGTGCTCCGCCAGCGCGTCCAGATACGCGTTGGCCGCGGCGTAACCGCCCTGGCCCGCGCTCCCCCACACACCGGACACGGAGGAGAACATCAGGAACAGTTCGAGCGGTACGTCCCTGAGCAGGTCGTGCAGATTCCACGCACCGACCGCCTTGGCCGCAAGCACTGCCTCAAGTTCGTTCAACTCCAGCTCCACCAGCGGCTTCGCCTCCCCCGCGATGCCGGCGGTGTGGATGACGGCGGTGAGGGGGTGGTGGTGGGGGATGGTGTGGAGGGTTTGTTTGAGGGTGTGGTGGTTGGTGGTGTCG
>NZ_JBEYTL010000051.1:0-2424 GCF_040643025.1 Streptomyces sp. NPDC047525
CGACACCACCAACCACCACACCCTCAAACAAACCCTCCACACCATCCCCCACCACCACCCCCTCACCGCCGTCATCCACACCGCCGGCATCGCGGACGACCGCCCGCTGAGCGCGATCACTCCCGAGCAGCTGGATGAGGTCCTGCGCCCCAAGTACCAGTCCGTACAGAACCTGCACGAGCTGACGCTCGACCAGGACCTGGCCGCGTTCGTGCTGTACTCCTCGTTCAGCAGCCTGCTGCCCAACGTCGGCCAGGGCGCCTACGCGGCGGCCAACGCCTACCTCGACGCCTTCGCCGAGTACCGCAGGTCCCTGGGCCTGCCCGCGACCTCGGTCGCCTGGGGCGCCTGGGCCGGCAGCGGTATGGCCGGGGAGGAGAACTTCCAGGAGTGGATCGGTCTGGGCGGGATGGACCTGATGACGCCTCACCTCGGCGTCGTCGCCCTCCAGCAAGCCCTGGACAACGGCGACACCACGGTCGCGATCGCCAGCGTCGACTGGGACCGCGTCGCCGAGCGCTCCCGCGGCTCGCGGCCGTATCAGCTGATCTCGGAGCTGATCGGCACGGCCGACGAGACCCCCGCCGCCACGGACGGCCCGAGCCCGCTCGAACGGCTCGCCGCACTGCCCGCGGCGCAGCGCGGGGAGGAACTGCTCGACCTCGTCTGCGCCGAACTGGCCACGGTGCTTGGCCACTCCAAGTCCATGACGGTCGACTCCGCCCTGGCGTTCAAGGAGTTCGGCATCGACTCGGTCACCGCCATCGAGCTTCGCAACCGCATCGCTGCCTCGACCGGCGTCCGGTTCTCACCGATCGCCGTGTTCGACCACCCCAGCCCGGAGGCGCTGGCCGACCACCTGAGCAGCCTGGTCCCCGTACCCGACGAGAGCGCCGATACCCCGATGGCGAAGGCCGCCGAGCCCGCCCCGAACAACGAGAACCAGAGCAGGATCGACTCGCTGGCCATCGAGGATCTCGTGCGCGTGGCTCGCGGCGAAAGCCCGTCCTGAGCAGCCCGAGCGCTGCACCCGTCGTCCTCTTGACCTGACGCCCACCTGCCAGAGCGGAGCCCCAGCATGACCACGTCGAACCAGGAAATCATCGACGCACTGCGTACGTCACTCAAGGAGACCGAGCGGCTGCAGCTGGAGAACCAGCGGCTGACCGCCGTCATGCAGGAGCCGGTCGCGGTGGTCGGGATGGCCTGCCGTTTCCCGGGCGGTGTGCGGTCGCCCGAGGATCTGTGGGATCTGGTGGCGGCGGGAATCGATGCCACTTCGGAGCTGCCCGGTGACCGGGACTGGCCGGAGGACCTGTACGACCCGGACCCGGAGAGCCTGGGCAAGTCGTATGCCCGTCGCGGCGGTTTCCTGGACGATGTGGCGGGCTTCGACGCGGAGTTCTTCGGGATTTCGCCGCGTGAGGCGCTGGCGATGGATCCGCAGCAGCGGCTGCTTCTTGAGACCTCGTGGGAGGTGTTGGAGCGGGCGGGCCTGGACCCGCAGGCGCTGAAGGGCAGCCGGACCGGCGTCTACGTCGGCGCCTCCACCTCGGCGTACATCCCCGACATGGACAACCCGCCCGAGAACGTGGAGGGCTACACCCTCACCGGCAACCTGGCGAGTGTGCTGTCGGGCCGGGTGTCGTACTCGTTCGGTTTCGAGGGGCCCGCGGTGTCGGTGGACACCGCGTGCTCGTCGTCACTGGTGGCACTGCACCTCGCGGTCCAGGCGCTGCGGCAGGGAGAGTGCGATCTCGCCCTGGCCGGTGGCGTCACCGTCCTCGCAAGCCCCGCCGCCCTCACCGAGTTCTCAAGGCAGCGTGGTCTGGCTCCTGACGGCCGGTGCAAGCCGTTTTCGGCGGACGCCGACGGCTTCAGCGCGGGAGAGGGCGTCGGGCTGTTGGCGGTGGAACGTCTCTCGGATGCGCGGCGTCTTGGGCACAAGGTGCTGGGTGTGGTGCGGGGTTCGGCCGTCAACCAGGACGGCGCGAGCAACGGCCTGACCGCGCCGAACGGTCCGTCGCAGGAGCGGGTGATCCGGGCCGCGCTGGCCAATGCGGGCCTGTCGGTGTCGGACGTGGACGCGGTGGAGGCACACGGCACGGGCACGAAGCTGGGTGACCCGATCGAGGCCCAGGCGCTCATCTCCACGTACGGACAGGACCGTGAGGGCGGACGTCCCGTGCAGCTCGGCTCGGTGAAGTCCAACATCGGACACACGCAGTCGGCCGCCGGAGTCGGCGGAGTCATCAAGATGCTGATGGCGCTACGCAACGAGGAACTGCCCCGCACGCTCAACGTGAGCGAGCCGTCCCCCTTCGTGGACTGGGATGCGGGGGCGTTGGAGTTGTTGACGGGGTCGGTGGAGTGGCCTCGGGGTGTGCGGGTGCGTCGGGCGGGTGTGTCGTCTTTTGGTGTGAG
>NZ_JBEYTL010000052.1:0-2399 GCF_040643025.1 Streptomyces sp. NPDC047525
ATCCAAGAAGCCGTCCGCTTCGCCGACACCATCCACCACCTCGACACCCAAGGCGTCACCACCTACCTCGAACTCGGACCCGACACCACCCTCACAGCACTCGTAGGTGAGTCGGCGCGCGGCGAGAACGTCCTGGCCGTGCCGCTGCTGCGCCGTGGCCGCGACGAAGTCTCGACGGTACTGACCGCCCTGGCCACCGCCCATGTGCGCGGCGTGGAGGTGGACTGGTCGACCGCGTACGCCGGGCAGAGCGCCGGTCGGGCCGCGCTGCCCACGTACGCCTTCCAGCGCAGCCACCACTGGATCGGCGGCCGTCCGCTGGAGCGGGCCGAACTGGCTGCCCCGGAGCAGGCCGAGCAGACCGCCGCGGCGCCCGTGGGCGCGCTCGGCGCGCGCCTCGCCGGTCTTTCCGAGGCGGAGCGCGAGCGGGAGGTGACGGACCTGGTGACCGCGCAGATCGCCGCGGTCCTGGAGTACGCGCCGGGCCAACGCCTGGATCTGCGGCTGCCGTTCAGGGATCTGGGCTTCGACTCCCTGATGTCGGTGGAGCTGCGCGATCAGCTCGGAGCCGTCACCGGTCTCGATCTGCCCAGCGGCCTTCTCTTCGACCATCCGACGCCCGCCGCGCTCGTCGCGTTCCTTGGGCACGAGCTGCTCGGCACGGTGGCCGACGCGTTCACGTCACGGGAAGCCCCGCACTCCGACGAGCCGATCGCCATCGTCGGCATGGCCTGCCGCTATCCGGGCGGTGTCGCCTCACCGGAGGACCTCTGGCAGCTGGTCGCCGAGGGACGGGACGCCATCTCCGGCTTCCCGCAGGACCGCGGCTGGGACACGGAGCTGTACGACAGCGACCCCGAGCGCTCCGGCAAGAGTTCGGTGGCCGAGGGCGGATTCCTGCACGACGCCGGGTTGTTCGACGCGGGCTTCTTCGGGATCTCGCCGCGCGAGGCACTCGCCATGGACCCGCAGCAGCGACTGCTCCTCGAGACGGCCTGGGAGGCGGTGGAACGGGCCGGTGTGGATCCTCGCGGCCTGAGCGGAAGCCGCACCGGTGTCTTCGTCGGCGCCACCGCCCTCGACTACGGGCCGCGGCTGCACGAGGGGCCGCCGAGCGTCGAGGGGCATCTGCTCACCGGCTCCACCAGCAGTGTCATGTCGGGCCGGATCGCCTACCAGCTGGGACTGCTCGGTCCGGCCGTGACGGTCGACACCGCTTGCTCGTCGTCGCTGGTGGCGCTGCACATGGCGATACGTTCGCTGCGGCAGGGCGAGACGACCCTCGCGCTGGCCGGTGGCGCCACCGTGATGTCGGCGCCGGGCATGTTCGTGGAGTTCTCGCGGCAGCGCGGGCTCGCGGCCGACGGACGCAGCAAGTCGTTCTCGGCCGATGCGGACGGCACCTCCTGGGCGGAGGGCGTGGGCCTGCTCCTGGTCGAGAAGCTGTCCGACGCCCGCCGCAACGGACACCAGGTCCTCGCCGTGATCCGCGGCTCCGCCGTCAACCAGGACGGCGCGAGCAACGGCCTCACCGCCCCCAACGGGCCCTCCCAGCAACGGGTGATCCGCCAGGCACTCGCCGACGCAGGACTCACCCCCTCCGACATCGACACCGTCGAAGCGCACGGCACCGGCACCAAACTCGGCGACCCCATCGAGGCACAGGCGATCATCGCCACCTACGGCGCCGGCCACGACGAACGGCAGCCGGTCTTCCTCGGTTCACTCAAGTCCAACATCGGGCACGCGCAGGCCGCGGCGGGCGTCGGCGGCGTCATCAAGATGGTGCAGGCGATGCGCCACGGGGTCCTGCCGCGGACCCTGCACGTGAGTGAACCGTCCCCGGAGGTCGACTGGACCTCGGGCGGGGTCGCGGTGCTCGACGAGGCCCGCCCCTGGCCGGACGTCGAGGGGCGCCCCCGGCGGGCGGCCGTCTCGTCGTTCGGCATCAGCGGCACGAACGCGCATGTCGTCGTCGAGCAGGCCGACGCCCAGCCGCAGACGCCGGTGCGGGTGCCGGTGGCGGCCGACGGGTCCGGGGCCACCGAGGGCCATGCGCTGTGGGTGCTTTCGGCGCGCGACGAGGCCGGTCTGCGCGCGCAGGCCGAGCGGCTGCACGCCCATGTGTCCGCCCGTCCGGAGCTGCGTCCCGTCGATGTCGGCCGCTCCCTCGTCACCACCCGGTCCGCCTGGGAGGAGCGTGCGGTGGTCGTGGGGTCGAGCACCGAGGAGTTGCTCGCCGGTCTGGAGGCGCTCAGCCGGGGCGAGGCCGCGCCGGGTGTCTTCTCCCGGGCCGGCCGCGAGGGCAAGACGGCTTTCCTGTTCACGGGTCAGGGCGCTCAACGCCTGGGCATGGGACGGGAGTTGTACGACACCTACCCCGTCTTCGCCACCGCCCT
>NZ_JBEYTL010000053.1:0-1567 GCF_040643025.1 Streptomyces sp. NPDC047525
CTCGTCCTCGCCGACATGTTCAGCCAGCCCGACACGGAGCTGACGTTCCAGGACATCATCACGAGCCCGGAGATGGACGACTACCGGGCCGTCATCGAGCAGGCCGGGCTCGTCATCAAGGAGTTCACCGACGTCACGGCCAACACCCTGGCCCCCCAGGCGGTCCGCGAGAGCATCGCCGCCGCCCTGCTGGCGCGCAAGGACGACGTCATCCAGATGACCGGCCCCGAGGAGTTCGAGCGGATGGTGGACGGCGTGCGCGTCCCGAAGTCCTACGGCTACCTCCTCGCCACGGTCACCACGGACTGAAACGGGCAGATGATGATCATCACTCAGTGCCGTGTCTGCGGCAATCACGAACTGATTCCGGTGCTCGACCTGGGGAATCAGGCTTTGACCTGTGTCTTTCCCAAGAGCCTCGACGAGAAGGTGCCTTCGGTGCCGCTGGAGCTGGTGAAGTGCTCGCCCGGCGGCTGCGGCCTCCTGCAGCTGCGGCACACCCCGGACCTCGGCCTGATGTACGGCGAGGGCTACGGCTACCGTCCGGGCATCCGGCCCTTCATGGTCGACCACCTGCGCGGCAAGGCCGTCGCGGCCGCCGAGCTGACCGGCCTCCAGGCGGGCGACATCGTCGTCGACATCGGCAGCAACGACGGCACGCTGCTGCACCAGTACCCCGTCGAGGGGCTGCGCCTGGTGGGCATCGACCCCTCGGGCGAGAAGTTCCGCGAGCACTACCCGCCCGCCGAACTGATCGCCGAGTTCTTCACCCGCGACGCCTTCACCGAGCGGTACGGCAGCCGGCGCGCCAAGGTCGTCACGACGACCGGCATGTTCTACGACCTCCCGGACCCCCTGCGGTTCATGCAGGACATCCACGCGATCCTCGACGACGACGGCGTGTGGATGACCGAGCAGAGCTATATGCCGTCGATGCTCGAGGCCAACGCCTACGACGTGGTGTGCCACGAGCACCTGGAGTACTACGCGTTCCAGCAGATCGAGTGGATGGCCCAGAAGGTGGGCTTCACCGTCCTGAAGGCCGAGGTCACCGACGTCTACGGCGGCAGCCTCTACGTCACCCTCGCCAAGAATCCCGGCCGCCACCCGCGCGACGAGGGGTCCCTGGTCGCGCTGCGCGAGGCCGAGGCCGCCGCGGGCCTGGACACCATGGCGCCCTACGAGGCGTTCGCCCGCAGGGTGCACCAACAGCGCGCCGATCTGCGGGGGTTCCTCGACGACTCCCGCGCGGCCGGCCTGGTCACCCTCGGGTACGGGGCGTCGACCAAGGGGAACGTGACCCTGCAGTACTGCGGCATCGGCCCCGAGGACCTGCCCTGCATCGGCGAGGTCAGCGAGGAGAAGGCCGGCCGCTTCACCCCCGGCAGCGGGATCCCGATCGTCTCCGAGGAGGAGGCCAGGTCCCGGCGCCCCGACCAGCTCCTCGTCCTGCCCTGGATCCACCGGGCCGGCTTCGTCGAGCGCGAGCAGGCATATCTCAAAAGCGGCGGCAAGCTCGTCTTCCCCATGCCGACGCTCACCACCGTGACCGCCTGACCGGGCACCG
>NZ_JBEYTL010000054.1:0-1510 GCF_040643025.1 Streptomyces sp. NPDC047525
TGGCGGGAGTAAACAAGGCCCATGCCGCGCAGCTCCGCAACGGCCTGGCGGACGGTCGCCTTGCCGACTCCGAAGATCTCCACCAACTCGTTCTCGGACGGCAGGAGTTGCCCCGGCTCGTAGCGGCCTTCCTTGATCTCGTTGGCTAGCTCGCGCGCGACGACCATGTACATCGGTTCCGGTCGCTGGACGTGCTTTCGGGCTGTCATGAGAGCTCGCTCCCTGCGGGTCAGATGGACGGCCGGACGGGTCGGGCTGGGCTAGCTGTCAGTGCCGTGTGCTAGTGGGCAACTTCTCCACTCATGAGCATAAGTGGTTGACGCATGACTGGACAGCGAATCACCATGGTTCATCCACTCATTCGAATGAGTGGATGACCGAATGAGACCAGTGGAGAGGGCAGATCATGCAGACCATGCCGATAGACACGGCACGGCTGGGGCCGATGCGGTGCTCGATCGCACCTGAGCCGCGCCTCAATCCGGAGGGCGAGCAGCGCAGGGACCGGGAGGGCAACCTCCAGTGGGTCACCAGTGTCACGGTGGTGCCCGCCCAGGGGCGCCGTGTGGAGGCCATCGATGTGGTGGTCTCCGGTATCCAGCCGCAGGGCATCACGGCCGGTGCGGAAGTAACGGTCACCAACCTCGTCGCGAACGCGTGGTCGGTGGACGGCCGTAGCGGCACGTCCTACCGGGCGGATGCGATCACGGCGGTGACCGGTCCGACTCCTCCTGGTGGCGGTCCTGGGGCGTCGTCGGGGGCGCGGGGGAAGTCGTCGGGGGGTGAGTCCTGATGATGGATTTCTGGCACCTCTCGGCGGCGCAGGCGGACGGTGCGGCCTGCGTGGTGTGCGGCGCGGACTTCCTGCGTGCGCACGTGGATCACGTAGCGGTGGGCACGGCGCCCGACGTGGAGGAAGCGAAGGTCTTCGCGTGCACCACGCCGTGTGCCGGGGTGATCGCTGAAGAGGCGGAGCGGATGGCGCGCGAGATGCGCGAGCTGGCCGGACCCTGCGGCGACGGTGAGGGATCCGCCCACCGGGAACCGGAGAACGATCAAGCGGTGCTTGTGTACCTGACGCGGGATCTCAAAGTGCTGTCCGGCGCTGAGACGCTGCTCGGGGTCGCCGATGACACGGCGACGACCAAGTACCTCCTGAGCATGGCGGCCGTGCACGCTGAGGCGGCCATGGTGCGGGCCCGTTGGCTGCTGGCCTGGATGGAGGGCAGGCGCTGATGCCGGGCTCTCTGATCGTCTGGATTTTTACCGCCCTGCTGATCATCGGGGTCCTCACCCAACGGTGGTGGGAACCCCGGCTGCTGGCCCACGGGGTCGACGTCAACGCCTGGCCGCTGCGCTGGTGGCTGACCGGGTACCCACGCGTCGTACTGCGCATGTGGAGGACGTGGCGCCGGGTGTGCCTGCTCAACAACATGTCCGTGAGCGACCGCTCGAACCAGCGGGTCATCGGGCGCGACACGGTGGTGCAGGGGCAGGCACTGCGGCCCAA
>NZ_JBEYTL010000055.1:0-1280 GCF_040643025.1 Streptomyces sp. NPDC047525
TCCTGATTGACGGCCGAACCCCGCACCACACCCAGCACCTTGTGCCCAAGACGCCGCGCATCCGAAAGACGCTCCAACGCCAACAACCCGACGCCTTCGCCCCAGGCCGTCCCGTCGGCATCCGCCGAGAACGGCTTGCACCGCCCATCCGGCGCCAGACCACGCTGCCGCGAGAACTCGATGAAACCACCAGGACTCGCCAACACCGTCACGCCGCCGGCCAGGGCGAGCGTGCACTCCCCCTGCCGCAGCGCCTGCATCGCCAGATGCAGTGCCACCAGCGACGACGAGCACGCGGTGTCCACCGACACCGCGGGCCCCTCGAACCCGAACGAGTACGACACCCGGCCCGACAGCACACTCGCCAGGTTGCCGGTCATGGTGTAGCCCTCGACGCTCTCCGCCAGGTGGTCCACATCAGGGACGTACGCGGAAGACGAGGCGCCGACGTAGACGCCAGTCCGGCTGCCCCTCAGCGCCTGCGGGTCCAGGCCCGCCCGCTCCAACACCTCCCACGAGGTCTCAAGAAGCAGCCGCTGCTGCGGATCCATCGCCAGCGCCTCACGCGGCGAAATCCCGAAGAACTCCGCGTCGAAGCCCGCCACATCGTCCAGGAAACCACCGCGACGGACATACGACTTGCCCAGGCTCTCCGGGTCCGGGTCGTACAGGTCCTCCGGCCAGTCCCGGTCACCGGGCAGCTCCGAAGTGGCATCGACCCCCGCCGCCACCAGGTCCCACAGATCCTCGGGCGACCGCACCCCGCCCGGGAAACGGCAGGCCATCCCGACCACCGCGACCGGCTCGCGGGCCGCCTGCGCGACCTCGCGCGAGGCATCGGTCAGCCGCTGGTTCTCCCGTTGCAGCCGGTCCCGCTCCTTCAGTGAGGCGCGGAGCCCGCGGATGAGTTCCTCGTTCGATGCAGCCATGCTCGTCCCCTGCTTTCGGAATCAGTTCAGGAATCGGTGCCGAGAGCGATCTGGAGAAGGTCATCGACGTCCATGTCGTCGATGGCGCCCTCGCCCGATCCGGATGTCTCGGAGTCCTCGGCCTCGGGGTCCTCCAGGCCGAGCAGGACCAGCAGCGGCTTCATCAGCCCGGCTTCCCTGAGCCTGGTCAGCGGTACACCCATCAGCGCCCGGCGGATCTCCGCCTCGACGGACGCGCCCTGAACCTGCTCCTCCCGTGCCATGTCGGCTGTGTTGGGGGTGAGTTGTTGGTGGAGGTGTTCGGTGAGGGTGGTGGGGGTGGGGTGGTCGAAGATTGTGGTGGCGGGGAGG
>NZ_JBEYTL010000056.1:0-1244 GCF_040643025.1 Streptomyces sp. NPDC047525
GGGGCGAAGGCGGAGGGGAAGCCGCCGAACACCCGGTCACCGACGGCGAAGCGGGTGACACCGGGCCCCGTCTCCACGACCACACCCGCACCCTCGGCCCCGAGACCGTCCTCGAACTTGGCGAGGCCCAAGGATCCAGCCACGTCCATGAAGTTGAGGCCGGCGGCGCGGACCTGGAGCCGTATCTCACCCTCCTCAAGCGGCCGGGTGGCGCGCGGGTTCTCCGCCTTGCCCACGTCGTCGAACGTGCCGGCCCCCAGCGCGTCGATACGCCAGTCCGTGCCGGCGCCGAATCCGCCGACCCCGGCGATCTGCCGGCCGTCGACCCCGCGCACGAGCCGGGCTGCGAGCAACTCGCCCTTGCGTACGGCGAGTTGGGGCTCGGAGCCGGACAGGGCGAAGGCCAGGAGGCTCCCCCAGCCAGGGTCGGACGTCGCGCCGCTTTCAGCGTTGGTGTCGGTTTCGATGTCGAGGAGTACGAAGCGGTCGGGGTGTTCGGTCTGCGCGCTGCGGATGAGTCCCCAGGCGACCGATGCGGACAGGTCGGTGACACCGGGATCGTCGGGTCCCTGCCCCGTGCCCACCGCGCCTCGGGTGACCACGACGAGCGGCACGCTCTCCAGGCGTTCGTCCGCGACCCACGCCTGCACCGTCAGGAGCAGCTTCTCGGCGAGTTCGTGCGCGGCCGCCGGGACATCGACCGCCTCCGGAGCCGCGATCTGCAGTACCGCGCACTGCGGCAGCGCACCACCCGCATCGAGCGACGCAAGGAGCCCGGCAGTGTCGGTGTGGGCGACGACACCGGGCAGGGCGGACCCGAGCAGGAACGGATCGGCGCCCAGGACCGCGGCCGAGTAGACCGGGGCGGACTCGGCGGCCGCCGCCGGGAACCACTCCAGCGCGAACAGACCGTCCAGATCCGTCGTGGCGGCCGACAGCCGGGACGGGTCCACCTTGCGCAGCCGCATCGCCTCGACCAGCGCGACAGGAGCCCCTGCCGGGTCGGCGGCGGCGACGCGCACCGTGTCGTCGCCCGTGCTGCGCAGCAGGACGCGGATGGTGGCCGCACCGGTGGCGAACAGCGACACCCTGTTCCAGGTGAAGGGCAGCCAGACACCCTCCGCGGCAAAGCCCTCGTGGAAGCGCTGCGCGTGCAGGGCGGCGTCCAGCAGGGCGGGGTGCAGGCCGAAGCGGGCGGCGTCCTCCTGGGCGTGTTCGGGCAGGGTGACCTCGGCGAACAGCAC
>NZ_JBEYTL010000057.1:0-1231 GCF_040643025.1 Streptomyces sp. NPDC047525
GGCACCAGGCTTTGTAGGCGGTGTAGAGGCCGGTCTGTTCGGCTCGGTGGTCGGGGGCCAGGGTGCAGCATTCCTCGAAGAAGCGGCCGGTGTGGTCTTCGGTCTCGGCGTAGGCGGTGGTGGCGATGCGTACGCGTTCGGGGCCGGTGAGGTCGCGTTCTCCTGCCAGGTAGCGGCGGGCGCCGTCGATGAGCCAGCCCAGGATTCCGGAGCCTTCTTCGGTGACGAGGATGTCGGCGAGGTTGTCGATCTTGCGTTGGTCGGAGACGACGCGTTCGAAGGGGAGCAGGCGCATGCGGCGCCAGAAGGCGAAGCCGCCGGTGCCGACTTCGGGGCGGTGGTTGCCCAGGAGCCAGAGTTTGTGGGTGGGCTGGAAGCTGAAGAAGTCCTGCCGCATCCGGCGGGCTTTGATCCGGTCGCCGCCGGTGAGGAGTTTGACGCGGGCCTCGTCGAATTTGTCGCCGTGTTTGACCTCGCTGCACACGATCACGCGGCGGCCGTGGAGTTCCGCGAGGTCGGTGGGGTGGCCTTCGTAGGGGCGGGCCATCAGGAAGCCGGGCGGGGCGGCGTCCGCGTAGTCGCCCAGGAGTTTCATCAGGACGTCCAGGAGGACGGACTTGCCGTTCTTGCCCGCGCCGAAGAGGAAGGGCAGGACCTGGCCGCCGACGTCGCCGGTGACGGAGTAGCCAAGGAGCAGCTGCAGGAAGTCGATCATTTCCCGGCCCTCGGCGTCGTCGCCGAAGGTGTCGGCCAAAAACCGGTTCCAGCGCGGGGTGTTCACGTGCTGGGGGCCCACGGTCGTGGACCGGGAGTGGAAGTCCTTGTTGGGGTCAGGGGTCTTGATCAGGCTGGTGCGCAGGTCGACGATGCCCTGCGGGGTGCACAGGGCATAGGGATCGGCATCCAGACGCGCCGCGTTCAAGACCATGCCCGGAGCCGATTTCGCCTGCGTGAGCATCGCGTTCATGCCCGTGGTCGACAGCGCACGCCGCCGGTGCTGCTGCAGAGCCGTCGTGGTGAACACACCCCGGGCATCATGCGTGGCGATGTTCTCCGCGAGGTCACCCGCCGCCCACACCACCGTGTCGTCCTCATCGATCTGCCACCGCGTCGTGTCCCACCGATACCAGCCGATCCCCGGCACATGCCGGTAATCATTGGCATACAGCTTCACAAACAACTTCGCATTCCCACGATCCGACAACGTGTCAGGCAACAACCCATCCACGGA
>NZ_JBEYTL010000058.1:0-1123 GCF_040643025.1 Streptomyces sp. NPDC047525
ACGAGCCGGATGAAGTCTTGCTCTGTGAACGAAAGAAGGCGCTGACGCTCAGCCTCATTAAGGACCGAGCGCCGCGCCTTTGCGGACTTCGGATACACGGGGAGGGCCCCTTTCACGCGGGAAGCGAATGGCGGACATGGCAACTCCTGGATTCGACTCGACTTGTCTCGTCTTTACTGATCTCAACTGTGGCTATTCTCGACTCTGAAAGTGTGTGTGACTGAGAGTGATGAATCTCGATCGCGCCTATCCTTCGCGGCCTACCGGAGGCCGGTCAGCCGAATAGACCGTCCCCCACGAATCGGAATGTCCACCAGACGATGTATCCCAGGGGTGTCATTGCTAGGAGGAATCCCGCCATGCAGATCACGACTACCTGATACCAGCGGACCTCCCGGGACCGGGCGACCATTACCGTGAACAGAAAGAGGAATCCGCAGATGACGTAAATGGTGGTCTGTGTCATGCCGCTCCCCCTCCTTTCTGGAGTGCGTCAGGCCCCGACAGGAACGGATCGGCCGGACCTCTTGTGCGTGCGACCTCTTCGACCTCTTCCGGGGTAACCTGACGGGACCGGGCGCGCAGCCAGCGGCCCCCGGTGGCGACCACGGCGACGCCCTGTTCCTCTTCGGAGATCGTCTGCGCGACGATCACGGCATCGGCGTTGAGGTCGCCCAGCGTCATCTCTGCCGAGGCTTCATCGTGGGCGCGGTGTGCGATCCGGCCGCCGAGCTGGGCGCGCAGGGAGGTGACCCGAGGCCCGAGATCGGAGCCGACGCGTTGCCCGGCCAGCACCAGGTGCACGCCGAGCGCCGCCCCGAGCTGAGCCAGGCGCAGCAGCAGCGTTCCGCACCGCTCGGACGCCTCGCGCCCCTGGCGGGATCCGTCGTTCAGGTACAGCTCTGCAAGCTCATCGACGATCACGACCACCGGCACCGGCCGGATCCCTACGGCAAGGGGCCAGATGGACCGCACGCCCTCTGCCCGGCACAGCCGCATCCGGCCCTGGATCTCCACGATCATCCGCTCCAGCAGGACGATCGCCTGCGCGCGGTCGATGGCCAGCGCCTCGAAGCGCCCGCCGAACGGGCCCAGTTCCATGCCGCCCTTGCAGTCGATGCCG
>NZ_JBEYTL010000059.1:0-1071 GCF_040643025.1 Streptomyces sp. NPDC047525
ATGACCGCTCCCCCATCCTCCGGCGCCGGGCAAAACGCGTCCCGCCGCCCCCTGGTCGTCGTCCTGGGCGCCTCCGGGTACATCGGTTCCGCCGTGGTGCGCGAGCTCTCCGGCCGTCGGATACGGCTGCGCGCGGTGGCGCGCGGCCCGTTCGCCGTGCCGGGCGGCGGCCGGGCGACGACCGAGGTGGTGCGCGCCGACCTCACCGAGGAGGGCGCGGTCGCCGACGCGGTGCACGGCGCCGACGCGGTGATCCACCTGGTGGCGCACATGAGGGGCCAGGGCTCGTGGCGGTCCGCCGCGTCGGACCCCCGGGCGGAGCGGGTGAACGTGGGCCTGGTGCGTGAGGTGATCGCGCGATGCGCGGCGGCGGACGGCGGGGGCCCTCCCCCGATCCTGCTCCTGGCCAGCACCAACCAGGTGGCGGACGGCGGCCCCCAACGCAGCGTCTACGCGCGGCAGAAGGCCGAAGCGGAGCGGCACCTGCTCGACGCCGCGGCCCGGGGCGCCGTCCGTGGCATCGCGCTGCGCCTGCCCACCACCGTCGGCAGCGAGGCGGGGGTGGCGCCCGCGATGGCCCGCCGGGCCCTGTCCGGCGAGCCTCTCACCCTGTGGCACGACGGCACCGTGCGGCGCGAGTTCCTCGACGTGAGCGACGCGGCCCGCGCCTTCACCGTCGCACTCGACCACGCGGCAGCCCTGGACGGACGCGCCTGCGCGGTGGGCGGGCACGTCGTGACGCTCGGCGACCTGTTCCGGACCATCGCCGACGCGGCGGCCGTGCACACCGGACGGCCACCCGTCCCCGTACTGTCCGTGGAGCCGCCCGACTACGCCGAGACCGGCGACCTCCGCGACCTCGACGTCGACTCCTCGGTCTTCCGGGACATGACGGGCTGGCGCCCCGAGGTGCCCCTGGAACAGGCCGTCGACGACGTCGTGTCGGCTGTCGCGCGGCGCCGGGCGGCGGGCTGACCAGCCCGGCCCTCACCGCCCGCGCAGCGCGACGGCGCGGACCTCCTCGGCCAGGCGGGCCTGTTCGACCAGTGCCCCGCCCGTGAGCGGGGACGG
>NZ_JBEYTL010000060.1:0-1027 GCF_040643025.1 Streptomyces sp. NPDC047525
CAGCCCACCGCCCCGGTCGGTGATCTCTATCGCCAGCTCTCCGACGCCGGACACACCCTCGCCTTCACCGAGGAGGTCACTGCTCGTACCCCCTTTCCGGACGAGCGGAGCACGCTGCAACTCGTCCCGGACGCGAGCCCGCTCCTGATCACCTACCGCATCACCAGCGACGCCGACAACGGCCGTCCGCTCTTGTGCGAGGAGCTGCGGGCCCCCGCCGCGACATGCCGTCTGTCGTTCCCCGTGACGCCGACGAAGGCAGCCGCCAAGCGGGCCCCGCGCAGTCGGCCCGCATCGGAGTAACTTCGCTTTACTTGCTCAAGGGCGCGCCTTCGGCGCGCCGGGCAGCACCGCCCGCACCGGCCGGGCGTGCGGCCTTCGGCCGGTCCCGTCCGCACGGTCGGACCGCCCGGACACCACACCGCACCCAGAGCCAGCAGCAAAGCCCCCGCGGATTCGCCACGGGGGCCCTTTCGTCTACCCAGCCGATCACCGGGACGGCACCGGCCATCGCCAGGCCATCGCCGCCACACGACCACCGGCCAACGCCCGCCGCACGAACGGCCGTTCCGACCGTCAGCCGCGCCGGGACTTTCCATGATCAATACCGTCGGGAGCGGTGGCCGGCCACGGGCCCTGGGGGCCCTTTAGGCAGGCCCCCTCCCCTCAACCCATGTGCATCAGGGGGCTTGTTCGCCGTCAGCGAACGCAGGAGCCCGTTGCCTTCAAAGGCATTGGCAGCGTGGCCAGGACCGGGATGTGGTGCAGCGAGCCAGGTCCGGCCAGACGTCGACCGCAGGCCGCAGGGGGCTGACTTTCCGTGGCGCGGTCCCAGACTCCAGAACAAGCCTGCCCCCACGATCACAGGTAGGACGTAGAGAAGATGCGCCGCGCGGGGACCTTTTCGGCACCCACTACGGAGGAAGCTGAAAGCGGGCAGTACCGGCCGCGATGAGCTCCCCTCCACGGCCGGTCCCGCCTCAACCGGGGTGCCGGAATCGCGGGAATGCCCCGGCACCCCGGGAGT